>JBMHCO010000167.1:0-98334 GCA_049889895.1 Rubripirellula sp.
ATGCCTTTTGCCACATCTCAGAGTGTGGATCATCCCCTGAGCCTTTACGCGGCCACCAAGAAAAGTAACGAACTGATGGCTCACACCTACAGCCATCTCTATGGGCTTCCCACCACTGGATTGAGATTCTTTACGGTCTACGGTCCTTGGGGGCGCCCCGACATGGCGTTGTTTCTTTTCACCAAGGCGATCCTCGAAGGTCGCCCAATTGATGTGTTCAACGAAGGAAAGATGCGGCGAGACTTCACTTACATCGATGACATCGTCGAGGGTGTCGATCGCACCTCTCAGCAAATCGCCACTAGCGATGCAAACTGGGATAGTGGCTCCCCCACGCCAGCGAGCAGTAACGCTCCCTACCGAGTCTTCAATATTGGTAACAATGAGCCTGTGGAGCTGAATCACTTCATCGAATGCATTGAAAATTCACTTGGACTCAAGGCCGTTCGAAATCTCTTGCCGATGCAACCGGGGGATGTTCCAGCTACCTATGCCAATATTGAGGCTTTGGAGCAAGCCGTGGGCTTCCGACCATCCACACCGATCGCTGTGGGGATTGACCGTTTTGTGGAGTGGTATCGCCAGTACTATCAGGTGTAATCAGCCAAACGCTTTGCGGGAAGTACGAACGTGCAATTCGCCCATCTCTGGGTTTTTCCCCTCAAATACGCCCCCTGAATGCAACGAACAGGCGGGATTTCAGCCCTCAGCCGTTGACATATCGATTGCGAAAGCTGACAGTGTCGTCAAACACACACGTCTCTTGATTTTAGGATTCTTTTGTCCTTATGTCCGATGCCAATTCGTCCGCACCGCGGACCATGCTTGAAAAGATCTGGGATGAACACGTCGTCCATGCTCCCGAATCTGGTCCATCCATCTTGTATGTCGATTTACATTTGGTGCATGAAGTCACCAGCCCACAAGCTTTTGAGGGTCTGCGACTAAACCAAAGAGCGATTCGTCGGCCAGAACGAACCATAGCGACTCCGGATCACAACGTTCCCACTTCAGATCGCAGCCTACCGATCGCCGACGAGATTAGTCGCAAACAAATCGAAACACTTCGCGACAACTGCAAAGAGTTCGGGGTCACGCTTTTTGACATCGGTGATGTTCGACAGGGAATCGTCCATGTGATTGGTCCGGAAAACGGCTACACCCAGCCGGGAATGACCATTGTTTGTGGTGACAGCCATACGGCGACGCACGGTGCGTTCGGCGCCCTAGCCTTTGGTATCGGCACCAGCGAAGTCGAGCATGTCTTGGCAACTCAGACGCTAAGACAATTCAAACCGAAAACCATGGAACTGCGAGTTGATGGGGAACTGCCCCCAGGTGTAACCGCTAAGGACATGATTCTGTATCTCATCGGTCAACTCGGTACTGCTGGAGGTACAGGCTACGTCTTGGAATACACCGGACCATGTGTTCGAGCGTTATCGATGGAAGAACGCATGACCGTCTGCAACATGTCAATCGAAGCGGGCGCCCGCGCCGGAATGATTGCACCTGACGATACTACTTTTGATTACCTACGTGGGCGACCTGAAGTTCCTGCCGACTTTGAAAATGCGGTCGCACGCTGGAAACAATTCTCCAGTGATCCGGGCGCACAGTTTGACGTGTCGAAGGTTTTCAACGGGCAAGACATTGAGCCACAAATCACATGGGGCACAAACCCTGGACAGGTGTTGGGTGTTAATCAAACCATTCCAAGTCCAAGCGATTTTTCCGATGCGACCGACCAAAAGACGACCAGCAATGCTTTAGCATACATGGGCTTGGATGCGGGAACACCAATCTCTGACGTCACGATCAATCGAGTGTTCATCGGATCGTGCACCAATGCGAGAATTGAGGATCTCCGAGCAGCAGCTAAAGTTCTCAAGGGCCACCACGTCTCCTCTGACGTGAACGCAATGGTCGTTCCTGGGAGTGGTCAAGTGAAGGCACAAGCCGAGAAAGAAGGTCTCGACCTGATCTTCAAGGAATCGGGTTTCGACTGGCGAGAACCAGGATGCAGCATGTGTCTTGCAATGAATCCAGACAAATTGTCTCCCGGAGAACGATGTGCGAGTACCAGCAATCGAAACTTTGAGGGTCGCCAAGGAAAAGGTGGACGAACCCACTTGGTCAGTCCAGAAATGGCAGCTGCAGCGGCCGTCTCCGGTAGATTTGTGGACGTTCGCGGCTGGGATTACAAAGCCTAATACCAAAGTGTTGAACAACACGTAGAAGGAACAACATACTTCAACGGTGATTTGTCACGAACCAGATTTCACCGACGGCTAGCATGCCGACCCTCCGATCAACTCATTCATTTAAACATCAGTCATATTCAAAATGCAAAGCTTTACCGTTCATACTGGTGTCGTTGCAACGATGGACCGAGCCAACGTCGACACTGACCAAATCATCCCAAAACAATTCCTCAAGCGTATCGAGAGAACAGGGTTTGGCCAGTTCTTATTTTACGATTGGCGTTTTCAAGACGATGGGTCGACTCCGAATCCCGACTTTGAACTCAATCAGCCTGAGGTTAAAGACGCCAGCATTCTCATTGCACGCCAAAATTTTGGCAGCGGCAGCAGTCGAGAGCACGCCGTATGGGCCCTGGACGATTACGGTTTCCGAGCAGTGATCGCGCCTTCGTTCGCTGATATCTTCTTTAATAACTGCTTCAAAAATGGTGTTCTGCCAAT
Organism: Rubripirellula sp.; assembly: GCA_049889895.1. Lineage (GTDB taxonomy): Bacteria > Planctomycetota > Planctomycetia > Pirellulales > Pirellulaceae > Rubripirellula. Next base: position 2,706 of record JBMHCO010000167.1, read on the forward strand.
CGTCCTTTCCGAGGATGAGGTGAGTGAAATTTTTAAGCTCGCAGAATCGCAACCGACCTTGGAACTAACCGTTGACCTTGAAACGCAAAAAATTAGCGGCGGTGGAATTGAATACTCGTTCGAGATCGATCCAAGTCGACGGCACAACCTCCTGAATGGCTTAGACGATATCGCCCAGACTCTTCAGCACGAAGAATTGATCAACGAGTACGAAAGCAATCGATCTTGGTAAACACGAAGGGGGCGAGAGGCATTGCCCCACTCAAAGATCGGTGAGCCAAAAAAATCGTCCCGGCTGGGTCGGCAACTCTCCGCATGGAATAACATGCTTTTAGGTCGCCCCGGGACGTGAGATTTAGCTAGATCAAAATGAACGCTCAACGTCTCAGAGCTGAAGACTGTGAAGCCAGATTCATATGACCAAAAAGAGTCTGCTCACGACGTACTAAGTAGAACTTAGTCCTTGGACCGTTCTGCATGTCAGGGTGCTCGAGGATCCCCGCGAGATCAGTAAGGCTCGTTGTTTGCCAGCCATGAATCCCGAGAAGCACATCGCCGCTCATGATTCCTTGCTTGGCCGCTGGCGATCCGGGTCGAACGTCTGAGATGTACAAGCCACCTAAGTATTTCGTTTTCATTCGGTAGTTCAGACGCCGCATGTTGGCCTCTGGGACGTTCTGCGTCCGAATTCCGATGACGTCCCACGCTGTTTGTGCAACCCGATCGGCATGCGACAAACTGGCGTCAAATTGCAGAGCGACTTCCATCCGCTCACCAGCACGTTCAACCTCCCATGCAAGTGGATCTCCAGGCCCCACTTCCAACAGAGCAAGAACGTAATCCAAGCGATCGTCGATTGGATGCGACCCGACGCGGACCACGCGGTCACCCGGTTTCAGCCCGTTCCCGTTGGCGGGACTGCTTGCGGAGACATTAACGACGGTCACACCGTCGCCCTCGCGGGGTCCGCCGTCGGTTCGCACGCCGGTGGTAAGCCTTGAATCGTTGTATTGATCCACCATCTCAGTGACCGTCTCGATCACCTGATCGATCGGAATAGCAAACGCAATCTGTTGCGCCCCAACTCGTACCGCCACATTAATCCCGATGATCTCGCCATCAATATTTAGCAGTGGTCCACCCGAGTTGCCGGGGTTGATTCCCGCACTGGTTTGAATCAAGTCGTGATATTCCTGCTTCTCGTTAACAGGAACCTCTCTGTGTAGAGCACTGATGATGCCTTGGGTGCTGGTATGCACATATCCGAATGCATTACCGATTGCGATGACACTCTCACCCACCATGAGGTCCAAGCTGGTACCGCGAGGAATGGTCGGAAGCGGTTCGTCAGCGTTGATCTTAACCAGAGCAAGATCATTTTTAACACGAGCGGCAACCAGATCGGCTGTGACTTCCCGACCATCATCGAGCGTTACGTGGATTTTCTCCACATCTTCGACGACATGGTAGTTCGTAATGACATAGCCACGAGAGTCGATGATAACTCCAGTTCCCATGCCGTTTACATGCTTGAACGTCTCGGGACCGGTTGCTCCCGCCATCCCTGCTGCAGTGGTGCGGACTGTTTTCTGGCCGTGCAAATTCACAACCGCCGGCGATGCCCGTCGAATGGCAAGGACCGTAGGCGTTTCACGGGCGGAGAAGTAAACACCGTCGGCAACATCCTCAGCTTTCGCCAAAGCAGCGGTACTAATAACGCCAGTCGCGAGAAGGACGGCGATGCGGAAAACGTGGAAGGTTGATCGCATAGAGTCCTGAAGCCGAATCGTTGCGTTGCAATACTAGCGGTGGTCAACCAAGAGATCACCGTGGACTAACCGGAGTAACCGGTACGAGTGATTCCATCGGACCATTACCATCTCGCGCTTGACGTTCGAACACGTCATCCTCAAGGTTTGCCAGCCTTAACATCGCGAGGGCATTTGCCGGCAGAGAAACGCACTTTTTCCGCGGCAATCACTGGATTACCACCCTGCCGCGACCGAGGAACCATCGACTCATGAAGCAAGACATCAACATTTTTTGAATTCTTGTAGTTTTCTACTCAAGATGATGCTTCCCCGCCTGCGGTAGCAGGATTTCACGCCTGGTAGTCCCACCCGATATCAAATCAGAGGTTTCTAAGAACGAGAATTCACTCCCATCACTCGTGCTACACAGAGGTGCGGTTAGAATGACACTCATCAACTGCTTGAAAATTAGGTGCAGAACTTTACGCCCCTGAATCTGGGTGGACATCACCGCGCCACCCGACCGTATTACGACCCTCACTCTCTACCCAATGACTGATCTCGCCGAGGAACTTGAAACCAACGTGGAAAAGTACGGCTTTTTCAAACATTGGCTGAAGCGACTGCGTAGGGCACTCTCGTCAATCTTTTCTTTCGGCTCTCTAGTGGTTTTGTTGGCACTACTAACGGCGATTCCGGTCGTTCAGTTGATCGCATTTGGATACCTACTCGATGTTTCGGGTAGACTCAAGAACGGCTGCAAGTTACGCGATTCACTTCCAAAGATGCACCAAGCAGGCATTGTCGGTTTGGCAGCTCTAGCGATCATCATTGCCGCGATCCCCAGTCAGTTGTTAACACATTGGGAATCTGTTGCTCACATCATTGATGCAGATTCGAGGCAAGCAGTGCTTTTACGGGGTGCAGCGATTGCCTCGTCCGTGCTGGCAACACTTTATTTACTCTGGGCTTGGATTCGAGGTGGAAGCCTCAAATGTTACCTGTGGCCGCAGCCGAAACGTTTCTTCTCGGAAGGTTGGCGGTGGAGCACTTGGAAAAATGCACCGGATCAGCTCTGGAACTTCACAACCGCATTTGAACTTCCAAGATATTTCTGGCTTGGCTTACGCGGAGCGGTTGGCACTCTCGTCTGGCTTGCACCCACCATCGTGATCATCTTGGCATTCCGCGAAGGAGAGTCAGGATTGGCTGGACTAATCGGATTTTTGGCGATTCTGTGCCTTGCATTCAGCCTATTTTACCTTCCTTTATTACAAGCTCACTTTGCAGCGGAAAATCGTCTCTCAGCAATCTTTGAACGAAAAAAAGTGCGGCAGTTATTTTCAGCTGCACCATGGGCGATCTTTCTCGCGATGGTTTTTGCGCTGTTCATCACACCCATCCCGCTCTATCTACTGAAAATCGAGGCAACTCCTCGTGAAGTGGTTTGGCTGCCTTGTCTCTTATTCATTGCGTTTATCTTGCCTGCAAGGATCGCAATCGGTCTCGCAATGCGACGAGCAGAGAGAAAAACCATAAGACCAACCTTCGTTGGTAAGGCATCGCGGTTTCTGGCAAGAATCGGAATTGGTAGCGTTGTGGCGATCTATGTGCTGTTTGTCTACGTATCACAGTACACAAGCTGGGATGGCTTACTGACATGGGTTCAACAACATGCGATCCTCATTCCAGTACCTTTCCTGAACGGTACCTGATGCCTCAAACGGTATCTTTGCGGTAGAAGATGCCGACTTCCCCGTCAAAACCCTGCACTAAATCGAAATTCATTCTGATGCCACCGAGACACGTCAACATCATCATCGTGACGGCCTGTTTCAGCATGCTTTGCTATGCTGTTCAACGCCGAACCAAAACTGCATTGATGGTGGGCGACGCGATTGCAATGATCGATGCCTATTACGTTGACCCGGTCGATGCAGACCAACTCGTTGTCTCAGCTTTGAATGGCATGACAGAGAGTCTTGATGACCACAGCGAATTTATCGGAGAACAGAACTACCAAGCTTTTCAGGATAGCATCCAACAAGAATTTGCGGGGATTGGTATTTATGTGGAGCAACCAGAATCAGATCAACCTGTTCGCGTGATTACACCGCTCGTTGGATCACCTGCCTTGGAAGCAGGTCTTCTGCCCGGTGATCGAATCTTGAGTGTTGACAACGAAGACGTGTCGTCCCTGCCATTAGCAGAGGTAAGTCAAAAACTTAAAGGCCCCATCGGTACCGAAATTACAATCGGTATTCAACGGGAAAGCGATACCCTTGATATTCGCGTGAAGCGTGATCGCATCGAGATTGAATCGGTCATCGGCGATCATCGCAATCAAGACAACGGCTGGGTCTACCGCCTCGCCAAACGGCCGGAAGTTGCTTACCTTCGACTGACCAGTTTTGGAGACCGTACAGTTGACGAAACTCGAAATGCGTTAGCAAGTCTTGGACAAGAATACGATGGTCTGATTCTTGATCTACGAGGCAATGGAGGTGGACTCCTGCATGCAGCTGTAGAAATCAGCGACATGTTTCTCTCCGAGGGACGCATTGTTTCTACTCGGACGCGTGGCGGGGTACTGGAAGACCAATTTGATGCGACAGAGGGAACCCTTGTAGATCCGAGCATACCGATCGCAATACTAATCGATCAAGATTCGGCGAGCGCAAGCGAGATTGTTGCCGCGTGCATGCAAGATCACAATCGAGCCGTCATCGTCGGCAAACGAAGTTTTGGAAAGGGAACGGTACAAAACATCTTGCCGCTTCAGTACGGACGCAGTGCCTTACGTCTTACGGTCGCAAGGTACTACCGACCTAACGGCGAGAACATCCATCGAAAACGTGATGCCAAGGAAGACGAGCAATGGGGCGTGCTTCCGAACTCCGGTTTTGAAGTCTCATTAGACACAAACAAACTTGAGGCCTTGGCGAGACGTTGGCGAGAATCATCCTACCCGTCGTTGTCCGTTTCTGCGGAGGGCACTACCAACGAATCTGACCACCCTGATTCCAGTCATGCCACGGAAGACTTGACACCAATCCCGGTTGGCGAAAGTGATCGTCTTGATGACCAACTTTGGGCTGCAGTTGAGGCACTGAAGCTAGACTGAAATCGCTGCAAGACGAACTTAATCAGGGCGATTTTGCGACGCTCAAATTCGACACAATCGACACAATCCATCTTCGTATAAAAGTGATTTCAAACAGAATCATTCAGATGCTTGATTTTCTTGAGAAAAACAGCTCGAGGCGGAGCCTCAACCGGAACTCAGATCTTTTTTAGCCGATGTCAATTTAAGAGTCGAAAACAAGCTCAGTGACACCCTCATTCATCTTCACACCGCTTTTGTAAGCCACAAAGGTCGCCTCATGGGGATTTACGATCGAGATTACGGACGAGAGGCTTACTCCCCGTGGGAGCAAGCAAACGCTCCACGCAGCATCACTGTGACGTTAATCATTGTTAATGTCTTCGTCTTTCTCGCTGAGCTTGTCACCAAAGATCTGATTTTAAAGCCCGGTGTTGGCCCTGTCCCTGACAATATGGTTATTGAGTGGCTGGCAATTAACAAAGAGACGCTCCTTCGTCCTTGGATGTGGTGGCAGTTTCTTGGGTACGGATTCGCGCATGACGTTTCGAATCTCAATCACCTGTTGTTCAACATGTTTGGACTCTATGTCTTTGGGCGTGATGTTGAAGCGAGACTGGGCCGACAGGAATTCCTGAAGTTTTACCTATTGGCAGTGGTTGCCGGCGGAATTGTGGGAAGTGCGACTCACTTGGTTGACGGCAACCAGGGCGGGACGATTGGTGCCAGCGGTGCAGTGATTGGCACATCGATTCTGTTTGCCTGCTTCTTTCCCAACCGGGAACTTTTACTAATGCTGATCATCCCCGTCAAAGCGTGGGTGATGGCCGTCTTATTTATTTCGATCGATCTCGCTGGTGCACTTGGACTCTTTCCCATGTCCAACACAGCATTCACGGTGCATTTGGCCGGAGCATTCTTTGCGCTCGGGTACTATCGGCTGGGTTGGAACTTTCGCAACCTGCCAAATCTTTCACCTAAGTCATTGCAACGCGTATTTCGAGATCGATCACGACGCGTGCGTCTGAAGCTCCACGACCCAGACAAATATTCCGCGCGTGACGCAGAAGAGGCAGACAGGATTCTAGGAAAGATTCATGAACACGGTGAAAGCAGCTTAACTCAAGCAGAACGCAAAACGCTCGAGAGATACAGTCGTCGTCAGCGCGAAAAAAGAGACCTTTGATCTTTCTAATATTCGTAAAAAGTTCCATGGGTTGAAACGACCCATCAATAAATTCCTCAACCACGTTAAACCGAGCAGAACCATGAACTCGCGAATCCAAATCATTGGCATTGGCGATGACGGAATGGACGGCCTGACACCCTATTCCCGAGATCTGATTCATTCAGCAGAAGTGGTCATCGGATCACGAAGCCTGATTGAGATGGTGTCGCCAATTGAAGCGCAATGCATCACCATTGGCCATGACTTGACAGAACTCACCGAAACGATTTCGAAGCTCGACGATCGCCCAACGGTAATGCTGGCCAGTGGCGATCCCCTGTTTTATGGAATCACGCGTTATCTCGCAGATGCAATCGGCAAAGAACGCTTTGACATTGTCCCGCACGTCAGCAGCATGCAACTCGCTTTTGCGCGAGTGAAAGAAAGTTGGGACGATGCGTACCTCACGAACCTTGCTACCCAGCCACTTGATCGGGTTGTTGAAAACATTCGCACCGCCGAGCGAGTCGGTTTATTCACCACTGACGACATTTCTCCCTCGGTCGTGGCTGAATCATTGCTGGATCGGCGGATCGATTACTTTACCGCGTATGTTTGCGAAAACCTCGGAACACCTGACGAAGTGGTCACTCAGGGTGATTTGCAATCCATCCGGGATCAGAAGTTTGGATCGATGAACGTAATGGTACTCGTCCGGCGATCGGGAAGTGCTGATCGGCCAAGCGGTAGCAAACAACGACGGCTATTTGGCAACCCCGACGACCTATTTATCCAGTCTCGTCCAAAGCGAGGACTGATCACTCCTTCGGAAGTGCGTTGCATCGCTTTGGCTGAAATGCAAATTCATCGAGACAGCACCGTTTGGGACGTGGGTGCGGGCAGTGGTTCATTGGCCATTGAAGCCGCCTCTTTGGCATCAGAAGGGAAAGTGTTTGCCATCGAGATGGATGCAGAAGACTACGGGATGATGATTGAAAATGCCAAAATGTTCGATGTTCCCACGCTTGTTCCCATTCACGGGCAGGCACCGGATGCATGGAAAGAACTCCCAGATCCTGATGCCATCTTCGTCGGTGGCAGTGGACGAATGGTACCGGATCTCGTTCGAAAAGCCGTGATGAGACTGAAAACCGAAGGCCGTATCGTGGTGAATGTCTCAAGCCCTGATAACTTGGTTGCCGTTCAAGCGGAATTAGAAAAAGCAGATGTGCAACCTGAAGTGCGAATGATCAACATCGCACGAGGGCAATATCAACTCGATCGCGTACGGTTCGATGCCCTGAATCCGACATTTTTGATCGTAGGCCATCGACTTAAAACTAAACCGAAATCGAATTAATCACTGCATCAGGATTTCAGCCACCTACGCGAAAGTGAGTGCGGGTGATCTAGTTGCTTATGCATAAAAGAGCATGGCAACTTACCCAAGAGTCGGTGGCTGTTACTTAACAGGCTTAGCTCCGAACAAAGAGGCGACTCGTGCACATTCGTAAAGCTGTCATCACTGCCGCCGCACCAGGACAGAACCGACTTCCACTGCAACAATTAGTCGATCGCAGTGGGGAAGAAAAAACCGCCTTACAGTTGGTACTGGAAGAGTGTTGGTCGTCGGGGATTGAAGATGTCTGTGTCGTGATTTCCCCTGGTGATGAACAAGCATTTGTTGCCGCGACTGGTCAGCACAAAGGAAATGTTCGTTTCATTGCGCAAGACCAACCGCTTGGCTATGCCCATGCCTTGCTGCTAGCCAAGGGGTTTGTCGGCGACTCCCCTTTTCTGCATCTCGTTGGTGACCATCTTTATCTCAGTGACAACTCACTGACTTGTGCATCTCAACTACTTTCGGTTGCCAAAGAATCTGGCTGCACTGTCTCTGCAGTTCAAGCAACGAGAGAAAATAATCTGCCGTACTTTGGAATCGTTGGTGGACGACCTCTACCCAACCAACCAGGAGTCTATGAGGTTGATACTGTTCAAGAAAAGCCAACACCCACCATCGCAGAACAAACCTTAGTTACACCTGGATTACGAGCAGGTCACTACCTAGGATTCTTTGGCATGCACGTCTTAACCAAGCAGGTACTTACGATCTTGGAAGAGCTGCCCGAGCACCAAGCGGATCGAGTGAAAACGCTAGCTGATGCTCTGAATATCTTGCCCGCGAGAGAGAAATATCTGGCTTTTCAGGTGCAGGGACATCGCTGCAACCTAGGTATGAAATATGGGTTACTGCGAGCTCAATTAGCGATCGGCCTTTCCGGTCGTGATCGGGATCGCATTCTGTCCGACCTGATTGAACTGCTGGCAAACCGTCACGAAGTAGGGGCAGCACAGTGAATCATCTCATTGAAGTAATTATCTCCGATGATGATTCCATCAGGAATCAATCACTTGAATCTCTTTGCGATGGTCTCAATACCAGTGCTTTGCTTCAACACGCGAAGGAACTGGATCAATTTAGACGTGAATCGGGAAACCTGTACCACCGCGTGCGGGCACTGTTCTTTATTGCAGCAATTTACCGTTACTACTTACCTAAGGTTGTATCACAGAAAAACACCACAAAGATTCCTTATGCCGGATACCAGCATCTATTGAAGCGTCGCTTCGTAGAGGCGATTGATCTCTTCCTCGAAACCCAAGAGTTAGCAGGGCCTAGCGATGGCCTCAGCAGTGCCTTGGCGGATGCCTACCATCAACTTGCTTTCCAGACACTTGCCGATCAAGTTCGACGTAGTGTGCGAACGGTAAAGGGAAATCAGTGGATGTTTCGCCTCGGGCACCCAGCCGATCACCCGCTGCGCATTCGGCCAGAATTACTTCAACGTGGTAACGGAGAAAACTCACGTCCAACACTGCGGGAACAAACAGCAGTGCGTATGGACTTTTCCCACAGCGCGTGGAGTGACATTTTCTTCCTCGGCATGGATTTTCCACAGGGAGCAAGAGTCCTCAACGCATCAATTGACCTAGCTGTATGTGGTCGAGACAAAGAACCCAAACCACCTATTGAAACTTATCTGAGGGTTATAGATGAACCCGTTATTCGTTTAGTGAGCGTGGATTTACGTGCGTCGGCTGATCTTCATCAAATCTCGGAAATATTCGACTTTGCAAGTGATTATCTAGGGCTCCTTAAAGCGGCGATCGTCGCCGCGGGAATCGTCCCACCGGGTTTGGACGGCTCAAATCAATCAATCCAAGAACTCCTGCGTGAACTGGTTGGCCCCGGAAACGGCTTGGAACTTGTTAGTCAGATCAATGACATCCCCAAAGGCTCGCGGCTTGCCGTCTCGACCAATCTTTTAGGATCACTGATTTCAATTTTGATGCGTGCGACCGGGCAGATCTCACAACTTTCCGGTCCGCTGACCGAACAGGATCGACAACTCGTTGGAGCTCGGGCGATTCTTGGTGAATGGATTGGTGGAAGTGGCGGCGGCTGGCAAGACTCCGGAGGTGTTTGGCCCGGTATCAAACTCATCGAAGGCGTGATCGCTGGCACCGAAGATGCAGAGTTCGGCATTAGCCGAGGTCGCTTGATGCCGAGCCATCATCTTTTAGGGGCTGATGAAGCGTCAGCAGAGACCCGACAAAAACTCCAAGACAGCTTAGTACTCGTGCATGGCGGTATGGCTCAGAATGTTGGGCCAATCTTGGAAATGGTTACGGAGCGTTATCTACTCAGAAGCGAAGCTGAGTGGCTTGGACGAGAACATGCCATCAGCATCCTTGACCAAATCCTCGGGGCAATGCGACAAGGTGACATTCAAGAGATAGGCAGACTAACGACTGAAAACTTCGAAGGCCCATTGCAAACAATCATTCCTTGGGCGACGAATCGATTCACTGACCTGATGATTCAAAAATGCAGAGAGCACTACGCCGAGGATTTCTGGGGTTTCTGGATGCTTGGTGGCATGGCGGGTGGTGGCATGGGTTTTCTATTTGAGCCCTCCGTCAAAGACGAAGCAAAAAACTGGCTTTCAGAGACACTTGTAAAGACAAAACAAGAGCTATCCCAGTCTCTACCATTTGCAATGGATCCAGTGATTTACGACTTTAAAATCAATGACCGGGGAACGCACGCTGAGTTGATTATTGATCAACCTAATCCGATGTCGGATAAATACTACGCGTTAAGACTCCCCGATTTATTACGGCTTCCGCCGCGGGATCTGTCTCGTGACCGCCAAAAAGAACTAACTTCAATTGGGCAGAGGTGTCGTAGAGAGTCGGATCATCTACCACGAGTCCTCATCGATAGCGTCTTACCTCAATCTTCTCAACTTTCTGAAAGCGGACAAACCCTCGGAGAACTGCTGACCGAATGTGGTTTTGACCGACAGCAGCACGAAGCTATTCGTGAAGATCTTCAGAAAGGGAAGATCGGATTATCCCACAACCGGCTCTCTACAAGTCTTACCATCACCGATGTGCAGAGTACCGATGTGATTGACCTTCGGCAGTCACCGGATTCCGACACAGTACAAGCCGGAGCTGATGCCATTCGGCGAAATGAAGTTGCTGTCGTTACTCTCGCGGCTGGCGTTGGGAGCCGGTGGACACAAGGGGCCGGAGTTTGCAAAGCGTTGCATCCTTTTCATAGGTTTTCAGGCAAACATCGCTCTTTTCTTGAAGTCCATTTAGCCAAAAACCGGAAAACCGCCTCTCAATATTCGAGTACCATTCCTCACATTTTCACAACAAGTCACCTAACCGATCGAGCTATTCGGGATCGCCTGAAAGCAGAAAGCCATTACGGCTTTGATGGATCTCTTTATATTTCCACGGGTCAAAGCATCGGTCTCAGAACAATTCCAATGATTCGTGATCTGCAATTCTTATGGGAGGAAACCTCTCAGCAGATACTCGACGAGCAGCAGCAGAAGGTTCTAGAAAGCAGTAGGCAGGCACTAACACAGTGGGCTAAATCTGCAGGTGAAGGCTTCGACTATACCGACAACCTTCCCCACCAGTGCATCCATCCCGTTGGGCACTGGTATGAAATCCCCAACATGATTCTCAATGGGGTTTTGAGACAAGTACTCGACGAACACCCGTCATTGCGTTATTTGTTGCTACACAACATCGACACTTTAGGCGCGAATGTTGATCCATCAATGCTTGGCGCTCACATCCAGCAGCAATCTGCGCTATCTTTCGAAGTCATCACGCGACGTCTAGATGACCGAGGTGGTGGTCTCGCACGCGTTGATGGTAGACCAAGACTCGTCGAAGGTTTGGCCATGCCGGATGAAGAGTCTGAGTTTGAATTGACCTATTACAATTCAATGACAACCTGGATCGACATCGACCGGCTCTTGGCCTCGATGAACCTCACACGACCATCTCTTTCCAATCAGTCGGATTGTGAAGCAGCGGTTAGAAAAATGTCAAAACGACTTCCCACCTACATTACCCTCAAGGAAGTGAAAAAGCGGTGGGGTAATGGACAAGAAGATATTTACCCCGTGGCGCAGTTCGAAAAATTATGGGGTGACATGACCAGCCTGCATGAAGTTGACTGTTCGTACTTTGTTGCACCGCTTCAACGCGGGCAGCAATTAAAGAGTCAAGCCCAGCTCGATGGATGGAAGCGTGATGGTTCAGCCGACTTTGTTGAATCGATATGCCAATGGCAATAGCGTATGCAGAACTGATTATTCTTCAAGCTCTGCGAGTCTCCGTTCCAAAGCATCAATGCGACTTGTCACCTCCTCTAAACGGGCAACAAGTTTATCAACGCCCTGCAGGTTCTCTTCACTTGCTGCACTCGCAGCAACTGGAGAAGCGGCGTGCTTTTTCTCGAGCCTAGCCAGAAGAAACTGCTTCTCCTGATTCTGATAAAGAGTATGGGCGAATAGCTGACCGCGCCCCGGAGGGCTCATCGCCTCCACCAAGCCCTTATCACACAACTGCTGAATGACTGGCTGAAGCATATCCAGATCTGCAAATGGGTGCATCCGTGAAGCTCGAGTCCGTATTTCTCCGACCGTCTGTGGCCCCCTGAGTAACAACTCGGTCATCACGGCTGACTCAGCTCCATCGATATCCATCCACTCATAGGCAGCGTGCCGATACTTGGTAGCACGACCACTCCCTTGTACTTCTCGAGCAGCTTGCACACCCTTCAATTCGTCGAGTGCCAGCATCGCCTGATCTTCATCAAGATCCATCTTCGGATCACGATTCGATTTCTGGTTACATGCGGTCACCACCGCGTTAAGCGTCAGAGGGTAGTGATCAGGCGTTGTCTTTGCTTTCTCAACGAGGACGCCAAGAACTCGTCGTGCCGCAGCACTTAATGAACGCGGTTGATTTGCTTCATCATTAATCGACACAGAGACACCCCAGAAAAAGGTTCATGAGATTGTTTGCGTGAGTCTCACCTATGGCAATATCTGAGCAAGATCACGCGCAGTGGCTCAAGTGATGAACACAGCGAACGTGGCCGCACGAGTTCACTTAAACGTGTTATTATCGTGCCGAACTGGAGCTTCCGCAGCAAGACCAGAAACATGAGTTTGATCAATTACCACGCCATGGCTAACGGTCACGTATCGGGCCAACCACAATGGTGATTGCTGAAGCGTTTCGCACACAAGTTGACCGTGAGAAAAGGCATGTTTTCATTGTTCAAGACAGACGTTTGTGAAAAATCTCAACCGCTCGCCATCACTCCTTTACTCTGGAGAAGTATCATCGCGTTGGTGTTAACATTCAGCACCAAGCAATTGATAGGTTCCGATCTCAAAGATGCTTCCGTAAAGAAACGACCACATATCGTGATGGCGTTTGCCGATGACTGGGGAAAATACGCCAGTATCTACGGAACGATCTCAGCAGGTAAACTACACGATGTGATTAAAACACCTCACTTTGACCAAGTGGCAACAGACGGGATTCTGTTCACCAACGCCTTCGTTAGCGCCCCGTCATGCACACCCTGCCGTAGTTCGTTACTAACCGGACAACACTTTTGGAGGTGCGGCCGAGGATCCATTCTGCAAGGTGCTATTTGGGACGGTTCGATTCCATCCTATCCACTCGAACTTGAGAAATCAGGATATCGTATTGGCCATACGTATAAGGTTTGGAGTCCGGGGTCACCGGCTGACGCTCCTCATGGCGGGGCAGCAAGAAAGTATCAAAAGCATGGAGGGAAATTCAATGGTTTTTCCCAGTACGCGATGCGACAGGAGGATCATGAGCAAGCTAAACGCGAACTACTCGATGAAGTTCGACAAAATATTCGCTCGTTTCTTGACTCTGATGAAGATCAAAAACTCGACGGCAGTGAGCCAATTTGTTATTGGCTAGGCCCCACTAATACACATCGAAAATGGATTGCGGGAAGCGGGAAAAAACTTTGGGGAATTGATCCTGATTCACTTCGAGGCAAACTCCCACCGTACCTACCTGATGTTCCAGTGGTTCGAGAAGATTTTGCTGACTACCTCGGTGAAGTCATGGCATTTGATGCTGGTTTGGGTGTCTTGATCGAGGAACTCAAACGTATCGGCATCTATGATGAAACTTTATTGGTCGTCAGTGGAGACCATGGGATTCCGGGAGTCAGCCGAGGCAAGTGCAACCTTTACGACTTCGGAACGCAAGTACCATTGGCAATACGATGGCCAGATGGAATCAAGGGAAAATCCAGAATCGTTGACGACCTCGTTTCGCTTCCAGATTTGGCCCCCACTTTTCTTCAATCAGCCGGTGTCGCGATTCCCGATACGATGATCGCAAATTCTCTAGTGGCGATCTTTGAACACGGCGGATCTGGAATCATTGAACCTCATCGTGACGCAATCTTTACCGGAAGAGAACGACACGTTGCTGCTGCACGAACAGAATTCAAACCCTATCCACAACGTGCCATTCGCACACACGAACACCTCTACATCCTTAATTTTGAACCTGAAAGATGGCCGATGGGCACAGGACCTGGCTTTGGCACACAAGCGATTATGCCGGATTACTTGAGCTTACAGGAAAATACCTTCGCCGCCTTCGGCGACCTCGATGCCAGCCCCACCAAAGCATGGATTGTCACGCGCCGCGATGAAGCACCGGAATATTTCAACTATGCCGTAGGACGTCGTCCTCGGAAAGAACTTTATGACCTCACCGCAGATCCACACTGCATGGACAACCTCGCAGAACTTGAAAGCTCAGCTGAGCTACAAAGGTCTCTTCATGATCGACTGATGGAAGAAATGAAAAGGACAGGTGATCCAAGACTTGAAAACCCTGTGCCTTTTGAGATGCCACCTTTTACGGACGCTTTCCAAAGACCCAAACGAGCATCGCAGCAGAACAAGAAATAACAAGAAGAGCTAACGAGCCTGAACGCGAAAACGCAGATCAACCACTTTACTGTTCGGAAATGCCTTAATGATCGCTTGTAAGATCTCTCGTTTTCGGAAGTTTAACTCCTGAAGCGTGACAGAATCGGTAGCAAAGAGGTGCAGCTTACCGGCTTTAAGATTTCCAACCTCAACAGCATCTCTGAGACCTTCACCAAGTATCTCAGCAACAACATCCCTCATCGCTTCGTTCACGCCCACTTGTGCATAACCGCGACGAGCGAGAAGCTGATTGACCCATGAACTGATCGGGCGAACAGACGTTTCGCCACTTTTCCCAGATTCTTTGCGAGAGTTTGATTTTTGCTTCGATGGAGCCATGATTTTTCAGGAGTTGAGTGAGCGACGCGGTTCAGCTTAGCATCTACGCATCCTTCCTCCCACTATCAGGTAGAAAACCGAGCGGAATGAGGTCTATGCGGTTGCATTTACCGGCGTCGGAAGGTTGAATTCCGACGGTGCAGAAATCGAATAGGTAAAGTATCAGCTGACTGGCCGAGCAGCAGTGACGCCGCTTCAAACCGATGCTGAATCAAATACTTGGAACAATCAATCACGGTACCTGCCCGGTAATCATCTGCTTTTTGCGAGCCTGACCACTGAGTAAATCGACCTTGAACGCTCCCCTTGATAACTCCTTGCCGTCTGAGCCTCTTCTCGTCATTGGTTGGCGCGAATGGTTGAGTCTTCCGAAGATTCGCATTCGACGCATCAAGGCGAAAATTGACACCGGTGCCCGTTCATCCTGTTTGCATGCACCGATGATTGAAACGTTTCAAATTGATGGCCAGTTGCACGTTCGCTTTTCTGTACAACCCATCCAACGAAATGAAAATTTCACAGTAACCTGCGAAGCAAAAGTCCACGATCAGCGATTGGTTCGCAGCTCCAACGGTGAAGCCTCTGAAAGGTATGTGATCCAAACCTCCGTAAAATGGCTAGACCAATCTTGGCCGATTGAACTTACCCTCGCCGATCGCTCAGAAATGGGCTTTCGCCTCCTGCTTGGAAGAGAAGCAATTCGAGGAAAAATGCTTGTGGACTCGGCGCGATCATACTTGGGAGGAAAACCTGAATCCCGCAAAAAGAAATAAAGCCGCACGCAATACTGCCCAGGGCAGCTCACCGCGAACCTCCTGACTTTTCTTCACTTCGTTGAATTCATATTCCTTTATTAATTATCACTTCCAGTATGAAACTAGCCATCTTGTCTCGTAGCTTAGATTGCTACAGCACACGCCGTCTTAGAGAGGCGGCCATGCATCGTGGTCACGACGTAAAGGTTCTCGACACACTACGGTTTTCAATTGATCTTGCAAAAGGAGAACCTGACCTTTTTTATCGCAGTAAGTTACTAAGTCACTATGACGCCATTATCCCGCGGATCGGGGCATCGGTCACTTACTTTGGTACGGCGGTGGTTCGTCAATTTGAACAAATGGATGTCTTCTCGGTAGCTTCCTCAGCCGGAATCGCTAATTCTCGCGACAAGCTTCGCTGTCTGCAAATTCTGAGCCGGCATCAAATTGGGATTCCAGAGACGACGTTTGTTCGTGAGAAACGTGACGTGTTGCCTGCAATTGAAAGGGTGGGTGGCGTTCCAATCATTATTAAACTTCTGGAAGGCACACAGGGTGTCGGTGTGATTTTGGCAGAAAGCGTGAAGATTGCCGAAGCCATCATCGAGACACTACAGAGTACGAAACAAAACGTCTTGATCCAAAAATTTGTTTCCGAAAGTAAGGGTCGAGATATTCGTGCATTCGTGATTGGTGATCGTGTGGTTGCTGCGATGCGCCGCGTTGCACAGGGACAAGAATTCCGCAGCAATGTTCATCGTGGTGGACGCACCGAACCGGTACTGCTTGATGAAACCTATTGTGAAACCGCGGTTCGCGCAGCACAGATCATGGGCTTGAGGGTAGCAGGTGTCGACATGCTTGAAGGAAGTGACGGCCCTCAAGTCATGGAGGTCAATTCGTCGCCTGGCTTGGAAGGAATTGAAACTTGCACTCAGCTCGATATCGCAGGAGCGATCGTTGATTACATCGCCGCTCAAGTTGATTTCCCCGAAGTCGACTTGCGGCAAAGACTTACCGTCAGTCGCGGCTATGGAGTTTCAGAGCTATTGATTCCGGAAGGTTCCGAGTTTGTCGGCAAAACCATTGACGAATCAGGACTACCTGAGCTCGACATCAATGTGTTAACGCTTTATCGCGGCTCCACAGTGATCCCGAACCCGAGACTCAAACGCTCTTTGGAACCTCAGGATAGGCTCCTGTGCTTTGGAAAATTAGAAGCGATGCGAGGACTCATTCCAGAAAAAACACGTCGGCGGCGACGCCCGAAATTAAAGCAACTCTCCAGCCAATTAGCTTCCGATGTCAATCATTCCTGACCACCAATGGAGAGCCCCCGCGAAGCCAATTGACACATGGCGCGGCAAAGAAATTCCTCGCAATGAACGCAGCAATGTCTTTCTGCCGGTCAGCGAAAGCTATAGCGGAATCTCTCTTAAAATTCCGATTCAAATTCATCGAGGTGTAGAAGACGGACCGGTGGTTTTTGTCACCGCTGCGTTGCATGGCGATGAACTTAATGGCACCGGTGCAATCCGAGAATTGATCTGCGACGACAACCTGAAACTACTTCGTGGCGCGCTCATCCTCGTTCCGATCCTTAATCTTCTCGCATTCGACCGACATAGCCGCTATCTTCCGGACCGGCGAGATTTAAATCGCTTCTTCCCCGGTTCCAACAAGGGCAGCTTGACCGCTCGAATCGCCCATAAAATCTCCAGTGAGATTGTTGCGAGAGCCTCGATAGGTATCGATCTTCACACGGCTTCGGTGCGTCGGACAAATTATCCGAACGTACGTGCTGATCTATCGAATCCCTTAGCTAAACAGTTAGCCATTGAGTTTGGAAGCGAAGTCATTTTGTCAAATTCTGGTCCGGATGGTTCACTTCGTGCCGAGGCAACAAAGTTAGGGGTGCCGACCATTGTCATGGAAGGCGGGGAAATTTGGAAAGTTGAGCCGGCAATTGTCGCGACCGCAGTGCGAGGGATCAAAAACATCCTCTGCAGCCTACAAATGATTGATGGAAACGTGGATCGCCCAGACACTCAGGTGGTGATCAAAACGACCAAATGGATACGTGCCAACCGTGGAGGGTTTCTTCAATTCCATGTCAGGCCCGGCCAAATCATTGAACAGCACCAACCGCTCGCCACGAACACGAGCCTACTGGGACAAGAAAAGAACGTCCTAGTGTCGCCGTTTACCGGTGTCGTACTCGGAATGACAACTCTCCCCGCGGTCAGCCCCGGCGAACCCATCTGTCATATCGGCCAGCTTGATCACGACAGTCACGGATTAGAACTTCTCGAGAATCGTGCAGAAGCGAAAAGCTTGGAACGAAGGACAGTGAAAGACCTCGCATCGAATGTTCTGGTCAAGTCGATGGAAACAGGTCTGCCACCAAATCATGAACCCTAATCAAAACCGTAAGGTCAAATGAACGTTACGAAATAGATTCCTTGGTTTTACTCCAGTTCACGAAGCATTGAAGCGTAGCTGGACTGACGTGATGTTCGATTCCCTCGGCATCAATCGCTGCCGTTTGCGGATCGACACCGATCGCTAATAAGAATTGGTACACAATCTCGTGCCGTTCTCGACATTGCACCGCCAAACGCAAACCTTTCCCTGTCAGGCCCACCGGTTTGTAAGGTTCGGTTGTAACCAAACCTTCGTTTTGGAGACGACCAACGGTTCGATTGACGGTGACATGGCTCACACCAAAATGCTTCGCCAGATCTACAACACGACAAGAGCCGTGCGCGGCAGCAATCTCTGCGATTGCTTCAACGTAATCTTCCGCTAACTCAGTCGAATGATCGTGTCGCGTCCTGAGGTGAGGAAGTGACTGTTTGGCATGATCGGACATGCGACCACTCCAATCTTCGGATGGAGGATGACGGAAAACACAAAATCAATCAGGCAAATGCGCAGTGATTTACGAATTGACAAAATTGTAGCCAGAGCTACAATCGACACAAGGAGAGTGTAGCCTAAGCTACAAATTGCTTTCCGAAGGTCAATGCTAAATCCTTTTCACTCGCGGTGCCTTATTCCCATGTCGAACGCGACTCCACCGATCACCCAAAACCGCTGGGTCGCGGCCTCGCTTATCTTTCTGGTGGCCACACTAGGCTGCTCGGGCGATCAACCACGAGCACGAGATCAGCGCGATATTAACTCGAACACCATTGAAGTGTTGGTTACAACTGGCATGGTTGCGGACCTAGTTCGAAAGGTGGGTGGTTCACATGTCAACGTTACGCAATTGATGGGCCCAGGGATTGACCCTCATCTCTACAAACCAAACCGTGACGACATTCAGAGCATTCTGGACAGTGACATCGTCTTCTACAGTGGTTTTCACCTTGAGGGGAAGATGACGTCAACCCTCAATCAATTAGCGTCTCAGAAACGCGTCGTCGCCATTGCTGAAAAGATATCTGATGCTCAGCTGATTCAGGATGAACAGGGTCAAGTTGACCCACACCTGTGGATGGATATCGAGTTATGGTCAAAGCTGTTATTACCGATTGCTGATGAGTTAACAGAAATCTCTCCAAATCTCGCAGAGGAATTCCGCGTCAATGCAATGAAAGCTACGGACGAACTAAAACAACTTCACGAGTTCGGAATCCAAGCAATCGCAACCATTCCAGAATCGAAACGTGTGCTTATCACCTCACATGACGCGTTTCAGTACTTCGGTCGTGCCTATCAGATCGAAGTTGCAGGGATACAAGGACTTTCAACGGAATCAGAAGCCGGACTACAGCGAATCAATCAGTTGGTGGACATGATTACCTTACGGCAAATTTCTGCGATCTTCGTAGAAAGTAGCGTACCGGCCAAGAACATTGAATCCTTAATCGAAGGTGCGAACGCCCGATCACATCAAGTGAAAGTCGGTGGCGAACTCTATTCGGATGCAATGGGAGCCATCTCCAGTGAGCAGGGAACTTACATTGGCATGATGTCCCACAACCTGAAAACGGTTGTTCAATCTCTCGGAGGCACGTTGAATGAGTCTCCGCCAGCAGATCTTTCAAAACAATAATTCTTGCTCTGACGTGATTGGAAGCAATTGATCGATGCAACCATTGGAAAACCAAATCCCAACGCCCTCAAAATCGCCGCTCAGCGTTCAGGATCTTACCGTTGCTTACCATCGAAAGCCCGTACTTTGGGATGTAGGATTTGAGATACCGCAAGGATCATTGGTTGGGATTGTTGGCCCTAACGGTGCAGGGAAGAGCACGCTCCTGAAAGCGATCATGGGTATCGTGCCGGTTGCATCCGGCAGAGTGCAGATCTTTGGAAAGACGTATCGAAAGGCTAGACAGCAGGTCGGGTACGTACCGCAGAAAGAGAGTGTCGATTGGGATTTTCCCGTCACCGTCTTGGATGTCGTAACGATGGGCTTGTACAAGAAAATTGGCTGGTTCCGTCCAGTAGCCAGGAAACATCACACGCAAGCTCTGCAGGCACTGGAATCGGTTGGAATTGCAGATTTAGCAAATCGACAGATCAGCGAATTATCTGGGGGTCAACAACAACGAACCTTTTTAGCGAGAGCTCTGGTTCAAGACGCAGAACTCTACTTGATGGATGAGCCATTTGCAGCGGTCGACGCGGCTACCGAAAACGCAATCATCAGTATGTTGCGAACGATGAAATCAAACGGACGCACAACGCTCGTCATTCATCATGATCTACAAACGGTTCCTACATACTTTGATCATGTGATCCTATTGAACATGCGAGTGGTAGCTGATGGCCCAGTCGAAAAAGTTTTCAACGAGGACAATCTCAATAAAACATATGGAGGACGTTTAACACTGCTAGATGAGGTATCCGAAGCGATGAGGCGACGGGAGCGATCGTTATGATCGCATTCAGCGGAAGCAGTGCATTGATACCGGGATTTATCAACCACATCACCCACTTGCTGGCGTCGGTTGCCCTTTCTTCATGGGAGCAAGCCTACAGGCTTCTTTCCTTTCAGGACCACAACACCAGAGTGGTTCTCTTAGGAACAGCAATGCTCGGCTGTGCGGCAGGAATCGTTGGGGTTTTTACCCTCTTGCGCAAACGAGCACTCATGGGTGACGCAATTAGTCACGCCACGCTTCCGGGCATCGCAATCAGCTTCCTAATCGCAACGCATTTTGGCTGGAATGAGAAATCACTTCCGCTGCTCCTAGTTGGAGCAACATTAACCGGAGTACTAGGAGTCCTCGCAATCTTAGTGGTGCGAAACTTAACAAAGATCAAGGAAGACACTGCTTTGGGGATTGTGCTGAGCGTATTTTTTGGCGCAGGCATTGCTCTTCTTGGAATCATTCAGCAAATGCCACTCGGACATGCTGCAGGCTTGGAGTCCTTCATCTTCGGCAAAACGGCATCGATGATCGCAAGCGATGCCATATTGATCAGCGTGGCATCCTTACTATGCCTCAGTTTCTGTCTCCTTTTTTTCAAGGAACTGAAACTTCTTTGCTTTGACGAAACGTTTACTGGTTCGCGAGGTTACCCCACAACAACGCTTGACTTAATGCTAATGGGTTCCGTGGTGGTAATTTCCATTGTGGGTCTTCAAGCTGTGGGTCTCATCATGGTTGTTGCCTTATTGGTCATCCCAGCTGCTGCTGCCCGCTTCTGGACTGATAAACTTGGCAGCATGACTGCGATTTCTGCGTGTATTGGAACCTTGAGTGGAATTTGCGGATCAGCACTCAGCGCGATCTATCCGCGTCTACCCTCCGGAGCGACGATTGTTCTTTTCTGCGCGGGATGTTTCACCTTCAGCTTAGCAGTCGGCTCACGTCGAGGATTAATCATTCGCTCCATTCGAAGAATTAGGATGAATCGTTCCATAGCAGGGCAGCACTTCCTGCGGACGATGTTTGAACTTACTGAGGACCAAGAAGCATCGCTTGAACAACAAGAGATTTCAATTGAGAAACTCAACTTCGCCCGTGCGTGGAATCCAAGGGAACTGAGTGACACAATCCGTCGTGCAACGAATGCGGAGTGGATAACACGCATTGGCTCCCAAATACGCCTAACAAAGAAAGGCAGAATTGAAGCGGAGCGTTTGACGAGAGAACATCGGCTTTGGGAGCTGTTTCTCATTCATCACGCAGATTTTGCTCCCAGTAGAGTCGATCGCGAAGCCG
This sequence comes from Rubripirellula sp., assembly GCA_049889895.1. Classification (GTDB taxonomy): domain Bacteria; phylum Planctomycetota; class Planctomycetia; order Pirellulales; family Pirellulaceae; genus Rubripirellula. The sequence continues at coordinate 24,385 of JBMHCO010000167.1, forward strand.
ATCACATTGAACATGTGCTCGAACCAGAGATTGTCGCTGAACTCGAAGCACTCCTATCGGAGAATCAGAAAACAATCCCACAAAGCCCTCATCTCTTGGCGCATCACGTTGCCGAGGACGAACTGCAGACACGACATGCTGAACCCACTCACTCTTCAGGGAACAGGGAGTGAGAAACATGGGCGATTTCAATTGGAATTGGCAATTAGATGGCTGGATCACTTTAACCGCGGTCGTATGCGCGGTTGCATGCTCGCTAGTTGGAAACTTTCTTGTACTCAGACGGATGAGCATGTTGGGTGACGCCATCACCCATGCTGTGTTACCTGGTCTTGCAGTTGCATTCGTTGTGACAGAGAGTCGATCGAGCTTCCCGATGTTTGTGGGAGCCGTAGTGGTCGGACTAGGCACTGCTTTCTTTACTGAGTGGATTCGAAAAAGCGGACGTGTAGACGAAGGCGCTTCGCTCGGTGTCGTCTTCACCACATTGTTCGCTTTGGGGCTCGTGCTAATTGTTCATTGGATTGACCGCGTCGACTTAGATGCGAACTGTGTGCTGTATGGCTCAATTGAATTAACGCCGCTTGAACAAGTCAACATCTTCGGTATTCGAATGCCCCGAGCGTTTCTAATCCTGAGTGCCGTGCTTGGTTTGAATACGATCGTAATCACTCTTTTTTACAAAGAGCTAAAAATCGCTTCGTTTGATTCGGGGCTTGCGTCCAGCGTTGGATTTTCCCCGGCCACCATCCACTACGTCTTGATGACGTTAGTCGCCGTCACCGCGGTAGCAAGCTTTGAGAGTGTGGGTAGCGTCTTGGTCGTAGCCATGATGATCGTGCCGCCTGCCACTGCATTTTTATTAACACGGCGTCTATTTCAAATGCTTGTTGTTAGTGCGTTAATTGCTGCAATCTCCGGAATACTTGGGCATTTTTCCGCCATTGCTATTCCAAGCTGGTTTGGTTTCCGGAGCACGTCAACTGCTGGCATGATGGCTGTCGCAGCGGGAAGCTTATTCACGCTCGCGGCCATCTTCGCACCGCAAGATGGCATAGCAATCAGAATGTGGCATCAGATTTTGCTTGGCTTAAATATTTTGGCAGACGACATTGTCGCTCTGCTTTACAGAGTTGAAGAAAAACAAGGTCGCAAAGAAGCAGAATCTCGCTGGATACGAGAGGTTCTGCTATGCAACCGACTTGCATTTATCGCGGTCAAAAGATGGTTACTTTTCCGCGGTGAATTGAGAAATAACGCAAATCAGATTTCTCTGACTGAACTCGGTCACCATCGTGCGCAAAACCTCGTGCGATCTCATCGTCTGTGGGAACAATATCTTTTGGACGAAGTCGGATTAGATCCTAGCCGCATTCATCCACAAGCAGAGAAAATGGAACACTACACCGACAAAGATCTACGAGAAAAATTACATCAAGCAATCGATAACCCGGATGTAGACCCTCACGGTAGCCCTATCCCTGTAGAGCGTTCCAACCGACCCAAAAAGTAGCTACCATCTAATTCCGTCGGTAAGGTAGTTCCGTTATTTAGAAGAACCTCTGTTGAGTTCACATCAACAGTGCTTTTCATTGCTAAACCATGGCGAGACACATGCAAAAACTAGCTACTCGGTTCTTGATCTTGATGTTACTACTCACTTCAACTTTGGCTGGTCAGTCTAGTCAGCGTAGGCAACCTAACGTTTTGCTGATCATGGCAGACGACCTCGGCTACTCTGACTTGGGATGTTATGGGGGCGAGATCAACACACCAAATCTTGATGAGCTCGCAAACGACGGCATTCGCTTCTCACAGTTTTATAACACTGGACGATGCTGGCCAACGCGAGCGTCTTTGTTGACCGGATATTATCCTCACGGTATCCGACGGGACAAAATTGATGGCGTTCCCAGTGGCAATCGCGGTAAGCGACCAGAGTGGGCTCCGTTGATCGTGGAGACGTTACGGCAAAGGGGCTATCGGAGCTACCACACGGGCAAGTGGCACCTTGACGGCATGCCAATCGCCTCAGGATTTGACCGATCCTATTACCTCAAGGATCAACATCGTTTCTTCAATCCAACCTTACATTGGAAAGATGACAGAGCTTTACCAGCCGTCGCAAAGGGTACTGAGTATTACGCCACCAATGCCCTGGGTGACCATGTCGTGCAGTGTATGGAGGAGCATTTACAACATCACTCCGACAAGCCCTTCTTCCATTACCTTGCGTTTGCCGCACCTCATTTCCCACTCCAAGCACTCCCTGAGGATATCGAAAAGTACCGTGCACGCTACCGAATTGGCTGGCAGAGGATACGTGAAGAAAGATGGAAAAACATCCAAGCAAAGGGACTGGTTCAAGGGCAACTCTCTGATCCAATGGTTGATATCGGACCGCCGTATGATTTCCCAGAAGCGATGAAAACATTAGGTCCAGATGAAATCAATCGTCCGGTTCCATGGGATTCCTTAACGCCTTCGCAACAAGAATTCCAAGCCAATAAAATGGCAATCCATGCGGCAATGATCGACTGCATGGATCGGCAAATTGGCCGAATCATTCAGTTCTTAAAAGATCACCAACAATTCGACGACACCGTTATTTTCTTTCTGTCCGACAACGGTGCAAGCGCGGAGATCATGGTTCGTGGCGATGGGCACAATCGCGACGCACCGATGGGATCTGCGGATAGCCATCTTTGCCTAGGTCCTGGATGGTCCACCGCCGCGAATACTCCATTTCGCTATCACAAAACGTGGACACATGAAGGTGGAACTGCAACACCGCTCATTGTTCACTGGAGCAACGGCATCCAAGCACGCGGTGAGATCCGGAAGCAAGTGGGTCATGTCATTGATCTTTGGCCAACGATTCTTGAAATCACTTCTCAAGAAACAAACGGAGAACTCAATGACGCTCATCATCCTCGCCCAGGATTAAGCCTTGCTCCATTCTTCAATCATTCCAAAACCCAACCGCGAACTCTCTGGTGGTTGCATGAGGACAATCGTTCGCTTCGAGTCGGTGATTGGAAAATCGCAGCCACGTCAGATTCACCCGCTTGGGAACTCTATAATCTGAGTGATGACCGTACTGAAACAATTAACCTTGTGAATGAACAACCGAAAATCGCGGAGAAACTAATCAAGGAATGGGAATCGATTTCAAAGCAACAAGTCGCTTGGGCGGTTGAGCCTAAGTAAAAAGACTGTTCCGTGGTTGCGTACGTACCCTCGCCAACCACGAAACGACCGTAGTCACCTAAACCTTCGGTTCCCAACCCGACTCGTATTCTCGAGTCCACAGTTTTTCCGCATCGGGATTATTGATCACATGGCCATTAGCAGGATCAAGATTCAACACGCTGTTGGTTCGGTAGGCAATATTACCGAGATGACAGAGCAGGGTACTTTGATGGGCAATCTCGATATCAGCATTTGGTAACCGACCTGTGCGAACTGAATCAAGGAAATCCGCAAAATGAGAAGTATCACCGGCATCTCCGGTTCCATTCTCAATTTCTTTTCCCTTCATATCATAAATCGTGTAACCCGCTCCGCGAATCACAAGTGAACCTTCCGTGCCGTGGAAGCTCATACCAAAGCCGTTATCGTGAGGTCCCAAAGGTGACCAACTAAGACCTTCCCATGTGATCGTTTTCTGCTCGGGAAAGTCCATGGTTACCATCATGGTGTCCGGCGTTTCTTGGTCATGCTCGTGCCGGTACTTCCCGCCTCCCGCCGTGACGCGAATCGGGTAGTTCACCTGAAGACCCCACCTCGCCACATCGATGGCATGAACACCGTTGTTCCCCAACTCACCGTTACCCCAGTGCCAATGCCAGTGCCAGTTGTAATGAACCACGTTGTCCTTGTACTCGCGACGTGGAGCAGGTCCTTGCCACAAATCCCAATCTAACCACTCAGGGATCGAAGCGATTTTCCCAAAGCCAATCGAAGGCCTTCGGTTGTTGTACCAAGTTCGTGAATACAGGGCCTTCCCGATCACCCCAGAGTGAATTTTATCAATGGCTTCCTGAATTCCAGACCAAGATCGCCTCTGTGTCCCCATTTGAACAATGCGTTGATGTTTGCGAGCGGCAGCAACGGCCATCTCGCCTTCCGCAGGCGTATGACTGCACGGTTTCTCAACGTAAACGTGTTTACCCGCTGCACAACCCAATATCGTCGCGGGCGCATGCCAATGATTAGGAGCCGCAATTACCAAGACATCAATTCCCTGATTGTCGAGAATCCTTCGGAAATCGCCCACCACTTCAGGAACTCGACCTTGCTTTTCACCGACAAGCTGGCCAACTCGAACAGCAGCGCGAGAATCAACATCACAGATCATTCCAATCTCGGTGTTATCCGCTGCCATCATTCCATTGGCGATTGCTGCACCTCGACCGTTGACACCCATGATCCCGAGTACGACTTTTTCGCCCGGTGACTTCGAACTGTTGGTGCTTTGATCCTGCGCTAACGCGGAGTGATTCAGACTGGCGGCTACGGCGGTGGCGATGCCTGTCTTGAGAAACAATCGACGATCCCGTGCGATGTTTTGGTTCATCTAGTCACCTTCTTGCTTAAGTAATAGCTCGATTTGTGAGCTGACTCAGTTTTATGTTTATGAATTTTGAAATTTAAGAACTAACTCGAACGATCGCTGCCTCGTAATGTGGACGCGGATCTGGATGAACAGCATACGCGGAACTCTGAGCGAATGACTCAGAAATGAGACGGAGTTGATCGTGATTCGCTGGTCCTGCATGGGCGTACAACAGGTAACGCCAGGTCACCGCCCGTTCTCGATGCAAAAGAACTGGCTGTTGGCGACAAACCGAAGCTCCCATCCAACCATCATCCCGTACATGCCATTGGCTTGGATAGGTGAGATTATCGGGGTGGTCAAAATAGGCTATCCCCTCTGTTAGCCCCTGATCGACCTCTCCGCTATAGTCCACCCAAGAAAGTGACTGACCAAATAGTGATTCTTCGCCACTTAGACCATTCGATCCAGTGAGAACACCAGAACCGAAGACGGCCGAAATCGACTTCGCAACTCGAACCGCAAGCAATCCAAAATTGGTCACACCCAACTCTAACTGCTCCGCCACACTTCTTAGGGAAGTCTGTATTTCAAGAAAACATTCACCCTTCTCGCCAGGGCGCACCGCCGCGATCAACTCTTGCTCAATCAATGGTTCCGGATCATGACCGTCATACCATACAAGATCGACCGCCATCCTGGCTTCTTCTTCTCCATCACCATATGCCTTCCAAGCTCGCTGCCGGATAAATGCGGTCGATTGGTCTGACCAAAAATCAATCCCAAGGACGCGATGATGAGCGAACCAAATTGATCGATGGTGATCGTGATTGGGCGCACCGGGATGCCCCATCCGCGTCAGGGGCAAACCAGAAGGACCGGTGAATGGAAAAAAATAAGGACGCGGGCTGCGGTCTGATGCATGCCACCGAAGTCGCTCGACGCCATCAATCGAAAAAGCCACTTGCTGGTCCGCCAAGGGAATGACCTGACAACGAGGCTGATGTGAATACACAGGATGGTTCTCCCGAGATGAACTGGAGCAATGCGAGTGATCTCGACACAAAGACCACCGTGACAAGGTAGCGAAACCTCTCAGAGAAAGCGAATTTTTCAGTCTTTGACCTAACGTGTCCGTCCAATCTCGCATCTTGAGCCTTCTTATCAATTCCGCATACAGATTGAGGACAAGAATGAATGATTCATCCGCTCAACAACCCTTGCTGCCTGCAACTCGTTTAGTAGTTTTTGACCCAAAACATCGGAAAAAAACGGAACCGATCGTCGAAGGCGGATCAGATCAGCACCGATACCCCAATCACTCCCCACATCGTGTTGCTCGCAACCAATGCAGCCAATCAACCGAAAGACAAACTCAAAATTGGTACATCGAAGGACCACATCGACTTGAACGAACGAAGGATCGAAAACTTGTAAAACATCGGCAGTTCTTGCAAATTGCGACTGGCCAATGGACCTCACCTCAGTACGCCACACGCTTTCCTCTTCGCAAAACCGCAACTCTCTATGCCCGAGAATACGGTTTTTTGCCCGGCCAAGAGATCCGCGTGATTTCTATGTTTACCGAAAGCAAATGATTTGCAGGTCGCACAGTTCGACGGTTCGGAGCGGGGGAGGCTAAACGAGTGTGATCCAATTACAATTGGCGGTTTCCGAATCGAGCACTTCACTTATTCACAGCAATGCCTCAGCTAAAAATCAACACTTCGTTAAGCATCCGCACACGATTCGTCTTCGTGGCTTGTATCTCCACGCAAGTCCTTTTGATGACGACCGCACCTTCAGCGGAAAAGCAGGATTCGCCAGAATCAGATGTTACTGCAGAATCGACTGATCCTTTAGCGGGGCATAGCTATCACGGCGAAGCGTTTAATGAGGGTCCGCGTCAGGCAGCCATTTTGATGCCCAACTTGGGATCCATCAGCTTCCCTAGCTCCGCAAAGGAAGCGGATACCCAACACTTTATTGAGCAGGGAATTCTCCAGTTGCACGGATTCTGGTACCTCGAAGCCGAACGGTCTTTTCGTCAAGCATCGATGCTGGAACCCAATCTAGCGATTCCTTATTGGGGAATGGCGATGGCAAATCAAAACAACACGAACCGCGCGAGAGGCTTTATCGACCAAGCACTCAGCCGCGTCTCAGAAGGGGCTGATGATCGAGAGGAACTTTACGTCAAGGCGCTCGATCAGCTGATTCCCAAAAAACAAAATGAGGCAGAGGCAGAAAAGAAAACAGATGAGGATGATAAGGAGGAGAAAAAACAGCGTGCCGAACGATACATCACGGCCATGGAAAAAATCCTAGACCACTCACCTGACGACATCGAAGCGAAAGCATTCATTGCGGTGCAAATGTGGATGGCTAATGGATATGGCGTAAAGATCACCAGTCGATACGCAGTTGATGCATTATTGGCAGAAGTGTTCAAAGCCAACCCCAATCACCCAGCCCATCATTATCGAATTCACTTATGGGATCGTAATCGACCAGAGAACGCCTTAGCTGCCGCAGCTCAGTGTGGCCCTGCTAGCCCAGGCATCGCACATATGTGGCACATGCCTGGCCACATCTACTCAAAACTAAAGCGATACCAAGATGCTGCTTGGCAACAGGAAGCATCTGCTCGCGTTGATCACGCCCACATGATCAACACACGTCTCATGCCCGACGAGATCCACAACTTTGCGCACAATAACGAATGGCTTGTCCGTAATTTGGTTTTTGTTGGACGCGTAACCGAAGCGATTGCACTCGCAAAAAATCTAATCTCGTTGCCGCAACATCCGCGGTACAACAGCTTAGAAAAACGAGGAAGTCAGAAATTTGGTCGTCAGCGTCTTATTCAGGTTCTGACTGAATACGAACTATGGGAACACTTGCTAGAAGAATCAAATGGCCCCTTCCTTACAGAAACTGGAAATGAGGAAGTCGATCGAGAACGCTCCGCTTGGATCGCAGTTGCTCACTATCTTTTGGGTGACAAAGAAAAGGGTGATGCAATCTTTGCACCACTTGAAACTGAACTGAACGAAATTGAAACACAGATCGATTTGAAAAACGAACAGGACAAGAAGGCGGAGAAAACTCCTGCCGACAACACAAATGACTCTGAATCATCCGACGCTGATTCGAATCAACCCACCAAAGAAGAACTCCAAAAGAAAAAACAAGCCTTAGAACCACTAGTAGCACGTATCCGGTGCGCTAAATCTGTTTCGGAAGGCAACATTGAGTCGTTCAACGATTCAGAAAAAAAAGCGAAACTCGAAACGATTTTGAAATCACGTTGGCTCGCGCGGCTTGGTGACCATAAGCAGGCAATCGAAATAGCAAAGAAGCAGTCCGACACTGATAAATCTCAGGTAAGGCCATTGGCCACCCTCACTCAGTTGCTTTGGGATACTGGCGAGAAAAAGGAAGCCATCAAAAACTTCCGAAGACTGCGCGAGGTTGCGGCATACGCCGATTTGGATACACCGATGCTAGCCGCCCTCGGTCCGGTTGCTAAGTCGATTAACAGCCCAGAAGATTGGCGTATTGCACCAAAACCGGCAAAGGACCTGGGGAAACGACCACCCCTGCATGAATTAGGACCGTTTCGCTGGCAGCCATACCAAGCTCCCACTTGGAATGCCGTTACCCCCGAAGGCGCGGTAGTTGGCAAGGAAGATCACCAAGGTGAGCCAACCATCATGATTTTTTATCTGGGTTTTGGTTGCCTTCACTGTGTCGAACAACTGCATACATTCTCACCGTTACTTGAGAAATTCCAAGCAGCCGGCGTCAATGTAATCGCGATTAGCACCGAGACCATTGATGAGCTGAAACACGGAATCAAGAACTTTGATCAACCCATGAGCATCCCGTTGCTCGCGAACGCTGAACAAGACGCATTCAAGAGCTATCGGTGCTGGGATGATTTCGAGAACCAACCACTCCACGGCACCTTCCTCATTGATGCTGACGGTCGAGTTCGCTGGCAAGATATCAGCTACGAACCATTCAACAACCCAGAATTCTTATTGAAAGAAGCTAAGCGATTACTGAATCTTCCATCAAACAACGAGCTGCAATAGCTGGTCATTAAGTTACCAAAGCACCCGTGAGTTGAGTGGTTAAAATTAACTCTTGTACCCCGACTCAACAGTGGCATTCTTAATAACGATTGAAATGCCGTCACGAATCTGAACGGCCTCATCTTCCCCTTGATTGTCAACAGCTGCTTGATTCGTGATTGAGACGTTCTCACCAATGCGACAATTCTTGTCGAGGATCGTCCCGCAGATGGTGGTTCCGCTACCAATCCCAACGGGAACCCTTCCCTCGGGCAACTGGTCGGATGTCTCGATGTAATCTGCTCCCATCACCACACTGTCTTTAATCGTGACGTTATCGCCAATGACTGTGCGGAGCCCGATCACACTGTTCTCGATCTTGACATTGTCTCCGATACGACAACCATCGGCGATCAAGCTGTTGCTAATTTTTGCATCGCCCATGATGGTCGGCGGAAGGAATCGAGGCCGACTGAAAATCGGGGAATCAGGATTTCGCAATTCGAACGGAGGCGCTTTACCTGCAAGCGAAAGATTAGCCTCATAGAAAGCTCGAATCGTCCCAATATCTTCCCAATATCCATCAAATAGATGCACCTGAACCTTGTGGGAGTTAATCGCTTCAGGGAACACCTCTTTACCGAAATCTTCGTGCGCCGTTGATCGCAAGAGATCAACCATCACGTCTTTATTGAAGATGTAGAGCCCCATACTTGCCAAGCAATCTCGTCCTTGGCTTGGGATCCCGCGAGCATCGATCCAACTCGGATCCATGCGAACCGTTGCCAGTTCTTCTTCGCTTTGTGGTTTTTCCACAAAGCCACGAACCTGACCTTCATTGTCAACCTGCATGATACCCAGCGAACTGGCATCCTTCCTCGACACTGGAATTCCGGCGATAGTTGCGTGAGCCCCCGATTCAACGTGAGTTCGCATCATCTCGCGAAAGTCCATCCGATAGAGTTGATCGCCGGACAGAATCAAAACATGTTCAATCCAATCTTCTTCCAGATGAATGAGGTTCTTCCTGACAGCATCTGCGGTTCCCTGATACCAATCGGTACCCGCGTTCACGGTTTCCTGTGCCGCGAGTACTTCGACAAATCCACCGCTAAAGTGGTCGAACGAGTAAGTTTGACGCAAATGTCGATGAAGACTCTCAGAGAGAAATTGTGTCAGCACATAGGCTCGATTTAGACCGCTATTGATGCAGTTACTAATCGGGATATCGATCAGTCGATACTTTGCTGCGAGTGGCACTGCAGGCTTCGCCCTGATCTTTGTCAATGGAAAGAGCCTTGTGCCGCGTCCGCCACCGAGAATTAAAGCAATCGTTCTGGAGAGATCCATCGAAGAACCTATGAGTGTGTCAAAACCTATTGATTGATGCAGGTTGTAACCAGCGATCAAACGTTTCGGTAGGTTGTTCGCATCAGCGATTACCAATACTTTTCGAAACGAACTAATCCCGGCCCTTGCAGGTCGCTACCGTCCTTAAATCCAGCATCCCGCAAGATCGAAAGCATCCCTGGAGACGATAATGGCTGGCCTCCTGGGGGGACATATCCAATCATGGCTGGATTACCGCATAGAAACACATGTGTATTTTCTGGCACAAACTCGACTCCGGCTGCTTCAGCCAACTTGCCGGTCTGAAAAAGATCCTGAAGGTACTGTTTTCCCACATATTCGGGATGAGAAGGATCCAAGTTAATGGGATCACGAGTGGTATAGGGTAAGTAGCAATACTGAGAAAACTGATTCATCAACGCATCATGTTCACGAGTGTATCCCAGATCCTCTTTGTAACGCACACTCGTCACGTTCACCACGCGGCCTTGGTGCCCCCGATCCAACAGCGTAGCCACCATTGCGTTGTGGGGCGCTTCGCCTGTGCCTGTACCAAGCATGAGGACTGTTTCGTGCGGCTTAACATCCCCCAAGACGTATTGCCCGGTGATTTTCTTTTGAACCTCGATTCGGTCTCCCTCAGAGAGGCAGAACAGACGCGGTGTCAAAACGGGTGGCTTGTTCTCCGGAGAACTCGCCTGCCGAACCAGCGTGATATAAAACTCGAGGTAGTCGATTGAATTGACTGGCGTGAGCTTCTGCTCTGCGTCGAGAAGCGGGCAAGAGATTGAGTAAGCTCGTCGGGTCAGTTTTCGCAACCTCTTCTCAGGTAACTCTTCAGCCTGAGTATCTGCGAGTCGGGGCTCCCAGTTCCCCAACCCCAACGCCACGTATTGCCCCGGCTCAAATGCCTGAAAAGGAACGTCCGGTCGGATTCGGAATTTAGCCAAATCAGGATTGATATCAATCCGCTCTATGATCGTTGCGTTGTAGAACCTATCTCGCAGTTCCGTCGTCTCGCTCCCGCTCAACTTGAACATCTCGGTTGCTTTACTCAACGTATCCGTCTCCCGCCACAAAACCAAACCTTGCAGGAACCTTTTCGATCGAGACCAACTTGATGGCATTTGCCGGTCATGTGAGCCAAATGCGATGCAAAAACAGGCTGGTTTCTCGTTTTTTCTATTCCTCACAGGTGCTTATAGTTCAATATAATACTTCATCGGAATAGCTCTCGCGTCTGTGAAATTGATTTCTCCACCGATGGCAGTACGAAAACGCGGTACAAAAACCCAATGGTTCGGAGAACTCGAACGCCTCAGTGGGCCTTCCTCAACGCCTCAGGCTTGGTTCACGATCGGGAAAAAGAGAACCGACGACCCGAAATCAACTACCTCATCAACACGTTGTGATTGACGGCCTGACTTAAAACGTTCACCGAAACAAGCCAATTCTTTCATCCAAAATCGCTCAAACATCTGCTGGCATGCTTACTCAAAACACCATCGTTCGCTACATCGTCTCTCCAGCCTTTCTGTTTTCGTTTCTGTTCATCGGGCTCACCACGAACGAGACCCAAGCCGAAACCTGGACGAGTCTACGTGGCACGTTTTCTGTCGAAGCCAAAATGCTGGGACTCTGGGGTGATTCTGTTATTCTCCAGATGGATGATGGTCGTAGAGTTTCAGTGAACCAACTGGACCTCAAGGCTGAGAGCCGTATTCAGGCGACAAAAATCGCTGAGCGACTCGCAGAAGAACGTATGGCTCGCATCGACGAACTGAAAGTCCAAGCCACAGAGTTGGCTGCCCCCGCCCCCAACCCTCTCCCAGAACCTCCTGCTGCTCCTGCCTACACTGCACCAAAGGCTGATGTGAGCGCTGCGGAGTTTCTTGAACAGGTTGATTCTGCGTTGATGTCAGGGCATCTCATCGTTCTTTACGACGCTCTGCCACCAAGCTACCGGCAAAATGTTGATGAAATGATCAAGCTTTCAGCTAGCAGCCTCGACCCAAATACTTTTGGGATGGTCACCGGTGTTTTGCATCAAATTGGCGACGTCATTGTTACTCGTCAGCGGTGGTTGCTATCGAGCCCGCGAATTGCATCGCTTGGTCCAGCAGAGCAGGATTTTTTCTCTGGTCCGTTTCTGAATCTCGCCGGACTTCTTCGAAAGGGTTTTGATCCCGCTGCGATGCAGCTACAGACGCTACAAAGTGGCGATTTCCGGGAATGGCTCGAAGAAAGAGATCAAGTAATTGCTCCGTACCTGGCTCAGCTAATTGATCAACTCGGTGCAGCTTCCCTTCAACAATCTGTTGTCGAGTCAGAAGAGAACGGAGTAGCGGTGGTGAACACCACCACGGGTGGCGTGAGCATGAAATCGGCCTACGTACAGGTAGAAGGATTCTGGGTGCCTCAGTCACTTGCTGATACATGGGCCGAAGATTTCGAACAAATGAAACAATCCTCCACTCAAGTGGATACCGCGACCATTGCTTCAGCCACTCTCTTTTTGCAACCTGCACAGCTAGTTCTCAATCAGTTAGCGAACGCAGAAGACGCGAGTAGTTTCCACCAGCAATTAGAAGCCGTTTTCGCACCCGCTGAAGCGATGCTTTCGACATTTGCAGGATCTTTTGCAGCAAGCCTAGCGGGCAGTCAAACCGGGGCTGGGAACAACCAAGGCGGCTATGGCGATTACGAAATGGATATGGAAGGAGAATATGAAATGGAGATGGAAATGGACATGGATATGGAGATGGAGATGGAACAAGACATGGAATTGGAAATGCGTGGCCTCGACTTCGGAAGCTCTCCTCGGTGACCTTGAATTTCTGGGTGAATCAGATTGCAAGGTCGAAATGGCGACTCATCGTGCCATCGATTCAGCCTACTGATCGATTAATCAACTGACTCGCACAGTGAATCTGAGAACGACCAAGGACGCACTCTTAAGAACCATCTCTTTCAATTGAAACCAACCTCTTTTATGTCGCAGCATCGCAGCGAAAACATCGATGGCAGGAATGCGAGCGTCGCGTCGCCGCCCAGAATTTGCATCGTTGGTGGTGGTTTGTCTGGACTCGCGACCGCCTACAGATTGCATCGATTGCTGCCAGAAGCATCCATTTCGATATTTGAAGCGGCACCACGCGTTGGCGGAGTGATTTATAGCGAACGATGCAATGACTATTTGGTGGATCACGGTGCCGATATGTTTGCGACCAATCCGCCTGCAGCAATGTTGCTTTGTAAAGAACTAGGTGTCGCTGATAAGCTAATCGAACCCCTGATCGAGGGTCGTGGAGCAAAGATTGTTAACGGTGGTCGTCTTGAGGCACTTCCCGAAGGCTTTGTTCTGATGCGTGCGACGCAACTGTGGCCGATGATTCGCACGCCATTACTCTCAATTCGCGGAAAACTGAGATTCCTCATGGAGCGTTGGATTCCAGTTAAAAGGAATCAGGGAGAAGACACACAAGACGAATCAATCGGAGACTTTGTCAGACGACGTATGGGTGATGAGATGCTCGACCGCATCGTTGCTCCGCTCACCGCAGGGATATACACCGCAGATATCGATCGGCTCAGCATGCTCGCTACGATGGGCCCAATCGCAAAAATGGAAGCGACCCACGGATCGCTTGCCAAAGCGACCTCAGCACGTCGCAAGTCGGGAGACGATTCCGTAGAACGAAATAGCGCCGGTGCTAGATACAGTCAATTTCGAGCATTTCCGGAAGGGATGAGACAGCTCATTGAATCTCTCGTTGCCAAGTTACCGCCTAACTGTATTCATACTGAAACCAGAGTTACGAGTCTCACGCGGTCATCCACATCCGGATGGAACTTGAATTTAACGAAACACAAAGCAGAGCGATGCGAATCCTTTGATGAGGTGGTGATTGCGACACCGCCTCGAGTCACGGCAGACTTAATCGGAAACATCTCCACAGAGGCCGCCAATACCCTCGCCGACATAGAGGCATCCTCGGTGGCAATCGTAGTGTTGGGGGTCGAACAAGCACAGGTTGCTCGACCTGCAAATTGCTTCGGTTTTGTTGTCCCTCTATCTGAAGACCGCAAGATTTTAGCTTGCAGCTTTGCCAGCCAGAAATTTTCAGGACGCGCACCGGCTGATCGCATTCTGATACGCGTTTTCGTCGGAGGTGCAATGCAACCGGAATTGCTCCAGAAATCAGATCAAGAACTCTCGGAGTTGGTGCGTGAGGAGCTCGCTGAATTAATCGGGCTTACCGGTGAACCCGAGCTGACAAAAGTGGTGCGTTGGAACGAAGCGATGCCGCAGTATCATGTGGGACATCTCGATCGCGTTAAAAAGATTGAAAGCGAACTTGCGAAAGTTGACGGCTTAACCGTGGTATCCAACTCGCTACATGGCGTCGGTATCTCGCCCGTGATCAGCCAAGCGGACAACACGGCCAAGCAAATCGCTGCGCGTTTTCAACCGCTAAGCAACGCGACGGGCTGAAATGGACCCGTTCTCTGGCGTGCCTCTCAAGACAACGGATCGGTCAGTCAACGGAAATCGGATACGACTGAGAGCATTTTGCATCGCCACACCGTCTCGAAAACGCTTACTCGGGGTCGGATCGATCGCTTTCCTGATCAGAGATACTAACTCCTGAGATATTCCACGACGCAGGCGATTGAAACCTGGGAACGAATCGAAAGGATACTCTGGTGTCTCCCCAGCGAGCATTCGATAGATCACCAAGCCCAGAGAAAACACGTCACTACGATAGCTCGGCTTTCCCATGGCTTGTTCGGGCGCCATATAGCCAAGTGTTCCGCTCGCAGAAACTTCATGAGCTCCGCGTTCCACCCGAGCCAATCCAAAATCACTAAGCTGGATGGTTTGATCAGAAAAGAGCACGAAGTTTTCAGGCTTGATGTCTCGATGCAAGATCGATTGCTTGTGCGCGTAAGCGAGACCGCTCACCATCTGGACGATGTAGTGAATCGCCGTGGAGCGCGCCATTCGGCGTGTCATCCGATCTTCTAGAGTTTCTTCCCCCAGTGGGAAAACCATTACAAAATGGCCGTCGATAAATCGAGCATCCTGCAGGGGCAAAATACCGGGATGGTCAAGCTTCGCCATGATGCGGACTTCCCGCTTCAAATCCTCGAAGGATCCACCCTGTTCCTCGTCCGAAAGTTGCGGGATTTTAAGTGCGACATGACGATCCACTATCATGTCGCGGGCAGCATAGACCGTCGCGAAACCGCCCTCGCCCATGCGTTTCAGAAGGCGATACTTATCAAGTCTCGCTCCCAACCTTAATGGGCGAGATTCATCTGAGTTTCCGCGGAATATTTTTAGGGAGGCTGCCACTGACTTCTCTTAGAACGAAAACAGAGCATGGCAAAGTCAGCATGACTGCCTCTTAGCAACCCACTCTCGGGATCAACAAGTAGACCAACAGCTGACGGAAACCATCAAAACGGGAGACACAGTACCGTCCCGCCTATCTAGATCGTCACAATCGTCACAAGACCTAAATATTTCCGGTACCTTATTTTCAAACCCGTCCCCGACTCGAATCTTGCACCCTGACTTGGATTGGGAAACGTAACAATTGCGACTCATCACTGCTTGCGTCGGAACGTCAGCAATCGCATGTCAACCGCGGCATCCTTATCCTCGGAATCCAATTGAAGACTTAAAACCCCTCTTCCTGCGGGCAAGTCGATCGTCCCAAGTTTCAAAACCGCCCACCGTTTCACATAACCCTCTTGCCTCTCGACTCGATCCTCGCTCGCGCCTAGGAGTGGCACCTCATGTGCCTTATCGATCGGAGCATTCAGGATATTGTCGCGAAACCGTAGCTCTACCTCTGACCCAACTGCTGCTGCACCGCTCGCGTAGTACATTTCCACCTCGAACCGCCCCGGGCTCAGCACCTCCACATCCCAAGTGATCCGGTCCCCATCGCGGGCGGTCCAATTCATCATGTAGGTTGCGTTGGGAAAACGATTACTCCTCTTCACTTCGCCATGTGCCGTCGCATCACGAGCAGGAATTTGCGTCACCTTCTCATCGGCATGCCCCAATGTAATTGGCCTTGATTCAGGATTGATAGGATTACT
This sequence comes from Rubripirellula sp., assembly GCA_049889895.1. Lineage (GTDB taxonomy): Bacteria > Planctomycetota > Planctomycetia > Pirellulales > Pirellulaceae > Rubripirellula. The sequence continues at coordinate 40,486 of JBMHCO010000167.1, forward strand.
GGATTGGGTCTGCTGCAACCAATCTTCGAGCGATTGCTTGAGTTGTGCTGTGATTTTTGGAAATTGCTTGGAGACATCCACCAACTCCCCCGGATCTGAATCAAGATCATGTAGCTGCCCATCTTTTTGTAAACGAAATCGGGCGTCCCGAACGCTTGCTCGTTGCTTCCAAGCACTAAACAATAAACGGCCGTTCGGCTCACCTTCTGGATTCTGAAGGGCATCTGCAAGAGTGATCCCGTCGATTGCTTTCCTAGGCTCGTAGTTGATCGAAGCAAAATCGGCCAATGTAGGAAGCAAATCAATTGCCCCACTGATTTGCTTCACAACCGTTCCGCCGGATATTTTCCGCGGGTAACGAATAAAACATGGACTCCGTAATCCACCTTCATAGGTTGTCCCTTTTCGCCCTCTCATCCCGCCGTTGAACCGTGATCCATTTGGGCCGTTGTCAGAGAAGTAAATCACGATCGTATCCTTAGAGATATCTAAATCGTCTAGAAGTGACAGAACTCTGCCAACGTTATGGTCGATATTCTGCGTCATCGCTAAAGCGGCACGTGTGTGGTCAATCTTCTCACTCCGCGCGTTCGCTTCAGAAACGTCGGGAACGATACTCTTCTCCTTAAACTCGTCCCAGTTCTTGTCTGGCACCTGCATGGGTGAATGCGGTGTGTTGTACGGTAAATAAACAAAAAAAGGTTGCTCTTTTTTGTCACGGATAAAATTGATCGCCTGACTGGTTAAGTCGTCAATGATAAATCCCTCTCCTGTGACGATCTCACCATTGCGTTCCAACATCGGAGAGAAATAATGCCCCCAATGTCCGCTGCAAAAACCGTAGAAGTCATCAAACCCTCGAGCATTTGGATGATACGGATACTGCATACCGCTATGCCACTTCCCGAACGCTGCAGTTGCGTAACCAGCCCGACCGAAAACTTCAGCGATGGTTTCTTCATCCGCGTTGAATCGTTCGCCACCGGTTGAAGTACTAAAAACACCCATGCGAGTGTGATAACGTCCGGTCAAGAATTCTGCGCGGGTTGGTGAACAAACGGCGCACACATAGAAATGATCAATGGTCGCGCCATCTCGCGCGAGTGAATCGATCGATGGCGTCTTGATGTTGGGATTACCATTGATACTTAAGTCGCCCCACCCTTGATCGTCTGATAGGAAAACCACAACATTTGGTTCACGCTCTTTCGACATCACTTCGGATGTGCAGGCGAACGCAAAACCGGCAAGCACGACGCTCAAATAATACGCGCGACCTTCTTCACAAAACATCACAGGTAGCTCCCTTAAATTGGATGGACTAGATCAAGCCTAGAGAGCATTGCTTTAGAGATCAATCGCCAGACTCTTTTTAATGCACACCACGAAACACGAATTAGGCGTCCCACCGAGACAAACGCGAAGAATATTCTCGCAGCTTGGATTTATACTTTTCTAAAAGACTCAAGCCAACCAACAACAAAACACCGGTGGTGATCCCAAATACCCACCATGGCCACGAAGAACCCAATGAGCGGTTGGCGTGCCAAACCATGCTGGTAGTGCCAAGTAGGACAAACGAGGCCCCGAGAAAAAGAAAAGCTCGCACACGCAAAATTACGCCCGCTAACATCCCCGCGAGTGATAAAAGAATCAGCACGATAGGACCCATGAGGCTCACACCTATCTCCTGAATTAGCATGTCAGCCGTGCTGCTGAGATAGATCGCGAGCATTGAAGCATACCGAAGAGCACTCACCATCGATTTGCCCAATCGATCTCGATAATGATTCACCGCAAAAAGAATGCAGAACGCTGGAGGAATCAACCACAATTGGGGGTGTTCTAAAAATGACCAACCGGGTGTCTGTGTCAGCATGAACCACCATGCGGCGTTACCTAGAGCAATGGAAACCAGTCGACTCGAAGCATGGTTCCAAAGCTGACTCACCAGACCGTAATAGATCGCACCTATCAGCAGAAGAACGTCATAACGAATGACGCTACCTGCCTTCAACAAGGGCTCGAACCAAACCGCGTATTGCAACCAAAATCCTAGAATTGGAATCAATGGCAGCAGAAATGCAGTTCTGCGGAAAACCATCAACAGAACATCGTCGCCAAAACGACGAGCAAACTCCGTCACGCCAACGCTAACAAAGGCGATCGCCATAACAAAGAAACACCAGCTATCCCTGAGCTCGACGTAAAGCCAATCAGGCCTGCACAAATACAGGTGCAACCAGACACAACCACTCAATAACTCTGCACCATAAATGACAAAACCACGATTTGAGTCTGAGAGACCTAAACGCTGCTGCAACGAAAACCTCGGGCCACTGAAAACGGCTATACCCGCTAAAACAAGAGTCAAGAGAACAAGAACGCATCCGACTAGTAGGATTTGGATGCTGGGTATTTCCATCACCCCAACACTCGTACGAGTCACCACCTCCAGACCCAACATCGCACCAATCGCAAATGCGGTCGAGAGACCTACCGCGGCAATTCCCCAACGTGAAGCCTCCGCCCAGTTTCTCCAAATTCGATTGCCTAGCAAACTCGGCAAAACCCAGATCATGGCAGGCAGCAAAACGACCGAAACGACAATCCATCGCATGACAACCCGCAGAACTGAGATCAGATCTATCTGAATATCTACCCCGGCCCACAAAGCAACTGCTGATAACATCGTTGCGACAGCTAACTTGCGCATCTTCTGCTGATTCATTGCCGCTGCACACTGAGCGATGCCCCAGCCCCCTAGTGCAACACTCGCAACCATCAAATGTATTGTGCTAGTGCCAACCCCGTCTGCGATCATCAACACCACACCGATCATATTTCCCAGCGTCGTTAAAATAATGATCGCATAATGCGCGATACAACAAGCTCCTTGGGCATCCACCGAGAGACCTCTCACACGACAGATCATTCGAGCGAGTGACGCCGACCAGTGGGACAACAGAGCATTCAATAACGCGATTGCCAAACCCGCGATGACCAACCTGCTCATCAATGCCGGCGCCCACTGGGAGGCAATGATTAATGCGACATAAGCGACTGAAACGGAAGCCTGATAAAAACCAAGAAACCATGCGTGCGGTTTCGAGGGACGTACGATGACCATGCATGGCACAATACTAAATGCAACCCACTTCAGAATGTGGAGAAATGGAATACCCGAGCTACCTGCTGTCAAATTAATAGCGTCTTGCGACACCGCCCAAACAAGATCCATGGTCGAAAGGCAACATAAAACGACAATAACGTCGAGAAATGGATGGACGATGATCATCCCACCACTGCTCTCTGATGTTTCTTTTAGAATCCAGTTCTTCGCGACCCAAATCATCAGCCATGCCACCGACCAAATCGGAAACAAGTCGAATGCAGATGCTGCAGGTAAAAAAGCGAGAAGTAGAGACTTTAGGAGCAATGACCCCGCGAGTAAGACCCACCAGCCAATGCAACGAACGACGATCATTTGAGAGTAACTCACACCGCTGAATCCCTTCAAAGTGATCTTCTGCACGGAGTGAGACATCTTTTGAACCAACATTCCAGTGATCAAAAGAGCAATCAGAGCAACAAAGGCAAATATCTTTTCGGTCGGATAGATCCCCAAAGCGATCACTGGAGTTACCACTCCAACTCCGACGATATGTGCTCGAGAGATGAGCCGTTGTCCCATCCGTTCTCGGTAAAGAGTGACCAAAGATGTTGCCACCCATATCAGACCAACGCAAACCCTCGTCTCGGCGGCATTAAGATTGAAAAGTAAAAAGAATACCCACGCGATTTGACCTGCAAGAAGCGAGACGCTGATCGGCCAACTCGCGACGAGAAAGCCTCGAAGGGGCTTACCGGCAGCAAGATAGCTTCCGCCCAATTTAGTGACCAACACGATTGAAGCCGTGAGGGAAACCAGAAATCCTCCGAACGAGGCAGTGAAGTAAGGAACGATCACAAAGACGCACAAAGTGGTCATCACAGAGGTCAGCCCGCCGATCAGCAAACCGAAACCCAATGCAAACTTCAATACTCCACTGGGCTTTTCATTTTGGATCATGTGACCTGAGCGAAGAAATGTAAGCGCCCACATCAAACAGGCAAATCCGGCGAATTGCACAAACTCGAAGGTCGTAAGGGGTGCGATCAACGTAGGCACAATGATCGTTGTTGCGACGAGCGAAGCCAAGGACAACACATTTTTTTCTGTATCGATTAAAGTTGATCGCCCATAACGAAACCACAAACTGCCTACGAAACTCCAAAGTGCTACCGGAATCATGGTCACCAGTAGAGGCTGCTCTCCGTGTACCACCGGTCCAATCCAGTCAGCCCAGAGGAGTCGGAGTGACACAATGAGCACAACTGCCGCACAACAAAGCTCCAGTTTCTTTTGCCCGGCCCAAGAACTCGCAACTCTTCCTCGAAGCGTCATCCTCAAGCAAACGATAAGACCCAGTGCGGACAGCAGCGTGGTCAACACCAACAGGTAAACACGCCCTTGCGAAGAATCCAGCATGGTTGAAACGATCCAACCTGCGGCAAAAACTGCGGATATCATCAATGATAAACCAAAGCATTCAATTCGGTTTTTGCTTGGTGCGCCGTAACGTTTCAATCTGAACGCCAACACCGCTAGAGCAGCCAGATCACAGCCGACATATCCCAAAACATCCTTTCCGACGGTTACCACTTGCAACGTATAAAGCGATTGACTGAAGCCACTCAAAACTGCTGTAAAAGCGAGCAAGATCGCGGCGGATAAGAGTGAAAACTCAAACGCAAAGGACCCACTGCTGCTCTTCAGGCAGGCCAAATCCCAGAGCCCTGAAGAAGAATCAAGTCGTTCGACTCCCTGAGCAGAATTATCGGCAACGTCTTTTAGAAAGCGACCGCCCACTCGCTTCGTACACCATGCCACTACCTCTCTTATCAATAGCCAGATTGCGAGAAGGAAAAGACAAGGAACGATAAGAATCCACTGCGGGTTTCCTGCCAACCACGAATCAACGGAAAAATGCTCTGCTGCTACCCAGCCTTCAATGGCCACGCGTTGGTAGGTGAAGAGCCCCATCGTTAACACGGAGATCACTTGCGAACCCAACAAACGTTGCGATGACAACGAACGAATCGATGCCATAAGCATCAAGAGGGTGGTCATGAACAGAAGGGTCACTACTCTGCTCAAATCCTCACCTAATCCAACCATTGCTAGGCAGGCGATGCAGCATACAGTGACGATGCCGTCAACGAACAAAAACCGGACTCTCTGATCAGATAGATCTACACCATCCTGAACGGATTCTCGTGTCCCCCGGCGATGCCAGAATATTTCCACGATCCAGATAAAAGCACCGGCCAACAGCATCGCCCAGATAAACGGCTCTAACGCTGCACTGGCAATCCAACTAGCTGGCTTAAAGAGCGATAACGAAAATAGAATGGTTTGAAGTGTTGATCCATACACGAGTTTTTTATGTGGAAGGCCGTCCGACCAGCAAGCGAAGGTCGCAAGCAGTGCTGATGTACCAAGAACGACCTGAAGGCCCCAGAGCGGAACACCGCCCAAAAAATTGGCAGGCAAAACAACCAATGCTCCAGAAATCGCTACCGTGGCACCCGCCCACACCAGAAGCGACAGCACAATCCACTTCTTTCGTTCTCTATTGCGCTCGACCAATGACCATAGCCCGACCAAAACAGTTGTCGAAAGAAGTATCAAAAGCGTCTCGCCGGACAAGGCTCCACTCCACAACGTGGTAGGAGGGATTCCAGACATAGCACCATGCACCTTGATGCTGATGATGGCAGAAAGAGCAGTTGGAATTGCAACCAACGCAGACCAATGTGGCTGACAAGAACGATAACTCACCCACAAAATAGATGCGGTCAAGACGGCTGCCCATGCCCATATCCACCCCACCGAAGTTGCAGCTGGCACCGCTATAATGAACGCAGGTGTGGTGAGCAGAAAAATACCGATGTATCCAACCAAGCTGTGTGTCGCGACACTCGCCCGTTTCTTCAGTTCAAATGAACTCGTTCCAAACGAAATAAATGCTGGAATCGTCGAAACTGCGAGTGCTAGGTAATGATCAACGCCTGCCTCTCTAAGGCACAACACAAAGTACGCTGTTGCAATTACAAATGCGTAAAGCCCAAAACCCAAGGAAAGCAAACGCAAACGGGAAAGAGAACTTCCTAAACCGGCCGACGATTTTCCCTTCATTCGATCCAATCGACTGGTCACCACTTGAACACCTAATGCGGCAATGCCCAAAAGCCATCCGGCGGACGGTCCGAGCAACTCAACCGAAGCACGTGTAAATGGCATGACGCTGATTGGGACGATGAATACAAACGTGACAAGCCAACTGTAAGCGCGATGCGTCACTGCAGAAATGCACAGGTAGGCCAACCGTGAGTAAAAGACAAATGCGGCAAAAATGAACAACAGGGTGACTGGATCAGCAGAGGCAACGAGTGAATCCCCGCGTCCGACAGCTGCGATACCGGCGAGAACACTCAATGGGATCAACAATACTGAAATGATCAGGACAGCGCGACTTGTGTGCCGCAATTTCCATCGCTTCAGCGTGTAGAGACCCGCGGAACCGATTGCAATGTTAGCCACCAAAAAGATCAGAGAGGGTATCAGCGGGTGCGTTGAAACAATTGGTTGCCAAAGCGTTCGCACCAAACCAATGGAACAAACAACAATAAGTATCCCCGCAACAATTTCTCCCCAGCGAATATTGTGTGCGGAAAGAAAAGACTGAATCACTTTAGCAAGTGATGAACTGGGAGCACTCTTGGATTGCAACTCGGAAACTCGATCTGAGGATTCCTGACCTGAGAAACCTCGCCCAGAAGACAGCTCAAATGCATTTGTTGCGGCGAGCGTAACTTTTTCGTTCTGCTTGATGATCTGTCGCGAAACAAGTTCAGCGTCCGCAACATCGAGATCTCGAGATAAGCTCGGTGCACTTACAGCAGGCTCTTCCGTACCAAGACTGCTTGGTTCACTACGGCTCGGAGGACGAGATTCGTCGATGGACTCTCGCTTCAAAGCGGATGGTTTAACACCGGGATGTGGGTGAACTTTTGTCGCCTGAGATGCAACATGCACCATGCTGCCGGATCTGACTGGATGATCAACCTGACTCGACTCCGAATCTGCAATTCCCTGCCGATAACGTATCTTCTGCAACGCCAAGAACACCTCGTCCGCCCTTTGCGGTGTAAGGTGACCTGACGACAAACAGCGGTTAATAAGTCGCTTTGTCGTCTCGTAGTCGTCTTGTTTCGGCTGGGTACCGGGTAGTGATTCAGGGGCTTTTGATGCAGGTGGTAGAAAAGCTTTAAATACAGCCTCAACAATTACCCAAGAAAGATGTCCCACGCAGGTCACAACGAGCCAAACCACGAAGAGAATCACCCAGATTTCGATCATGTTCGCTCCATAATGAATTCGCTAATCTAGCTGGGTAAGAGACGCCTTGCGGGCCCAAGTCCACCTCGGAGATCGAGTGGTCTAAATCATTGGGTCTGATTGGTTCAAAGGATTAAAGAAAGCGGTTCAGTGGTTCGCTCCACACCTTGCGAGCCCATATCAGACCGTTTGTTTCGCAGATTCTTAGAACTTTCTGCCAAAGTGCAAAAAATCGATGAAACAGTGTTCTTATACTGTGTAGTCGGCAACCTACCTGTCATCTTTTCCGACCTTAATGGCGATCAACTTGAGCAACTCCAAGCTAACTGATGACGCCACACTCGAATCCGTGATGGCTCACTACATTGAGTGCATCGAGCGTGGGGAACATGCTGATGCCAATGACTATTTGGATCGATTTCCTAAGCATGCCGATGAGCTGAAGACTTTCTTCAGAAATCACCATTGGTTAGACGAAAGCGATCCAGAAGAGTCTTCGCTCGTTGGTCATTCAGTTGGCCCCTACCAAATTGAAGCGGAACTAGCTCGAGGCGGAATGGGAGTTGTTTATCGTGCAAAGCAACAGGGATTAGATCGATCGGTTGCTCTTAAACTGATCAGCACAGGGCGGCTAGCGGGACATGAAGAACGACAGCGATTTCGCATCGAAGCAGAAGCAACAGCTGGCCTACAACATCCGTGTATCATTCCAATTTACGAGGTGGGAAGCTGGGAGGGGCATGAGTACTTTTCGATGCCTCTCATTGAAGGCACGACTCTTCAAAAGCACGTCACAGATAAGAGACTAAGCGAAGAACAAGCAGTGGGTATAGTTCTTCAAATTACCGAAGCTGTTGCCTACGCTCATGATGCCGGCATCATCCATCGAGACTTAAAACCCGACAACATCTTGATCAATCAAAATGGGCACCCACTACTAACGGACTTCGGACTGGCGAAATGGCATCGAGAAGATGCAACGCTCACCCGCACCGGCCAAGTACTGGGCTCACCTCACTACATGAGCCCCGAACAGGCAAGTGGCATTGTTGAGCCTACCAAAGCTGCGGACGTTTACTCGCTTGGCGCAATTCTGTACGCACTCTTAACGGGTACTTCTCCCCACCCGGGCGACAGTATGGCCGAAGTATTGCGTAGTGTCCTGCAGGATGAACCACGCCGACCAAGGATGATCCGCAAAGAGATATCCGTTGAAATTGAAAAAATCTGTTTAAAGGCAATCAACCACGAAGCAAGTGATCGTTACTCAAGTGCCAACGAATTTGCTTCCGACCTGAGATGCTTCTTAAATGGTGACCAAACGCTAGCAGCTAATGATGGAATCATTGACCGGGTCGCAAGAGAACTTCGTCGTGACCAACACCAAAAACACTTTCGAAAGTGGGGTACTTCGCTGGCAGCCATTGGTGTGATTGTTTTTGCTAGTCACTTGGGGATGTTCCTACTCAATCGATGGCAACATCCATCTTGGCTGTCGTTTTGGTTACCACGTGGCGTCATGATATCGCTCATCGGAGCGGTGATTTTATATGCCCGAAGCGGTTCAATTCTGCCAAGAAGCGCCGCAGAAAGGCCGGTCTATTCAATATGGATCGGTTATCTACTGACACTTGCGACATTGAATGTACTTGCCGAACTCAGGGGCACTGACCCGTACCAAATGTTCGTGATTGCATCGGCATTGAGCGGTTTTGGTTTTCTCGCGATGTCGGGTCATGTTTGGGGTGGATCTGCAGTTTACGGAGTTATCTTTCTGCTGGTAGCAATCACATCCTACCTCGCGCCAACATACAGCCCCATTTTTCTGGGGGTCACCTGGCTGACCAGCCTTTCCTCGCTCGCGATTCACTACAACCGGCGTGATTCAAAAACAGCCCTTCATCACGAACCAAACCCTGCTCGAAAACCACCCGAATCCACCGATCCATAATCCGGCACTCATACTCAACTCAAAAATCTGTTTTCTTTAGTCTTTCACGTGCTCTATGATGATCGTCTAGGTCAGCTACCCGTTGAACGCTTCAAGTCATCTTTTACGCTGCGAAGACGAACGGTTTTAATATTTTTCCACAAATGTTCTGAAAGTGAATCCTTTTATGAAAAGCACAAAATCGTTAAACCGACGCCATTTCCTTGAGACTACGGCGATCGCTGCGGTCGCTGTATCCTCCCCCGCCATTGCTGAAGCAACTCAAGGTCCAACCCCCGAAACACTCGTGGGTGAACTTTACAAGAGCTTGAGCGTAAAACAACAAAAAGAAATCTGCTTTGACTGGAATCACCAAGATCCAAAACGTGGTCTGCTACGAACCTTCGTCGCCAACAACTGGAATATTACCAAAGCAGAAATCAACTCTGACTTTTACTCGGATTCGCAACGCGCAATTGTGAAGAAGATCTTTGAAGGAATCATTGCACCGGAATGGCATGATCGCTACTACCAACAACTTGAAGATGACGCAGGTGGATTCGGAAATGAACAGTCCGTTGCAATCTTCGGAAAACCAGGAGAGGGCAAGTTCGAGCTTGTCTTAACTGGGAGACATATGACGCTGAGGTGCGATGGAAACTCCACGGATCACGTGGCTTTTGGTGGACCAATCTTTTACGGTCACGCGCCAACTTTCAATGAAGATCCACAACACACCGACAATGTGTTTTGGAGCCAAGCGGTCGAAGCAAATAAGCTATATCAAATGCTTGACCCGACACAACGTGAAGCGTCGCTGGTGGCGAAAACCCCACGCGAGCAAGCTGTCGGATTCAAAGGATCCAAGGCTCGCCAAGCCGGCCTGCCAGTTTCCGAAATGTCGAGCGACCAAAAAGAACACCTTCAAAGTGTTCTAGGCTTACTGACAGAAATGTATCGCACCAGTGATCAGGATGAAGCGATGCAGTGCCTCAAGAAGCAGGGCGGTTTAGATGCATGCAGTCTATCTTTTTATCAGGATCAAGATCTCGGCAAAGATGGAGTATGGGACAACTGGAGAATCGAGGGACCATCCTTTGTCTGGCACTACCGCGGTGCACCCCACGTTCACGTGTGGGTAAACGTCGCTGATAGTGCCGATGTGAAAACCAACAGCTGAGAATCAAAGCTGATCGCATAAGACCGCAAGCTCACTGTGTCGCTTGACGCAGTGAGCTTTTCTTTTGAAACAGACGGTTTAGGTCGAAATCATCAAACAAAAAATAAAAACATGGAGAAAAACGGGCAAATTGGATTTCCCATCATTTGACTGAAAAAAGCTCGTTATTCCATCGCCAGATTTGCCAATCGCGACCGCGTCAGGAAAACAGCAAGAGAGTTTTAAACTCACAAGGACGCTCACGTTAACCAGCTCGAACTTCGGATAAAAATCCGTCTTGAAAAACGTCAGGCCTTCAAGCATCCTCATAGGGGTTGTCCCGTTACCCCCTCCCTATATCCCCCCGAGTTTGAAATGCGTGGAGCAGCTTATGTTTTCGCGGCCATTGCCGCTGTTGGAATCATGTTAGTTATCGCGAAGGGCCCGTCGGAAGAGTCGAGCACAAATGCTCCAACTTCCACTGTCTCAACACCAGCAGAAAATCTTGAGACACTCACGTTGAGCGTGCCTGAAATGCACTGCCAGTTTGCTTGTTTCCCCAAGGTCAAAGAAACCCTCGAGCAAGTCGCAACGGTAGAAGCTGTTGAGCTTGCAGAGCAAAAAGAAGAAGGCGTTTTGGATAATAAGCAGGTAATCGTAAAGTACAAATCAGGTTTTGATTTGGACGAAGCGTTAGGCCTACTTGCGGATGCAGGGTATGGCGAAACCGAGCTAGTCCAATAGTCCAATCGATTTGAGTTAGAACTTGCTGTGCGTCGGATTTGAATCGGGCGCGCAGCGGCTTCGTTTTTCTCAGCGACCGGAACATAACTGTTCTGCTATCTCTTTTGAGAAATTCTTCTCCGTCGCAAGCAGAGACCAATTGGGATCGGCATTAAAAACTCCGAAAGTCCTCACTTATCGGTTTCTATTCAACCAGCTGGTCAACTCGATACCATACGGTGCCTGGACTCCTTCTATCTAACGCCGGACTGGAATTGAAATTTGACTCAGCACCAAACGAAATCGGGTGTGCTTCTCGTCGGGCATGGCACTCGTGACGCGGCAGGGACGACTCAATTCCTGCAGCTTCGAGATGAGCTCGCGACTTTACTTGAACCAACACCGGTTCAAGCATCTCTGCTTGAGTTCCAAGAACCAACCATCGAGCAGGGATGGAACGCTTTGGCCGGTCGTGACGTCAGCCACGTTCATGTCGCCCCTCTCCTCCTTTTCGCGGCGGGTCACGCGAAACAAGATATCCCGGAAGCAATCCAAGCGTGCCAAAAATCAACTCCGGATATGTCGTACGATCAGTGCCGACCACTTTCGAGGCATCGCCAGATACTGAAGTTGATCATTCAACGACTTGAAGAATCATTTGATCAAATCACAAGCCAACCCCAGCGGACTGCCGTGCTAATGGTAGGTCGAGGCAGTTATGATCCGTGCGCCTCTACCGATATGCATGTTCTCACCGAGCTAGTCAAACATCGTACGGATTTTGCTTCTGTTTCGACAGCTTTCTATGCAATGGCTAACCCTCGTCTGCCTGAAGTACTCGAGCAATTATCCTCCAACGACCAGATTGATGCAGTGATCGTACAGCCGCATCTGCTATTCGAAGGCCGACTGTATCAAGCCATTGCAAAGATAGTCGCGGAGACCGCAAAAAAACATTCACATATCCGCTGGATAATCTCGGGCTACTTGGGCCCTGATCCGCTAGTCGCCCAAGCCTTGGCAACTCGTATCCAACAAGCGCCGATCGCTCGAAGTGAGTAGAATTCAAGATCTTTCCAGATCAAGTGTAAAATCCACTACTAATCGCTCGTTGAGTTGCGTTAGCCATGCTTTAACTCCATGAAACCACCGCAACACAGGCGCCTGATACTGGCCTGGAATGTCATTGGGTGCTTCCTCTCCATTCCATGCCGAGCTAATCCAAACCGCTGGATCCGAGGAGGACAATTGGTATTCACCACCGAGCGTACACTGAATCTTCCCATCCAAAACCTCTTCGGCCACTCGCATCGCATCTTCATGTTGTATTGGCATACTCTTGGCAAGTAAGTCGAGATAAGCAGCACCCGCTGAACTCGATTCGCTTGCTCGCTGATACAGTTGCTCGTTCACCCAGGACCTTAGCTGACTGCCTCCAAGATCTCCAATTTTCAATCTAATCTGAGCTGATTCTTGCGAATCCATCGCGGCAAGATGAGGCAAACTACCGGCAAGCACATCTGGATGAAATGAGACCACGCTGAATTGGCCATCGTTATAGCGATACAGTCCACCCACTAGCTTGGTCATCCCAGGCCCAACCGGCCGACCGCGTCCCAGACCAAGAGGCAAACGATCAAGAGCACCTGGTTGTGGCCATGCACCCAAGTACCCCGGAATCTGCTTGATTGACAGATAGGCTTTTAGAACGCCCGCAAATCTTGATGGATCCGGTGGGATCGTATCCTTGATTGCTGCAAAGAGATGCGTGGGCGGCCCCAGCCATTCTGATGCCACGTGCCCCTGCACAGACACTATATCGTCCGGTGCAAAACGCATCTCCGTCCGCGTGGGAGGCCCTAACTGTTGAGCATATACACCATATTTGCCGGGATCCCATGGCGCAACTTCAGCATGAACCGAGACCTGTTGTTTTCCTGCGGCCCGATCAACCCAGCGACGTTGAACCCCGACCATTACCGGATCAAAGTTACTGAACTGAGCAGAGTAGGCGTTTGCAATTCGTTGATACCACTCTGCCTCCTCGTCAGTGGTTTCGATTAAATCAATATCGCAAATCGGCATGAAAGTTCCACGAGCTCCTCGCAATGAATCAATCATCTTTTCACCAACCTCAAACACGCCGCTCCCATCGACACGTTCTCCGAACTGAGCGGGAAGAAATCGATGGTGAATCAAGTAATCGATACTTGCAACACTCGTTGAATCCGTTGGATGGACATCTGAAACAGAAGCATTAACGCTCGGTGAAACAGCATCGCTCGCAAGCAACCGAGAAAGCTGAACCATGATTAGATCTGCTTTCGCAAACAGTCGACGCCTCAGCTCGATCATGTAAGCAGGAGATACTAGCCCCTGGAAGAACTCCGGAGAGAAGTAGGCAAAAACGGTATCATCGCGACTCAGAGGCATGTAACCGCGTGCCTTGCGAAAAGAGATTGTCGTCGCGAGTGAACTTCCCGTTTCCGAGAGTTCAAAAAAACGTTCGATGATGTGTTGGCTGTTGGACACCAACAAGTAGTCGCCATCCATCGCCAGGAACGATCGGACGCTCCCATCAGGCTTGCTCAAAAAGGACACAGATCGTCCTGCTATTGCCACCTCCTCAATCGTCAAATCGTCATCTTCCGCAGCGATTTTGCGCCGGTCCGCAGACATCGATGCATGAAGCACCGCGGGGTTGGCCGACTGAAAAAGCACACCTAATGCCGCTCCATCAGTCAGGTACAAATCTCGACCAATTAATGCTTGATCCTGCACCAAGGTGCCTCCAAGGACACGCGAAAGTTGTGTCATACGGAACGCCAACTGCCTCTCGACGCGTCCTGAAATATTCCGCTCAACTCCGCGGAGAGTGACTAACTTGGAAATATCGCCACCATTGGCCTCCGAGAGATCCTTGAACCACAGATAGTTTTCAAACGAACCATATCGAATGTAAAAACATTCGGGCGGAACACGGCTTGCAATTGGCTCAATAGGATTCGAATCATCGATCTCATCATGCACCTCCACCGGAGTCCAAGTTGGAGGCTTCGGTAACTCTTTCCGACTGGAAGAAAAATCCGTCGGCACCCCAACTGCCGCCAATCGGAAAATTGCTTCGCCCACCTCCTCAGCACCGCCTATTAACTTGAGAGCATCAACGAGATTATCCTCAACGTCATCGCGCTCGATGAATGATTCTGGTAACGGTAATTGATTTTGACGTGCAAGCGTTGCCAGCAGGTAACTTTCCACCACCGTTGGATAGTCCGCCTTGGCAATCTGATTTTGCACCGCCCACATATAACCATCCCACCATGCCAAGAGTAAGTCTCTGTGCATCGTCGGTTCCTTGCTCGGCTCGATCAAAAGCTCCCCGTACGTTCTTTTCTCATCCCAAATCTCAACCTTAAAAGGGTCGCTACCACGGAACAGAAAAAAAACCCGTCGTGCAACGGTTTGAAAACGAGTGGAATCATCACCCGAAAGCTCTCGGAAAAGCTCCCCAACACGCTCAAGCAAACGGCCGCCACCCGCGGGTGGTAATTCTCTTTGGGACGGTGGCGCAACCTCGACAACCAAATCTTGGCTCGCTGGGAATAGAACCGGATCTCCGACAGCTACTTCGCCAACTCTGCGAACAGATAGCGGTAGTTCATCTCGGCCGGATACAGGGTTAAGAATCGGCATCTCGACCATCGCCACACCGTACGGCTCGCCCAAAATGGCCCTACCGATGAGATTCTGCCCCAGTAATGGCTGGCAGCTAACAAGGCTAAAAAGAACGACGAGACACTCAAACGGGCGCAATTTACGTTCCCTCAGTTCTGGGATCACCGATAATCGATCACTGCTGAGCACTCGGAACATCGGATGGAACCTAGACATGATAGAGGGCATTGACGCGGTCAATTTGGAACTCAAACTGAGATTCGCCTTTATCATGGTCGCAATTTGAATTTCGAAACAGAGGAAACTCTTTTCTCGTCAGGCGGTTTCCGCTAAGAAAGCCGCTTAACTGGGGTCGTCATTTCGAAATGCGACACGATAATGTGAACCAGAGATTGCTGTGTCGACGCACACCGAGTGGTAAAACACACCGCCGCCCCATTCCTCCTACCGATGACGGAATCGAAGTGAACAGTCCATCCCGAAGTGGTGTCTTTCAAGCAAGCGCGGATGAACGCATGGAAGCGTTTGGAGAAAGCATCAGCTTTGACAGGCGGCTTTATCGACACGATATCCAAGGATCGATCGCCCACGCTGAAATGCTTGCCGAAGTCGGCCTGTTGAGCAGCGAAGAATCTTCGCTCATCTCTAAAACGCTGCTAGAAATCGAAAAAGAACTCGACGCCAATCTTCTTCCTATTCGCTTTGAACTCGAAGATATCCACATGCATGTGGAACAAGCGTTAATTGACCGTATTGGCGATACGGGCAGAAAGCTCCACACTGCACGCAGCCGCAATGACCAAGTCAGTACCGACATCCGGATGTGGATTCGTGATGCACTGGACGAAATTGATCAGAAACTAGAGGGTTTACAGATCGCATTTCTCAGTCGCTGCGACAGAGATTTCGACACCATCCTCCCAGCCTACACACATCTTCAACGCGCACAGCCTGTCCTCGCATCACATTACTGGCTTGCTTACATCGAAAAATTTGCTCGTGATCGTGAGCGAGTTGCGGATTGTAGAAAACGAGTCAATCGATGCAGCCTAGGCGTTGCTGCAGTCGCGGGAACAACTTTACCAATCAATCGCAGCCGAACTGCGGAAAAACTGAATTTTCAAAGTGTGACAGCCAATAGCCTCGACACTAGCTCCGATCGTGATTTCATGATGGAGACGGCGTTTGTTCTTTCCGTCATTGCTTCTCACCTGAGCGGATGGGCCGAAGAATGGATTCTATGGTCGACGGTGGAGTTTAATTTCATCAAACTCCCACAAACATTCTGTACCGGCAGCAGCATCATGCCGCAAAAAGTTAATCCTGATGCATTGGAACTGAGTCGTGGTAAATCTGCGAGAGTTATGGGTAACCTGCAAACTCTCATGCTGTTGGTCAAAAACCTGCCTATGGCTTACAACCGAGACCTACAAGAAGATAAACCGCCACTATTTGATTCATTCGACACCATCTTTGCGATGCTCGATATTGCTACCCCAATTGTCGAAGGTAGCGAACTGCAACATGAATCCATCGCCAGCCGACTCGAAGAAGGCTATCTCGATGCAACCACACTGATGGAATGGATGATCAAAAAAGGAATGCCTCAACGTCGAGCCCATCACTTAGTGGGTGCAATCGTGGGCGCGGCGATGGAAAGAAAGGTGCCACTAAAAGATCTCCCTCTAGAAACTTTCAAAGAACATGCACCGGAACTTGACGAGAGTGTTTATGAGTGCCTGGGAACACAGAATGCCGTTGCGGCCTTTGTCAGCTATGGATCGACCGCTCCAACGCAAGTTCGAAACCAAATTGATCACTGGAAATCAATACTGACAAAGTAGTGTTGATGGGGACCGATCTCAGCAAGGAAAACTAATGACGACAAACAGTCATTACAAACCTTGAATCTGCCGGATACTCCACCAACAGATCTGGGCGACCAACCATACAAGGCCAGCGGTATAGAGTGATACAGTCACGGCCCAAAAGATTCGCTCAGCCGTAGTAAACGACTTGCAAAGCCACAATAGCGGTAAACCGAGAACACCCGTCACCAAAAAGAGGATGGCGAGGACTGCCCAACGATTCTGGATGCCTGTTGCCGTAACACTCCCTGAATCAAAATTTTTAACGGGACCTGAATTGCTAACGACCAATTCTGCTTCAATTGGCTGATCGCTTGGTACGTTTAAATTTATGTTCTCAGAATCCACGGACATCATTGGGTACTAGGATTTATTCACCAATCAAACGGTTGACCAGATTCCATCTGGCAACCTTGCAAGATTGAGACCCGCCAAAAAGATCATTCACTTGGAGGTGGATGCTGGCCACCTGCACGCACCTGATCCGCTAAGTGTGTCAGGTACGCTGACTTCGCGTGCTCGTAGTGCTCTCGATCACCACCACTCTGTTTCCAGTGTAGCATCTTCACCTCTTCATATTTCAAGGCATCTTCAGCTGAAGATCGCAGATAATCACGAACAATCATCGCCTGCTCCCAAATTGGCGAATCAATCATTGTCAGAAAAATGCGATGAGTCGGCTCTGACTGACCTTCTAAAAGTCTCCGCGGTTTGGTCAGAACATAAGACGGATCTACGGATACCTGTGATTTTAGAGCGAGGAAATTAAGACCCTCAATTCGAGGCCTCACTTCCTCCATTTCATGGTGGCTACGGACCCCTGCGAGTATGTCAATGGTGGGCTGTGCGATCAAACCGGGAATCGAGGTACTGCCAATATGTTCAACCTCTGACAGCCATCCCTCGCATGCATGTAGGAGGCTACTTCGGGTTTGGGCGTATTCCTGTGGCCACGTTGGATCATAGTGCATCAGCCGCACACAGGATGGTTTTTGACTCGTCATATGAATCTCTTTATACCGTAAAACGGAGCCTGTTCCCTCGTAGTATGATTCATGCCAGTCAACCAGATACGGTGCGGCGACATACTGTGCGGCGACGAAATGGGTGCATTATTGAATCGGAATTGCCTCAAGTTGGGATTTAAGTAGAAACGAGTACTGAATACGAACTTATCGAGCATGAACAAACGCAAAGTAAATATTTCCGAGGGGTGTGGAAGTCGTTATGATTCATGAAGTGCAAAACAGGGGAAGACAGACCGAAAAACCTCGGATACTCCTCCCAACACCAAACCGTCAGAACGATTTCAATGCTGCGTTTCATACCAAGACTATTCGCTTCGATGAGCTTGGAACGCAAATGCCTCTTGTTCTTTGGGTCCGCACTGATGGTCTTGATGTTTGGTGCGTTCCTTGTCGTAGAAAAGCTAGGGCGTGAACTGGTCAAGAACACCACTCGCACGCGGGCGCGTGACTTCAGCGCTGCCGAAGTCCTAAGGATTCACTCTGACGCTACGTGGTCGAGCGGTCACGATGATGATCAAGTTGAATCCAAGAGAGAAATACTGACCGCCCTGCGTGATGTGCTACTCGACGACAATCTCGATGCTGCGACGGAATACGAGATTCTGGCCCTAGATAACGGAAAAAGGTTTGAACAATTGCCGTCGCATTTTACTGATGATCCTAATGAAGTCTCCTTGCTTGAGAAACTCGAACAGGATTACCGATCACGACTCGCCGACCGCATCAAAGTTGACCGACCCGATGTAAGCCGACCACTGGACTTGGCTGAAAATGAGCCCATGAGCCAAATTGGGCCCAGCCTTGCATCGCCTCTGTATTCCGAAGAAGGTCCGGTAGATGGACGATACATCTACTACACGCCCATTTTTTTCACGCTCGAATGCATGGCGTGCCATCACTCGCCTGAATCATTAACAATTGACCCCAATGCTGATCCATTTCAGTTGGCATCACAATTCCCATTTAGGGTCTTTAAAGTCACGATGCCCTATAAGCAGACTCATGACCAGACGACCGCGATTCGAGCAATCGTCGTCGCCCTGGGAATGCTAATTGTCGCGGTCACTTTATTTGTTCTTCATGCGATCGTGCGATATCTGGTTCTTTATCCCATGTACCATCTGCGAGATGTCAGTGACGCAATTACACATGGGAATACGAATCTTCGAGCCGCCATCGAAACAGAAGATGAATTCAGGGAATTAGCGGACGCGTTCAATCGAATGCTGCGGCATATGACCGAAACACAAACAGAGATTGAACATGTCAACACCGAACTCGATGCACGCGTGGATCAACTCGCTCAATTGAATCTCCAGCTTTATGAAGCCAATCGCCTAAAGAGTGACTTTCTAGCCAACATGAGTCACGAACTCCGGACTCCACTGAATAGCATCATTGGCTTCTCTGAGGTTTTACAGGGGATTGATGCGTTAACCGACAAACAACGTCGTTACGCATCGAACATTCAGAAAAGCGGACGCCTTCTGTTGGAAATGATCAATGACATTCTTGACCTTGCAAAGGTGGAAGCGGGCAAGATGGAGGTGAAATGTACTGAATTCGACTTGAAGCGTCTCATTTCAGCTCAGTGTGACATGCTCCACTCACTCTCTGAAGACAAAAACATTTCAGTCTCCTTCGACATACCGAGCGACCTCCCTTCGGTGAGGCAAGATCCGAATAAGCTCGGTCAGATCGTGAATAACCTCCTAAGCAACGCAATTAAATTCACTCCGGAAGGTGGAATGATCACCGTTGAAGTCTCAGACCTGAAGGATGGACGTTTCCAACTACTTGTGCGCGATACAGGAGTAGGAATTGCAGAAGAAGACCAGCCCATTATTTTTCAGAAGTTTCGACAAAGCAGGAAAGTACTCGACGGCGAAGGCCTCACTCGCGAATTTGCGGGAACAGGGCTGGGTCTATCAATCGTCAAAGAAATCGCGGTCTTGTTGGGCGGTACCGTCGATTTTGAAAGTGAACTTGGAACAGGAAGCTCCTTCTGGGTATCACTCCCATGGCGTTACCAATCAAACCTCAGCCAAAGCTCTGCGAAAATTGATGCAATCTAGTCGTGCTTATACGCCTCCAACATTGCTGACGCGTGATTTGACGTGTTGATGGTGAGCCGAGACAATGCGAGGGACGAGCGAAACTTATTTGATCGGTCGCTCACGAAATCTCGATCCGTTTCACAAAGTTTTCACCGCCCCTGAGTCTTTACCTTCCCCGAACCATCAGCACTATCAATTATATGATCCTAAAATACTTGATTACGTCGTTAGCCATCTTACTGCTCCTATCGAGTGCGGAAGTAATAGCCGCTGAACGCCCCCCCAACATCGTGGTCGTCATGGCTGATGACTTGGGCTACGGAGACTTATCTTGCTATGGCGCTACTTCGCTAAAAACACCGAATATTGATCGGCTTGCGAAACAAGGCCAGAGATTTACAAGCGGATATTGCAGTGCTTCCACCTGCACTCCCACTCGCTATTCGTTCTTAACGGGAAATTACGCCTTTCGGAAGAAAGGGACTGGCATAGCTCCACCGAACAGCCCGGCCTTGATTCAGGAAGGCACAACAACGATTGCATCATTACTGCAATCTGTTGGATACAAAACAGCCGTCATCGGGAAATGGCACTTGGGACTCGGCACGCAAGAACCTGATTGGAACGGCTCACTGAAACCCGGACCACTTGAAATTGGGTTCGATCGCTGCTTCTTACTTCCAACAACCAATGATCGGGTTCCGCAAGTCTACGTCGAGAATCATCGTGTTCTAAACCTTGACCCTAAAGACCCTCTCTGGGTAGGAAACAAGAAACCAAGCAAAGAACATCCGACTGGAATAACGCATCGCGAAACACTCAAGATGGATTGGTCCCATGGCCATAATTCCACTATTCACAATGGAATCAGTCGCATCGGCTTCTACACTGGCGGCCACGCCGCTCGTTTTCGCGACGAAGATCTCTCGGATAAGTGGGTCGAGCAATCCATTGAATGGATGGAAGCGAACCAAGAGAATCCATTCTTTCTCTTTTTCTCCTCTCACGACTTACATGTGCCACGCGTTGTTCATGAAAGATTCCAAGGCTCAACAACCCTAGGCCCACGAGGTGATGCAATTGCTGAACTTGATTGGTGCGTGGGTGAATTAACCAAAACACTCGAACGACTCAAGTTGGCAGAAAATACTCTTGTTGTATTCTGCAGCGACAACGGTCCTGTTATGGACGATGGGTACAAAGATGATGCCATCGAGAAACAGGGATCGCACCGGCCGGCCGGACCCTACCAGGGTGGAAAGTACAACGTCTATGAAGGTGGCACGAGGACACCCTTTATTACTTACTGGCCAGGGCGTATATCACCCGGCGAATCCGACGCGATGGTTTGCACGATTGATCTCGCTGCGAGTTGTGCAGCTCTTGCGGGCGCATCGATGCCAGACGATGCGTGCCTCGACAGCTTTGATATTCTTGATGCATTGCTTGGAAAAAAAGGTGCTAACGGACGTGACCACCTGATTCAGCAAGATAATGGGCAGGGAGGAAATTATGGTTTTCGAGTTGGCGATTGGAAACTACTACGCCATGACTCAAAACGGACCAAAAACACCGGACTTCGATTACAAGGTCGGCCAGTCAGCCAGTACCAACTTTACAATCTCAAGGCAGACCCTTCTGAAAGCAATAACGTTATCAAGGAGAATCAAGACGTTGCTTCACAGATGAAGCAGCAGCTTGAGGAATTGATCGCGGCAGGAAGAAGCCGCTAGGCTTTGGATTAAAAAAGCCACCATCGGTACCGTCCCGATGGTGGCTTTTTGTTCGTGTGCAATGCGACAAGAATCTTATTTATTGGATCGGAGTCGAATATTTTTGAATTCAGTCCACATTGGCTTGCCCGCATGTAATTGCAAAGCGAGAACACCTTCACTGAATGCTTTCTCCGGATGATGGTCGTTGAAATCAAGCACCAATTGTCCGTTAAGGTAGTGCTGAATATGACTCCCCTTGGCGATGATGATTACCTCGTTCCAATCGTCAACTTTCATCAACTCTTTGAATTCAGCCGCAGAAACCAAGTCATCTCTTAGCACTTTCTTGCCATCGGCATTCCATACAGCTTGCTCGCCAACCAGACAGATACGTCCTCGAGTTCCTTTCTCATCATAAATGAATGAAGGAACATTTGGAAAATCCTCTTCGTTACGGATCTCGTGCTGGTAACCACCGACCACCCAGGGATTCGTCGCACGTTTTCCCTCGGTGATGCGTTTAGAGCGATATTGAATTCCAGAATTGTTCGAAGCACTGCATCGAAACGACAAACGCAACTCAAAATCCGTTACATCTCCACCTTTCCAAATCAGAAAGGTATTTCCCTTTGCCGGATTCTCTGGAGTGGTTTCGCCGTGAATCACTCCATCACGCACGGACCACATTGATGGATCACCATCCCATCCATCCAAATTTTCACCATTGAAGATGGCCTTCAGTTCAGGTGACTCGGCGGGTGCTTTCAAAGACAACTCTTCTGCCACGGAAGTGCTGGCAAGCAGAGCAAGTGTGGCCATCGTCAATGTTCGAAGCATATAGCAAACTCCTATTCAGTATTAAAAAGATCAAACGGGCTCCATTAACCCGCAGTATGACCCATCCAAGAAAACAACTCAAATACCAACCGGTCTCGATCCCGCTTTATCGGATAAAATTAGCGTAAACCCAAAACATCGAGGCCCTGCTCAAATACAACATCAACTGGGATTTTGCGTTGTTCCAGAAGCGTTAATTCCGCTGCTAACTGGTCTCCGATCACGCCTTTTTGCTCAACAAATTCTGTTGCCTTCGTGTAATCACCGTCCCCTTGTATGGTAAGCAGAGCACTAGACAAGGCTTTGGTTGCCTCACCAAACCGATCAACATTGACTCGGTACTTACCATCGGCCTGACGTTCAAAAGCGCCATACTCACGGAAAAAATTGAAACGGATCATATTCGCTTTGCCATGAGCGCTGGAAGCGCCAAATCGAACGCTTCTAAAAATCCCCGCCATGAAAGTCACATAATAGTCCTCGAGATCCGCTTTAATCTCGCCCTGCTCATGCAGCTGCTGGATCATAAACAAACCGAGGATATCAGCTTTGCCCTCTTCTATGGCTCCGGAGTGTTCTTTCAGTGCTTTCCGAACGCTTCCTTTTCCGTTGATGGTGTTCTTAATCCCCAAGCCATGTGCGACCTCATGAAACATTGTGTTACTGAAAAAAGCGTCAAAGGTGACATGCTTGCGTTGGTCAGTCGCAATCAATTCGTCGGCAATCGGAAGTAAAATTTTGTCGAACTTTGCCCGCATGGCATTCTTCAACTGTAGCCGCCGAGTGCCTTTCTGAAGTTGCACCTCTTCATCATTTGGAAGATTGATTGCGATTGTCTTTGATCCAGAATTGCAATCGCCCGCATAGTAAATGACATCGTAGGCATTCAATTCTGTATCAGTCCCCGGCTTCTCTTTTCGATAAGCTTCAGGAACAGGCAGTGAGGATTGCAACTGTGGCAGGAATTGGGAATACCTCGCCAAACGTTCACTCCATGCGGTGTCTTTAATTAGGATGTAACAGGTGTGGGAAGCCTTGTACCCGAACAACTTATCTTCGTAGGTCTCAATGGGACCAATGACGACATCAATCTTGTTTTTCTTCATGTCCAGCCACGCGAGATCACTTGGCTGGTAATCATCGGTGAGCAAAGCGTCAGCCCGCAGACGCAAGTATCTAGCGAAGCCAGGATCTTCTGCCAACGCCGCAGCCTCATTCAATAAAGCAGATGCATCCCTCATCTCGTCCTTAAACGCTTCTCGATAAGGAATGGTTTTCAACCGGCCATCGCGCCCCCTCCTCAAAAATGTATATAGGTCTGCTTTCCCCGGTAGGTCAGCTCCATCAAACTCTTCGCGAGTCATGTCTTGCGGATAAAAATTGGCACCAAGAGGTTTGGCAGGAAACCCTTTTACAAAAGGTTCATTGCCATCGAGACGATCCCAGGGCCCGTAATTGATTCTTGTGAGTTTTCGCGTGTTCGGATCCTTCAATTCGCTAAATAGAGATTGCGGATCTCCATAGGATTCATACCAAAAGCACTGCTCCATTATCTCAGCAGCCTTGATCAACAGAGGAAGCATTTCCTTCTGTTTTTTGGTCAGCTCGGTGAGATCAGATGTCAACTTCACAGGAACATACTGCCGTACTCTGTCACCCACATCGGCTAGGCCCTCTGCAGCAGATAGTGAAGTCGTCGTCAAAGCCGTCAATAACAAGACGAAAGAAGCATTTCGGTAATTTCGGTGATACATCAAATTCCTCGACTCGTGCCATTGTAAAAAATCATCACCCGCGTCCTCTGTATCTTGACGCGAAGAAATGCAGGGCAGTTATTATCCCGGATGCTGCTAACACAACATCAATCAGTGGGCAATTTTACGCCCACCTCATTCATGAATGATCAGCAATCTATTGCCATTAAATGGCACCTACAATCATAACCTGATGCATGATCGAATTGCTAATGGATCGCCAGGCTACCAAGAGCGATAGCCGCATTGAACTCTAGAAGACGATCGATCAACGCCAACGATTCACGACGAATAAACCGCGATGCACCTCAATGGCTGGTAGAGCAGCCATTCGTTACCGAACGCAAATCGATGTTCAAAAAAACTCGCTTCCTGTTACGGTTGACTTAGACTTTCACTAAGAAGCATGCCGTCTATCTCGATGTGGGTCATTTTGAGAATTTCAAGAGCATCGAGATAAGCAAGTTGGTGATTAGCATAGGCGCATTGAACCGCAAGCAAATTAATGTATCCGACTTCACCTAATTCAAAAGATTGCCTGGTTAGATCAAGCATTTCTTCTGTTTTGGGAAGTATTTTACTCTGATATCGCTCTACTTGATCTGCTGCGATGCTGTAACGCTTAAACGTGTCAGCGAGTTGACTCGCAATTCGCAGTTCAGTTCGCTCTAAATCTTTTTGAGCAGCAGCCAACGCTGACTTTGCCACCCCGATACCGCCTTGATTTTTATTCCAGACTGGAATTGGAATACTCACAGTAAGCCCGCCATTGGGACCGCCACCTATCCCATTGTCTCTCCAGTTAAACAAACCGCCTACCGTCACATTGGGTCTGGATTCAACCGACTGCCGTTCTAGTTTCCGCTTCGCTGTCTCAATGGCGGCTAATGCAGAGCTTACCTCTGGACTCTGAGAGAGAAGTTGGCTTAGACAATCTTGGTAGATAAGTGTCGGTGGAAGAGCATCCAGTTTTCCCAACAAGTTCTTGGCAGGGTCCCTATGAACCCCAGTTAAAGCCATGATTTCTCGCCACGCAGCTTCCTGCGATTCGCGAGCCCGATGGTTGAGAATAAGCGTGGACTCAACCTCCACTTCCGCTTGCAACACATCAGCCCGACTAACCTCACGAGCTTGCAACAGCTCCGTCGATAATTGCAATCCCTTCTGGGCGGAAGCTACAAGGTGATCAGTAATCGCGACCTCTTTCTCTGCCCGCAAGCCGCGAAGATGCAGCATTCGAATATCGGTAAGCACTCTTTGCTGAATCTGATTCAGGTCCGACTCCAGTCGCTTGATCTCTGAATGAGAAATGGATTGACTCAATCGTTTTTTTTCAGGGGCGATCAATTCTTGACTAACCGAAATACCGTATTGTTCCGCCAGTCCATCAGAACCAAGTTGCTGAAAATCAATCCCAGCTTCCGGATTGTTAGGTAACCCGAGTTGTAGTAGCCGCCACTTCTCCGCTCGTAATCTTGAATGCGCTTGATGCACTGCTGGACTACGCTTTAAAGCCTCCGACTCTAGGAACTCAAGGCTGTAACCTTCTTCGCCGTCATCCATATCTTGACGATAAGATCTCTGTTCAACTGAGTGCTCAGTTTCTATTCCTGACGAGTAACTACCAGACCCCACCTGTCGAATCTCAGGCGCAGCAACAACTAGCTGTGCCGAGATTTCGAGTGACGGCATCGAAAAGATTGATAGAGCCACCAGATAAGTGAGGACGGATTGTTTCATCGGCACAGTAGATAGCAATCGAGGACAGGTCAGCACTTGCCTCATGACAAGCCTTCTTTCCGCACCAATCTGCTGCAGTAACGCAGAGTATTCTCGGTTTGACGACGATCGGAAGTTGGGACGGCCAACTTGAACGACCCTCATAGGCAACAGGAACAATATGACCACGACCACCGTCACATTCGTTAAATTTTACCCAGCTACCAGCCTCGTCGGGACGAATGCGTGCCGATCGCTGTGTAAACAGAATTGACGACACGATCATCAACCCAGTGGATTTGGCAATGCACCAGAGAAGAATTCCGGCCTCTAGCGAAGTCAATTCGTTCAACATCCTCAAAAACCGGACGGAACTGACGATGTCAGCAGTGCAATCAGAAAGAGCGATGAAAGAAATAGCAAGACAAATTACCATCGTGATCGCCATCGCGTTTGTCATCCTGACGAGCTCAGCGAATCTTGCGTTCGGTGCGGAACGAAACCGCCCTAACATCCTTTGGATCTTTGCCGAGGACACTTCACCTTGGATGGGATGTTACGGCGACCCCGTTAATAAAGACGCAACGCCCAACATTGACTCCATTGCAGAGCGGGGTGTTCGCTTCTCGAGAGCATTCGTCCCTGCTCCAGTGTGCTCCGCCTGTCGATCTGCTTTGATGGCAGGCCAAAATCAGATACGAATCAATGCACACGAACACAGATCTTCTCGCGGACCGGTTGAAATCCAGCTGCCTCAACACACACGTCTACTTCCAGAGTTGATGAAGGACTCGGGCTATTTCACCTTTAACGCTGGCAAGACGGACTACAACTTTGCTTGGGACGAAGAAGCAACTTACTCGTTTCTACAAAATTCACGTCAAAATATTCCGTGGGAGCGAATCAAACAAAATCAACCTTTCTTCGGACAGATCCAGACAGCAGGGGGCAAAAATAACACAAAAGCATTTCCAAAAATTCGCCGAACCAATCCTGCATCGGTAACGGTTCCAGCGGACTACCCTCAGAATCAACTCTATCGAGAAGTCGTCGCACAGCATTATGACGCGATTCGTAAAGACGACGACTTCATTGGCGCTATCCTTCAACAGCTTTCCGACAATGGGCTAACCGAAAACACCATCGTGGTCTACTTCTCCGACCATGGCGCAAACAATCTTGTCCGTCACAAACAAATGCCAACCGAGGGTGGTTTGCATGTTCCTTTTATCATTATGGGCCCCGATCCGCACGTGCCAGCTTCATCCGTAAGAGATGATCTTGTGAACCTGCTGGATCTTTCAGCCACGACGCTGCATTGGGGTGGCGTTGAAATCCCTCAATGGCATGAAGGACAAAATCTTTTCGCAGAGAAATTAATCCCTCGCAGTGAAGTTTACGCAGCGAAGGATCGACTTGATCACACGATTGATCGAGTTCGAAGTGTAAGAAGCGATCGATTCCGCTACACCAGAAACTTCAAGACCGATCGCATCTTGCTACAACCTCAATATCGTGACCCAAAAGACTATGTCATTCAATTAAGAGAGTTGTACGCCAGCAACCAACTGACGCCGACTTTAAAAAGGATCTACTTCGGTGAACGTCCTGAAGAGGAATTTTATGATGTGATGACTGACCCTAGTCAAATCAACAACTTGATAGACGACCCGAAGTTTCAACAAGAAGTCAAACACCACCGAGAACTTCTCAACAACTGGTTAAGCGAGGGTGACTTTGGATCAACAGAGGAACCGGACGAAGAATTGGCATATCAGGCGAGTGGTCATAAGTGGGGCGATGGAGTGAACCCAGAATATGAACGAGTGAGAATCGATAGCGATGGGGATGGACTCTCTGATGAATGGGAGCGAATCAATGGACGTGATCCCACCGACAGTCGGTTGATGTTTCTGTTTGATTGCGGTGGTTGGCAAACAGAGGGTTGGGCTGGCGAAACAAAACTCGGTAACCTTGCTGGGTACCTCGGCTATCTCGATTTCAGGCTTTCAGATGGAACAGGCGCGATCCATCGCGACCATCTAAACATCCACCCTGAACACTATCCAAAAGGCTGGGCGATTAAGGCAAGAGTCTCAAGCGCGACTAACGTCACGCTACTCGCAAGATTTGAACATAGCTCCGACTACCAAATGATTGACTCCTCTAAAATCACCCCCGATGAATCTTTCAAATCGATTTCATTGCAATCCCCAACTCTAAAAAACTCCTGGGGTGCTATCGCAGAGTTACAGTTGCGTTTCTCAGCTGCCAAAGAAACGCTCGTCGAGCTCGATTCAATCGAGGCAAACTAGAGACTCTTCGCAAACACGGGATGACTACGAACCTGACATCACTACACCCCTCGATTGAGGCAAAGAGAGCCTATTTTCATGAGGGGATTTAACGGACTTCATTTCCCTTAAACCCATTTAAAGGTGCATTTTCTACCCAGAGTTCTTATAAGAATTGCGATGTCGTGCGGAGCGCGGATAATTCGTGGGGTTCGGACAGGGAGTTTGGTCCACGAACGAGGCAGATTAAGACGGAAGTCTCGCGATATTCAACTAGAGCGTTTCCTACTCGAACATGAATCACTTCAGAAATCCCTATCGCTCAGCACGCATCATGATGATGCTGACGCTCGTGTTAGCACCTTCATCGCTTCAAGCAATGAAGGTCATTAAAAGGGGCGATTCAATTGGCGTTTTTTACGTCACCAAGATCACTGGTGCTGAGTCAGATGGTGTTAAGCCAGGACAGCGATTGTGTTACCGCTGTCGCTTTGGAACTCGACCGATGGTGATGCTTTTCGCACGGCAAGTAGATGAGCGGCTCGATGCATTGGTTAGACACCTCGATCGCCTTGTTGCCGAACATCAGGAGTCCAAAATCAAAGGTCTGGTAACTTTGATCGGCGAAGATCAAGAGACTCTGGAGCGTGAGGCTCTGGGTTTACTGAAGAGAAGCGGAGCGAAAGAAATCCCTCTGGCTGTGGCTACTGAACAGGGTGTGCGAGCCAACCAATATCAGCTTCCCGAAGAAGCCGACGTTACGATTGTGATCGCGAGGGACAGCCGTGTATTACAAACACTCATATTTGACCTCGATAAGATCGACTTTTCCTTGCTGGACAAAGAATTAGAACGCTTGCTCAAATGAGGGCAGCGGATGGATGATTTTCGAATGATCCGAAAGCGATTATCGATTCAACAGAAAATCCATTTTTCAGTCCGCCGGCTCCAGAGCGAATCAGTAGCTTGGCTTGCGTTCAGAGAGGATTTCATAGCTGATAATCCCCAATTTGAGCCTTGAGGGTGTTGAGAAAGATCCTGTTTGGGATAGGCTGAAGCACGACTAAACGGTTCGTTTGACCCTTTTATTCAAGGTGGTGCGGTCGCTTTACCGCGAGCGGTTCTGTGAAAAAACAAGCACCCTCCTTGCAGCTTTTCCAACTTTCTCCGCCCCGCATCATGACACCAACGCTATCAGATCGCTGGGCAACGACCGTGCTGCGGAGACGAATATGGATCCTCTTGATCTGGATGGTCATCGCTGTCTCGATTCGAATCATCGCTCCCACTTGGAACGAAGTTGCATTTGACGGTGATTTTGAATACCTGCCAGCGCAGATGAGTAGCGTGGAGGGAGGTCGCCTCTTAGATCAAGCCTTCCCAGAAGCTCGCAGTCGTAGCCAAATCGTTTTGGTGCTCGGCCGCGACAGTGATTCGCTTAGTAAAGAAGATGAGATTGTTTCCTTCGACCTTCTACGACGTCTGCATCATCGTTACGGAGAAGTGTGCTGGAAACGAGCGATCGAACAAGGCTACGAAGGTGGTCCAACCGACCAAACAACGGGTGGATCTTGGGCGGCACTCGCAAAAGAATCTTTTGATCGCGCGATTGATGCTGACGAAAACTTTTACGCCCGCGTCGGTGATCTGCTCCCTGAAGCGTCACCCAATCCTCGCGAACCGCGAATGGCAATCGCGTACTACGACCGAGGTAGTCTTCTCGAGAGTATTGGGGATGCGGAAGACATGGTCGGTAGCGATTTTGAATCCGCCCTTGTGCTCTATCCCGACCTACCCAAAGTCATCAAGAGAATTGAAGAGCGTGACCTCAGTGTCTGGGAGCCGTTACTGGAACTCGTCTCGTATGACGACTCCTTGATAGGAACAAGCCTGAGTCATCCGAGTGCGAGGCTCGTGGTTCTCCAGCTCTCAAGTGAGCTGGCTGCAACGAGCAACATTGAATTGATTGAAGCTTTGGAGAGCATGCTGCACGAGATTCGATCCTACAGCATGCAACACACGACTCCAGGACTGCAGCTACGAATGACAGGTTCTGCTGCAATCGGTGGAGAAACCTTGTTAGCGTCGCGCGACGCGATTCGTTACACGGAATGGATAACCGTGGCAATGATCCTCATCCTACTAACGGTCGTGTACCGTGCACCGATGCTCGTCGCGATTCCGATGATCTCCATCGCTTTCGCTGTGATTGTTTCGACATCCTTAGTAGCTCTACTCACCGAGTGGTCGGTTACCGAATTCATCCCTGGTTTAGATCTGCGTATTTTCACCACGAGCCGTATCTTTGTGGTGGTGATTCTTTTTGGAGCCGGCACCGACTATTGCCTATTTCTGATCGCTCGCTTGCGTGAAGAAGCAATGAGACTTCCGTGGAGCGAGGCATGTCGCATGGCGTTGCGAGAAGTCATGGGAGCGCTGACCGGCAGCGCACTGACCACCGTCGTTGGCCTGGGGATGCTGTGGATTGCAAGCTACGGCAAATTTCACTACACCGGACCAATCATTGCGATTTGTTTGCTCGTGGGGCTATTAGTATGCACGACGCTGACACCCGCCCTGATTTACTTGATCGGGCCGAAGGTTTTTTGGCCAGCCAAAGTTTCTCCGGAAATGCTCAAACCTCGCGTCGGATTTTTCCAATCACCGACTAGTGCCGTTTCACCCGCAAGTGGTTTCTGGAGCTGGATTGCTCTGACCCTCACTCGGCACCCAATCACCACTCTTGCGATCGGCCTGGGACTACTGATCCTTCCGGCTTGGCACGGCATTCAGAATGAACAGAACGTCACTTACGACCTCAGCAGCCAACTAGACAAGGCATCAGAAAGCCGCGGAGGACTCGCTCTCTTATCAAAGCACTTCGACATCGGCAAAATCAATCCCGTAACAATTCTCCTGCTTCGACCTGAAGCAATCACTACCGATCAATTTGAGGAAGAGATTCGAAAACTTGGTGAATCACTCTACTCAGTTGAAGGGCTAAGCACGGTGAGATCCGCGGACGATCCGCTGGGGGATTTCCCACCCGAACGTAACATGAGCCTTTTAAGTAAGGATGCATGGAGACGTCGAGCACTTCGTAGTCACCGTATTTCACAGCGACATTTTTTTTCCACGATTCCAGCATTCCAAAATCGGCTAGCCAGACTGGATATCACGATTGACGGAGATCCTTTTTCAGATGAAACCGCGAATGTCGTCAATCGGCTAAGTGATCACTTAGAGCAACAATCAGGATCCGAAAACTCAATCTGGTATGGTTCCCGTGTCTTGCTGACTGGAACAACACCATCGATCATTGATCTCCGTACCGTCACACTCCAAGACAACCAGCGGATCAAACTGGCGGTGATTGTCGCCGTATTTGCTATCCTCATGATCGTGATTCGTCGATGGGAACTCTGCCTCTATCTTATCGCGACGGTATTAATCAGCTACTACGCTACTCTCGGACTTACGCACTTATTTTTTGAATCGCTTTATGGCACTGATTTTGTTGGACTCGATTGGAAGCTTCCATTATTCCTCTTCGTGATCCTCGTCGCTGTCGGACAGGACTACAACGTCTATCTGGTCACTCGAATTGTTGAGGAGCAACGCCGCTTAGGATGGCTTTCTGCATTGCGACGTGCGGTGACAAGAACGGGTGGCATCATCACAGCTTGCGGCTTGATTATGGCGGCAACATTTTTGAGCATGACGTCATCTGCCTGGCTACCCCTGCTACTAGACCTGGCCTCAATCGAACACGCATCTAGCGGTCGAACCTTAAAGGGCATTATCGAACTAGGTTTTGCACTCGGCCTGGGGGTTCTAATTGATACGTTTTACGTCAGAACAATTCTTGTCCCCAGCTTCGTTGCAATGCGAGGCAATCGTGTTGCTGCATAAGAGCAGCAACAAGTAAATCGGCTCGAGATGCGAACGCTTAAATCACGCGACATGAAGCGCCTGGACTCTCGTGACGTCAGAGTCTTCAAAGAGTGAAGACATCCTTTTTAAGTGATTCACTTTTAAAATAGCGAAACCTCCTCGAGTGACGTACCGCCAACTCGCAAGAGGTGCAACCGATCCACACCGAGTGCGACACCCGCACACTGTGGCAAACACTCGCTAATTGAACTTAGTAACTCTTTTGGCATTTCGGCAATTGCTTTACGCCCCACCCGCTCGCGTTTTTCTTGAACCAACCGAGTTCGCTCAACCAGCTCAGACACATCACTCAGTTCGTCATATCCGTTTGCCAATTCAATTCCGTTCACAAACAATTCAAATCTCGCAGCGCATTGCGGGTCATCATGAGAACTTTTTGCGAGCGCAGCTTGAGAACGAGGGTAATTGCGCAAGACCAATGGCCGGCTCATTCCCAAAGTAGGTTGAACCATTTCACTCATTAAATAATCCAATATTCCATCGCGATCATCAGCCAAGGAGGATGCCAGCGTTGCGTCGCACTTTGATGCAATCGTCACGAGATCGGATAAACACGAGTCGATCGGATCAATCTTCAGTACCCGCAAAAATGCCTCGCGATAATCCAGCACCTCGTAATCTGAATGACCAAGCAGGTCACATGCAAATTCACCGAGCAATCTCACCCCATCACTCTCAACCGCGCCCACTTGGTACCACTCCAACATCGTGAACTCAGTGCGATGAAGCCGTCCTCTCTCTTCTGCACGAAAAGCCGGTCCAATTCCGTAGATTGATGGTGCCCCACAAGATAAGAGCTGCTTCATTGCAAGCTCGGGAGATGTCTGCAGATAATGTCTTTGGTGTGATTGCCCACCATTCCCTATCTGATCCCCGAAAACTTCAATCGGGTCGATAAAGGCATCCACGATTGCATGATTCAGCAAACAGGGTGTCTGAACTTCCAAAAAACCTCGAGTATCAAAGAAACGTCGAATCTGTTGGAGCAGCAGCGACCGTTCTCGAATGGCTTCAATACCTGTCACGTCATGACCCATAATCGATATTAAAAAACAAACCAACGTTTTCAGTGAAATCGCTGATGCGATTCGCCACTGAATCGCACATTGAGACGATCGATGATTTATGGCCGTGTTAAACCATAACACGGAGTTTTAATGGGGATTATCCACATCATCCGTCAACGACTAAAATAGAGCGTTCAATCAGACTAGCCCACCAAAGTTCGACTCCCCGCATGAAGAGCAATCAGAGTTCAAATCGATACGCTCGCCAGGTTCAATTTTCTCCTATCGGCGAAAACGGACAAGCGGGCATCCGCAAATCAACTGTCACGATTCTCGGCTGTGGCGCCTTAGGTACGGTGGTTGCTGAAATTCTAACACGCGCGGGAGTCGGTCAACTTCGACTCATTGACCGTGATGTCGTGGAGTGGTCAAACCTGCAACGGCAATCGCTTTTTGATGAGAACAATGCAAGGGAAGGTCACAGCAAAGCAGAAGCGGCAAGCATCCATCTGTCACGCATTAATTCCGAGGTTCAAATTGAACCCATTGTTCTGGATATCACTTCAGAAAACATCGGACCAACGCTAAGTTCTTCTGACCTGATCATTGATGCAGCTGACAACTTCCTTTTACGTTTTCTACTGAATGACTGGTCACTCAAACATCATCAGCCGTGGGTTCACGGAGGCTGCATCGGAGCCACAGGGCAGGTGCATCTTTTTAACGGCACAGGTGGCCCTTGCTTTCGATGCCTCGTACCTGAACCTCCACCCGCTGCGGCAGTTGATACCTGTGACACGGCGGGTGTAATAGGCAGTGCGACTCACGCGATCGCGAGCCTTCAGGCGACCGAAGCGATTAAATGGCTTTCCGGCAATCGCGAATGTAACCGAACGAAGCTTCTATCAATCGATCTATGGAACAATCGTATTCGTGAGCTCAATCTTCCACCACAACTTCGCGACCATTGTGTTGCATGCGGAAAGCATCAATATGATTTCCTTGAAGGATCACACGCCGTGTCATCCGAATCTTCCGCCGTGCTTTGTGGTCGCGAAGCAGTCCAATTACAAACAAACGAATGTGACATCGACTTTTCGCAACTTGCGGAACGCTGGCAATCGTTGGGCAGAGTGCAACAGACTCGTTTCTTTGTTCGCTTACATTTAACGAATGAACAAAGCCTAACGCTTTTCAAAGATGGACGCGCAGTAATCTCGGGCACCGATCAAATTGCAATGGCAAGATCGATAGTCAATCGTTACCTCGGTGGCTAAGTTTGCGTACTACTCAATCAGCCGAATCGCTTCAAACTTGACGAATTAATCGCTTATGCCTCTCACTCTACAAGCGAAAGCATTTCTGAAAGAAATCGACGAACAAAATGCTACCCCGGTGGAAAAATTGCCGGTCCTTCAGGGTCGTAGAATGTTCGCGGCTCTAACGAGGTGGCATGGAACCAGTATCGAAATGGAGTCGGTAAAGGATTGCATGTTACCTGGTGATATCCGTGGTCGCATTTACCGGCCGCAATGCGCCTCCGTTGCTGACAACGCTCCGCAGCCAGCAATCATGTTTTTTCACGGTGGTGGTTGGGTGCTCGGCGATCTAGAAACACATGATGCTCTATGCAGACGGCTTGCAAGCGAATCCGAGTGTACCGTTATTGCAGTCGATTACTCACTATCTCCAGAAACCCGTTACCCCAAATCGCTTGATGAATGTTACAACGCCACCGTCCACGTCATAGAAAATGCATCTCAGTTCAATGTGAGATCTGACCGAGTAGCCGTTGCTGGTGACAGTGCTGGCGGCAACTTGGCAGCTGCAGTAACGCTACGAGCGCGGGATTTGGGTTTCGATAGAATTGACCGACAAATTCTGATCTACCCTGCGTTACTTCCAGACTATGAGCAGGAATCCTATCTGGAATTCACCGAAGGTTTTGGCTTGACCCGCCAACGCATGATCTGGTTTTGGAATCAATACTTGGGCAACAATGAAGCAGATTGCTACGCTGCGCCATGCCTCGCAACAAACCTTGCCGACTTGCCCGAGACGCTTCTTATCACGGCCGAATATGATGTACTTCGCTGTGATGGGGAGGCATTTGCAAAACGATTAATTGAGTCAGGCGTCCCAGCCAGTTACAAACGCTACCATGGCAATCTTCACGGATTCGCGCACTTTGCAGGAATGTTTGACGATGGCAAGCGTGCGGTAGCTGAGATAGGCTGGTGGTGCCGCCAACATCTTTACCGGTGATCCACAACAACCCGATCTGGTTTCGCAGAACACCAAATCAACTCTTTTGACAATGATTTGAGATGAATGAATTGCAAAAACCTTTCATCACTCGCTCACTCTTGCTCGCTGCCTATTTCTTATTTCCCTCAATTCATGATGCGACTGCGAAAGACGATTGGCGTGTGGGGCTTGCAAAGCTTGACGTAACGCCAGAGCAAGCAGTTCGACTTTCTGGTTACGGCAGCAGGTCAGAAGCAACAAGTGTCATCGCAACCCCGCTACATACTCGCTGCCTCGCGATCCAAGACCTGTCTGAGGCAACGCATCTGCTGATAACCATTGAAACCATTGGACTACCAGCAGAAATGACACAGGAAATCACACAGTTGATTGAGCAGCGACACCAGATTCCCAGAGAAAGAGTTGTCATATGCTCAACTCACACTCACTGTGCTCCAACAGTTGGCAAGCAACTGAATAATATTTTTAAAAAACCACTCAGTGAAGAAGAAAAATCCGAAGCAACCGCTTATCGAGCATTTTTGATCAGCCGAACTCTTGCCGCAGCCGAGCAGGCAATTAATTCAATGCAGCCGGCAACTGTTTCCTTCGCCCATGGTGAAGTCAAGTTCGCCGCCAACCGTCGAGTGCTATCGGATGGAAAATGGACCGGATTTGGAGTTCAGCAAGACGGCCCCGTCGATCATCAGGTTCCATTGATCAAAATCGTGGATAAGAAGCAGAAGGTGATCGGACTGGTTTTTAATTACGCTTGTCACTGCACCACATTGGGTGGCGATTACAACGAAATCAATGGTGATTGGGCCGGCTATGCATCTCGGATTTTAGAGCGACAGTTTGCGGGAGCTATTTCACTCTGCACGATTGGATGCGGAGCGGATGCTAATCCGGAACCGAGAGGACAACTAGCCGATGCAATCACTCACGGCCAAACATTAGCTGACGAAATCCAACGCCTTGTCAAACAACCGAGTATCGAACTGCACGGCCCTTTAGCAGCAAGTTTCGATTATGCATCTCTATCTTTTGACTTACCGACCCGAGAAGAACTAACCGAGCGACTATCCAACGAGGACCCTCAGACCCAAAGACATGCACAGCAGCAACTGCAGGTACTCGAGCAGCATGGTAGGCTTCCCGCAACTTATCCAGTACCTGTGCAGTCATGGAAATTCGCCGACCAACTTGGAATGATTTTTATTGGCGGAGAGGTTGTCGTTGATTACACCAAACGCTTGCGCAAAGAACTCGACCAACCGCAACTTTGGGTGACTGCCTACGCAAATGACGTCATGGGTTATGTTGCAAGCGAACGCATGATCAGGGAAGAAGGATACGAATACTTGCGAAGCGGAATCTACTACGGATTGCCGGGACCTTGGGCCTCGGGTTCAGAAGATGCTTTGATTAATAAGATCGTGGATGTTTATCTCAACGGTGGAAGGCCCGGTCCGATATCTGCCAACGAATCACTACAACAGCTCGAAGTTGTTGATGGTTACACGGTCGAACTAGTTGCATCGGAGCCACTGATTCAAGATCCAATCAACATTGCCTTTGACCCTTCTGGCGATCTTTGGGTTGTTGAGATGGGTGATTACCCTGAAAAGGAAAGAGGCGGCCGCGTTAAGCGATTGCGTGACACAGACCAAGACGGCCAGTTTGATCAAAGTCATCTTTTTCTAGATGAGTTGAGCTATCCCACAGGCGTCCTGCCATGGCGTGATGGACTTTTAATCTCCGCCGCACCGGATATCCTGCATGCGGTGGATACAGATTCGGATCACGTGGCAAACGTTGTTGAACGTCTATTCACGGGCTTCCGACTCGCAAATCCACAACATCGGATTAACGGGTTCACCTACGATCTCGATCACTCAGTTCACCTTGCCAGCGGCGACAACCTGGGTGAAATCAAAAGCGTTCTAACGAATGAAATCGTTAACGCTTCTGGACGCGATATTCAGATCTGGCCAGATGATGGAAGAATGCAAGTGACTGCAGGCCGTTCTCAATATGTGCGTAGTCGGAATGACTGGGGTGAATGGTTTGGAAATGATAACTCTCGACCGCTATTTCATTTTCCAATTGAAGATCGATACCAAAAAAAGAATCCCTATGCACGTTTTTCTGCAAATCGTCAAAACCTTTTCGATCCGCCCGTTGCACCACCAATCTACCCACTAACCAGCACTAGTGAACGCTTTAACGACCTCTTTGCCGCTAGCCGATTCACTTCGGCATGCAGTCCAATTCTCGCTCGCACACCCTCTTTTGGGTTGCCTGAAATCGACCCCAACCTGATTGGTTTTATCTGCGAACCGGTGCACAACCTGGTTCACCGCACGCACCTACAAGCAGTCGGCTCCACCTACTCCGCAACTCGCTTAGAAGCTGAATCCGAAAGTGAGTTCATACGATCCAGTGATCCATGGTTCCGCCCAGTTCGCGTCACGATCGGACCCGATGGATGTCTCTACATCGTCGACATGTATCGCGAAACGATTGAGCACCCAGAATGGATTCCTGAATCTTGGCAGAAACAACTTGACCTCTACGCTGGATCGGATCGAGGTCGTATTTATCGCGTGCGACCAAACCAGCTCGATTCACAACTTCCCAATCTTGCCAAATGCGAGTCGGCGGATTTGATCGATCATCTTTCAAGCCCCATCGGCACTCGGCGAGATATGGCTCATCGACTTCTAGCCGAAACGATGAGTCCCGAAATCATCGATCTGTTAATAGAAAAAATACACACCACCGAATCTCCGCATCAAAAAATTCACCTCGCGCATCTGCTAAACCAATCCGGCTCGCTAAGTGAAAACACAAATATCGAATTACTAAAAGATGAGCATTCGGGAGTGGTTTTGACAGCTTTATCAGTGGCTGAGGGCAGACTCAATCCGAGCAACAATGTGATTGACGCGATCTCGAGCCTCACAACCCACACCGACTCGAGAATTGCGCTACGCCTGGCGTTGTTCCTAAGCGAATGGAACCACCCATCCGCAATTGATTTACTACACGCGATTGCTGTGAGGAATGATCTGGATCAATGGATTGCTCAGGCCATCGCATGCTCTGTGCATCATCGCGCGGATGAGCTTCTTGATTTACTTCTCGAGAACCATTCGCTAGAGAAATTGGCACAATCATCGAACTTAGTTAGTAATCTCTTGCGTACAGCGGCTAAGCAGGGCACCGAGGTTTTGGAACGCTACGGTAAAACATTATCCAGCGAGCAAAACTCGACTGAAACGAGAATTAGATTTGCAGTTCAACTCATCAAATCTGACGGCATCGACCAAATTAAGTCCAACACACCGCAACTCCAAGACATTTACTCCAAAGCCGTCTCCTTGATACGAAATGATCAACACGCCGAAGGAGAGAGATGTGTCGCACTTGAACTCACAGGGGTCGGGCTCGGCGACTTAGCGACGGAATCGTCATTGCTACTGGATTTAGTCCAACCCACCACGCCTTCCACGGTGCAACAAGCAGCCATTGATCGCTTCCTTCTTATCAATAGCGAGAAATCCATCGAACAACTGCTCGCTAAATGGTCTAGCATGACTAGCCACCTGCAATCGCACTGCGCTAGTAGAATCCTTGAGCGAACCAAAACGGCTGATCAATTCCTCACTGCTCTTGAGATAGATTCGATAGCGATTCAATCGTTGACACCCTCAATCAGACAACAGCTAACGCAAACCGGATCGCGTTCCATGCGAGTTAGGGCTCAGCGAATCAACGTCAGACAAAATATCTCAAACAAACGCGAGTTGATTGAAAGCTACAGCGTCCTACAACCCGCCAACGGAAATCCTCTTGAGGGTGAGAAGCTTTACCAAAAGCACTGCGCGGCGTGCCACTCATCGATCGAAGGCCGAGATCCGATTGGTGCTAGTCTAGAAAACCTCTCTAAAGTTGATACTGATACTCTGCTGGTTGCAATCTTGGATCCAAACCGGGCAGTGGACCCGCAGTATCATCAATACTTACTACAACTGCTTGATGGACGGACGGTCACTGGCAGACTAATCAATGAAACATCTAACAGTATTAAGATTGCAACTCCGGATGGAAAGCAATTTGACATTGGTCGTGATGAAATTGAGACCATAAAGAATACAGGCATTTCGTTGATGCCCGAAGGTTTCGAGAACGCTCTATCACAATCGCAAATGCAAAATTTGATTCATTATTTGCAAAACAGGCGATCAACCCCGTAAGGATCTATAACGATGAAACCTACTGATTCTCTAAAGCGCCGTGATCTTCTTGCTTACGCTGCTTTTAGCAGTACGGCAATCGCTGCTACAGCGAGTGGGTCAAATGAAGAGAAAACGCTCGAGCAACCACGGCGTCGATACAAGATGAAAAAGTCTATCAATCTATGGGCCTTTCCATATCCTGATCGTATGACGCTACGGGAGTCGATGGAACTGGCGAAGAGAGCCGGATTTGATGGAATTGAATTAAACTACGACCTGGAAAGTGATCTCTCACCGAAAGCCAGTAGCAAAGATTTCGAAAAAATCAGACGCATGGCTGATGACATTGGGATTGCGATTAGCGGTGTCTGCTCTTTTCTTTTTTGGCCATATCCTTTGACCAGCAATGATCCCGAAGAGCGGGCAAAGGGACTAGAACTCGCCGGAAAAATGACACAGGCAGCGCACGACTTAGGGACAAAGAACCTGCTTGTAGTACCTGGTGCAGTGCATATGCCATGGCGTGAAGACCATGACCCCACCCCCAATGATATTTGCCTCGCAAGAGCAAAAGAGTCGGTTGAAAAACTGCTCCCCCGAGCAGAAAAGCTCGGCG
The DNA here is from genome assembly GCA_049889895.1 of Rubripirellula sp. Lineage (GTDB taxonomy): Bacteria > Planctomycetota > Planctomycetia > Pirellulales > Pirellulaceae > Rubripirellula. The sequence goes on from JBMHCO010000167.1 coordinate 80,760, forward strand.
TTCACATGAACATGGAAAATATCTTCTTCAATGGGTTCTTAATGTCCCCGATGGAAATGGTTGATTTCGTTGACTACTTCAATAGCCCCTATGTCAAAGTACATTTCGACACAGGGAATATTATGGAATACCAATTTCCTGAACATTGGATTCCAATCCTTGGAAAGCGAATTCAGAACGTCCACTTGAAAGAGTATACAAAGAAGGGTTCTGATCATTCTCTTGAAACCTTCAGGCCGTTGCTCGATGGAACCACGAATTGGCCCGCCGTTTTAGATGCTTTCGAGCAGATTCAATACGAGGGCTATCTAACATTTGAATACTTTCACGCGTACCAACATTTTCCTGAAGCATTGATCTACCAAACCGGTGATTCACTCGACAGAATGCTTGGCATCAAGACAAGCTAAGCTGCGACGGATGCATCAGCTAGATGCGGAACCCAATGAACAATGAACATGATTTGAGATCGCAAGCACTACGTGTGCTACAAGAGCAATTTGGACTTGCGAATTTCAGACAGGGTCAGAAGTCGGTCATACACCGCATCCTGCAAGGCAAAAATGCAGCGGCTGTTTTCCCAACCGGTGGAGGAAAGAGCCTCTGCTACCAATTACCTAGCCTTCTACTTCCAGGCACAACCGTCGTCGTCTCTCCGTTGATCGCACTGATGAAAGATCAATGCGACGCGTTAATGGCCAAGGGCATCATGGCATCCCGCCTAGATTCCTCTCAGAGTGCGAATGAGATCCGAGAGACTTTCCGAAATCTTCAGGCTGGCAAAACCAAAATCCTCTACCTCGCACCAGAACGTTTTTTTAATGAGAGGTTTCTTGCCTCGATACGCAAGATGACGATTTCTTTATTTGCAATCGATGAAGCTCATTGCATCAGCCAATGGGGACATCACTTTCGTCCTGATTATCTCAAATTGGCTGCTCTCACTAAACAGTTGGGTGTTCATCAAGTTTTGGCTCTCACAGCAACGGCAACGCCCGCGGTCCTTGATGACATACGCAAAGCATTCAACATCAAAAAAAACGATGCTATCCGTACAAAGTTTTATCGCCCCAACCTAAAACTCTTGGCACACAACACAACGACTGAGAACCAATATCAAACATTGCTTTCACGTATTCGAAACCAACAAACTGGCGCGACTCTCGTTTACGTAACACTTCAGAAGACGGCTGAGGAAATTGCATCTTATCTTCGAGAGGATGGTTTTGATGCGATTGCATACCACGCCGGCATGGAAAATGAGACACGCAACGAGATACAGAAAGCATTCCTCCGCTCACGCTCCAAGATCATTGTTGCGACCATTGCATTCGGGATGGGCATCGACAAACCCGATATTCGAAATGTCTACCACTTCAATGCGCCCAAATCTCTCGAAGGCTATGCACAAGAAATCGGGAGGGCAGGGCGTGACGGCAAGAAATCGACCTGCGAGATGCTGTTAACCCGCGAAGATCGAATCGTACTAGAAAACTTCAGCTACGGTGACACCCCAGCCAAGCAAAGTATTCATGATTTCATCGAAATCATTCATGGCCAATCGGAAATCTTTCACCTTTCTCACCACAAACTTGCCAACGAGACAAATATACGCCTGACCGTACTTCGCACCTTAATGACGTACTTAGAACTCGACGGATGGATTGAGGCAACTTCGCCGAGGTATGAAAGCTATCGCCTAAAACCACTTGTGAGTTCACAAGTGATCCTCAGCCAATACGAGGGAGAGCAGAGACAGTTTGTGGGGGAACTGCTCAGCTGTCTCACCAAGGGACGGATCTGGTTTAGCTTGAACCTGACGATCGCCTCGAAACGCTTGAAACGCTCACGCGAAGTGATCATCGACGCGTTAAATGAACTCGGGGAACAGAACTGGGTTGAAATCAAGGTAGCTGATTTAACATTCGGCTATCGATGGAAAAAACGCTTCACTCGACTGGGCCAGCTTGCTAGTCAGCTCAATGATCGACTACTCAAAAGAGAAGCGGACGATATCCAACGAACTGCAATGGTCTTTGACTTAGCGGCGAAAGATCAATGTTACGCAGCCGCACTGTCACAACATTTTGGTGAGATCCTCGGAGAGCAATGCGGTAATTGCTCTGCGTGCCTGGAGCAGAAGCAAGACAACCAACTTCATGAAACACAATCTCAACGACCCATTGGTACGTCAGCAAAAAAAATGCTCGAGCAGATAGTTCATGAGAATACTGAAGTATTTCACTCTGCGCGCGATCGAGCAAAATTCCTTTGTGGTCTCTCGACTCCTCTCATGATTCGAAAACGCCTCACTCGACACCCTGCATTCGGAATCTGCCACCAAATCCCATTTCCTCAAGTAATGCAACAGGTCACGGAAAACGATGAATCCTAGGGGATTGTGGCAGTCGCAATAAAAAAGCATTTTTCCTACAGTACGGATATGGTGAACACCGATCTATCGTGAGAGGCTATTGACGAAAAAGATCGCTTGTTGATAATTTTCTAGAGCGAGAGGGCATTAGTTGTGTCTCTTGCCTCATTGATCTGGGGGATTAGCTCAGTTGGGAGAGCGCTACAATGGCATTGTAGAGGTCATCGGTTCAAGTCCGTTATCCTCCACTTCGATATGACTTCCGAAGACCACCATCGTTCTCGTTGGTGGTTTTTTTATGGCAGCCGCTTCTCATTGGTTGCAAGTCACTCGTTACTTTCGAGGCCTCGTTTTGCGGACGCAACGATTGGAACAAGACGAGGCAGATCAACCTGAAGTGGTTGTGGCAGAATCTCAAGAGCCTCGTAACATGAGGCATCTCTACTTGGTGCTATGTGCATCCGAAATCAGATCAACTCTCCGGTGCAACCGTGGAACGTGGCGTCTTCGCGTGAACGCGTCAGATGCCGCGCAAGCTCAGCAAGAAATCGATGAGTACCAATCGGAGATAAGAACCAATAGGTCTGTCACTCATACGAACATCATTTCCCGACAATCTTGTGTTTTGGGCGGCTGCATCTACGCTCTGACCTTGGGGGCGGTGATGTATGGCCAACACTCGAAGAGTTATGGTGAGTTCTTAACCACTGCCGGACAGATGCAATCGCTCGGACTCCGCGACGGCCAGTGGTGGCGATGCGTCACAGCCTTGACACTACATCAAGATGCGGCTCACTTGGCAGGTAATCTAGCGATGGGTGTCGTGTACGGATGGATGGTAAGCAATCGTCTCGGTACGGGAATCGGATGGCTGGGAATCACTATAGCCGCTAGCCTCGGTAATCTGCTCAGTGGTCTCATCCGACCGGACGGACACATCTCAATCGGCGCATCGACCGCAGTGTTTGCAGGATTAGGAATCCTTGTCGCCGAAGGAACGATTGCGACGCAATCTTCTGAAGTTTCCAAAACACGCCGCTGGCTGCCTCTAATCTCAGGATGTGTACTGGTTGCATGGACGGGAACTGGCGGAACACGAACCGACGTTCTCGCACACCTGGCAGGTTTCTGCGTTGGAACGGCAATAGGTTTGGCGATCTGCAAGCTGCCCAACTGCGGGCAGCGTTGGATCCGGGAGCACCAACTCGCCTGTGGTTTTTTTGCAATTGGCCTCGTGATCACCAGCTGGAGTCTGGCCATCGCGTAAACGACACACGCCGATTCACAATCTGAATCACCGCGTGTAATCATTCAATGCATTAACTGGTATTCAAGCAATGATCTCGTGAATGGGCTCGACTTCTTCGACCCCAACAAGTTTCTGATCGAGCCCACCAAAAAAGTAGGAGAGCTGATTGGGATTCATACCAAGCTGATTCAATACTGTTGCATGTAGGTGCTTCACGTGAAGAGGGTTCTCAACAGCGCTGGAGCCCAACTCATCCGTGGTACCAAAGCTGACTCCGCCCTTAATCCCGCCGCCCGCCATCCACATGGTGAACCCGTAAGAATTATGATCTCGCCCAGATCCCTTGGCGTATTCTGCGGTTGGCTGCCGCCCAAACTCACCCCCCCAAACAACCAGCGTCTCATCTAGCATTCCACGTTGCTTAAGGTCGCTAAGCAATGCTGCGATGGGCAGATCGGTTCGACCAGCATGACGATTATGATTTAACTCCAAGTCGCCATGTGCGTCCCAGTTATCATCATTATGTGCCCCACCGCTATAGAGTTGGATGAATCGCACTCCCCGTTGCACCAAGCGACGAGCAAGCAGGCAACGCGTCCCAAAATCTTTTGTTTCCTCTCGATCAATCCCATAGAGGCTGAGTGTCCGTTCATCTTCGGTGGATAAGTCAACCGCTTCCGGAGCCGTGGACTGCATCTTGTACGCTAGTTCATAACTCGCAATCCGCGAAGCCAAGTCATCGTTACCGGCACGGCGACTCAAATGGGTTGCATTCGCTTCCTGAATGGAATCCAACAACTTACGTTGCATCTCAAGGCTGATGCCTTCGGGTGGGGCAAGGTTCAAGATCGGTGCGCCATTGGTTCGGAACACGGTCCCTTGATAGGTAGCAGGCATGTAACCGCTGCTCCAATTCTTTGCACCGCTAATCGGGCCTCCTGACGGATCTAGCATCACAACAAAGCCGGGTAAATTCTCATTTTCACTACCTAGTCCATAGTTGACCCATGAGCCCAAGGCAGGGCTACCGGACAAAACCTTTCCGCTGTTCATCATCAACATTGCGGAGCCATGAATCGGGGAATCCGCAGTCATCGAATGAAGGAAAGCGATGTCATCGACATGCTTCGCGACATTGGGAAATAGTGAGCTGACCCACTTGCCACACTCACCGTGCTGCTTGAACTTCCAACGAGGTTCCACGATCCGACCACCTTTGCGGTGGCCACCACGACCGAACGTTTTGACCTCAACCGTCTTACCATCCATCCCATTCATTGATGGCTTGTAATCGAATGTATCGATGTGACTCGGACCACCGTACATGAACAGAAAAATGACCGACTTTGCTTTGGGCGCGAAATGCGGAGGCTTCGGTGCCAGTGGATTCAGATTAACCGCATCGGATCCCGAGGCTTCCGTAAAGAAACCGTCTTGCCCGAGCATCGAACTGAGCGCTGCAGCACCAAATCCACCGCCCGTCTGCCAAATGAATTCCCTACGGGTGCGTCCACAAAAATTGGGTCGTTTATGGCTCATAATTCTTCTCTAATTTTTCTATCTAAAACGCAAACCGTCCCACAGAAATCACGCCAGCTAAAAACCGACACCTGCATTTGAATGGATCCGTCTGCAGAGGATGCGTATCCATTCATTCGTTCAAAACTAGTCGAGGAACAAAAACTCATTCCAGTTCAGAACGGAAAGGCAAAATAGTTCGACTGCACGTTCCCGCGTCATCGAATACTCCGCACGCAACTCGTCCATCAATTCACATCCACGCTTGACTTCCTCTGCGGTGGCATCTCGCGAGAGCACCGAGTGAATCGCTTGGCGAACCACTTCTGCGTCATCCATCGTGCCTAGATTCATTGAGCCAGCCAAGCGACGTGCCTGCTGATGCACAAATTCACTATTGAGCAAAGCAAGTGACTGAGCTGGCTGCAAAGTAATGAAGCGTTCTTCGCATGTTAAATCCGGATCGGGAAAGTCAAATGCTGTTAGCAGGGGAGTCAGGAGAGAACGCTTTACGTGTATGTAAACACTACGGCGATTTTGATCTGCTTCGCTAGACTGTCCCCAACCGCTACCCGGTCGAGATTGACCCGCGAGAACTTCACGACTCAACTGCGGATAAAAACTTGGGCCGTAAATATTTTCATTAAGTGATCCATTGGTAAACAGTATCGAATCTCGAATCTCCTCAGCACTCAAACGCCGAGAATCAAATTTCCAGAACAGATCATTGTTTGGATCAACTGCGACCGCATCTTCGCGAATTTGTGATGACATTTGGTAAGTACGACTGGACATAATGAGACGATGCATCTCCTTGAATGACCAATCTAAATCGATGAATTTGAGCGCCAGCCAATCGAGCAACTCAGGATGTGTTGGAGGAGTTCCGAGCTGACCAAAATTGTTGGTACTGCGAACAATCCCACGCCCAAAATGGAATTGCCAGATTCGATTCACCGCTACTCTCGCCGCGAGAAGATTGTCCTTGCTGGTGATCCATTCGGCAAGCGCGCGGCGGCGACCAGCGGACCCGGACTCTGACTTGAACGCGACAGGCTGAACGGATTCTGATCCAAAAATCTCTGGAAATCGAGGTTCAACGGGATCACCCTGGACGTGGGGACTACCTCTCTGCAGAACAAACATCTGCTTCGGCTCTTGAGTCTGCGCGAGCCCCATCACCATTTCACGAGGGGGTAGTGCTTTACTTTCTTCTTCAACTCGCTGCTTTTCTTTTTTCAGTTCCTCGTAGCGAGACCATTGCCCTTCATCAAGATGATCTTTCAGCTTCGCATTGAGAACTTCTTGCCTCTGCTTAGGTGGACCCTCGGTGGCACGCTGGTCAGGTGCGGACATCGTGGCGATGCCAACTTGTTCGATCTCTCGCATCGCAGAATCAACTTCTCTCTTGGCTTGGTCATTCGCCTGATAGCGGGCGTTGAGTTCGTCAGAAGAGACATCGATTTGATTATTTTTTCGCTGATCGCCGCGGTGACCCCAGCTTGTGACATCCGCAAACATGCTGAGCAGACTGTAATAATCTTTCTGAGGAATAGGGTCGATCTTGTGGTCATGACAACGTGCACAGTTGATCGTTAACCCCAGCATCACTTGACTGGTTGTTGTCAAAATATCGTCTAGCTCGTCATAAATTGCCAGAAGCGGGTCAGCCGGTTCGTCATCCCATATCCCAAGTCTGTAGTAGCCGGTGGCTGTCAGACTTTCTTTGGTGACCTCGTCAAGCTCATCACCAGCTAATTGCTCAGCAATGAATTGATCGTAAGGCTTATCTTGATTGAAAGACCTAATGACATAGTCTCGATACTTCCAAGCGTTCGGCTTTGGACCATCACGTTCATAAGAATTGGTTTCGGCATAGCGAACCAAATCCAACCAGTGCCGACCCCAACGTTCGCCATAATGAGGTGACTGCAACAACTGTTCAACCTGTTGCATGAATGCATCTTGATCCGTATTCGCCTCAAATTCTTGGATCTGTTCCGCGGTAGGCGGTAAACCGGTCAAGTCATAAAACGCACGACGCAACAGATCTGACCGCTTTGATGGTTCATTGGGACGAAGCCCAGCAGAGTTCAATGAATCATAAATGAACGCATCGATCGGATTCATGGCCCAAGCGGGATCGCTTACCTTTGGCACAGGTGATTTGCGCATTGGCTTAAAGGCCCAATGCTCGTCCCAAACAGCGCCCTGCTCGATCCATCTTCGCAAAATATTTACTTGTCTCTCCGAAAGACGATCACCCTCCGGTGGCATTCGGTCAAACTCGTCACTGGAAGTCACTCTTGTGAGGATTTCACTGGCCGAAGCATCATTGGGGACGATTGCAAATGCTCCCGAATCCGCCTCCGCGAAGGCGGTCTCCTGTGTGGAAAAATTCAAACCACCTTCCGCATCATCCGGCCCGTGGCATGCATAACAATGCTTGGCCAGAATTGGCTTGACGTCTTGAACAAAGTCAACGACATCTTGAGCATTGATTTCTTGGGCGTTTAGAGCCAGAGAAGACCCTATCGCAAAGGCCAAACCAAACCATTTTGTGATCGGATAAGAGGGCATACAGGATTCACTCTGTCGATTCGAGCCATCGGGACTACAAAAATAAACGCGGTATTGGAGGGTCTACAGGTGGAGGTTGTGTAGTCACCGCGTTGAGAATTCGCATCATATTGTGACAGGTCTGAGTGATGATGCCAATGAGAATCGTGACGATGTCGTTTTAGCCTTACCTCGCCGCTCACAGTACAAGCCAATTGTCATCATGCAGAGTCATTTGGGAGGTCTCAAGCCAACTTCATGAATCTTGCGATTCCCTCTCGAGGAAGACCGGCTTTTGTAGGGTATCGCAACCTCACGACGATGCTTTTCGAGGTCGTCAGCATCTGGTCTACGCTCCGACCAGCTCGCCTAGCAAATTAGTGTCGTGTGAGGAGGCAAAATTGGCTAACCTTCTAAATCCTCCATGCAGTTGAACTCCCTCAGCATTCCATCCCGAAAAAATATCCTCCATGAAGCGACTGCTGACCCAATTTGCGGCGATGATCCTCGGATTCTACGGGGTTACTCTTCGCATGACTTGTCGGGTGTATCTACACCACGACAAACGCGATGAGGTAACCCAAAAAGGGTACCGCTACGTTTTTGGGACCGGACACGCCTACCAAATCGGTGGGCTTGTCTCAGCTGACCCCGGAACGGGCGCAATGGTATCTCGATCGCGTGACGGAGGAATGGTCGTGCCCATGCTGAAATGGTGCGGTCATGTAGCCATCCGTGGTAGCAGTGGCACTGGAAAGAAAGGTGGTGGACCCGCGCTTCAGTCACTTATCAAACATGTGAACGCTGGGAACGCAGCGATGCTTGCTTTTGACGGCCCTCGCGGCCCTCGGGGTCAAGTGCAACGCGGATTAGCGATGTTAGCGTTGAAAACGAACTCGGCCGTATTTTTCGCGTTGGCTCTTCCAAGCCGCCGTTTGATACTTCGTAAAACATGGGATCGACTCCAGATCCCATTGCCGTTTTCGCGAATTGATGTCTATTTCTCAGAACCACTCGCAATTGCTACACAAGAAACCCTCGAGCAATTCCAAGGTCGACTTCAGCTTGTGTGGGATGAACTTGAATTGAGATACGATCCCAGCGAAGCAGCTCCTACCCCAAAAACCAATCTTTCAGACCAGAAATCTGCAGCATAAAGACCTGGTTTCGCTGAACGCACCAATCCGGCGATCACACCGTCACGATTGGAGACTTCAATCACCCGTTCGATAGAAAGTGAATCGATGACGCAACCACTCTCCTCGGATCAGATACCGTCCATGCTGGAATCTGCCGTAGCGCAAATTCAGTTTGCCAGGAATTACACGCTCGAGCTCCTCGGTGCGACACCCGAAAAGGATTGGTTTGTCATCCCCGATGGATTACCAACGAATTTAGCTTGGCAGGTTGGGCATCTCGCGGTAAGCCAATACGGCCTTTTGATGTTTCGTATTCGTGGGCGTGATCCGGCGGACCTAGATTTGATCCCCGGACGATTTCGCAAAGCGTACAGTCGTCAATCGACCCCGTCCGATTCGCAAGAAAAGCAGCCCACGGCCGAAGAACTTTTAGAGCGACTTGGGGAGGTTCATCGACGAGCCATCTCTGAAGTCACATCGACTTCGGTTGAAACCCTGATGGAACCCGTCGATATGCCCTATGCTGCGTACCCCATTAAATTGGGCGCGGTTCTATTTTGTCCGCTGCATGAGCAGATCCACGCTGGGCAGATCGGTCTAATCCGTCGAGCTTTGGGGCATGAACCGATTCGATAATTGCACAACCGAAACCTTTATCAATCACTTGGTATTTTGCGTGACTTCTAATTCAAAAACTGCCAGTACAGCTCTCGAAATCCGTGAAGAATCAATTTATGACCATCCGAAATACTACGACTTAGTTTTCGGAGCGGACTGTGCGGCAGAAATTCGGTTCATCCTAGGATGCGGCAACCTGTTCTTAGATCGTGCGCCAAAACGCTTCTTTGAGCCCGCTTGCGGCACTGGACGACTCATCCACGCACTTGCCAAACGAGGCTATGAGGTTGCGGGTCTTGATTTGAATGAAAAAGCGATCGATTTCTGCAATGCTCGCTTGACCCGTCAGGGATTCAATCCGTCGACTTTTGTCGCGGATATGTCTGATTTTAAAACAAAAAAGACATATGACATCGGGTTCAACACGATTAATAGCTTCCGTCATCTCAGTAGCGAAACGGCAGCAAGAAAACACCTTCAGTGCATGGGCCGCAGTATTCGTAAAGGCGGTCTTTACCTACTCGGTGTCCATCTGACGCCATCAGAAGTCCCGCCAAGTGAAACGGAGTCTTGGTCAGCAAGAAGAGGCCACCTAGCGATCAACACTCACATGTGGACCAAACATCGCGATCCAAAACGCCGCGTGGAACGATTTGGCATCCAGTTTGATGTCCATCGACCCACCGGCAGTTTTCGAATTCTTGATGAACTTGTGCTGCGGAGCTACACGGTCTCTCAAATGAACCGATTGATTCGCTCGAGTGGTTGTTGGGAGACGATTGAAACCTTTAGCTTCGCTTACGATCTGGACGATCCAATCGAAGTGGATGGAACGTGCGAGGATGTTGTTTACGTTCTACGATGCATCGAATGAAATTGGCAATTCATTCAAACGATGGTTTACCCAACTGAACTACCGGAAAGCGTTGGGGTTCATCAGGTACTGCCTATTCAATCACGTCGCTTTCTTCCTGTCGTTGCAAAGACCACTGCTACAGCAACTGCCATCAGACCAGCCGACCCGGAGTAAAGAGCATTACGCCCCCACCGATTACGGAAGTTTTCTTTTTCTTTGTAAACATACGGAAGCACCAAATCGATCGGTGTCTTTTCCATTTCTTCGTACGCGCGGATCAACTCTGCGGCGGTGAAAGACTTCATGTCGGCACGCGTCGTCTCAATGTGTCTAGCAGTTGAGTTGGGAACGGGAAGTAAAAACCATCGCAATCCACAAAAGCTAGCAACCAGCAAGCATGCCGTTGCGGTGAATCCCGCGAGTAAAAAACCGGCTCTGGAAACAGGTGAGCCGTCGGTGGAAGAAGCCGAAGACGCGTGACCCTCCGCTTGTGCAGTAGCCTGTGGCAGAAGCTTTAATTCACCCAATTTCGGCACCTGAAGCGAGCCATTGCAGGCCGGACACACGAGAGATTCGCCCGCTTTGGAGGGAGCAACAGGTGATGCATGGTCGCAGGAGGGGCAGGGCAGCAGATACATAATTAGTTAAGAATTCAAGTAGAGCCGACTAGACCGACGGAGGTGGCTAACTAAAATAGGGGCAGCAATCGGCAACACCCGCCCCATCCGCCGCTCCACCATTGTGGATTAAGTCGGCGACATAGCGAACTCATTTGTTCGGAAATCGCGACTGAAAGGAGTTTAGTCGCTCGCACGCGTGGACCTAACCTGCTGTTTTGCTGCCGGGATGGCAACGCTGTTTGGCGGAAAATTTTACAGTTTATCGGGGGAATTCTCTCTATACGATCATCGAACTTTCGCGGTTCATCTGGAGCCGATCTCCTATTTCATAGGTTTGGTCTACTCCTAGAACATCGATGTTCGACCCCTGAGAGAGGTCACTGGTGCCATCGGAACAGATAACGGGATCCGTTTTCCGTACCGATTGAACCGCCCTGATGAAAGAATGTTCGTCCTGATTCGAGTTACTACCGGATCTCTTTGGGCGGTACCGTAAAAGCTTCAATAAACGGCAATCGTTTCCCAATCATAAAGTTTTTCCATTTGGACGCGGGTTTGCTGAGTCACGTGTGATCGAGTGCTAGAGTTAGGGACGTTCAATTCAATCATCGTTTGCTAGCGAAAATGATGAGATGAATGGTCATGTTTCCCAATGCCTTCAAAGGCCGAACTCATCCTTAATAGGTCGATTCACTTGGTGCTCTCTCTTACCAACTTTCATCAACGGAAAAACTTCAAAACGCAGGACGCGTGCCTCCCACTAAAAATTGTCCATGCCCTTCCCGAATAGTTTTGTCCATCCTTACGACCTGACCCCCCACCTCGCGAGATGACGCGAGCAAAGACTGACCAAACGTGTCCGAACCGATCACTATGAATTGATTGCTCGTTCACGGCCCAAGTAGCAACAGAGAAACCAGCAACTGCCTCCCTCGAGACCGCCTTGAGAAATGAGTTGCTAACAATGCTGAACTGGTAAAGCCACCCAGTCATGAACGTCATCAAAGCAAATAAATCTCGCTAGAGATCACCAAGCCACAAAACCGTATCCGCAGGAGTTCCTGTTTTGTTCGATAACCTACTCGACGAATTTGAAGCCGCAGCCGACCAAAGCACCGAAGCAATGACCGGTGGATTCCGTAAGTTGCCCGTCGATGACAACGAAGACAATAACGTTGCTGTCGCAATGGCGGAGCAGGCGGAAGGTGAAGTTCAACTCGACAGTCCCGACGAACTGCTTGCCGGCGATGAAACAGAAACCTGGTCTGACGATCCGGTTCGTATGTACCTTACGCAGATGGGTGAGATCCCTCTGCTCACGAGAAAGCAAGAAATCGAGTTAGCGAAACGCATCGAAGAGACTCGAAGAAGGTTTCGAACCAAACTTCTTGAGAACCATTTTGTTTTGGTCGAAGCCTATAAAACCTTGAAAAAGGTCTACCGCGGCCAATTACCGTTTGACCGAACCGTTCAAGTCTCGGTTACCGATCGCCTTGAAAAAGAGCAGATTATTGGCCGACTTCCTCACAATCTTCGCACCCTGCAGACGTTGTTGCGTCGCAATCGACATGACTGGAAAACCGCGCTCAGTGAGAGCGCTTCCAAGCGTCGGCGTGCAGAAGCCTGGAAAGCATTGGCCAGGAGACGTCGACGGGCTGTACGTTTGATCGAAGAATTGGGTCTACGTACGCAAAGAATCGAAACGAGAATTGAGCTACTTGAAAAATTTTCAGCTCGTTTGACGGAGATTGATTTTGAGATTTCCGATCAAAAGCGAACCAAGCATGGTCGGGAAGTTCGGGATCAACTGCTTCATGAACGACGTCAAATCCTCACCGCCTGCCAAGAAACTCCGACTTCACTCCGAAATCGCGTTGAAATGCTGAAAAAGGTTTACTCCGAATATCAGCAAGCAAAACGTGAATTGAGTGAAGGTAACCTGCGATTGGTTGTGTCGATTGCGAAAAAGTATCGCAACCGAGGCCTTTCATTCCTTGATTTGATTCAGGAAGGAAATGCTGGCTTGATGCGTGCCGTTGACAAGTTCGAATATCGACGTGGGTTCAAATTCTGCACCTACGCGACTTGGTGGATTCGTCAGGCAATCACTCGTGCTGTCGCCGATCAGAGTCGAACGATTCGGATTCCGGTTCACATGGTTGAAACGATGAGCCGAGTTCGCAACGTGGCTCGTCAATTACTCCAAGAACTCGGTCGAGAACCAACCATCGAAGAAACCGCCCGACGTGCTGACGTCACAGTCGAAGAAGCACGTCGAGTGCTAACGATGAGTCGATTCCCCATTTCGCTTGATCGTCCGGTCGGTAACAGCGAAGATAGTCAGTTCGGCGACCTATTGCCGGATGGGACTGCAGAGAGCCCACAGATCGGAGCCACTCAAGAGATGCTTCGTGATCGAATCACCAATGTCCTGAAATCTCTCTCCTATCGCGAAAGAGAAATCATCAAATTGCGTTATGGTCTAGGTGACGGATACAGTTATACACTCGAAGAAGTCGGCCACATCTTCAAGGTGACTCGGGAACGAATTCGCCAGATCGAGGCTAAGGCAGTCCGTAAACTGCAACAACCGAGTCGTAGTCAAGACTTGGTTGGGTTTCTCGACTAAACGCGAAAACCTTCAGCGATTCATTTCAACGGCAGTTTCCAAAGGGAGCTGCCGTTTTTTGTGACCGAGTGGAAAATCATCCTGCGATGACGACCTTCCGCTTGGACGGCAAGATTATTCTGTTTCCGCCATGTCCCTTGCGTGGTAACTGCTTCGCACAAAAGGTCCACTCGCAACCTTCTTGAACCCCATTGCCTTAGCCAGTTCACCAAGTTCGTCAAACTCCTCCGGTGGCACGTACCGAACCACGGGTAAGTATTTTTCTCCCGGCTGCAAATACTGGCCCAAGGTGAGGAAATCCACGTCGTGTTCACGAAGATCAGCCAACGCATCGAGCAGCTCGCCGCGTTCTTCCCCCAGTCCAAGCATCAGACCACTCTTGGTTTTGATTGACGCATCATATTCCTTGATCTGTCGCATCATTCCTAGAGTCCAACGGTAGTCACTTTTGGGACCACGAATGCGTCGATAAAGCCTCGGAACAGTCTCCATGTTGTGGTTAAAGACATCGGGACGTGCTTCGGCAACCCGCTTCAAAGCTGGCTTGCAGTGCACAAAGTCGGGTGTGAGCACCTCCGTTGTCGCTCCCGTGCGTTCTCGCACAGCGACAACGCATTGGTAAAAGTGCTCAGCACCGCCATCAGGGAGGTCATCACGTGTCACACTCGTGATCACTACATGCTTCAAGCCCAGCCTTGCAGCCGCTTCAGCGACCCGCGACGGTTCATCTTGCTCTGGCAATTCAGGCGGTCGACCGCGGTGAACGGCACAAAAGCCGCACGGTCGCGTGCAGACATTCCCCAAGATCATGAAGGTCGCAGTCTGTTGACTGTAACATTCCATTCGGTTCGGACATTTTGCGTTATCGCAAACCGTTTCCAAACGCAATTCGTCCAACAACCCTTGGGTCATATGGTTCGCGTTGCTGCGTGGAATTGGACGGCGCAACCACTTGGGGAGCCGACCGGAAGCGCTCACGGGAGCATCCTCGGGAAATTCCGGTGGAGAGACGACGGGTAGTCGAAATGCCATGGATTTAGCCGAAATGAGGAAAAGTTTGAACCATCTGCTCGAGAGAACCGCATTGTAGATAGAAATCACCACAAGAACATGGTGTAGGAACCATCGGACAGTCGAACAAGGGTGTATTGTTATTCACCCACTCTGAACAATGCCCCCGGACTGCCTGTTCTGGGTTTTGCCTGTTTTGGTTCAAGACAAGCGGTGTGAACCACTGATTAATTCGGGAAACTAGGTCTCAGGCGATGAGTAATCAAGTAGCGACTGCGGAAGGTTCCGAATACGATTTGCAATGAAGCTGCACATCTGAACCACCGAAATTTGCTTCTCGAAAAGAGAAAATCACGCTCCGCAAGTCGCCCTTGTTATCTGAATGAACTGATGTCCAAAAAGAAGTCAAAGAAAAAAGAGGGCGGAGCTGGTTCCAAAAAAGCAAACAATGCTCAGTTCACGACGGTCTCAGAAAACCGAAAAGCCCGACACCGCTATGAAATCATCGAGTCCATGGAATGTGGCATGATGCTGATGGGCAGTGAGGTGAAATCCATGCGGGAAGGCAAACTATCGTTGGACGAGGCGTATATTCGAGTCAAAGATCGTGAACTCTGGCTGATTGGATCAGACATTGCTCATTACAAGAATGCGGGCATGTGGAATCACGATCCTCGTCGCCCAAGGAAACTTCTGGTGCACCGACGCGAGTTTGATAAGTTTGCGGGCCGAGCTCATGAGCGTGGACTCACCCTGGTTCCTCTCCATGTTTACTTCAATGATCGCGGGATCGCAAAATGCGTCATGGGTCTCGCGAAGGGAAAGAAACTTCACGACAAGCGAGAATCGCTCAAGAAGCGAGACACTGACCGAGGCCTACAGCGTGCGATGAGAAGACGATGAGCGTGATACTGCAGATAAAAAATCTGGTAAAGAGTTTTCCTGAGCCCGATGGCGGGGTCGTTAAAATTCTGGACATCCCTTATTTCTCGATAGACAAGGGAGAACAGGTTGCTCTGATCGGTCAGAGCGGCGGTGGAAAAACCACCCTCTTACACCTGATCGCTGGATTACTCTCCGCTGATGTCAATCCATTCATGACGGATGACGAAGACGATGATGCGACCGCAAAAAAAACCTCCATTCTCATCGGTAACATCGAACTAACGAAGTTAAGTGAGGAGGGACGCGATCGCTTTCGAGCACATACGATCGGGTACGTTTTTCAGACCTTCAATCTTTTACCCGCATTTACCGCTCTAGAAAATGTTCGACTCGGTATGACGTTTGGTTCAGGCAAGGCACCAAACTCGCGTGCGATGGAGCTGCTGGACCGTGTAGGTCTAGCCGATCGCGCTGATTACCGCCCCTCACAACTTTCGGTGGGTCAACAACAACGAGTCGCAATTGCACGAGCCATGGCGGGTCAGCCTCGTCTTCTACTCGCTGATGAGCCAACGGCCAACGTGGATCCGCAGAGCGCCGAAATGGTGCTGGACCTGATTAGAAAAACTTGCTCCGAAGAAAACGTGGCAATGCTCATGGTAACGCATGATATGCAGATCGCCTCGCGTTTTGATCGAATCGAGCGTCTAGACCAGATCAACCGCGCGATTCACTCAAAGACATAAGCCATCACATCCGCTCTTTGAGGAATCGTTTCAACGACTCCTTTCAAACTCCGCGCTGCCCACGACCTTTGACACCAGTGCTTGAAACATGAATCTTCTTCAAATCGCATGGCGTAACTTTTGCCACCGATCTCTATCCAGCATCCTCACCACTTTCTCCCTAGCTCTCGGAGTGGGATTGGTTGTGCTGGTGCTCTCGATCTACGGAGTCATCAACGAAGCCTTCACCAGAAATGCGTCCGTTGGCTACAACCTTGTAGTCGGCCCAAAAGGAAGTCCGCTTCAATTGACACTCAACAGCGTCTTTTACCTCAGCCAACCCATTGAGAATCTTCCTTATACGGAATACATGGAATTTCTGCCTCAGTCACAACGCGCCGAAATGGTCGATCGATTTGGTGGGGACCAATTGCTGAAAGACCGTGGTGGCAGATACTCGCCTTACATTGGTGATGGCTTTGTGATCCCACTAGCCCTCGGAGATTATTTCGGTGAATTCCGAGTGGTCGGCACAACACCTCTTTTTTTTGACAAGTTGAGACACGGACCCACACTGGAGCAAAAATTTACCTTCTCAACCGGACGTGCCTTTCAAGAATTCTCGACAGAACATAGCTACTTCGAAGCAGTAGTTGGATCGAGAGTTGCCAAAGAGATGAATGTCACCGTTGGTGACGAATTCTTTCCAACGCACGGCGATCCAACCGGCCATGGGCATGACCTTGGATTCACAATTGTGGGTGTCATGGATCCAACCGGAACACCAAATGATCGGGCGGCCTTCGTCAATCTTGAAGGCTTTTACCTGATGGACGGACATGCTAAGCCAATCGAGGATAGCGAGGCAGCAAATGCCAACGGAGCAGTATCTGAAGACCCCAAACCCAACACCGAGACCACTACTGGATCCTTCAAACCAGATGATTATCGACTGCTTACCATTGGAGAAAGAGAGGTCACTTCTATTTTGGTGCGCAACGAGAGCATCCTGTTTGCAGCCAAAATGCCAAATGTCATTAATGAGAGCATTCGATCACAGGCTGCAGCACCCGTTTATGAGATCAATAAGCTCATGGGGCTGATTGTTGGACCTCTCAAGAATGCCATGCTGATCATCACGCTTATCACGTGCGTGGTCGCAGCGGTTGGAGTTCTCGTTTCAATTTACAACTCAATGAATGATCGCAAACGAGACATTGCCGTGATGCGGGCGTTGGGAGCACGCCGAAGCACTGTGACCAGCATCATCATTTGCGAGAGCATGTTGGTCGCGATGATCGGGGTCGTCATTGGCTGGGTCATCGCTCACGCAGGAATCGTTGCGTACTCGGGAATAATCGAGGAGCAGACTGGCGTTCAGGTGAGCTTCTT
>JBMHCO010000168.1:0-4563 GCA_049889895.1 Rubripirellula sp.
GCCGTTTACGCCCGCGAGGCTTTGGCGGCAGCGGCCGGTGATCTACGACGAGATTTGGGGAAATGCTTACGGTCGCGCCCCTTGGTTTAGCGTCAAAATAGGTGGGACTGGCAATCACCTCATCGAGCGTGGCCCGCATCGTGGGAAATTGATGGCGACGCGTTATTTCCAGGATCAGAAATACGCGAATCCATTTTTTGAATTCGTTCATCGTGCGTCAGGCTTTTCAGATTACGCTTCGGTGATTGCGAATCAGGCATCCTTGGAAGCTCTGCTAGTCAACGCGGAAACGATGGCTCAAATCCTGACCGAGGGGCAAAAGGTTCGGATCGTTACTCAAGTTAAGAACAAGGGTAGTCGGACCGGGAATAACGAAGCGATGTTTGTCGGCGGTGTGACGACCACTGCGAATGAATATCGAGGCCGAATCCCCGTTATTTTTCGGGAGATCTGTGAAACAGACGGTCAGGTTTCTCGTCAGGACTTTGACAACGCGCTCGATGTCGCCTTTGCGCTCTTTTTGCGCCGTGATCCGACCGCGGATGAGTATCAAAAATATTGGGAGACCGTTTTCCAAAGGAACCAGTCTCTCGGTAACAAAATGGCTTGGCAGGCTGTTTTGATCTACATCACGCTCACGCCAGAATTTGTTTATCGAATGGAGTTGGGATTGAGTGAGCCGGAGGAGGACGGGCGACGTTTTCTATCTCCTCAGGAGCTAACTTACGCGATCCATTATGCGTTGAACAATCGGCCTGCGTACGGTGTCAGCGAGATTGAGACAGTGGACGTCTACACTAAGAAGAGTGAATCGCCGATCCAGAAAACGATGACAACGCCCCGTCCTGCGTGGGCGTCGGGCAACGGCTCGGTTGCGAATGAAATGCAAGCCGGACGGCTGGAAACAAGGGCGGATGTTGAACGGATCGTGCGCGATGCGCTTGCGGTAAACAACGATAGCTGGGCAACGAATCACAACCGCACCTATCTGTCGAAACCGAATCCACGCATCCTGCAGTTCTTTCGTGAATTCTTTGGCTACCACAAGGCTCCGGAGGTTTTCAAGGATGTCAATGAATTTGAGAAGCGAGATGGTTTCCGGCAGTTTGACCAAGGAACCGCATCAAAGCTGGTTTACGATACCGACAGTCTGATTCTTAAGATCCTCAGGGATGACCAGAATGTTCTTTACCGACTGCTCACAACGAATGAAATCGCGGCGGTTTATTGGAACGGAAAAAATGATTCAGTTCAGATGCAAAGAGCGGGAGGTGAAGCGAAGTATCGTCTTACTCATCATTTGCAGAACTACAATCTGGATCCCTTTGAGGCAGCTTATGAGAAAGAGGGAAGCGGTGATGCTGATGTTCGGTCGAATGGAAAGATTTTTGAGTTAGCATCTGAGCAACGCTGTGGAATCCTTACTCAGCCGAGTTGGTTAATCGCACATAGTGGGAATTTTGATAACGATCCAGTGCGACGTGGAAAGTGGATTCGCGAAAAGTTGCTCGCAGGTGTTGTGCTTGAAGTTCCGATCGACGTGGATGCGCGCATTCCGGATGATGAACATCAAACTTTGCGTGAACGATTCAGTGTTGTTCGCGAAGAAGCGTGTTGGCGATGCCACGAGAAAATGAATCCACTGGGGATGCCTTTTGAGGCCTACAATCACGTTGGCCGCTGGCGAGAACAGGAACTCGGAAGACCAGTCGATACCAGTGGCGAGATCAGTTTTACTGGCGATCCTGCACTCAATGGGGACGTTAAAGACGTTCGCGAGCTGATGGAAAAGCTTGGGCGGTCATCATTGGTGCGTCAGAGTTTCGTGAGACATGTGTTTCGTTATTTTATGGGGCGAAATGAGATGCTCTCGGACTCTAGGACGCTCATCGAGATGGATCGAAGATATGTGGAGACGGGAGGGAGTTTCAATGAGATGCTCGTCAGTCTTCTTACCTCAGACTCTTTTCTTTACCGAAAGTAAATTACGATGACGATCAACCGTCGAAAGATTCTGCAAGGTGTGACACTGGGGGCTGGGGTGACTGCGCTGAGTCCGTTTGTGCAGCGTCTTCATGCTCAAGATCGAGATGACCGACCGAAGCGGTTTGTCTTCGTGTTAAAGAGTAGCGGTTTGCAGGGGGAGTACCTTAATCCCGAGGGGTTGGAGCACGGTGGGGATCGGATCGTCAATGAATCGCTCGATGGGCGAGTGTTACCGGAGAGTTTGAAAGCACTCGAGCCACTCCGAGATAAGCTGAAGATCATCCAGGGCCTGAGTGGCAAAATGACTCGCTTGGGACACAGTGCTTATTACGGTGCGCTCGGAGGCTACAAAGCTTCCCCGCACGCACCACCGCTCTACGCGACGATTGATGGTTTTCTTTCAGAACAGTTCCCGTCGGTTTTTAATCACGTTGGTTTCAAAATGGGTGAGGGGAATCAGGGCGTTACGTTCCCGTCGATCTCCGCGAAGGGTAAGGGGCAGCAGTTGCCTTTTCAGCAGAATCCGGTGGCTGCGTTTGAGAACCTATTCGGAAGTATCTTAGAGTCCGGTGATCTAAAGAAGAAATACACTCGGACCGGGAATGTTCTGGACGCAATGTCCGACGAGATACGTGGGCTTCAAAAGCAGCTTCCGTCGAGTGAAAAGGAAAAGCTCGGTCATTACTTGAGCGGCTTTGAGTCGCTGCGTGATCGACGTGTGAAGTTGGTGTCGATGCAGGAGTTGCTAAAAGACAACGCTCCCGATTTGTCCGACAAATACACTTCGCGTTTCAAGACGCATCATCTTGAAGCCCACTTTGATATGGCGGCTGCGTCGTTGATTTGCGGACTGACAAATGTTGTGACGGTTCATGCCGATGGACTCGATTCGGTCTACAGCGGTATTGGTATCGGTAACAACGTCCATGCGATCGGACATGGGGCAGGTTATGGAACGTTGTCGGCACAAGATTGTCGTAATGCAATACGAACCTTCCATATTGAGTTGATCGCAAATCTTGCAATGAAGCTCGAAGCTGTCCCCGAGGGTGACGGTACGATGCTGGATAATACGGTCATCGTTTACACCAGTGATAATGCCGCAAAACATCACTCGGTTGGCGTCGACTGGCCGATGCTGGTGATCGGGAACCTGGGTGGGCGTTTGCGAAGCGGGGGGCGGTTCATTGCCTATCCCAGTTACGGGCGTGCGAATCATCGCCACACCATCTGTAATTGGTTCACAACATTGTGCCACCTTGCCGGCTGCCCTCAGGATTTATTCGGGCAACCGGATATGGCATTGGGAAAAGTGGTGGACCAATCGGGGCCTTTGAGCGAGTTGATGGCGTGATGATCCGTGTGCTTTTTTACATCGCGAGGGCGTCGTATTTGTTGATTGCGGGGGTCGCTTCGTTCGATGCTTTTGCCGACCAACCAAACGGCAGCGTGCCGAGTCTGGCTGAAACGCTCGCCTTACTTGACGAGAAGGGCGCGACGATAACCGATTCAGACCTCCAGCAAGTCGCGCGTTGTCAGTCCTTGCGCGAATTAGATCTGAGTGGTTGTATAGAGATCACCGATCGCGGACTGGAATTGCTCCCCGAGCTGAAGGGGTTGAAGTCACTCGATCTTGATGGCTGTCATCGAATCACACTTGATGGGATACGCTCGGTTGCTGCGGTCTCAAGTCTAGCCGAGTTGGACTTGAGTGGTTGCAGGGTGAGCCTTCCTTCTGTTTACGAGGAGTTGCAACGCCTTACGAACCTGCGTCATCTGGAAGTTCGAGATATTCGCGGACTAAACACGGATGGCCTGCAGCACCTGTCCGAACTTGAATACCTCGATTTGTCTTCAAAGTCAGGTGGTATCAGTGACGAGGACCTTCGTCCTTTGAGAAGTTTGACTCAGTTGCAATATCTCAACCTCAATGGTAGCCGTAATTGGGGGGCAAATAAGGTTCTAACGGATGAGGGGCTCGCCCAACTGTGGGAGCTGCGAGAGCTAAAGTTCCTCGGCCTCTTTGGTCACTTTAAAATCACGGAAGACGGCTACAACGCCTTGTTTGATAAACTTTCGAAGCTCGAGAAGCTTGAGATGGGTTTTAATTGGCC
The DNA here is from genome assembly GCA_049889895.1 of Rubripirellula sp. Classification (GTDB taxonomy): domain Bacteria; phylum Planctomycetota; class Planctomycetia; order Pirellulales; family Pirellulaceae; genus Rubripirellula. The sequence continues at coordinate 4,101 of JBMHCO010000168.1, forward strand.
ATTGAAAGGCGTGGAGCTTCACATACCCAGTTCCGTAACAGATCTCAATTTAATGGAGTCGTTTCAGTTAGATGACCAAGCGATTCTTAATTTGCATCAGCACACGGGGATGGAGTCACTGAATTTGTTTTATTGTCTTGAATTGACGGACAAGAGTATGCAGATTCTGGAGCAGATGCCTGATTTACAGTTCCTTCATGTAGGTTCGATCGCGGGGATGACGGACGACGCGCTGCAGGAGATCAGCCAGAACAAGAAGCTTAGGTACCTGAATCTGGGCGACAATGAACACTTTACCGATGCGGGCCTGATGCACCTTCAGACTCTTGTTAACCTGCGTGAATTGCATCTATGGAGCCTTCCGAATCTCGATGGTTCTGGACTTGGCGTGACAAAGTTTTTTCCGCACCTCGAAACACTGAATTTAGCCGATTGTAGTCAGTTGACAGACCTTGGGCTCGAG
>JBMHCO010000169.1:0-9477 GCA_049889895.1 Rubripirellula sp.
CCCTGCGATTCAGGGGGATAATCCCCTATTCTCTGCGTGACGCCTCTAGTTCCTCCGATGTGATGTATCCATCTCCGTTGCGATCCATCTTGGCAAACATTCGCTCCGCATTGCCGACGGCTTCAGTTCGTGTCAGGATGCTTTCCGTTGGCGTCATAGCCTTCAAACGCCTTGATGGCTTCGCCAACGATTTCGTCTCGGCTGATGACCTTGTTCTTATCCAGATCTATCTCATCGGCATGAACAAGGATCCAAGGTTGCCGAGGACCATCACCGGACTGCGGTCCCCGTGGACCACCGGGTTGCCCTGAAGGCGTTTCGCCACGCGTCCCACCAACCTTAACACGGGAGTCGTCACCGCGGCCTCGACTGCGCTGTGGCTCGGCACCCATTGGGCGATCTGCATTTCGCCGATCGCCGCCACCTGATCCTTGACGTGGTGTGTAGCTTTCGGTCTTCGTCCCCTGCGAGGAAACAAAGTTGAAGGTTGCTGATCCATTATCGGCGATGGACGTCGAGTGGTCAGCGGAGGTCGTGACGGAACGATCATCGTTTGGGACCAAATAGAAGGTCGTGACACCACAAAGAGCAAACCATAAAACCTGATTACTTATGGTCAATAAAACCCTCCGACCTCAACTCTCTCTTTGATAGTCAGGCGAGCGTTTCTGATGCTGACTCCAAATCCAGACAAAAAGGTCAGGCCAGTAAATCTTGCACCACATTCCCGTGTACGTTCGTCAGCCGTCTCTCGATACCGTTGTGATAAAAGGTCAGTTGCGTGTGATCCATTCCAAGCAAATGCAGCATCGTCGCGTGAAAATCATGCCAATGCACCTCACTTTCAACAGACTTCCAACCAACCTCATCCGTTTTGCCATAAGCCATGCCTGGTTTGAGGCCTGCACCGGCCATGAACACAGAAAAACCATACATGTTATGGTCGCGTCCCTTACCTAACTCGCCATCGCCTGCCTGCGTGTAGGGAGTTCGGCCAAACTCCGTGGTGAATAAAATAAGAGTGTCTTCAAACATACCGCGTTGCTTGAGATCTTTGATCAGTGCAGCGACCGGTTGATCGATACGTTTGGCTTCTCGGTTGTGGTTTTTCACCATGTCTTCATGGCCATCCCAGTTGATGCGTGGGCTGCCGAACGAACCGCCGGAAATCACCTGAACGAATCGAACACCTTTTTCGATTAGACGCCGAGAAAGCAGGCAGTTCTTGCCGAAATCCCGAGTCTCATCGTTGTTCAGCCCATACATCTCTTTGGTGGATTCGGTTTCAGATTGCATGTCCGTCACATCGGGAACGGCAAGTTGCATTCGCGCCGCCAACTCGTGACTGCGAATCCTTGCCAGTAAAGCATCCTCGGCTCCAAAACGCGTCAGGTCGTGCTGATTCATCTCGGCTAAAAGCTGGCGACTCGATGCGTCCGTTGTTGACGACATGCCTTCGGGCGGGAAAAGATCCGGAATCGGTGCTCCTTGACTGTTGAATGCGACACCCTGAAAAACCGAAGGCAGGAAGCCATTGGACCAATTAATGGTTCCGCCAGCAGGATAACCCCGTGTGTCTGGAAGGACGACGTAGGCCGGTAGATCCTCTGTCTCTGCGCCGAGACCGTAAGAGATCCATGACCCCATCACGGGAAACCCATTGAGTTGGAATCCGGTGTTCTGCTGGAAGGTTGCCGGCGTATGATTAGCGGAATCCGCTACCATTGAATTGATCACCGTCAGGTCATCCGCGACCGTCGCCAGATGCGGGAAAAGGTCGGACACCCACAAACCACTTTCACCGTGCTGCTTGAAAGCCCAGTCGTTCTTTCGGATCAAGCCAATCTGATTAAAGAAGGTTGCAGGACGCTCGTCATACTGCAGTTCTTTGCCATGAAGTCTCTCAAGCTCTGGTTTGTAATCAAAGCTGTCCACATGGCTCAAGCCTCCCATCAGACAGATGTGAATGACGCGTTTCGCTTTTGGTGGAAAGTGGGTCGCGCTGCCGCTTGGCTTTTCTGATGCCGAAAGGAGACTTGAGAATGCGGCTCCCGTTAGACCATAGGTTCCAAAGGCCAGTAATTCACGTCGTGAAATACTGGAGGGGCTGGTGATGAGATGATGATTGTCCAACCTAAATTTACCTGACATAAAGCAACTCGTTGCTGTTAAAGATCACACGGCAGTAGGCCGCAAGTCCGTGTTCATTGATGAAGGGTAATGCTCGATCAATCTCTTGACTTTCGGCATCCCTTCCATAGGCCAACCGGATCAGTTCGCGAACTTGACCCTCAGTCTTGTGCTGATTTTCTTCGAGTCGAGACGCGGTGGCCGCTGCCATGCGAAACACAAAGTCATTGTTCATCAGAGCGAGTGATTGCAGCGGCGTGGTCGTCTCGGCACGTTTCGGAGTGATTGCCGAGGGGTCCGGGCAATCAAAGGTATCAAGCATGGTTCGCTTCGCACCGCGAGGGCTGAATCGGTAGACCGTTCTTCGCATCTGCTCAGGCTGGTCTTGCGGGATAGGATCATAGAAATGACTGCCTTTGAATTTGTATTCACGCATGTCGCGATATCCCTGTCCACCAACCGTGCGATCCAACTTCCCTGCGATCGAGAGCATTGAATCACGCAGAGCCTCGCCTTCCATTCGCGTGGGACTCTTGCGCCACAGGTAACGATTTTCTGCATCGATCGCTGCGGCCTGTGGATTCATCCTTGATGATTGGCGATAGGTTGCCGAGGTCACCATTAAGCGATGCAGATACTTCAGACTCCAGCCATTGGTTTGCAATTGGTTTGCAAGCCAGTCGAGTAACCGAGGATGGGAGGGCTGGCCACCGTTGAACCCAAAATCGTTTGGAGTGGCAACGATGCCGGTTCCGAAGTGATGGTGCCAGATGCGATTGACAATGACACGTGAAAACAACGGATGATCTGGGTTTGAAATCCAATTCGCAAGTTTTATGCGTCGATCTCGGTCCTCGGCATCCGGCTTCAAACCGAAATCGGCTTCCACAGTTTGAATTGCTGAAAGACCTCTTGGTGAGACGATTTCGCCCTCCTGACGAACATCACCGCGTCTGAGTACTTTGACCGTCGCCGCGGAAATTGGCTTCACCGTCCAGACATTGTTGTTCTCGAGACTCTTCAGCGTTTCGCGTAGCTGCTTCAGTTGAGTGTTCAGTTCCACGCGTTCTTGCTGCTGCTGAGGACTGAGATGAGCGATTAACTCGGCATCGGTGACGAGATGCATCCCACTAGATCTTGCCGAGGCAGACACCTCAGCAGGTTTTAGGGCTCGATCGTATAGTCGAGCCTGTGCCACCGTTCCTTGCAGCATTCGGTTGCCGCCCGCGTCAACTCCGTGACGCAGACCAAAGACAACTTCGGAGTCGCCGGCAGCGAAAGTGGGTAACGTTTTTTGATAGGAGCTGCCGTATGGAATTCCATTTCGATACCCAGTAATCGTGCCATCAGCCGCAAAGGTAATCGCAACATGGATTAGATTTTGATGTTCCGTCTCTTCAATCCCTTGGAAGGATTCATAGCGAGTGAACCCGTTGCTTCCTGCCATCCACCTCTTGGGCTCTCGCTCACCGAAGACAATTGCGTCAAAAACCACTCCATCAGCAGTTTGCAAAGAAATGACGCCACCACCGGCCTGGTTGAGGTTTTCAACTCGAACCCACGCCTCGAGTGTCTTTTCTAGCAGCGGTTTTGTAAGACGCTTGGTTCGGGCAAAAGCGTTTTTTCCATCCAGCACCAATCCATCGGTCTCGAGTTTCGCACCTCCCATTAGTGTTACATCCATCTCGCCGATCTGATCGCTGAGGTCAATTTGGAAGTTCCAGGCGGCAAGTGGCTGAAGGCCTATCGTTTCCTGAATTTCATGCGAATCACTTTCCAGTGCCTTTTGGCGGCCCTGCTGTTCAATTGCATTGATCCTAGAAACTAGCGTGTCGATCTGTGAGTTTAGATTCGCCACCCGAGCCACCGTTTGCTCGTTAAGCGGGGCATTGCGTTCCCCAAACTCCACACCGGCCAACGCGGACACCATGCTGTAGTAGTCCTGAGAGGATATCGGATCAAACTTATGATCATGACATCGGGCGCAGTGTGTGGTCATTCCGATGAAAGTTTGATTGACCATGCCAATCATGTCCTCCAGTTCGTCCTGACGCATCGTTTGACGCATGACATCATTGGATGGCTTGGTGGTGTTGTGCGGTCCTGTTACCAAGCAGGCAGCGGCAATGGTTCCACCGGTATCGGGCGCGAGCAGATCACCCGCAATCTGCTGTCTCGCAAATTCGTCGTAGGGCATGTCGGCATTCAGTGCGTCAATCACCCAGTTGCGATACGGCCACGCATTGTTTCGAGGCTGGTTGTATTCAAAACCATTGCTTTCTCCAAAATGCACCACGTCCAGCCAATGACGCCCCCAACGCTCGCCATAATGCGGTGAATCCAACAGACGATTGACAACCTTTTCATAAGCATCGCTAGCCGTATCATTAACAAAGGCGTCCACTTCTTGGGGCGTAGGTGGCAGGCCAATCATGTCATAGAACAGTCGCCTAATTAAAACTCGCTTATCCGCCTCGACAGATGGCTGCAATCCATTGTCTAGAAGCTTGCGGTACACAAAGGCGTCGATTGGATTGTTGCCCCAATGGGAAGAGGTTTCGGGGGGCGATACTTTTTGCACCGGTTGCAGTGACCACCAGTCTCGTCCAGCTCGTTGATCGGTGGTATACGAGAACAAGTCGAGCGATGAGCGTCCCCACTTCGCACCATCTTGTATCCATTGACGGAGAAGGGATTTTTGCTCGGAACTCAGAGGGTGCTCTGGCGGCATTTCATCTGCGTTGACTCGTTCCCAAAGTAAACTGCCTTCTGCATCGCCCGCATGGATCCCCGGGCCACTGTCACCACCCTTTGTCAGAGTGGATAAATCGGACAAATTCAAGCCGCCCTCTGCTTGGTCTCCTTGATGGCACTCCAAGCAGTGGGAAACAAAAATCGGCGCAATCTGCTTATCGAAGTCGAGAGATTGGGCAAAGAGAATCGAGGCGAAACCGTTGGTCATCACGGCAAGCAGTACGCTGCGTGACATCAACCGAAGTTTTGCCAATAAGTCCTCCCACATGGGTAAGGTCTCCTTTTGGACGCACTCTCGTCGCGCCGAGGTATTGAGTGAAAAAATCTTTACGCAGTGATCGCTTGGACCTGCCAAATGCGATGATCGAAATGGCTGCCTCACGATTACCGTTTGTCGTTGGACGCAGGACCATCGAACTGCCTCACGATCTGCTAATAATGTAGCCTCTCTGATGGTGCCGCTGTATTTGTGGCCGCTCGAAGAATTTGTGAGCACGCGGAAGTTTCCTCCCCGCGACTACTCAAAGCCGAACGTCCAAATCTAGAATTTTGTCGTCTTATGGGCCATGCCTTGCAGTCCCTCAGAATCCCGCAAATTGCAATCCGAGGCGAGTTCAACTGGATCGAAGACCACAATGGATAGGCATTTTGCTCGGCGTCAGGCAACGTTCTTTCGATCCAGCTGGTATGGCAATTTGCTTCTGCGCCGCGCTAGCAGGATAATGCGGCACGATTCTTAAGGATCTTCTGTCTCAGTTTTTCCCTGCTGCATCAGGTAATTAATCGTGGCTTTTCATTCATCAACTTGCCTGCTCACGCTTTTGTTGCTCGTGTCCTTTGAGCAGTCCTCCTTTGGATGGCAATTAAGTGAGACTGCGTTCAAGGATCGCTGTTCAAGCGTTGAGGGCGACAAAACGCAATGGCACGGCTTCGATCGATTCGACTTCCTGATGGACGCGAAGTCTCTAAAAATCGTTCCGACCAAAGCACTAGATCAAGAAGGCACCGGCATCTCGCGGCAAATTGATGGCCAACTACGTGGTGTCGTTATCGTGCCGAAGCAGCTGCGAGAGGGTAAGCCATGGTCGTGGCGTGGTCGCTATTTTGACCACGAGCCTCAAGTGGAAATTGAATTGCTTCGACGCGGTTTTCACATTGCGTTCATTCAGTCCGACGAGATGAAACACTGGGATGCTTGGTTTTCATTCCTCACACATGAGCATGACCTCTCGGAGAAGCCAGGTTTCGTAGGGATGAGCGGAGGTGGCCGCAATGCCTTTAACTGGGCAACCACGTACCCCGATCGAGTTTCCTGCATCTACGCCGACAATCCGCTGATTACTCGGGAGAGCCTGCTGAAGCTGGACGAACTGGTTCGTCGCGATGTGCCGCTATTGCACATTTGCGGCAGCCTAGATCCGCTATCGGTGAATCACACTTTTCCCATCGAAAGCATCTACCAGCAACTGGGTGGCAGGATCTCCGTCATGATCAAGGATGGGGTCGGCCATCATCCGCACAGCCTGCGCGATCCAACTGTCATTGCGGATTTCATCGCTGACAGCCTCACTTCACCCCCATCGCCGCCGGCGTTTGTGGGGAATGATTACACACAGTCGTCGTTCTTTGGTGTCGTGAACCAATATCTGGAATTCCCCGCCGAAGACATGCACATCGCGTTGCGAGGATCGCTGTTCTCCGACACATTCGTTTGCTACGAATTTAAGCCCGACTGTACGTCTGGAAATGTTCACGTCATCGTGCCAAAGATGACCGCGCCGGGAAAGCCGTGGGTGATGCGAGCGGATCCAGCGTTGCGGGATGCGGTGGTCGATCTGGCACTCCTGCAAAAAGGCTTTCACATTGTCAGGGCCCCGCGTCCGAGAGACACTGCTGCAACACAAATGCAGGAGTGGCGGGCGTTTTATGAGCATCTGGTTGAGCACGGATTCTCAAAGAGACCAGTGATGGAAGGTGCAGGTGGAGCAGCAAGTGAAATCTATGAGTGGGCCATCGCGAATCCGGATAAAGTCAGCTGCATCTACGGAGAGAACCCGATCCTGCGTCACTACTCCTCACAATCACAGCCCATCGACAACCTGACACCACTTGCTAACGCTGGTGTCCCGATTCTCCACGTCTGCGGAAGCGATGATCCATGGCTAGAATCACAGACGCGAGTCGCTGAACAACGATACCGAGAACTCGATGGAACCATGACGGTCGTGATCCAGAGCGGCCAAGACCACTTTCCACTTGCACCAAGAGACATCGGGCCCGTCGTGGAATTCATTATTGAAAGTGTTGCCGCTCGCGATCGTGAATGACTCAAAGAGAAACAACACCATGAATCATTTCCTCATGGTTTTGGCTACACCGCTCGCGATCCCTCTACATTTCACCCAGTCTGGCTGCCACCCAGCGTCTGTTACCAATAACCCCGATCGTGGTAGGCTACTCCGGCATCCCGATCGTAATAATAGGTGGTCATGGCACCACTAGACTTTGACGGACTGTAATAAATGATCGCGTTACGGAGTGGTTGCCATCCGAGAGGTTCGAAACGCCTCACCATCTTCTCCTCACTGGCTGACTCACCCTCACCAAACATTGACTCACGCTTGTGGGCAGAACTTTCCCCCTGATCTTCCCAAAGCTTATTGATGAAGTTCTTAAAATCGTCTTCCTCAACGTGATAGCGTGCAAAGTGACCGCCACGATCGCTCATCACCGAAATCTCCCTCGCCTCAGGTGGCAACCATGGCTTGATCCGAGAATCTGTAATTTCAGCTACGCTTTGGAAACGATGCTTGCCACTGAGAACCGAAGGCATCTCAGGGGCTTTCCCCGTTCGGACGGTCGCCTCCGCGGATACCAACTGCCCGTCAGGCATAAGTTGCCTGTGCTGAATCGAGATCTTTCCGTCCTTCGCTATCAAGAGGTCAAGCACCTGCTTCGGTTTCGAAGCCTCACCCTCTACTGCCTCCGTTGGCAAGCCCCGCGGAGGATCTGCTTCCATCCATGCGAGCGTTCGAGTTTCTGAATTCCAAGTTCCCTTGAAGATGGTTGGCAGCACCTTAGGCTGAACGTTCTTCGATTCACTTGTTTTCACTGGACCGATCCTCGTCAACATCAGGTCAAACCCGTCTTTGCGAGGTCCAGCTCCAAGGATATACACGATTGCCATCTCAGAATCCTCAACAGGCCAAGTCAAAGTCATGCGCCACATGGGAATCATTCCACTTTGAGGATTACCAACGATGCTGACGCTGCCTTCTATGGGCATCGTGGCTCCGTCTTGGACCGCTGACCCCTTAAATGCCCAGGTTCCACGAGCGAGATTCAAGCCTTCAAACAGAGAAATCTCATTGGTCGGAAAGTCGGGCGGAAGGTTAAGCCCCAAATCCTGCCAGGTCGCTTCTGTGATTTCGTTAGCTGACTGAGCGTAGAGATCAGATGATGAGGCATAAAGAGCCAACGCGCAGATGACAACTACGAAGACTCTCTGGACTCCAAGATTCGTGATCTGATCCTGAATAGTTTTTATTTTCATTTTTAATACTCCAAGTGATGAAACTTAAGTCGTTTCGGGAATGAAGTGCTGCCTGTTATCTTGTAGTGAGACAAGAAGTCCGAGGCTTTGTATTGCAAAGTGTTTCCGCAAAAAAAGGGATTAAGCTGGAGAGGCACCGCCTAACGACCTGAGCTGTCTTGATGACGCTGCCTGTTGATTGATCTGAGCGTCCAAAACGATACGTTCCAACAACTGCAGATATTCCGAGAACCTGCCTCGCCCTGATTTCGTCAGACGATACAACGTCTGCGGACGAGAACCACTGTGGCCTTTCCAAACCTCAACCAAACCAGCATCACTCAGAACCCCTAAGTGACGACTCAAGTTACCGTCGGTTAGTGCGCAAAACTGTTTGAGATCATTAAACAGTAAACCGTTAGAATTAGCGGCAAGGGAAGCAAGGATCCCCAGTCTCGCTTTCTCGTGGAGGACTCGATCGAGGCCCTCATACGAATACTTTCCAGCGACCTTTACCGACTCAACTTGTCTAGATGGACGTGACATGCTGACGCTCCAATGTCCAGTAAAGGATTGCGGCAGTCAGCAAGTGCCCTCCGCCGAAGGTCACTCCCATCTGCCAAGGCGCGAATGCTTGATCGCCGTGACCGTGTAGCAGGCAATAACTACCGCAGAAAAGATAATAAAACCCAACCCACACAATCTGCGGGGGAAGTAATCGACAAGAACTGAAGATCCCCATCGCAAAGAAAAAAGACCATAGCCCAGGCAAAGCCCACAACGCTTCGGAGGGCCCAAGATAGAAACAAAGGGTGACAAGACCGCCGACAACGATACTTGGAAAAAACTGCTCCGCTGCTAGGCGAGATAAATCACGCGACACACCGGGCTCTGCTAGCTGGCACCGCCTGACGACTTGAGCAGCAGAAAATAAGATTCCCAACACCGCGACACCAATCCAAAAAACGAGATAACGATCAACCTGTTGGGAAGGAGCGGAAATGAATGTGTTTTGCAAAAACGCCGCAGTCAGCCCCAAGACTCCAGTCATCGCGACCGGA
>JBMHCO010000170.1:0-3375 GCA_049889895.1 Rubripirellula sp.
CTGGAACAATCGACCGACACGATCTCACCCGTGCTCATTTTGATATCGGTTTGCAAGAGCTCCGATGCAAAACCTTGACCTCGATGAGAGATGAGCTCAAAACGCTTCTCAAGCACCTGCAAGTCATCAACTGGCAAAGGCCTGGTCTCCAGCCGCCTACTATCCCCATGCCCCACAAGTTCGGTATCAAATGACTCTTCAGATTGCTCAGATTCCTGATTCTGGGGCGATCCGTCCTCTGGATTCAAATGATCAACAGTCGAATCCTCAACCTTTAACAGCTCCATTGCATACTTGAGTGGGTCTGCTTGATCTCTGACCTCTGATTTCTCAGACATTTCATTTTGTCCTTCTTCGAGCCGTTCGCCAAACCAGGCTGTTCCGCGAGAGTACCGGAGACCCGACACTGGAGGCAAGCTCGCTGCAAGCTTCAGTGCCTAACTGCGAGTATGCCCCTGACCGTGCACGATGTACTTGTAAGTCGTTAATTCTCGCAGTCCACACGGCCCACGGGCATGGAATTTATCAGTGGAAATACCGATCTCAGCTCCCAGTCCAAACATTCCACCATCGTTAAAACGCGTGCTCGCGTTGACCATCACTGCTGAGCTGTCGACCAGCTGAGTGAATTGATTAGCCGCTTGCAACGAGTTGGTCACAATCGCTTCAGTGTGCCTCGATCCATATCGATTGATATGCTCGGCAGCAGCTTGCAGTGAATCAACGATCGCAATACTGATTTTGGGTCCCAGATACTCGGTGCCCCAATCTTCGGCAACTGCGGGGAGAGCATCAGGAATGAACTTAGATGCTCGCTCATCCGCTCGCATTTCAATCTGATTTGCACGAAGTCTTTCGGCAATCAGAGGTAGCGCTCGTTCAGCGATGGACTGATGAACCACTAGGGATTCACATGCGTTACAAACCCCCATCCGCTGACACTTCGAATTCTCGACGAGATTCGCTGCCATCGCTGGGTCGGCATCGGCATCAACGTAAACGTGACAGTTGCCGTCAAAATGCTTGATGACCGGCATCGTCGCTTCACTCGCAACTCTGCGAATCAAACCCTCGCCTCCTCGGGGAATGGTGACATCAATCAAATCATCCATTCGCAAAAAATGACCTACCGCGTCTCGGTCGGTTGTATTGACAAGTTGGACTGCGCCAGCGGGCAGGCCGACGCTTTCCGCGGTCCGACTCAGGACGTCTACAATCGCTTGGCTGCTATGAATCGCCTCTTTACCCCCTCGAAGGATGACCGCATTACCGCTTTTCACGCAGATTGCGGCCGCATCAGCGGTGACGTTAGGACGGCTTTCGTAAATGAAAAACACCACGCCCAAGGGAACCCGAGTTTTTTGAATCCGCAAACCACCGGGTCGAGTAAAACCACTGATGACTTCACCGATCGGATCTGGCAAGGCGACGATTTCCTGCAGCGCAGTTGCGATGCCTTGCAATCGCGTCTCATCAAGCCGAAGTCGATCAACGCTCGCATCCGACAGCCCATACCCGGGTGCAGCCTCCAAATCCCTGAGGTTGGCTTCCAGGATTGCTTTTCGAGAATCCATTAACGCGGCAGCAGATGCTTCCAGCCAACGATTCTTCGCCTCGGTATCCAACATTGAGAGTTGGTAGGACGCTCGACGTGCATTTTCCGCAACCGTACGGCAATAGAGCTGGAGTTCGCAAGGGTCGACGCAATCAGTCATGGTTCAAGCTTTGGGAGACAAGGGAGTGCTGCTGTCATTGGGATTGTCGGTAAAGCAACTGGAGGGGTCAACGGTCGACGCCCAGCCCGAGAGCACCAAAGTGATCTCAGAAACCGAGAGAAACCTGAGCCACGTAAGTCAGCGAACCCGAAATTCCAATCAACCTGTAATTCCACCCCAAAGAGGAATCGGTCCGACAGACCTAAAAAGCTGTTTTCCGGCGTTGACTCCCATTCAATTTCTGCGAAACTCTCGACTTGCCGGAAGCAATCCAAAACACCTGCGGCCGTGGCGGAACTGGCAGACGCGCTAGGTTGAGGGCCTAGTGGGAGTTAATCCCGTGGAGGTTCGAGTCCTCTCGGCCGCACTGAAAACCCGCTGCAAAGCGGGTTTTTTCGTAGACTGACTCCATTTCCTCAGCTGCTGCTCGCTCAGAAACACTCCAAATATTTCGCAGAAATATTTTTTTCTTCTAACAGGTCACAATTTGCCCTAATCCGCATTAGAGGGCGTGGAACCTTCTTTCCCGAGTAATCCCCTGATGAATCGCCAAAACATTGAGGTTGTCAGGGCCGAATACTGAGGTATCCCAATAGAACTGACTTTTCCGAAACTCCGACTGAACCACCGAAAACTCCAGTTTTTTTCGGGAGACCAAAGCTGTTCCAACCAACATTCTCCTGAAATACAGTGAAATCTTGGTTAAGATACAGATCCCAAATTCAGCTCATTACGACGTCAATGTGTCGTCTTTCGGGCAAATTTCAGGTCATTGTATTACGAATCAACATTCAAACTGGCATTAAACACGGGTGCATTTTCATGTCATTTAGTCATTTGTTTCGATGTTTTGCATTGCTTGCAACAGTCGCTTTATTCAGCGGATGTGCGTCCGAGGAAGGTAACACCGTCAACGCGGAACCCGAAATCACAGATCAGCAGGCACTAGACTTGAGCAACGATCTCAACGACTCGCTAGAAATGAAACCTGGCCAGTAAATCCAATACAGCGTTATTTTTCTTTTTTACTACGTACCTCTGTGAGGTTTTCCATGAAGAGTGCAAAGAGAAGTGCATTCACACTAGTTGAACTTCTAGTTGTGATTGCCATTATCGGCATTCTCGTCGGTCTGTTACTACCAGCAGTGCAGGCAGCGCGAGAAGCAGCTCGTCGTATGAGTTGCAGCAACAACTTCAAGCAGATCGGGTTGGCAATTCATAATTACCACTCGTCCTACAAAGAGCTGCCTCGACAAGGCGCCGGGACCGGGGAAAACATTCCTTCGGGTCACTTCGCCGTCGAAAATACCATGGCGAATAACCAATCGCTCAGTATTTTCGTGGGACTTCTTCCATTCATGGAGCAGCAAGCTCTGTGGGAAGAGATTTCGAATCCCAACAGTCTGGACACGCGGAATCCGAACACACCGCGAGTTCCTTCGTGGCCATCGATGGGCCCAACACCAAGTGCTTATCACACCGGCTCTGGAGTGGTAAATACGAACTACAAGCCTTGGATGACTGAGATTCCAACCCTTCGTTGCCCCAGTGACCCAGGAAATGGGCCAGGTATGGGTCGTACCAACTACGCCGCTTGTATGGGCGACGCACATAACTGGCAACACACCGGTATTCCTTACTATCCACTGAATAAGGAGCC
>JBMHCO010000171.1:0-4505 GCA_049889895.1 Rubripirellula sp.
GTGTATCGGTCAGTGGCTAGACGCTCCTGGAACCATGCCACCAAGTAGTAACCATCAAGGTGGTGCTCATATCTTGATGGCAGACGGTGCGGTGGTCTTCATGACCGATTCGGTCGAAGCAGGTGATTCTACCGCCGGTGCGGTTCGTTTGGGGCAAGTGGGTCCACGTGCTCCGGGTAAAGGAAGCCCATACGGCCTCTGGGGTTCACTTGGAACGAAAGCAGGTAAAGAAGTGATTCAAGAGCAACTCAACCAGTAATTGGCTGACTCACTTCTGACAGTATTCAGAAAACCTCGCTCAGAAATGAGCGAGGTTTTTTTGTAGATCAGGGTGATTGCATCATCGTGTTGGTGCAACGTGAAGCATGAGATCGCATCTTGAAAACTTGATGTCTGGGAATATTGATGTCTGGGAATATTGATCTCTGGGAATATTGATCTCTGGGACATCGTGGTTTGTTCTCGTCTTTCGTTATCGCACTCGTATCCAATGATCGTGAAAAGTGAGTCCTTGCTCTTGCTCCAAAGCAGGCATGTGGCATCGGATGCAATCCTCTCTAGGCGAGACGGGGCAGAGTGTGTGGTTCGGAGCGGTGTGGCAGTTGAGGCAGTTTTGTATGTGTCGTTCTTCGGAGACTTGGTGCAAGGATTCGTGAGGGCCGTGGCAGGTCGTGCAGCGTAGTTCTCCATCTGATTCCAAGTAGCACCGGCTACGCAGCATTCCGATTGGCTGAAAGCGAGCCAGTAGATCAGGATACTCGCGGAGCTCCTTTTCGCTGATGTTCTTGGGTAACCTGTGGCAGTCACCGCACAGCTGGATTTCTGATTCTGCGTCCCAGTCATCACGCCCTACCGAGTAGGCAGGTGGCACGGATTGTTCTCTGGCCAATCGAACGTGTTCGCTGCCTGGTCCGTGGCACTTCTCGCAGTTGACGCTAGGGATGAGATCCAAAATCTGTTCGTTCTGGATTTTTGCAGAGGTGGTATGGCAATCGACGCATTTTTCCATCGAATCACCCCGGCTAATGCTCCCAAAGAGTTCAAGGCCATCTGCAGGGAGTTTGTTTGCATGCCCTGGAGTGATGTTGATTGCATCTTGAGACTGATACCAGCTTGCACGATGTTCGAGAGCTGCGGTTTCTCCATTCTCTTCCGTAATCAGGGTGAGCAGGGTGTAGGCATTGTGACCTGATCCCAACGCGTAGGTTAATGGGAAAGCTTCATCTCCGAAAACTGCAGGAAGCGTCGCTTTAAGATTCTGAACGACGCCGCTGTCCTGAGAAGGATCAAATTCGGCTTGGTAATGGTAGGTTCCAAAACGTTCACCGCCATCAAAGGTTTTTCCGGCGAACTTTGCAATGATTTCAGGCGACTGATTCAGGACGTGGAAGGTGTGCGCATGACCGTGCACCGAGTGAAGATCAAAGTTTTCTTGATGGCATTCCTTGCAGACTGCTTTACCAACGAGGTGTGGCGCGATCGCGGAGGGATTCGCCGTTTTAGCTAGGTTAGTCGATGTGTCTTTGTGTTCAGCGAATCTATTTTTGTCAGAGTAAGTTCCCCCGTCGGGATTTTTAGCAACGTTGTTTCTATCGCTGCTTCCGCTATCGCCGTATTCATTGTCGCTGCTCGGCCAGACGAATATCCCGACCGCAATCGCAGCAATACTCGCTACCAGAATGTGCTTTCGGGAATTCAAAATCTGTCTCTCATCTGTTTCACGGTAGTGTGACTTTCTTCATGATAATCCATACCAAACCAATCATGAAAAGCCCATCCTGTTTCATTCTAAATTGTAGGCGGGGATTCGGTGGCTTTAGTACTCGGTTCCATCAGGCTCAATGTTTCATGACAACTAATGTTCTGAGTCGGGAATGCATTTGCGATTTCTGAGCGGTAATGTGGGAGTTTTTGATGGAGGAACGCAGTTTGCAGCCCATACACTGGCTCTCTATCATTAAATTGACTTCTATTATTGAGCTGGCTGTCTCCTCAGAACCGGTCACTTACCGATGAATCAGGTTAGTGCCACGGGGCAGGACTGAACGCTTGGATCTCCACTGAAATAAGTTTGAGTTTTATCTATTAAAGGAACGCGTTGTTGTTTCAGTTTGGTCTACATAACCGTGCGGTTCATATTGCGTTCACACTGTGGTCGGTCGTTCTGCTGGTGTTCGTGTCACGATCTTTCGCTCAGACGGCTCAGGATTCTTCCGGTCAGGCAGCTTTGGGGCAGCCGGTGCAGGGGGTATCAGATCAGGCGGATCAGGGACAAGTCGCAAGCTCTTTGGCAACCCTCGAACAAGCACTTTCTTATCATGAGCAGGCTTTGATGGCGATGGACGCCGATCAAGAAGACTTAGCTTTTAGTCTCGCAAGAAAGGCGAAACGTCTCGCTCCGGAAAACACTCAAGTTGTCTTTCTGATGTCTCTGCTTTTAGCGGATCGTCACCGCTATCCCGAAGCGATTCGAATGCTCGATCAGCTATCGGGAAAGGACACAACGATCAGGCTGCCTGCAATGGGCCAAACGGCGGAATGGTTGATCAAATCCGGTGATTGGGTTGCTGGCGAGGAGCGATATCTTGCTTTGTTGCAGGAGGCCCCCGAGGCTGCCTTGGTACACCGCGGACTCGCCAGCCTTTACCTTCGGCAGGGCCACGATGCGAAGGCCGCTGTGCATCTTCGAAAGTTATGCGAGTTGGGTGACATTCAAGAGTCGGAGTTGCGCAGTCTTCTCATGCAATCAGTTTCGTTCCCCGGTGATGCGACTCCCGATAACTTCGATCCCGTCGGCACACTTGGGCTGGCCAAGGCGCAAGCTGCTTACGCCGATTGGAAGTCTGCGGCTGAGACACTACAGTTGGATGATCCGGCGACGTTAGATGAGTTGGCCTTTGCCGCTCGCTGTGCGATAGAGATGCAAGACTGGGAGTCGTTACAGCGATGGATAAAAAGTATTTCTGAGAATCATCCTTCCTCTGCAATCGGGCATGCCGGAGCGTTG
Organism: Rubripirellula sp.; assembly: GCA_049889895.1. Taxonomy (GTDB): domain Bacteria; phylum Planctomycetota; class Planctomycetia; order Pirellulales; family Pirellulaceae; genus Rubripirellula. Next base: position 3,008 of record JBMHCO010000171.1, read on the forward strand.
TACGCGTTGGGTGTCTACTCTCAGCGTCAGGGTAATGCAAAGGCTGCCGCAGGTTACCTCATTAAAGCGATTCAACTTGATGCAACCGATTTGGCTGCGTACCGATTCTTGCAGCAAGTAGCGATTGCATTGGATGCATCACAAGTTGTGGAGAAAATTAATCAGAGAATAGCGATGATTTCACGCACGCAAGAGTTAGGTGCTGAGATGGCGAGTGGGCCGGATCGATCCTACGGAACGATGACCGAGTTGATCGAGTTGCTCGCTAAGTTGAAGCGTCCCCTCGAGTCGCTTGCTTGGCGTGGCGTGAGGTTAGCCTATGGTCAGCAACATGGAACACTGCCCTCTTCTCAAGGTCGAGAACAACTGCAACAGATTTTGAGTGAACGTGAATCGGAGCTCCAGAGGACTTCCGCGGAAAAGTACATCGTCGAGTATCGAGACTTTGTGGTGTGTGGATTGTCGCAGTATTTGCAGGAGTTAAGTGAGGAATGAGACGGGCACCGATGAAGTCGCTGCGGCATCTCTCCGATCCGTTGTGGATCGTAAGCCGGATTTTGATCTTTGGTTTGGTGCTGACTTTCGGCTGTTCCTCGGAACGCCAAGATTCAGTTCAACAGGATTCATCGCAGCGGGATTCAGCTTTGCGTGGGTCGCCCGTTCACGACGAGGCAGGCAATTCGCTCGATGAAGGTAAAGGGACTTCTTGGGATCGTGGCGATGTAAGTCGAGATGAATCGCCTGACCAAAGTGAAACGCCCGCAGGTGATGATGCCGGTTCGGCAGTGGTTCCAGTTGGCGATCTAGCTAATTTGTCGCGTTCCGAGTTGATTGAATATTCAGAGTCTCGAGCGGAACGCGGAGACTTGGAGTCCGCGAATTCAGCTTTGCAGATCGCATTGTTGAGAGATCCAGCAGACGTCGAAATCCTGTTTCGGCTCGCTGGATTGCGTGCATCGGTTGGTGAGTTCAGTGAGGCAATCGATCTTCTTGATGGTGTACCAGTAAATCATCCCCAGGCGGGGCTCGCTGCGTTGGGTCAAAAAGCAGATTGGTGTCTGCAGTTGCAACGTTACGATCGAGCTGAGCAGCATTACCGTGAAGTCTTGAGTCGAGTGCCTGAAGCCGCAATGGCTCACCGCCAATTGTCACGTCTTTTGAACCAGCAGGGGCGACGGCACGAAGCCGCAATTCATATTCGAGAACTTTGTCGACTAGGCGATGTTCGGCAAGAAGAACTGCAGTCATTGATTGTGCTAGGTGACGCCATGGCCAGTGATCTGCCAAGTTTCGATGCGTCCAATCCGTTGCATGAAGGATGGCTTGCTTCCGCTCGCGGTAGAGCCTTGCTCACTGAGAAACGATATGCCGAGTCAGCAGCGACCATTCGACCGGTACTTGAGCGTCGCAACGTGCGACCTGCCGTTTGGGCTCTTTACGGTCTAGCGGTTGCCGAAGCACAGGATGATGAAGCATTTCGTTGGTGGCTTTCGTCCAT
>JBMHCO010000172.1:0-88304 GCA_049889895.1 Rubripirellula sp.
GCCACGTAACCCTCACCTTGACCCGACACCTTACCTTCATAATTCACTCGATACTGAGCGTCATCGTACTGATAGAAAACCGTTCGCTTGAGGTTGCGATCAAGAAACAGCTCCACAGAATCTTGCTGCCAATCTTCGTAATGATCCAAGGAGAGCTTCGAATCCTTCACCACCCATAAAGCGTAAAGGTGGGTCTCGTCCCATAATAACTTGACGGTAGCGGTTGCCATCTGTTCCTTCTCTACCACTGTCAAATCATTGACCGGCTTACGAACCTGCACTCCGACTGCCTTGGCCCATAAATCATCAACTTTGCCATCAATCACGGGAGAGCCTTTGACCGCCGTGATAACCGGTGGTTTCTGATCCTGGCCTTGATCACTTGCAGGCTCGATCTTGCTTCCAGCCTCAACGTTGGATCCGATCTCGACGGGTTTTGACTCCTGAGCCATTGCAAGCGTCGTCATCGCGAGTGGCGTCCCGACCACCGCAAGTATTACCAACCATCCGTATCGTCGCATTTGATTCCCCTACTGTCCGCTGACCTTTTCAGCTCATCCACTGTTCTTTTAAGTACGCCAATATAGCGGCCACGGAAGCTTTTTCGAACCAGCCCCAAAGTTCTTCCCAGTCACTCTTTTGACGCACACTCTTTTGACGCCGACTTTGCAGCGGTTTATTCTATCGGCGCGGTTAGTGCCTCTGCCTTCAACACGAATGACAAGGCCCTATTCCCAGACAGCAGCCGATCCCAGATCAGCGTCCCGACCAGGGATCTCGCGAACTGTAAAGATCGCACAGACTGGCGTTCATGCACACCAGATGACCAATCCAATGCCACCATCCCACACGCCCCCCGAAGGCTCGCAAAATGGCACCACGCCATTTAGTGCAAGTTGGTACGAATCCTTGCGAAGCACACTCGGCGAGAGTGCATGTAAACAGCTAGGCTACTTTGAGATTCCAGAACCTTTCCTTCTTTCGGTGGTAATCCCTGTCTACAACGAGGAAGAAACGCTTGAACAAATTGTTCAGCAGGTTGCAGCAGTCCCCATTCGAAAAGAGATCATTCTGGTTGATGATTTCAGCCGTGATCGCTCAAGAGAAGTGATGCGAGGGATCGAAGAGACCTACACCGACCACTCGAACAATTTAATCATCTCAGCTTTTCACGACACCAACCGCGGTAAGGGCGCGGCACTGCGAACCGGTTTTGCCAAAGCTCGCGGAAACGTGGTGGTCGTGCAAGACGCAGATCTTGAATACGATCCAGCTGAATACCCAAGACTTCTTCAGCCAATCATCGAAGGCAAAGCGGATGTCGTTTTCGGTAGTCGATTCCTCGGTGATCGCCCACACCGAGTGCTCTATTTCTGGCACTACCTCGGCAATAAGTTCCTGACGATGCTCTCCAATGCGTTCACGAATCTGAACCTAACAGACATGGAAACGTGTTACAAAATGCTGACCTTCGATGCGTTGCAAAGCATCCTCCCCACACTACAGCAGAATCGTTTCGGATTTGAACCAGAGATCACAGCAAAAGTCGCTCGTCGTCAACTACGAATCTTTGAAGTTGGAATCAGCTACTCCGGTCGAACTTATGCTCAGGGAAAAAAAATTGGCTGGAAAGATGGCATCCAAGCCCTCTGGTGCATCGTCAGGTATGGACTATTCGACTAGCAGTCGAAAAGGATTCACAACCGGCAGCGAGTAATCAAAAATCAATCACACCGTCCTCCTCCTCACCATGTTCAGGAATCGATGAACACCTTTACCAATCTTTCAATCGGCATCACGATCGCATTTGCGTCACTCCTCCCAATACACGCAGAGGAAATCAACCTTTGGCCAAATGGGCTGCCTGAGGGTTCAGTTAAATATGATCAGCAGACTGCACAATCGCTGACCGCAAAGACCACAGATGAACGCATCGCTTTCGTTGACCAGCCCACGCTGTCGGTCTTCCCCGCTAACCCAGAGAAAGCGAACGGCTGTGGCGTCATCATCTGCCCAGGTGGAGGCTACAACATTCTTGCTTGGCCGAAAGAGGGCGTGGAAGTTGCAAAGTGGTTCAACTCGATTGGCGTAAGTGCTTTCGTACTAAAGTACCGTGTTCCTCGACGCGATCCTGACAAGATCCACTGGGAGCCGATGCAGGACGTTCAGCGTTCAATTCGACTCGTCCGACATCGTGCAAAAAACTGGAACCTCGACCCCAATCGAATTGGCACTTTGGGCTTTTCTGCTGGAGGTCACCTGACCGTTATGTCTGGCGTCCAATACGAAACGCAATGCTATTCACCGGTTGATGAAGCCGACAAAGAAAGCTGCCGTCCAAATTTCATTTGCCCCATCTACTGCGCTTACCTTGGTGAAGGCTACGACGATCGAACTGACAGCCGCCTCGGATCGCTTGTCACTGTCACACCGGAAACACCACCAACATTCCTTGCCGTGACTTGGGATGACGCGATGCGAGGTGCACAATCAGCTTCTCTTTTCGCTCGACTAAGAGAGAACAGAGTCGAATCTGAAATTCACGTCTACACCCAAGGCGGTCACGGCTACGGGATGCGTCCGTCTGACTTCCGAGTTTCCGAATGGCCGCGTCAACTACAGGGTTGGCTGGAAGCGAGAGGTTTCTTGAGCCGCAAGTAATCACCGCCATGCGTTGATGACTCACCGATTACATTGGCTATAAAATCATGCGGTCCAAGATTATGTACGCAACACAGAGCAGGTGTTTAACTTGCCTCAGAAGCTACCTACTACTGACACTGGTAGTCATGGTTACAGCCATGACAGCGGGCATGACTGAAAAGACACCTGCGCAAGAGGGAGCCATAACCTCTTCGGGAACACTGAATACAGCAATCGACCACGACGTAGAAACCCTACCTCCACGGCGTCCCGACTTTGACCAACTTCCGGTCTATAGCGGCGATGACCTTGGAGTCGCCTACACACCTCAGGCAACGACATTCAAACTCTGGGCACCGACGGCGAAATCGGTAACCCTCCAGTTTTTCCGCGCAGGTGAACAAGCGTCTCATGATCAGCTGGAAATGAAAAAAGCCGAGGCGGGAACTTGGAACGCGCACGTAGAGAGCAACCTGCACGGCATCGAATACCTCTACCGAATTGAACATCAAGATATCGACACCGGAGAAACCCACACCGTCCTCGTCGCCGACCCTTACACCAGAGCCTGCGCTGCAAATAGCGGACGAAGCGTCATCGCGGACCTTGACCGATCTGATCCTACCAACTGGGAAGAAGACAACTTCGTTACCCTGGGACAGAACACCGACGCGATCCTTTACGAGGTGCATCTTCGGGACTTCACGATCGACTCTTCCTCTGGAGTCTCGAACAACAAACGAGGCAAATACCTAGGTGCAGTTCAACCGCGAACGGTCAACGCTGAGGGACTTACCACGGGAATCGATCACCTCTCCGAACTCGGTGTGACCCACGTCCATCTACTTCCGATTCAAGACTATCCCTTTGGTGACGAAACTCAATCCGCCGAAAACTATGATTGGTATGACTGGGGTTACGGAACCATGTTCTTCCAGACACCCGAAGGATCATACTCTTCCAATCCCCACGATCTTTCTCGTCAAAAGGAATTAAAACAACTCATCCAAGCTTTCCACAACCGAAAGATGGGTGTCATCTTAGATGTCGTCTTTAATCACACAGCTGCTACCGGCATCAATCACGGGTCCATCTTTGACCGAGTCACACCCTATTATTTCTACCGTTTCAATGAGGACGGTTCTTATTGTGGTTCAAGCGGTTGCGGCAACGACTTGGCGACCGAGCGACCGATGGTGCGCAAGTTCATCGCCGACACCATCCGCTTTTGGATGAACGAATATCACGTCGACGGATTTCGCTTTGACTTAATGGGGCTCATTGATCGAAAAACGATGAATGAGATCTACCGAGAAGCGAAAAAGATCAACCCTAGCGTCCTGATTTACGGCGAAGGTTGGTCGATGGAACGCAACTTGCCCGCCGAGCAAATGATGACTCAGGCCAATGTCAGTGGAACCAACATTGCCGCCTTTAATGATGGAATTCGAGATACAGTCAAAGGCCCCGTCTGGGATCCCGAAGCACCTGGATTTGTACAGACAGGAACCCTGAGAAATGGAGCGGATGAGTTTATCGGTAACCTGAAAGGTCAGATCACAGCCAATCGGATTCCAGTTGCAACACCTAACGAGACAGTTCAGTACATCTCAGCACACGACGATCACTGCCTCTGGGACAAAATTTTACTATCCACTCCAGAGCAGAGCAGAGACGAACGTGAGCGGATGGATCGTCTTGCAATCGGGATTGTTCTCACTTCACAGGGCATTCCGTTCTTGCATGCTGGAGATGAATTCCTACGATCCAAAAATGGAGTCAAAAATAGCTACAACTCCAATGCTCCCGATGTCAATCCAATCAAGTGGGCCCTCAAAACAGAGAACCTCTCCACCTATCAATACTATCGTGGACTCATTGAACTTAGAAAAAAACATCCTGCCTTTCGCATGACTACAAAGCAAGATGTTGATCGACACTTCCAACGAATCCAAACCGATCAACCGGCTGTTTACGCTTACCGTCTTAAAGATGCTGCAAATGATGACATATGGCGGGAAATCGTTGTCATCCTCAACGGCAGTCGCAACACCTCAGACCTCGCTTTGCCCGGGACCTGGAAGGTTGTCGTGAACCATGAGAAAGCTGGTACCGAAACCATTGAGACGCAAAACGATCGCATCAACACTGCACCAATTTCTATCACCGTGGCATATCGCTACACCCCTTAGCGATCAGCAAAACAGTGAGTAGATTGCAGCTTTCCTAGCCGACTACCCGATCCGATCGCTCAAAACTCAAATCAAACAACTTCACTTTATTCAAAACCACGGGAATTATTGAATCATGGGTGCACAAGACAAGGCAATTGAACTGGGAGTTTCTTTGGATCCGCAGGAGAAAGGTTACCTGAATCTCTGCATCAAAAGTGGCAACCAACTGATCACATCGGGTCATGTCAGTGATCTGAAGGGAATTCTGGGGAAAGACCTTTCTGTCGAAGAAGGCTACGAAGCGGCAAAAGATTGCTTCAAGAAAATCCTACGCAGCGTCCACGCAACCCACGGCACACTTGATAACCTACGCGTGATCAAACTATTCGGAATGGTTTACTCAGCACCAGATTTCACCGATCAACACCTCGTCATCAACGGTGCCTCGGATCTCGCTCATCAAATCTTCGGAAAAGATTCCGATGGCTATCACGCGAGGAGTGCAGTCGGCTTTGCCGCACTACCAACCGGAGTCGCGGTTGAAGTCGAAGCGGTGTTTGAAATCCTCTAGCCAAAATGACCGCAGACAGCATCAGCTACCATCAAGATTTCTGAGTGGACGCAGCACCATGAAGTCTTAGGCAAAGCGTTAGATAAATTCTGCTCAGCAGCAAAAGTGATCGCATCACGATGCATTCCATTTGATTTTGGCAATGTAAATGCTGTTGTCCGAACCGTAGGGGTTATCCACTGGCATGACCACCGACGATTGACGCCATGTCTGCATCCACTCACTGACAACCACCCAAGTTGTGTTGTCATCAATTTTCAGCACGCCAAAATTCCCCAGGCGTGCTCCCCGTTCTGGCACGATCACCCGCTCGGTAGCTCGACGAACACGCAAGTTTACCGGGTCAACCTCGGCCATGAAGAGCGGTGCTCGATTCCTGAAGACATGATCGTTATCTGCTCCACGGCGAGTGTAAACAAGATAAAGCTGCCCGTCGTGATCCACCCAGTGCTGCTGCGTGTTGTAATTACCGAGATTTTCTCCGTCATCGAACAACCAAGGAATCGGCTTGGTGTAATGGAGTCCATCGTCGCTGCTACAGACATAACCCGTTTGATCATTACGTAGCGTTAGAAAATAACGAGCGCCAACCTTGGTTATCGACGGCTCGTAGAGTCCCCTGCCACCGTTAATGGATAACTCATCGCCGTGACCTAAATATCGCATTTCTGTTCCATCAAAGGAACATCGACAAACGGTAACCGCATAGTCACTCGCTTCCGGCGATTTAAAGTAAACGGGAAGCAGAATCGTTCCATCTTTCTCATCAAAACGCTGCACGCTTCCAGCGCCACAGTTACTGAAGCGAATTGCTTCCGGCATCTTCAATTGCTTGGGTGGGCACCACGCATCTAAAGTTGGATCGTAGATTGAATAGGCGGTGTAACGAGGACGAACCTTCATCACCTTACCTTGGAAATATCGCACCGATTGCCCCGTCCCAAGAAGGCAACCGGTTGCCTCGTGCCAAGTTGGCGTGAAATCACAGATCGTCTCCTCCATCTCTTGCCCAACTCTCCAGCGAGCAAAACCTTGTTGCGGGCGAAGTTCTGACCAAGACTGGCCAAAATCACTGCTTGCGGCCGAACTGATCGCCGAAAATGTGTCGGATCCCTTTACATCTAACAACTGAGAAGTGAGAACCACGCGTGAGACAGAACGATCATTAGGTTGCCTCACCACGCCTGCTCGAGCATGAACCCAGCAATGCTTGCCGTCATACCCACTTCTCACCACCTGTCTCTCGACTTGGTAAGCAGGCACGGACCGACCCGATGCAGTCGGGGAGACATTCTTGGCAAGAGCGTCTCGGATGTATCGCGGTCGGTCAGTAGTGATTGAATCGAAGTTCAGATCGGAAAAGTATGCCGCGTCCTTTGGATCGTTCACCGTCCAAACGTGTAGCTCAAAGCCGGCATTTGCAACCTTTTCAGCGAATGCTTGATTTACAACATGAGTTCTTCCTTGCGTACCTAAACCGGTCGCCTTTGTTTCCTTCAATTGCTTGATCACATAGTCCACATCAGGAAACCAAAGCTTGGTGTTGGCAACCTGTCGGTAACTTGTCAACCAATTTACTTTGTACTGCGGCATGGCCTCACGAACCGCGCGAACCACCTCCGCATTGAAACAGATGATCAAAACCTGATCTTCTTCAAGAGAGGATTGAGCGAGTCTCGCCTTGAGGTGCGGAACGATCTCGGGTCCGCATTTAATTTCGATGAGGATTTTCTTGCCATTCGGAATCACAGCGAAAACTTCTTCAATGGTCGGGATCCGCTCACCTTGGAATCGCGCACCTTTCCACTTACCAACATCCAATTGCTTCAATTGATCCAACGTTGACTCTGAGACCTTGCGAACAGCCTGCCCAGGCGCCGTGCGTTCCGTATCCTTGTCGTGAATGCAGACAATCTCATGATCCGCACTCAGGTAAAAATCACCCTCGATCGCATCCGCCCCCTGCTCCCATGCCAGTTTGAATGCAGCTAGCGTATTTTCAGGGGCGTCCGCTGAAGCACCACGATGGGCAACGATCTCTTGCCCAAAAGCAGAAGCCATGCACAGCAAAAAAGAAGGTAATAAGGCATACCAACGCATAACAAGAACTCACAACATGAGGCAATCGTTCGCGGCGGCAAAAGAAAACTGCCGTCCCGAAGCAATTTATCACGTTCGAGCAACATCACCAAACCCGCTCCAATTCGACGAAACTGACACACCATCTCACCGAGATTACAGCAGCGTTGAAACTGAAAGGAGGGAGTCTGGCGAAGGGGATAAATATTCGATCGCCGCAGGAATTTGCTCACGCAGAACAAAAGCAAGCGGTTCGTCAACTAATTCGCATTACCACGCCAGCTAAAACGGTATGCTACAGAGTCGCCCCGAAGGTAAATCCCTGCGAACACCCACCAACGTCACCCTACTTAATTAAACATCGCATGAAACGCCGATCCTTTATCCAAAATTCAGTCCTAACGGGATTCGCCAGTTCCCTGCTTCCCCATGCATCGGCCATGGCCAACAGAACCGACCAGCCATTGATGAGGTTCGGTTTGGTGACCTACCTGTGGGGAAAAGACATGAAACTGACTGAACTCCTCGAAGTATGCGAAACAGCGGGCATCAATGGAGTTGAATTGAGAACAGAACATGCCCATGGTGTTGAACCACAACTAAACCAGCGGGAACGTGCCGAGGTAAGGAAGCGATTTGCAGACAGTCCTGTAGAGCTTGTTGGATACGGTTCCAACGCACAATATCACGAAAGCGATCCGCAAAAGGTGCAGCAAAACATTGACTTCACCAAAAGCTTGATTGAGCTGATGCATGACTGCGGGGGCTCAGGCGTCAAAGTGAAACCGAATGGTTTTAGCAAAGGGGTCGATCCCAAAAAAACAATCGAACAGATCGGAAATGCTCTTAATGAAGTCGCAGAGTATGGCGAGGGATATGGCCAACAGATCCGAGTTGAGGTTCACGGCAAAGGAACAAGTAGCCTTCCGGTAATGCGGGATATCTTTGAAATCGCTGACCATTCAAACGCGACGATTTGCTGGAATTCAAACGATGCAGACCTCGACGGAGAAGGACTCGAAAAGAACTTTCATATGGTGCAAGATCGCTTTGGGGATACCGTTCACGTTAGGGAACTAAACGAAGGCCAATATCCCTACAAAAAACTTTTTGAGTTATTCGCATCGGTGCATTACCACGGGTGGATCCTACTCGAAGCGAGAACCAATCCAGCCGATAAGGTGAAGGCCTTGATCGAACAGGGAAAGTGTTTTAAGGACATGATTCAAAACTTAACCTAGGATCGAGAATCTCGCTGTCCGAGACCCTGATCAGCGAACGACGCCTATGATCAGATCTTTGACCGTTTTACTCCCAGCGTTCTATCCACTGCCGGCGTTCTATCACCATGCCACAAGAAAGTTCGAATTCAGCATCCGAACATTTAGCGAAGCATGGCTACTGCATGCTTCCAGAGTTAGCCGCCCCATCACTGGTGGATCGGATCATCCATGATTGCGAGGCAGTTTTCCGACTGGAAAAAAACACCAACCTGGCGAGTAGCAGCAGAGGGCATGTTTACGCAGCAAGAAATCTCATTGATCACGTCGCCTTGCTCCGAACATTTTGGAAAGCCGGTAGCATCGCGTCTTTCTTGAGTTTGGAACTTGGCGATTCATTTGGCTTGGTCAGAGTTCTGTATTTCGACAAACCACCGGATCGGACTTGGTCGCTCGGTTGGCATAAAGACACCGCTATTGCGGTCACTACTCATGGCATGGAATCCCGTCACTTTAGTCGCCCAACGGTGAAAGCGGGTATACCTCACGTCATCGCATCGGATGCAATCCTCCGGAACATGCTGACGTTACGCATCCATCTTGACGAGGTCACCAACGAAAACGGCCCACTCCGTGTCGTACCCCAATCGCATGAAGCCCGAGATTGCGAAGGGACAGGAACCGAATCCGCGAAAATCATTCTCGCGGAACGCGGAGAAATCTTGGCCATGCGACCACTGTTGTCGCATTGCAGTGGAGCATCTGACCCTGGCACAAAACGACACCGTCGCATCTTACACCTGGAATTTGCTGCATCGGAGCAATTGCCAGATAACTATCAATGGCATCAGTTCATCAGCGTCAAGCACTGAACCGTGCAGGCATTAACACGAAGAACGATTTGATCAGGGAACTCTAGTTTGAATCCTTATCGTCTGGCCACTCAAAACGTTTACCACCGATCAACTGATCACTCGTGATGGTCGGGCAAACATGACGCTCGATGTGCGAAATAATGCGTCGGGTTCCCTCGTGATGAGTAACGTAAGGCCATTGCTTCGGGTTATACATGGAATCCGTCATGTCTCGCATCAGCACAACATTCTTGCCATTTTTTGAAAGCTGCCTCAAACCGAATGGGCGTCCGAGCACGCACATGTTCACATGAACGCCAGTAAGAATAACGTTCTCGATGCCGTTTGCCTCAAGGATGCTCCAGACTTCCTCACCACGATCAGTGACATAGTCTTTCTCTCGGTCAATCTCGACGGTACTTAGCTGCTCCCGCCATGGCCGCCTCGGATCACGCTCCAACTCCTCCAAATGCTTCGCCCACTTTGCATGTTCCGCCGGATCATCATCTTCTCCACCATCGGTTTGATCGATGGGATAAACCACCTTCTCCTCCGATGGGATCTGCTTGCACCACTGCCCTATATCTTCAGGAAGTGCCTTGGCGGGGGGAGTGCTTTGAGCCCTTAAACGTGCGGGATGATCTTTGTACGCGTCCATACAATCACTTGGAGCATGAATCACGATGCACCCGCGTTTCCGAGCCTCTACTACTACTTCGTTTAGCCTCGGTGCAAATTGTTCAAGCCGTTTTACTGCGTTGTAGCAATGGTGATAATCCCAAACGTCACAAACGATCACCGCAGTACGGTTGGCCGACCATTCCTCCTTGCGACTGGCGAGTTGATAGTCATCACCCGCATCGTGCATAATCTGATACCGCAGCTCCATTTGCATCGGCTCTCCTCCCATTCCAGTGACAGGCAACGCGCATAACAGGCAACAAAAACAAAACGCAATGACACGACGACACATCTCATTTACTCCTGTTGTGGATGACAGACCGCCGCATTGTAGAAGATCTTCGCATGATTCACATCGCATCCACCGGATTTTGCGAGGTTGGATTGTTCGAGAAAAAATCCTCTCGTAAATCACTCGAAGACAGATTGGGATACCCTATCAACCGCGACTTTACATCATAAAAAAAGCACGTCAGCCAACTTCGATCACCTCCTCCAAGAAGATCGTCGTCAACTGACGTGCCAATTCGAATGCTGCTTAATGAATCACTCTGAATTCAAGAATCTGACTTGTCCTGTTTTCACGTCATAAATTGCTCCACGCACAGCAACCTTGCCCTGAGCAACAGCTTCGGCAATCGCTGGACTTCTATGCAGCATCTGCTGCACACTACGAACCACGTTACACTCGGCGATTTCATCAACCAGCTCATCACTAACCGAAACCGTACCGGTCGCGGAATCGAAGAACCGTTGGCGTTCCGAATCGAGCCTCTCCAGCACACAAGGTCTAACTTCGTCGACAATTGCATTAAGGTTCTGACAACCAGTCGCCTCAGCAACGTTAGTCTCAGTTGCAACCATTTCGGCTGACGACGTGACAGCGCCACAACGTGTGTGTCCCAGCACTAAGACCACTTTTACACCCGCCACCTGAACCGCATATTCAAGGCTTCCAAGCGACTTGGTACCGATGACATTACCTGCCACTCGGACACTGAATATATCCCCCACACCGAGATCAAAAACCAGCTCGGCAGGAACTCTCGAATCGATGCAACTCAAAATCGCAGCCATCGGACTCTGTCCATCCGCTGTCGACTTCACCTGCCGAAGCAAATCCCGATTCAAACGACGATTCTCTGCAAACCTCCGATTGCCGTCAGCCAAAACCTCGAGGACCTCACCAATGGTCAATTGGCTCAGCGTTTCTTTGTTTGAATGATCCAAAAACTGAATCGGATCCCCAAAATACGGAAAGCGATCAAATCCAACCAAGTTCACCAAAATCTTTCGCTTTGTCGCAACTGAATTGCGAAAGTCTCGAATCAAACTAAGTACATCCGGATCGATATAGTCCGAATCAGTCGCGTCAATCTGCAAGCGAGTACCTGGTTTCACTCCATCCAATACTCCCTCAATCGCCGCACGGTTGAGAAAGCTCACCTGACTCCCCAATTCAACATGTGTCACGTTGCCAAGTAACTTCGTGTCAATGACTCGCCGCAGAGGTCGCCTCGCGTTACTGATCAGAATGAAGAGGAGAGCAACCGCCAGACCAACAAGAATACCAATCAGCAGGTCCGTCCGAACGATCACGACGACCGTGACAATGAAAGGAATAAACTGGTACTTACCCTCTTTCCACATTTGCTTGAATACGGCTGGACTCGCCAAGCGGAATCCGGTCACAAGCAGGATTGCTGCTAATGCGGATAGTGGAATCATGTTCATGTAGACCGGCAGTATCACAACACTTGCAATTAAAAAGATGCCGTGCACTAACGCGGCAACTTTGGTCTTTGAACCGGAGTTGACGTTAACGCTACTGCGAACAATCACGGATGTCACCGGAAGTCCACCAATCAAACCACAGGTCATATTCCCCAGACCCTGCGCGATCAATTCGCGACTCGGTGGAGAATTCCGCTTTTGGGTATCAAGCTTATCAACCGCTTCAAGATTCAAAAGTGTTTCTAGAGATGCAACCACAGCAATTGTGAAAGCGGCAATATAGATCGAATAATCACCCAGCCTTCCGAAGTCAGGATGCATCAGTGAAGCCATTAATTCTTTCGGCGTCTCTGATACCGGAATCTCAACCAAATGGTTTCCGGTAACAGCCCACTGACCACCGAAACTCTGAAATAGCAGCGCAAGCCCGATACCCAACAGCACCACAAGCAGGGGGGCCGGCACCAGCGAAGCCTTCAATCGTGGGATCTTGTTCCATAGGATCAAGAACGCAATGGAAATCAAGCCAATCACCAACGCTCCAAGATGAATATCACCACCAAACGTTAATCCCAACTCCGAAAAAGTTGTTTCATTGTCTGGTTGTTGGAAAGACATCTCTCCCTCAAAGTCGTTATCGTGACCGACCAGGTGAGGAATCTGCTTCAGGATGAGAATCACACCGATTGCAACCAGCAGGCCTTTAATCACACTCGATGGGAAATAGGAAGATAAAACCCCACCCTTCAACACACCAAAGATGACTTGCATGATTCCGGCAATCATCACCGCCAAGAAGAATGCTTCGAGTGTGCCAAGAGACTCGATTTGCGCGGCAACGATCGCCGTCAATCCGGCAGCGGGACCACTAACACTTGTGTGAGAACCACTGAATAAGGCGACCACGGTCCCGCCCACAATTCCAGCAATCAAGCCGGATAATGGCGGTGCATCCGATGCGAGTGCAATGCCGAGACACAACGGCACAGCTACGAGAAAAACGACCAAACCAGATACAAAATCACGTAAAAAATCAGAGGGTGAATAGCCCTGCTTTATCTCAACGGTAGACATTTCTAATGAGTCCCTACATCCCAAATATCGCGAGCGGAGGAAGGGAACGGTGACGACGAAGTGCCAGACAGAACAATCTGCTACAGAGGATGTCTTGCGAATTGGCTCGCAAGGCTTGGAGTCGCCCTTTTCCGCAGGAAGGCGGAGTTCCAGATGTTTCTACGCAGTTCTCGCCTCAAGCGAAAAGAGCGGTAGAAAACCTAATTCCGACGTCTGTACCCACAGTTACGGTGAAGTAACCCTCTGCACGCTCTTCGTGGCCATCAGCCCTTTAGCAGCTGTCTGCTAAAGGATCTTGTTCCCCACAAATTGACAAGCTAGGCGTGCGCTAACACCGAATGGGAGCTAAATTGTCGATAGAAATGCGATGCCCAATCACGATGGGTCGTGCAAAAGAAACACGCACAGATTGCTGAAACGCAACTGGGCGATTTACTCTGTCGCTGCGTTTGGACGACGATCGTCGAGAATCCGATCGAGACTGCGAACAACACAATTCACGCGATTCCACTTCCTCCGTCTCTGCTTCACCTTCAGTACCGAAAGCTGTTCTCGGAAGGTGTGCAGTGATTCCACAGCATGAAAACGCCAACAAGAGCAAGAACACATGTGAAAGCATGCGACTCGCTATCGAGCGACAATCGGAGGTGGATGTAGTTCGAACCATTGAGTGGTGAATCTCGTCGTGAATCATTCAGCCGCATTATTATAGCTGAACAAGTCGCCAAAGCAAAAAACTGCAATTCCCCTCGTACCAAGCATGACTATCTACCGGGCACGATTCTCATCGCATATTGAGGAATGAGGCATTCCGCCCATCTGGACTGTTCAAAACCTATCCTCTGCTTATTTAACTTATCGGCAAAATCATTGCAAAACTTCAATCCCGCAGGGAAGCCCACTCTGCGGAGGATCGTGCAGAGCAAGCGGCTACAACGGAAATGGATGCCACGGTTTTTTGCCATCTTTTTCCCGCAAAAACTTCGCGTCCACCTCGCCATACCAGCGATGAAGCTCTTCCCTCATGCCCCTAACTAGGTCTGGAGATGCCTCGGCAACGTCATGCAACTCTCCTGGATCCTCCTTGAGGTTATAGAGATGTACGCGGCCATCCTCGAATCGTTCAATTAATTTCCAGTCTCTCCTACGAATCGCTGCAGCGGGAAATCCTCCCTGGTTGCTGTAGTGGGGATAGTGCCAAAACAGATCTTCTCGATCTAATCTCGTCTCACCATGCATCAGCGGCAACAATGAAACCCCATCCAAATGCTGCTCTTTTTTCTCTGGTAAACCGCAGTATTCAAGGATCGTTGGATAGAAATCAGTACTGATCACGGGCTCCGATGACACGCTTCCGGGCTTGGTCACCCCAGGACACCTAGCCAGAAACGCTTCACGAATTCCGCCCTCGTAAATCCATCCCTTACCCCCGCGCAATGGCAGATTCGATGTCGGTGATCCCTCAGAAGTACTTAGACCGCCATTATCCCCGATAAAAAAGACAGCAGTTGAGTCATCCAACCCCAACTCCTCGAGACAACCGAGTACCTTCCCAACGGCTCTATCCATTGATTCCACCATCGCCGCATAAACGGCATGATTTTGCTGAATTCGAACACGTCTCGGTTGATCCCCAAAAACCTGTTCCTCCTCAGCGAACGCGTTCTCGTCACTCAATCCCAAACGCTTCGCCTTTGCCTGATACTTCGCAACCAGATCCTTCGGTGCCATCAACGGTGTGTGAACCGAATAAAACGAGAGATATGCCAAAAAAGGTTTATCGTGATGTTCTCGAATGAACTCAGAAGTTTCTCGAGCCAAACGATCAGGTAAGTGCTCTCCCTCAGGCCCGTTGGCAAGACGGGGATTCTCGTAAGGAGAGAAATACTTTTTCCCGCCGTAAGGCCCTCCACCTCGATGACCACCGCGATTAACATCAAAACCTTGCTTGGTTGGCCAGTATTCCTCTGTGGGTCCTAAGTGCCATTTTCCAGCAAAAAAAGTGCTGTAACCATGCTCTTTTAATGCTTCCGCAATCGTCACTTCCTCAAGCGGCATACGATCATTCAACGGAGCGGGATGAAAACGGCCGGAGCGTTTTCCGGAAAAGAAATTTGTGGCATCGACTCGACTCGGATAACGCCCGGTAAGAATACTGTAACGAGTCGGACTACAGACCGGATTTGCAGCGTACCCATCAGTAAAACGCATACCGCTTGCGGCAAGTTGGTCGATGTTCGGAGTCTCATAAAACGTCTCTGGGTTGTTGGCACCAATATCCATGTAACCTAAGTCGTCGACAAGAATAAACAGAACACTCCGATGAGGTTTCGACGACTGCGGATCCGCGTCTGACTGCTGCCCACTGACAGGTCGACATGACGTCAACACCGCAGCCATCCCGATAAACATCACTGCCGGAGCTATCGTGGTCCGACGAAAAACAAAAGCTCGTTTCAAGCATCGCTCTGCTACGCTCATCGACATGATCTACCCTCGCAATCCCCTTCATCGGTCAACTCAACAATTCCATTTCGACGGAAATCAGAACATGATTGACCAATCGAAAACCAACTTCCCTAAACTGTAACGCAATCAGCGTTCCTGAAAAACCGAAGGCGAATTCCGCGTCCAAGGGAAACGGCGACCACCGACTCCCGATAGCCGTCTGGTACAGATGCAAGACAATCCCTACCAACCACCTCCCGATACAAACCGTGTTTCTCCCGAGAGACAGCAAACCGATACCAATCATTCTACGTCTGCCGCATGGGGCGACCTTCAAGGAAACGGCACCATCAAACGGGCCTCATCCAACCAACATCATTTCTGGATTGCTCTAGCCGCATGTCCGCTTGCTGGCCCGATCCTAACCATTCTGATGATCACCGGACTGGGGTTTCTCTATCAAGCGTCTGGGACCGAGGGCAGCCAGCAGGCAAACCCGATGTCATTGATCTTTTTCCCTATTATAGGGCTATTGATCACCGTCCCACTCAACTACGTCGCAATGGCCGTCACCTTTTTACCGGCTGCTTTATTTCTCCGGAATCGAGACAAGTTAAAATTGTTTTACATCCTGGTATCCTGGGCGCTCAGCCTCATTCAAATCGCAGTGATCGGTGTGTGCCTAAGCGTCGTTAACGCTGTCGCGTTTGAACGTGGGGTTATGTCGCGATCATTCACCCTTTCGGGGCAGTTCGGCGTAAGCCTAGCGATGGCGTTTGCCCCGATCACGCTGATCAGTGTGTTTACCTTTTGGCTTTTGAACCTGCGCGGCAGGACGTCTTCTAAAACAGATGCAGATCTAACCTGACCCCTTGCCACCAAGACAAAACAAGAATCAACGCTTCACCAGTTGCTTCACGACTTTTCACCACCTAAGAGACTCAATGTCATTCAATTACCGTACCAGCCTTTATCGTTGCAGATTTGCATGGATCACATTCACGTTGCTACTAACGTTCTGCAATCAGTCGGTGATTCGTGCTGCGGACAAACCAAACTTTATCGTGATCTTTTGCGATGACCTTGGCTACAGTGACATTGGTTGTTTTGGATCGAATTTGCATCGAACGCCAAACATCGATTCGATGGCATCGGAAGGCACGAAGTTCACGAGTTTCTACGTCACGTCAGGTGTTTGCAGTCCATCGAGATCTTCGTTGATGACGGGCTGCTATCCGCGAAGGGTGAACCTTCATCAAGATCACGCTGGGCAGTGGGTGCTTTTCCCTCGAGGTAAACGGGGCTTGAATCCTGACGAGACCACCATTGCCGAGGTACTCAAACAAGCCGGCTACGCCACCGGGATCATCGGCAAATGGCATCTCGGCGATCAGCCGAAATTCTTGCCCACTCGCCAAGGGTTCGATTACTACTTTGGCATCCCCTACTCAAACGACATGGGACATGACTCACGTCCTGAACCCTACCGCTACCCGCCGCTTCCGCTCATGCGGAATGAAGAGGTCATCGAACGCGAGCCGGACCAACGACAAATCACTCAAAGATATACACAAGAAGCAATCCAATTCATCAAGGATCATCAAGAGCAGCCTTTCTTTCTCTACCTACCCCACACGATGCCGCATTGGCCTCAATACGCTTCGGAGCAATTTGCGGGCAAGTCAAAAAATGGCAAGTGGGGTGATGCCGTCGAAGAGATTGATTGGTCAACTGGAATGATCTTGGACACACTTCAAAATTTGCAACTTGATAAAAACACCTTAGTAATTTTCACTTCGGATAACGGTGGAGCGACTCGACATGGTGCGCATAATGAACCACTTAAGGGTGGCAAAGGCTCAACGTTTGAAGGTGGCCAGCGTGTCTGCAATGTCATGCGTTGGCCAGGAACAATCCCCGCCGGCAAAGAATGTTCCGAAATGGTCACCTCAATGGACCTACTCCCCACCTTCGCGGCCCTCGCCGGTGCAACGGCGCCTTCGAATGTAGTGATTGATGGAAAGGATATCGGGAGCCTTATCCAAGGTCATCCAGATGCGAAGTCCCCGCATGAAGCGTTCTACTATTACTTCCGTGACACGCTGGAATGCGTCAGGTCGGGACGGTGGAAGTTACGCGTTGCGCAGGTCCGTGGTGGAGAAAAAATGGAATTTCCTCAACTATATGACCTAGAAACAGATATCGAAGAAAGCATCAATCTCGCAGACCAACACCCCGAAGTCGTTCAAAAACTTCTCCGCCTTGCTACTACTGCAAGGCAAGAACTCGGTGACGGAGAACAACACGGTTCAGGACAACGCCCCGCTGGTTTTGTTGAGAACGCAAGGGGATTGACCGACCCAAATTAGTCCAATGGAAGAGCGCTAATCCGTCAAGCCAAAATCAATTCCACAGGAAATCGATTTCTTTACAAAAAGCTTGTTAACAAGATCGCTTTCACTGGAATTCTTCTATATGAACGGTGCCAGAACACAACCGGAGGGCAATGACTCATTCGATCAAGAGATCGTACGCGAACTCACTCAGGCACAGCCAAGGCTTCTACTGTTCATTCGCAGCCTGATGCCCGGCGAAACTGAAGCTGACGAGATCCTTCAGCAAACCAATGCCAAGATCTGGGAAAATCGTCGCCGATTTGAATTGGGTTCTAATTTCCTCGCTTGGGCAATCGCAATCACAAAGTTCGAAGCACTGAATCACATCAAGCGGCAACAACGTGATTCAAAATTGACCTTCTCTGATCACCTAGAAAATCTGATTGCCGATGACGCGATGCACCTGAACGATGACATTGCAGAAAAACGCCAAGCTCTCAAGTCTTGCCTTGCAGAATTATCATCTGAACATCGTAAGCTCTTGCTTTCGAGATACAGCGGAAATAACGAACTCGCAGAAGTGGCGAAGCAACTGCGTCGATCGCCAGCGGGTATCCGAGTGACCCTTACTCGCTTGAGAACCAAAATCTTGGAATGTATCCAACGCCGCCTAGCCAACTCGATGCGGGAGGTTAATGCGTGACCTCGACACCACCAAATCACAACGAACCAACAAGTGAGAGTTTGCTGCCACTGATCGATGATCTGATCCAAGGTTCAATCAGTGAAGCAGATCATGCGAGCATCACACGAGCTCTCTCGTCGAGTGGAGAACTTCGCGAGCAGTACCTCGCACGAGTTGAACTGGATTGGATGCTTGAGCAAGAAGCCGAGCTATCGATGATCCAACAGGTGGCATCACACGCGATTGCTTCAAATCTGGAACCTGAGGCTTCAAATGCGGACCATGCTTTGGTGACGACCGGCAAAACCGTTAACAGAACCCATGGTGTTCTTGCAGGCTTTCTGATTGGCATTGCGGCAAGCATCATTACGTGGCTCGCCACTCCCCTGAGTAACCCACCAAGTAACCAAAACACTTTGGATCCGAGCAACATGAACTCGGGCTCAACTGAACGATTCGCCAACCTCTCCGAACCTTCCGCGTCAGGTTTTGCAGTCCTACGATCGGCTCACCGCGCTCATTGGGAGCAGAAAGACTACGCTGCTGGCGACTTAATCTCCAATGGACCTAATCACTTGAAGTATGGCGTCATCCAACTCGAGCTTTTCAGTGGTGTGCAAATCACGATGGAAGGTGAAGCACTTTTCACCATCGACTCACCAATGCACCTCACAATGAACAGAGGAAAAGCAAACGTCTTCGTTCCCGAACCCGCAAAAGGCTTCACCGTTGAAACCTCGAGCGGCGAGGTGATTGACTTGGGAACTGAATTCGCAATTGACGTCTCAAAACAACAAGCCGACGTGAGGGTCATTGACGGGGAAGTTGAGATCCGACCGCTAGATCGCCCACAAGAGCGCCTCACCACGGGGCAGACATTCCGGCTCCAGCAGAACCAAGCCCAAGACACAAACCCTACTCTGGACGTTGATGTTACCAATGGCCAAAATCTTTCCCTGCAGCAAAGCGAACGCCTACAGAGGCGGCTCAGAGAACACCTTGAAGCAAGACAAAAGCAGCTCGAGGATGCACGACTGGTCGCCTTCTACCATCTTGCACCTTCGAGTGGTCAACACCGTGCAATCACCAATCTCGCCATTGCTCCTCGAGCGGACAGTAATGCAGTTTTCAATGCGAGTGACGGTGCGATTGTTGCTGCAAATCCGAGCGTTGATCGCTGGGGCCGCCCCGGACAAGCACTCGACTTTGGCCCACTGGGAAGTCGCATCCGAGTCAAGACCAGCGGTACCTTAACTGGCATCACTCTCAACTGCTGGGTCCGCATCAATAGCCTAGACCGCTGGTACAATTCATTATTCCTGACCGATGGCCACGAGGAGAGAGAACCACACTGGCAGATCATGGATGACGGGCGAATCTTTTTCTCGGTAAAAACGCCCAACTCTAAAGACTCGAAGAATCGAACTTCACAACACGTGTTTTACTCGCCGTCGATTTGGGACAAAACAAAAACCGGCAGGTGGATGATGCTTAGCGTGAGCTACGATCCCGCCCAAAAGCAAGTCACCCATTTCCTAAATGGAAAAGCGATCAGCAACGAAAAGATACCTGAATTTGCAATCGTCGATACAATAAACATAGGCGACGCGTCGATCTGTAATTGGAATGACCCCTCGTATCGGAGCGACGCAAAGTTCGTGGTCCGAAACCTCAATGGGTGCATGGATGAGTTTGCAATTTACAGTGCACCCCTTACCCCAAACGAAATCCAATCGCTCTACCAAAGCGGAAACCCCAATGATCTCTAAAAAAATTCTCGGCCGATCGTTGGCGTCAATCGCAGCCGCAACCCTGCTCGTTGTTTCCATCAACGCCTTCGCCGCCGACCCGAACGAAGCGACAACATCAAACGCTCTTGGCGATCAACTCTTCACCCTAAAGGTGAAGCCGATCTTTCAAGAAAAGTGCGTTGCGTGCCACGGCAATGACCAGGACGATCTCAAAGGCGATTTCAGTGTTCTAACTCTCGAATCGCTACTGCAAGGCGGAGAGACCGGTGAACCGGCGATTCAAGTCGGGCACCCGGAACTCAGTTACCTTGTGCGTGCCATCAAATGGGAAGATTCGGAGATGCCCCCAAAGGAGAACGACCGACTCTCCCCCGAGCAGATCTCGGATGTAGAGAAGTGGATCAAAATGGGGGCACCTTGGCCAAGTGAAAGCCGCCAAAAGGCGATCAGAGAACAAGCCAACTCGAATCCCGAGAATGCCGACGGACTTTTGGTGACAACAAGTGGCGGGCAATCTGAACAGTGGACCAATCGTCGATACCAAAGAGAAGACATCTGGGCCTTCTTACCTCTAGCGTCCGAAAGTGAGATCCGAGAGGCAACCGGTGATTCAACTCAAGTCATCGACGAATTAATCAACCGTAAGCTCGATCAAATTAACGTAAAGCCTGCTCCACAAGCAACGGCGGCTGAACTGATACGAAGAGCCACCTACGACCTCACGGGCCT
Source organism: Rubripirellula sp. (assembly GCA_049889895.1). Taxonomy (GTDB): domain Bacteria; phylum Planctomycetota; class Planctomycetia; order Pirellulales; family Pirellulaceae; genus Rubripirellula. The sequence goes on from JBMHCO010000172.1 coordinate 20,980, forward strand.
TCCACCGTCCTACCAAGACATCAAGCAGTTCGAACACGACTTTGAATCCAACCCAGAGCGAGCGTGGCACGAGCTCATTGAATCGCTACTCGCTAGCCCAAGGTATGGCGAGCACTGGGGGAGGCATTGGCTGGATGTCACTCGGTACTCCGATACTGGCGGAATGTCCAATGACTATGAACGTTCCAATCTTTGGCGTTATCGAGACTACGTCATACGGGCCTTCAATACCGACAAGCCGTACGATGATTTCGTTCGCGAGCAACTTGCCGGCGACGAAATGGCGGACCGATCACTGTCGCAAAGGCTCAACCTCTCGCAAAATGAAATCCACAACGCGCAAGTCAACGGTGAGTACAACCAGCAGGAATCTGAATGGATCATCGCCACGGGTTTCCTGAGATTAGGGCCGTGGGATAACGCAATGATAGAGAGTGATGAGGCCAGACAGATCTACCTTGATGATCTTGTTAACATCACTGGGCAAACCTTCCTCTCGCAAACCCTCCGCTGCGTCAAGTGTCACGACCACAAATTCGACCCAATTCCGACCAGGGACTACTATCGAATTTATTCAGCGTTCGGCACCACGCAGATGGCCGAACGAAATGTCCCGTTTCTCACCTCCGAGAATCGCAATCGTTTTGCAGATCAAGAGGCACACGTCCGCAAGATGCTCGCTTACGCCACCAGCGAGAAAGACAAGATCATTGAAGTGCAAGAGACGGCGGCAAAGCGATGGTACGAGGAGCATGAACTGCCTTACAAAACCGAGAACGAACGGCAATCGGATCCCGATAAAATGAAACCCCCGCGTCACGTTGGGCTAGACCATGTCCAGCAGGGGCAGCGCAAAGTGCGAGAGCAGGATGAATGGATCTGGAATCGCCGATTAGAACGCTTCCAGCCAATGGCTCAATCTGTCTACAACTCCGACAGTTCGGTACTGGCTTGGAATGGCGCACGAATGCTTCGGATCAACCGAAAAAAGCAGAAGGGTTCAACGACGACTAGCAACATCCTCGTGGGCGGTGCATTGACAGCGATCGGAGACAAGGTGATCCCAGGCGTACTCAGCGCAGTGGCTCTTCCAAGCAGCACGAATTCATCGCAACCATACACATTAACCGAATCCATCGATGGAAGACGGTCAGAACTTGCGAATTGGATTACAAATGAGGCGAACCCACTGACCAGTCGCAGTATTGCGAATCGAATCTGGCAGTTTCACTTCGGCAAAGGCATTGCCGCAAACACCAATAACTTTGGAGCCAAAGGCGCCAAGCCCACCCATCCATTACTGCTCGACTTTCTCGCTCACGAACTGATCAATCACGATTGGTCGATCAAACACCTTCATCGAATCATCATGCATTCGTCGGCCTACAAACGTTCGACCCGACTTCCCGATCCAGAGCAAGTTTCAACAGCCGACCCCAACAATCACTACCTATCATTCTTCCCAAGACGACGACTTCTGGCGGAGGAAATCCGAGATAGCATTCTTCAGTCAACTGGCGAACTGACGCACGAGATTGGAGGGCTCCCTGTTATGCCGGAAATCAATATGGAAGTGGCATTACAGCCCCGCATGATTCAGTTTTCAATCGCGCCAGCCTACCAACCGTCGCCAACACCAGAAATTCGGAATCGCCGATCGGTCTATGCGTATCAGGTACGCGGCCAAGCAGATCCGTTTTCAGAGCTCTTCAATCAACCCAATCCGAATGAATCTTGCGAAATGCGCGAATCGGCAGCCGTGACACCACAAACGTTTGCCCTCCTTAATAGCGAAATGATGAACGATCGCTCGATTGCGATTGCTAAACGCATTTTGATCGACCTCAACTCTGAAGATCGAACCAAACCGACGGAGGCAGTCTCGGCCACCATTAGCGGCGAGATGATCAATCTCGCTTTCCAACGTATCCTTCAACGCGAAGCCACCGAAGAAGAGCAGCAACGTCTGGTGCAATACGGGTCACGCATGATGCAACATCACCTTCAACAAGAAGCAGCAACTAGCGAATATCCAACCAAAATCACTCGCTCACTCGTAGAAGAATTCAGTGGGCGTCCGTTTGAGTACGAAGAAATCCTTCCGGTTTTTGAAAACTACCAACATGACACCAAAGCGTCTCAAGTTTCGGAGCAAGCTCGGGCGTTGGCAGACATCTGCCTGATCTTATTCAACACCAACGAATTCATTTACGTTGAATGACTCTTGGCAGCAAACGATCAATATCAAACGTACAAATCACTCCAGCAAATCATCATGCTTCATCCATCACGCAGACAATTCATCTACGGACTCGGCTCAACGCTAGGATCACTTGCTTTTACGTCGATGCTGCATGGCGAAAACGGCGAAAACCAGCTCGTTGCCAAGCAGCCAATGCATCCACCAAAAGCTAAAAATGTCATCATGCTTTTCATGGAAGGTGGCCCTGGCCAGATGGACACGTTTGATCCTAAGCCGGAACTGAGCAAGCGACACAAGGAGGAGTCAAAACTTACTGGTGGTCTAGCCAAGGGCTTTAAATTCTTTGTGGGAAGCCCCTTTTCGTTCCGTAATGTGGGAGATCACGGAATTCAAATGTGTGACCAATGGCAACACCTTGCAGATCCATATGTTGCCAATGAACTCTGCAACTTTCGTGGTTGCCAAGCAGAATCGCTGAACCACCCCGAAGCCCTATTCCATATGAATACCGGGAGCCGATTAGGCGGAGATCCAGCCTTAGGAGCTTGGGTTAACTACGGCCTAGGAACGATCAATCAGAATCTTCCGGGCTACGTAGTCATGACTGAACTTGCAATGCCACAGGGTGGGCCTACCAATTGGAGCAATGGCTTCCTGCCACCCACTTATCAAGGCACAAGACTTCGTCCCCAAGGGTCCCCGATCCTTGATCTCGCACCCCCTGCTCATAAAAACCAACGGCATCAACGTGACACATTGAATGAACTTGCATGGCTCAACCAAAAACACCTAGAAAATTTGGGCGAACAAGATGCAAAACTGTTGGCGAGAATGGAGAATTATGAGCTTGCATTTCGCATGCAAACCGAAGTCCCCAATGTGATCGACCTAGCACAGGAGTCAGCAGAAACCATCGAGATGTACGGGATGAATCGCCCAGAGACTCAAGCGTTCGGACGCCAGTGCCTGATGGCGCGACGCTTGGTAGAGAACGGAGTTCGGTTTGTCCAAATCTTTAGCGGTGGCTGGGACAGTCACGATTACCTCGAACGAGGACATAGTGCACGAATCAATAGTGTCGACCAACCGTTTGCTGCGTTGATTCGAGACTTAAAGCAACGAGGAATGCTTGAAGACACTCTCGTCATCTGGACAGGCGAGTTTGGCCGCACCCCAGACAACAACAAACGCGGCGGCGTTTACTCACTAGGCCGTGGGCACAACAATCAAGCCATGACGATGCTCTTGGCTGGCGGTGGTGTGCGTCCGGGGATCGTGGGGGCAACAGATGAATTTGGAGCAAAAGCGATCGAAAACGTCCATCCGATTCGTGATCTTCACGTCACGCTACTCCACCTCCTAGGGCTGAACGATAACAAGCTGACCTACTTCCATGCAGGCCGATTCAAGCAGCTTTCGCAATTCGGAGGCGAGGTCATCAAGGATATCATCGCGTAGAACTTTTCGACGATCCAACGCGAAGATACACTTAATCCAATTCGGTTGGTGGAAATCGCTTTCGCGAGTCACTATCGATTGGCATTCCTGTTCTCATACTCCACCACTCGCCAGCTCGCTCCGCATTGTGATGAGGGTTCGGGTAAGGCATCCTCGCCCCAACACTTTGCCGCCAAGCCTGCAATTTCTTTTTCAAGTCGGCGACTCTTCCCTTGAACTCAACAGCCAAGTTTTGACTCTCACCGAGATCTTGTCTCAAGTTATACAGTTCAACATTGCCGCTTCCATCTAAGTACTCGATCAGCTTCCACTCTCGCTCGCGAATACTGCTCGCAGGTCGATCGTGATGAAAGTGGGGATAGTGCCAATGAAGGGCATCTCGCTGCAGAGAGGAATCGGGTTTCTTGAGTAACGAAACCAAGCTATGACCGTCAATGGTCTGATTTTGTGGCAACTCACCGCCGGCAAGCTCAACAAAGGTCGGGTAAAAGTCGTAGCTAATCGTGGGCTCACTACAAACTGAACCGGGTGAAACAATCGGAGGGTACTTGATTATCAAGGGGACACGCACGCCACCTTCGTGCAGTGAGCCTTTTTCACCCTTCAACGGCGCGAGATCTGAGACGATATCATCAGCAGCTTCTCTGTAGTCATAGCGTCGATTCAATCCCCCATTATCGGAGGTGAACAATATCATCGTATCTCTCGTTAACCCGCGTTGATCAACCGCCTCAACAAGACGACCAAGCATGTCATCGCAATGCTCAACCATTGCCGCATAGATTGGGTTCGGCAATTCCCGTTTCATCGACGCGGCGCGTTTTCGATACTTCTCCACTTTGTCCGACATCGCACCTAATGGAATGTGAACCGCGAAAGGAGAAACCATTAAGAAAAACGGATCGTTCGAGTCTTGATTGATAAAGTCAATCGCCCGATCCGCTTCATAATCAGTTCGATACTGATCGGACTTTGGTTGCGGAACATCCTTGCGTTGAGTTCGGTAACGACCAGGCAGATGCGGTCCATTAATGACAACCGAGAGGTCGTACCCTTGAAACTCAGGCTGGAACGCAGGAGCATTCCCCAGATGCCATTTGCCAATGTAGCCGGTACGATAACCTGTCGACTTCAAGGATTCGGCGATCGTAACGGTATCAAGAGGCAAAGCCATCGTGGTGAGCGGTGTTGTGATGGTTTCAAACGGTCTCCAATGCCCCGGAATGTGTGCGGTGATCCCAATCCTCGCCTGATTCTGGCCAGATTGAATGGCGCAACGAGTCGGTGAACAAACCGCTCCCGCGGCGTAAAAATCCGTAAAGCGAACACCATCCGCGGCAAGCTGATCAATGTTTGGAGTATCTATAAAATCATTTCCATAACATCCAAGATCACCCCAGCCCATGTCATCGATCAAAACGAGAATCACGTTCGGTTGCTTGACTGTCTCCTGCGAATAGGATGAAGCGGATATCATGAAGCCAAAGAAAACAACAACGGCAGCGAGCACATTGTGGTTTACCAAGAAGGATGTGTGATTCATCTCAGACCAACATAAGAGGTAGCAGCTCAAGCGATGATGTGGACGAATCCAAAATCAACGCTGACCTGCAATCAGTAAATCATCAAACCAAACTGAATTGCGTTGGTTCAACAGCGTGGAACGAAAAAACGTGACGGCCAGAGTGTAACAACATTGAGAGACAAAATCAGGCATTCACTCGCTTGCAAAAACTCAGAAGAACACAAACTCGAAGAACAGAAACTCTCCGCCAAACAACCTCAATCCATTGTTTGATTAATAAACATGTACCGATCGATCGTCCTTTCATTATTCATCGTCCTACTGAACTTTGCCCTCACGGCTAACGAATCTACAGCACAAACCGACCCTCCACTGCAAGAATCTCCGCAACACCAAACATCCCAAAACAGGGCCAATCAAAATCGCCCCGTCTTTGCTTTGGCGGGAGATTCAACCGTCACTGATCACGCCGGATGGGGTAGGGGATTCAAAACGATTCTGCGAGATCAAGCTACCTGCATCAACTTTGCCAAGGGGGGACGAAGTTCACGAAGTTTTCGCACCGAAGGCTTCTGGGATCAGTGCCTTGATGCGAAGCCGGAATACCTCCTGATTCAATTCGGCCACAACGATCAACCAGGGAAAGGGCCTCAACGGGAGTCGGCAGCGGACGGTGATTTCCGAACCCATCTCGTTCGCTTTATCCAAGAGGCCAGAAGCCAACAAATAAAGCCGATCCTTGTGACTTCACTGACACGGCGACGGTGGAACTCAGACGGAACGATCCAAGAGAGCCTGAGGGAGTATGCCGATGCAACCATCTCGGTGGCGAAGAAGCATGATGTACCGCTGATCGACTTACACGGGGAAAGTATCAAACAGTGCGAAAAGATGGGCCCAGTTGCGTTTCGCGCCTTTGAACCAATGACGAACCAGGGCGCCGACCATACACACCTGAATTCAGAAGGCAGTATAGCGGTAGCAAGTTTGGTCGTCGCCAAGCTGCTAAAGATCATGCCGGAACTGACACCGCTTTTCAATCAAGAAAAACTCGGCCAAATACGAACTCAAGGTGAAACACCAACAACTCTCAGGACTGAACACCTAACGATCGACCAGACAGACGAAACCATTTCGATCCGAACCGACAAGCGAACCATCCTCACCTACAACAAACGTTCGCCAAGCGTTCCAGAGGGAATTGACCCTATCTATCAGAGAAGCGGTTTCCTGCATCCAGTCAAATCCCCATCAGGAAAAATCGTCACGGCGGCATTCCCATTTGATCACCCACACCAACAGGGCATTTTTTCCGCATGGGTTTCCACCTCATGGAACGAGCAGAAAGTCGATTTTTGGAACCTTGCCAAAGGTACTGGCAGGGTGCTGCATCAGCGAGTGATTGATGTATTCTCCGGCAATAACCAGATTGGCTTTGAGGTGGATCTGATTCATCAAATGCTTCAACCGCACACGGTTGATATCCTTAGGGAAAGATGGCGGGTGACCGCGAATCACCGTGGGGACGACGTTTTCGTATTCGATTTGCAGTCGACTCAAGAGGCCATCACCGACTCCCCTCTCTTAATCCAACAAAATCGATACGGAGGTTTCGCGGTACGCGGCCCAGTAAGTTGGCTCAGCACTTCGGAATCGACACCTAACGATCCTAAATTCAGCGACTGCACTATTGCGACAGAACAGACGGACGATCGAACTCTAGGCAATCATCAACGAACCAGGTGGGTGTGCATGACTGGCCTAATCGAAGGATCGCCGGCCAGCATCACCATGATGAAGGCGAACCGCAAACAGGACTCAAGCAATGCGGTAAGACTTCATCCAAGCAAGCCTTACTTCTGTTTCTCGCGGTGCGTAGAAGAAAGCTTTACCATCACCAAAGCGACACCGCTCGTGTCACACTTTCGATTTCTCATCACCGACTCGGCACCCAATCAAGAATGGATTTTGCAACAATGGGAACAGTGGCAAAGGGAAATCGATGCCGTAAGCAAACAGAACAAAGATTAAGTCATCGCGTGACATCAACGCTTCACTCTCGCAGAAAGCGGTTTGACATGACGATCGCTTCAATGATTTCTTGGTTGGGAAAATCCATTATCACGACACCCAAACGATTCCCATAACGTGCCTTCACCTGCTCGAGAAGGAACGGATTAATCTGCGTGGCATAAGTCTCGGGGTTAATGAGTCGACTTGGAACGGTGCCACTGCAGTAGTTCAGGAACCACTGACCAGAACCATCTCCCATCGCTGCATCAAAATGCTTTGCGATTTTCTGCTTTTTAATTTCTGGCATCGCTTGGTAGTCGTCCTGCAGGTTCATCTTGCTCCAATCCAACCCACCGAGCTTCCCCACACGATCAACCAAAACAATACGTCCTCGGACGTCGCCTACGGAAGGATTCACCTTTGCAATGCACCACCTATCTCTAGATGAAGCGATCTCCGCAATGAAGGTTGCCCGAAAGTCTCGAGTAATTTCTTCCGAAGTTGATTCTTCTTTGACCGACATCAATAAAATTTCGGTCGGATTCTCAGCAAGGAACTCCTCACAAACGCGAATCACCTGGGCAAAGCTAATGCGTTGATTGATTACCCCATGGTAAATCTGAAATTGATCTCTCTGGTGGCGACAACGAATGTCTAAAAACCGAACCCCCGAGTCCAGCTGTTCTCTCAAAGTTAACGTCTGGCAACGTGCAAACCCAAACGACAATCCATTGTGAAGTGCACCGCTATCGTGAGTTCCCGGAATCGATAGATTAGACAGCAGCACTTTTTGTGGCAGCCTCTTCATCCACTGCGACAAAACCAATTGTTTGGTTCCCTCAGATCTCAGCGATCCGGCAACCGGCTGTTCTGCCTGAACCGCATTCAAATGATTGAGCAGCATTAGTAGAAGCAAACACGAAGTGAATAATCTCGAGCGTACTTCACAAAATGGAATCAGAAAGATCAATACAACGAACCTCAGAGAAAAGTCCACATCGTCATAAATGAATCAGAAGGCGGTTAGCGGGTTCCATCCTAGCAGATAATCTCAGGCAACAAAAAACACCGGTGTCCGAAGACACCGGTGCCTGCACCGACTGGAGGAAACAGTCGTTACCGATGAACGAGGTCAAATGACCTGCTCTGTTTCGAAATCACTCTCCCATTCCATTCTCAAGCATTCCGCTCGGAACCGACGCAGGAATAAGTGCCTGGAGGCGAGCCGCAAGATCAGGTGCGGTGAGACTGTGCAAGAACTCAATCAAGTCACTCTTTTCTTGCCTGCTTAATTCGACATCGACTTCTTCAGCTGTATCGAGCATCCAATCTTGCATCGTGCGGTCATTGATTACCGTTGGAATCAAATCGGGTTGAACCAATTGCAATCGAGCCCTGTACTTGCGGAGTGACTCCTTCGGGTCGAGATGATGCTCGATCACATCCTCCAGACTCGAGAACGCTCCGTTGTGCATCCATGGTCCGGTCGCTGCAACGTTACGAAGAGGCGGCGTTCGAAATGCGAACTCATCCGCTGGGTCAGCCGTGATACCCATTCGTCCATGGTCCAGGCCTGTGAGTGGATTCTTTCCTGGTCCGATCTGTGGAACGGCGAGATTGTGATGCAACTGATCGGTTAGCAAAGTACCTGAGTGACAATCGACGCAACCCGCCTTGCCGTAAAACAGAGATGCTCCGCGTTTAGCCGCTCGACTCATCGCCTGAGTGTTGCCCCGCAAAAATTCGTCAAACGGACTGTCGTTCATCCCAAAGGCCTCAGTTTCAAAAGCTGCCAACGCAATGGCGGCATGCTGGAATCCAAGATCCGCTTCATCCACCTCCGGGAACGCGTCTAGGAACATGGCTCGGTAGATATCATTATCCATGATCCGTGCAAACAATGCCTCCCAGATGCCGGTCAAATCGTCATCCGCAAACGCCGCGACTTCATTACCGTTGAACACGTCCTCATGTGAACCTCTCATCTCGTCGCGACTTGTCGGTGGGAACATCGCCTGGATCTGAAGCGGCTTCACAAGTTCGCTGGGCAATGCAGCACCGGCTGGCGAGGTAGTCACGCCGCCTGCAGTCGACACTCTTGAATCCCAAAACATCGAGGTCCAATGAACCGATCCACGATTGAAAATATCAGGTGAGTTTCGAGGTACGAACTCGCGTCCCTCGCCCATCACACGAAAAATCCCAACCTCGTTTTTGCTCGGCGACCCGGTTCCAACGCCTAACGAAAGCGTATCCGAGGTGCTAGTGAGCGGGTGATGGCATGTGGCACACGCCGTGTCTTTGTTGCCACAAATGATACGGTCAAAGAAAAGCAAATTCCCCAACGCCGCATGCTTTGGATCCTGCTCGGGCGTATCAATCGCCTCAACCCCATTGGACCTCAGAAGATCAAGAAGTTGTGCATCGCCATTAGTTGCTTGGCCTTGGTTCGCTTGCTGATTGGCAGAAGACCACTTGTTTGCAGAAGACCAATTAGACTTCCGGCTGAAACCTTGAGCCGAACAGAAAACTGGCAATACCACGATCGCCAAAAGAGCGCGCAGAAGCGCAGAGTGATGAATAGGCATCACTGAATCCCCCAGTGCTAATGTAAATATTCGCAAAGCATTGCGTGCGACAACACTTCACGGTTTGTCACCTCGAAGGTTCAGGGCCACACAAGCGACCCAACACCCCAGACAGAAACCCCCGTTTCGTCTAGGACATTCACAACAAAGTGAGTTACATAGCCTCTCATCAAGATGGCAATCTGAGACGATTACCGAGCGTTGGGACATCACCCCTCAACGCGATTACTAAAGCTAGTAGCGACTAGAGCCTTGTCAACTTTTTATTCAACGAATCCTGAAACAGCAAACGCTCGCCCAGCACCAAAAGACCGTAAAACACTGGACTTTCGTCGAAAAATCACTCACAAAATCTTTTTAAAATTTCTCAAAAACAGCACTCACTAGACCAGAAAACCGAAACCGACCTAATCAAGACTTTCAAAAATCACGACGTCTCGCGTGTTCATGTCTACGCCAGGTTGGTACCCGACAGGGATCGATCGATCAATCACAAAGGTCCCTTTAAACCGCTCTGCCAGACCTTCGGTTGCTCGATATTCATCTCGCAATTCACCAGTCGCCGCATCCACTTCAAAGAAGCCAAGAGTTAGCCGTATCAGAAAGACTTGCGAATTATTTGCAACTAGATTCGGCATCCGCATGAGTGTTTGGTAGCGCATCCACGGATTCCTCAAACGATTACTCGCTGGGTTCACTGTTGAATCCGCTGGATTAACAGCCGGTAGCTCACCGACGCTCCTTACAAAGAAAGGTTTCTGCGTTGGTGTCGAGGACGTTGCTAACGAATGATCTCGAAACAAGGTGCTGTTGACTGCAGGACGCTCCAAGACTGGCAAGATCGACTTACCCGCCAGCATCGGCGAGCGATACACTCCGGCGAACCGTGTCGGCAAATCTGCATTCAAGTCTTTTCGGTAATTAACCCGCTCGCCGGAGGTGATGGCGGGAGTGATCTTATTGATCGCTTGATCATCGGTGTATCCCCTTCGGTTGATCAAAAAAGATTGAAACCCTAACGCCTGCGAGCTGTTGAAATTCAGGTATTCATCAGCACTCAAATGCCCCTGCATCAAACCCGCCCAAACGGGAAACGCGGAGAGTGAATTGAGGTTCACGGTGCCTTGTCGCTGATTGTCGTAGGTGAAGTTGAAAGGCGGCTTAATCAAATCAGCAAAACCCGTCCAATTATTTACACGATTGGAGATGCTCGCGGCCCGAGAAGGCACCATGTACTCGACCTCCCCACGATACCTCGGCATGGTGTGAACAAAGTCAAAAATTCGCACCAACTCAAGACTTCCGGGATCTCCGGGGTTAGCACCACCTGCTCCTAGGTTGCTATGGAAAAAATTAAGCAGGTGTCGATAAGGCGACTGACTAACCACAACGCTCTGGTTATCCGTTGGATAAACAACAGGATCGCTCACACAAACCGTGAATTCCTCGAACAGTCGCGATGCTGAACAAGCAGGCACCATCATCAACTCAAACGGAGTCGCAAAATCCCGATTCAGCCAAGGGTGCAAGGCATACGGTGTTCGTGGAAAATTGGCATCCATTCCGCTCACAAGCGTGCCCAAAGGCAAATCATATCCTTCGAACTCGAGTCCAAAGTTCGGCTGATTCGGGTTTGCAAGCGGGTTTTCACAGTTCAAGAAACTCAATGATGAGAATAACTTTCCGTCGTCACCAGGAAATAGACCTTCGTACTTGAAAAAGTGCCCTGAACTCCCCACGTCATACGACGCGATATCCAAATTAAAGTTGCCTGAATCACTCTGCGACTCGTAGGTGTGCAGAGCGTTTGACTTCACCGAATTGGTGAGATCGGAAGGCAGGCGGACATGACCATTGCGCTGCCGACTTCGGCGAGCGTAATCATTGGGACCTTCTCCCTCGGTAACAAAATCTTCTCTCTCTTCGCCGCTAAAGACCGTCAGATCCAATTGCATCCAATCGACGGTTCGGTAGGGGTTGGTTAGCTCATCATACGGCAGTGTTGGATCAGCAAGCCGTTGCAAGTAAGCAGTGCGGTAGTTCTCGATGGTTCCAAGCTCAGGATCGCCTTCTGCACCGAAGGGAATCAAATCAAATGATTCATCAACGGGATCATTGATGGCGGTATCATTAACCTCGCTGTAGTCAAGATAAGCATCCGTTAATGCGTACGTCCCACCGTCGGGAAATGGAGTGTTTCCAAAGTACCGCAAACTTGGCTGAGGATAGAATTGGTTGGCGTTGGGCATTGGTTCACTGACATTCAAACCAACGATACCATTTTCATAACTTGTTGCCGCCCATCCATTGCGCCGCGGTGCCGCTATCACCAGAGGAAGTGCCCTCGCTCCATAGTTTGCACCTTGACCAGCTACCGAAAGCAGGGGCGTCGCACGGTCACCAACACCATTGGTATCGCTGTCAAGAACACCGTAATGACCCAACTGCTGATAACCCTGAAGGTTCTCGATGCGGATCACCTGATTGGACGGCCCCGAAGGCGATAACTGATTGGTCTGATTAAAAGTATTCCCCGTTGTGTTGCCCCCCGAATTGCCATTTGCATTGGCGAAGTCAAAGCTGGAACCGAGGTGTGTATTGAGGCGTGGGGCTAAAACCAAGAACTGTCCTGGCTCGAGTAAGCGGTCATTATTTAACGCTGCATTCGAAGTGACAGAAGGCGCCACAAAAACCTGCTCGGGTGCCATGTCGGTGATCTGATTTCCGTTAACCAGGCTACGAATCTGGTTGAATGCAGCCTGAGGATTCGAGTCCATCTCCGGAATATTGGTGAAGAAGATGAATCGAGTCATCTCGAGCGGACGATTTCCGTTCGGAAGAATCCCTTGAATTTCGTCTGGCTGATCCAAATCAAAAGACGCAGTATCAGGTAAAGCGAGTCGTTGGCGAGACGGTGCTGCATCAACCGCTGCGGCTCGAACGCCACCGTTCTGATCATGTCTCTCAGAGATCCCAATTCGCCACACCGGAGCGCCGTAGGGAGCACTATTATTCCTAGGTGGCGCTGTCGCAGCTAGGTTGAGCTGCAGGTCGCCAGTGGGGGCCTGGGTGTAGAATTCCATCGCACGGCCTGGCTTGGTCGTTTCGTCCGCTACGATCGTCGAATCAATCGGTGCTTGCGGACAGAACAACTCCAAGAACAACGAACCCTGCGGGATTCTCACCTGATCCGTTGTCAGGTCAGACGCATTTTGTGTTTGCTTCTTGAACTCACCAGATGAATCTCGGTCCGTGTCTCGTACTCGCACATCGTGGAGAGCCAAACTTTCGGAAAACACCAACTGTGGCTCCTCGACCCCCCAAACAACGTTGGGGCGATTCGGACCGCCACCCTGCGTCGACCATCCATTGGAATCAAAAGGATTCGGATCAAACTCGAAGCGAGTCATAATGGAATCCGGATCACGATAATCAACAACATTGACTGCCCACTGTGCCAGACGCCTCGCTGTATATGCCTCGAGTTCGTTTTGGTTGTAGTTCGAGTGGGTCGGAAGGACACCCTTATCATAAGGTGGCTGCAGATCCAACTCGTACCGAACGAGCATTGCGATCAAATACAAATGTCTTGCAAGAAGCTGCCTTCCGGTAATCGGAAAGCTATTACCGCCTCCTGGTCCTTCGTCCCAAGTGTAGGATGGAGTGATATTGTCAAAGCCATTCGGGACGCTTCCCGCTGAATTATTCGCCACAACGAAGGCTTTACCCGGTCTGCCAGGATCTTCCTCCAATGCGACTTCACTCGGCTCATCAATCACAAAGTCGCCATCATCGTCCACGCCGTTTCCGACGGCGCGATTGACGTCAACCTTTCGACCAAGCTTCAATTCGGGCGGAATGATTTTGTCCATCCACGGACGATTGACATTGCCGTTTGCATTCCCGTTTCCGTGACCTGCTTCTAAGCTCGCAAGGTAAGTCAGGTCAAGAAGTGAAACGATTGGCGCATCCTCACTCGCACTCAATGTGCCAAATGCGTGCCGATAACGTGGATGTTGATTAAGTAATGCGTTAATCTTGTCTCGAATCCTATCCGGCAATAACTCGGTATCAAAATCATCCGAACGCAGAATTGCCTCCAGATCTGACATGGTGAATGCTGCATCACCAGACAACCGACCACTTGCATCTAATTCATAAGGATGATTCAAATCTTGGCGAACAGGAGCGGCCAGAGACGGTGGGACGACCAACAAATGCCCGCTACGGCCGATACCCACCGCTGAGTGACCATAAAGATCCAGCGGACTTCCCCAGCCACCGCTCGCGGTGTGGTAGCGAGTCTGTTTACCGGCGGTGAGGGTATCGAGTGAGTCTCGCCCTGCACCACCAGCATCGAGTGTTTTTGCTGCGACACTGGTTTCATATTTAGAATCGATGATTTCGTTTAACAACGTTCCCAAATTTGCACCCGCACCGTCAGTCTGCGGCAAACTAATTTCAGCGGGTCCCCAACCCAACCCACGAAACAATGCACGCTGCGTATTTGGCAACCCCGCCCACGATGCACTCGCGTCACCAATGCTGCCGGACTGAGCGACCGACTGCTTCAGTTGGAGGTTGCCGTGTGCATTGAGATTCAACCTTGCTCCAAGATCCTCAATCATCGGTGCAATGAGCGGTCGTAGGACTCGCCCATCAGGTGCCGTGAAAGCGGGGAGCCCCAGATCAACCCAAACACTATCTGCTACTCCATCCGAATCGTTGTCGACGTCCCATTGACCATTGATCAATGCATCAACAAGCTGATTAAGGCGAGCAGGATTATTCACAGGAGCCCCAGCTCGCAGCGCATACTCAGAACTGCCGCCCTTGAATCCTAGATTGCGATTGAGAATTGGCAGCGGGCGGTAGGTTGCTCGCTCGATACTGCGAAGAAGTGGGTTGTATGAGGCGGGATTTGATAAATCCACGCTGTTATGATTGAGCAAGTAGTTAATCACCGAGGGACGGTGAAATGACGGAATCACTGAACCATCGGCGTTGCGATGACTTAAAAACCAGTTGTTATAGTCAGCAGCATCGTAGTCCTCGTCGACATCACCACTAACTAGCGATTTGTCGATATTGGAACCAACTAAATGATTCGGCTGCAAAGATGCGGGCAGATTGAGAAGCGATGGAGTAGTGGGATCAACGATCGCATCGTCAAATCCATCTGCCCCAGTGGTTGGGTTGATCCTATAGCCCCAGCCCACTGAATTTCTCGGGCGTCCGTTAATCCAAGCGGTATTACTCTTTAGAAAAAGACTTCTCGCATCGGGGTAATTTGGATCACCCAGTTCATCTCCGTGAAGCTCGAAACCCAAATTCCAAGCCTGACTATTTCCATTGCCAACGTACTGGGACCGCAAGACTCGGTAAGTTCGGTTCTCCAGTGGGCCTTCTAGGAATGTGATCGCAGCTCCGGCAAAGACATCATCCAACTGCGGAAAGGTCGGAGGTCCTCGGTTACCACTGTTCCCCTGTGTCCTAGTTGTCACTCGAATGAAGACGAAGCCACTGTCCTCTACCGGTGGTGGGCCGTTTGAAACAGTGACGGGATATCCGTCGTGTAACCCGTAATAATCAGCAAGTAAATCTTCGCCGTAAAAAGGATTCGAAGGATCTGACGTCCCTCTCAACAGAGTCATCAGCGACTCATTCATCGTCCACTTAACATCGATGCTTCTTGATTCCTGTTGAGCCAAAGCGAACGAGGTATCACGGGACTCGTTGCTAAAAACCAGAAAAGTCGCGACTAGAATACTGAAGAAAGTCAGTGACCCTAAAACCACCAGTAGAATCACGCCGGTGGGACTCGTTCGACGAGTAAATCTTCGACTAATCTCTGGTGTCACATCTCTAATCCTTAGCGAACAAACGGGGCTGACTGTCCGCAATTCTCGAAAGCTTTGCATCGGCCGTCTTGAAAGTTTAGAACCAGAATTGAGTTTCATTTTTCACCAAACAGATTACTCACAAGATGATTCGCCCGCGCGACAAACAACCCCGCACAGCATAAAGAACAACTTGAATCTAAGTTTTCCGCTCATCGCTGGACCAATCCGCTTCGGCAACACCTAAAACAGGTGGATTTGGCCATCGAAATTGACCACGATAAAACGGCGCAGCGAACCTAGAACGGTACCTTTTGCAGAAGCCTTAGGCCGAAAGTAAGACAAACGAGTTTTTATTTCTCGCCTGTATCAGGCGGTTGAATCCGACTGTGAGGGTTATGACGATTATGCAACGTTGACAAATCAGACGCAGCATTGCCGAAAAACGGTGGCCGTCATCAAAAGTCAACAATCTCTCGCCAACGACGGGCTTGGCGTTGCATTACAGCCGCATCTTTTCTTCGCACCGGTTTCAAGCAATGGCCTCGAGCTTTCGTTATCATGTTCGAAAAACAGACTCGACTAATAAAAGCGAATTAAGAAGACACATGAATCCCGAGAAACCCTCGCGCCGGCATTTTATCAAGTCATCGGCAGCTACCGCAGGAGTTGCAACTTTGGTTGGCAAACAAACCAAGCCAGTTGCAGCACAGACAACTACAGCGAACAACAAAATCCGAATTGGTTTCATCGGAACTGGAGGACGCGGATTCGGTGCCCATGTCACTCGGATGACCAAGCATCAAGTCAATGGCGAGCCGGTTGAATTGGTTGCGGTTTGCGATGTTTTCAACGAAAACCGTGACAAAGCAGCCGACCACATCAAGAAGAACACCGGCAACGACGTTCAGAAGTACGAAGACTATCGCGACATGTTTGCCAAGGCGAATCTTGATGCAGTCTGCATTGGAACGCCCGATCATTGGCACGCCAAACAAGCCATTGATGCTCTGGAACAAGGACTGCATGTCTATTGCGAAAAACCAATGACCAAGACGGTTGAAGAAGCAATCGATGTCATGCGAGCCTGGAAACGTTCTGGCAAAGTCATGCAGGTGGGTGTTCAGTCAACGAGCCTTCCTGTTTGGAACCAAATCAATCAATTGCTCACCGCAGGTCAACTCGGCAAAGTCCTCATGTATCAGACGGAGTTCTTCCGAAATTCCGCGCAGGGGCAGTGGCGTTACTACAAACTAACTCCCCAAATGACGCCGAAGAACATCAACTGGAAAAAGTGGCTTGGAGTTGAAGAAGGGCTCGCCGAGTATGAAGATTTTGATCGCGCGATCTATCGACAGTGGAGGCGTTTCTGGCCGTATGGCTCTGGAATGTTCACGG
This sequence comes from Rubripirellula sp., assembly GCA_049889895.1. GTDB lineage: Bacteria > Planctomycetota > Planctomycetia > Pirellulales > Pirellulaceae > Rubripirellula. Next base: position 38,005 of record JBMHCO010000172.1, read on the forward strand.
ACCTTTTTGTCCATCGAACCACCACCATGCTGAAAGGAACCGGCCTTAGATTCCCCGGACGCGTCGTCGGTGCTGGCGGTCTTTACCTCGAGTACGATGGTCGAGATGTACCCGATGTTGCGACCGTTGCAGCGGATTTTCCTGAAGGCGTGCAGGGGCTTGTTACAGCGACCATGGCTTGCCAAAACACCCCAATCCGGCAATTGATCCGCGGGCATCATGGATCGTTTGTCCTAGGCACTGGAGAACAGTTCGAAGGTTTTGACTTTATCCCAGAACGTCCTCAAGTAACTCGCAACAGCAAACTCAAAGAAGAAAGGATTGCGACTGAGAAGGTGGAGGACACAACTCTGACGCATTTCAAAAACTGGATTGATGCAATGACCGCAGACGATCCGTCACTTTGCAACAACGACCCTGAACTTGGGGCGGCAGCAATCACGACGGTTATCCTCGGAGCACGCAGTTATCGTGAAGGAAAAGTCTTTCATTTTGATGATCAGTCGCTCACCATCCACGATGGCAACTCGGAGTGGGCAAGCAAATGGGAAGAGCGATCCAAAAGACGCGACAAACCGATGCACATCCGCGGTTGGCAAGCGGGTGACCTCGGCAGCACGCTTGAGGAACCTGAATACATGAAGCTTGCAGGACCTTGGACAGAGGGAAAAGAACCTGCCAACTGATCATTCAGCCACGCATGTGAACAGGATCTATTGTTGACCCGATCTATTCTTGGTCCTGTTCACCGGGAAGTAGAGGACGAAGCGTCAGCAGGCAATCACGCCAGTGCTCCGGCATCTCGACAAATTCCACATCTTCTTTGAGGCGGTTGTATTTACCGCCGAATTTGAGCATGACCTTTTCGCCACGGTGCATTGCGACGAGGAGATAGGTGAAATCAATCCCACGAAAGGTCTCTCTCTCGTAAAACTGAAAAAACGAAGCGGGCATCCCACCGGCTCCGACTTTTTGAGCCAGTAACTCTGTTCCCAAAGCGTGATCGAGCCCTTTGATCTCTGGTTCAATGGCATCATCATAAACCGAGGGTGGACTGGTGAACCGATCCCACTCCTCCCTACGGAGCAGGGCGAAAATAAAATGGCATCCATCTTCACCTGAATACCGCACCACGACCGTACCATCATCCTCCGTTTGCTCGGAGACAGCTTGGTATCCGATCGGTAAATCGAACGCGTATCCCTGATATCGAACCGATTGTTTAGTCGGCGGCTCAACTTTTTCCTCTTCAATGACCTCAGCAGCTATTTCTCTCTGCCCCTCGAGACGATCAGAAAATGCGTCGTACCCGAGCGTCATCATGAACACCCCTGAAAGGGTACCCAACACCGCCAAACCGATGATGATGATTGTTGCGTTGGTCGCCAATGGCTTTGGCGACTCGCGATGAGCATAAGGATCGTACTTCATCCCAGATCCTCTCAAATCCTCGAAGAGCTCAGTGGTTGCAAGACGACATCTAACCTGATTCTCCACTGGCACCGTGGCCCAAGCTAGACTCAGAAAACTAGCACAGAGAGCCAATTACCGCAGCGGGAAAATCTGCAGACCCCAAATAAGATTCTCAGTTAAGATTCTCTGTCACTGCCTTTTGCCACCTCTCGCGCGGAACAAGTCACTGCGACCGCTGCTCCCACGGCACGTCATCGACTCGTACAATATTGTGTATCTTCCAGAAACGAGTCTGCACTGACTTCTTGCAATCGGACTCCTTGCTATCCGTCACAGAGCCTAAAAGACCTGAAACCGTTTTCCATGATAACGAACCCCCTTCTCAAGAATCGCCTGCTAGTCGGCACTTGCCTTTTGCTTCTTAGTAGCGTGAGCGTCATGTCTAGTGACCTAACCCCAGTAAAACGATCATCAGTAAAGCGATCATCAGCTACTTCCTCCGCTATCGGTCAGCGTCCCAATATTGTTTTCATCCTCGCGGATGACATGGGGTGGAACCAACCAGGATTCAATGGAGGCAAATCCGATTTGACCCCAAACATGAATCGGCTTGCGCAGGAGGGCATGAGACTGTCTGAATTTTATACACATAGTGTGTGCGCACCGACTCGAGCAGCGTTCCTAACGGGAAGGTACGCTTTTCGCACCTGGAGCGACTGGCGATCCGAAGACTTTGGCAAGCCCAGCTACCTCGCAAAGCTTGGACTCGAGCTCGCCCACAATGATCGGGGCGAACCGACTCGCAGGATCCATGCTCTCGACACCAACGAACGAACCGTTGCGGAGGCACTTAAGGAAGCTGGCTACTACACTGCGATTCTTGGCAAATGGCACTTGGGGGAGTGGCTGCCAGAGCATCTTCCGATGGGCCAAGGTTTCGATTATCAGTACGGCCACTACGCGTGGGGCATTGACTATTACAACAAGACCATCGTCCACAATGCACCAGCAAGGTTTGCGGTGTATGACTGGCACCGAAACCAAAAACCGATCAATGAAACCGGATACACGACCGACCTGATCGCCAACGAAGCGGTGAAGGTGATTAACAAGCAATCTGGCAACGACTCACCGCTCTTCCTCTACGTTGCGTTCAACGCGGTTCACGGGCCACTCAACCCACCACCGGGATTTACCGGCGATGCGACAGACACTCTCGCCATCCGCGATGCGATGCTTGCCAATCTAGACCAAGCGGTTGGAAGCATCGACAAAGCAATCCATGACAATGGCTTAACAAATGAAACCCTTTTCATCTTCACCAATGACAACGGCCCCGTACTCGAGGAAATGAGCAAACCGTATCGCGGAACAAAGAATACAACCTTTGAAGGTGGCGTGCGGCAACCCGCCATCCTTCGTTGGCCGGGACACACGGAACCGCGATCAATTAAATCAGGCCTCATGTTCATCTCGGACTTCTTTCCAACGTTCATTACGCTTGCTGGCGGCAATCATCAACAAGAAAGACAAATTGATGGGATCGATATGACAGACATGCTCTTCAACAACGGAGAGAGCAAGCGACGGGAAATCGTGTTTGACGTTACGGGAAGCGTTCGCTTACCCACCATACGAAGCGGCCAATACAAACTTATGGGTGATTCTCTATACGACCTCAAAAATGATCCATACGAAGAGAATGATGTTGCCGAGTCGCACCCAAGGATTGTGCGGAAACTTTCAAAAAGGCTCGAGAAAATCGGACAACAGCGACCACCTCTGGGTGACAAACCTCTATTGATGGAACCGCCTTTGCCTTATGTCTATGGGCAGAACGAACAGGACGACACGCCTCAGTGGCTTATTCAAGCCGTTGAAGCAGTCCGAGCCAAGCAACCGACCGAGTGGGCCCCCGGAGAAACTCCATGGCCAAAAGCACCTCAGGGGGCGGTTGCGAGCAAGATGGATGGCCTCAAGGATGAAGCCACAACTGAGCGTAGCAAGTAACCTAGATCGATAACCGTTGGATCGAACAAAACGGAAAAAGCACCCGCCTCAAGAGAGAAGCGAGTGCTCATAGTGGAGTTGCGACGTCTAAAAATCAACAATACCCCCCTCGACTCAATCAATCTCAGGAATGCCATCCTCGAGTAAGCCACTCGGCACACTTGGAGGCATCACCCAATCAAGTCGAGCTTGCAGATCCGGTGCGGTTAAGCTTTCAAGAAAAGCGACCAACAGCCGAACACGATTACCTTCTAATGAGCCATCGTTCATGTCTACTCCTTCGAGCATCCACTCGTTCAAGCCTTCGTCGCGAATCACCAAATCACGAAGATCCGGTTGAAACAATTGAACTTCTGGGTCGTAAGAAGTGAGTGACTGCTCTGGGTCAGCATGGTGCCGAATCACATCTTCTAAACTTGAGAACGCCCCGTTGTGCATCCATGGGCCTGTCTCTGCGACGTTGCGAAGTGCCGGTGTGCGAAATTTAAAAAGATCGTTACTCGCACCGGTCACACCGAACCTTCCAAAATCTAAACCACTAACAGGATCTTTTCCGGGACCAAGCTGTGGGACTGCTAGGTTATGGTGTTGCTGATCGGTCAACAAAGTTCCTGAGTGACAAGAAGCGCAGTTCGCGGAGCCATAGAACAACAACGCTCCTTTCTTTGCATCATGACTCAATGCATCAGCATCTCCGCCAACGTATCGGTCAAAGGGACTATCATTCATCCCGAAGGCCTCCGTTTCAAACGCAGCAATAGCAATTGCTGCATGCTGAAATCCAAGATCCCCTTCAGCAACGTCGGGGAATGCGGCCGCAAACATTTCCCTGTACGTTTCATTCGCTAACAACCGCACCATCAATGCATTCCAGATCCCGGTAAAGTCAGAATCGTCAATCGCAGCGAGTTCATTTCCATTTTCAGCATCTTCCACAAGCCCTCGCATTTCGTCGCGACTCGTCACAGGGAACATCGCTTGAATTTGCAATGGCGTCTTCAGCTCAGATGGTAGCTGGTCACCTGCAGGTGAAATAATCACTCCATCAGTGGTCGATGCTCTCCCATCCCAAAAAGCCGTATGCCAATGCTCTGATCCGCGATTGAAGATATCGGGCGCATTACGCGGCACAAAATGTCGCCCTTCACCGCGAACCCGGAAAATACTGATAGCCCCAGGTGTTTCGGTCCCCGTGCCCACCCCCAATGCAAGAGCATCGGAGGTGGCCGTGAGGGAATGATGACAGGTTGCACATGCGGTATCTCGATTACCGCTGAGAATTCGGTCAAAGAAGAGAGCCTGCCCAAGGAGAACCTGATTGGAGTCTTGGCTCGGTGTATCGATTGGAGTGACATTATTCTGGGAGAGCATTCGACTCAACCGCGAATCAAGATCGTTGCGACTCTGACTGGATGATTGCGACTGCCGTTCAGATTGCCCCTGCCGATAGGCCCGCCGATTTTCGCTATCGCCCGCCAACCCAATCTCGCAGATCAAGACAAAGCAAACCACAAATGTAGCGATCAACTCGACGACAAAAATACTTCTACAGCGCATGACACGTCTCCCCGATGTCAGTTCATGTTGTTGTGCCTCTTCGAATCGAAAAGACTAAAACGCAACTCGAAAAGACTAAAACGCAACCTGTGTGCCAAAGGAAAACCAAAGACACCAGAGACAGAGTCAATGTCACTAAAAAACACGCAATTATCGACAAATTTGCCGCTCAACGAGTGAGCATTGCGATTTCAATGGATCGTGATTTGTTTCATTACTGGACGTGAATCTCATATTGAAACACAGGGAGCACGGCCTCAAAAGCAGATCATCTCTTCTAGTCCAATAAGGCAAACGGATTGATGTCGCACAATTCAAAATGTTCCCAATCAGTAATAAAACAATCCTTCTTATGTGGTTTCAGCATTGGCATGATTTTTGCCACCTGAAGTGGGAAATCGAAATTGTTTCGCAACTCACTCCAAACAGGAAAATTTCAATGCGATCAGAGAAACTCATGTTCAACGGGCTATCCTTCTGCACTCTTTGCCTAGCGGCCTTTGCGATGCAGACACTTACTCATGACGAGGTATCGGCAGTTCCGCAAAGCAAGACGGACTCTCGCAACCTACTTCAACGCGTGGTTGACCTTGAAGACCGACAACTTCAGAACGATGTCGACTTTCACCTGATCGATCAAAGCCTCAACGATCTAGACGTTAGAGTGAATGACAATCAAGGTCGGGTTATCGCACAGAAACGAGCCATCCAAGCCATGCAAGCCCGCATCAAACAGGCGATGGAATTGATTGAAGTGCAACGAGCAGACGCCCGATTTTTGACTCGCGAGGTCGAAAACCTGCGTGCGTCTCTCACGGAACGCTAATCTCCGCCAATCCTTCATCCATTGGCGGATCTCATTCAGCCAGAGGCAAATCAAATCGCCGCAAATGAACTTGAGCAACTTCGGCAACACCATAGCCGAAGCATTCACTTGATTGATTTGCGGTGACTCTTCTTTCGATGCACCGCAACGAAACTCATCATGGAAACGCGGAGATGAATTCGCGTTCGAACGGAAAAATGAAACCAAAATGGATCGTGTTGCTGCTAGCCCTTTCTGCCAGCCTTTTTCAAATCATCATCGCTGCCTACCATCCCGCTATATCCAGAACGTCGAGGGGTGAGCCAGCTCCAAGGTTAATGCAAGAAAATGGATCCGCCATAAGCGTTGTGGCCTGCAGTTTGACGAGCGCCCGCACATCGTCACTTCGCAACGCCCAAGTTATTGAGAACATTATCAAAACCCTTCCTTCGACGTCTCAAGTTCTACTACTTGTCAATGATCCAGCGAGCTTCAAAACCAACCACTCGGCGAGGGTCACGTTTGTCGAGTTACCGGAAACGAGTCGCATATCAATCTGGCCGCAGGATCCATTCTTGGTACTCCGTTCAAACGGGGAGTCGACGTTATTGGTTCCACGCATTTTTGAACGAGGAGATGATTCAAAAATGCCTGAGCAGCTTGCTGCAAAACTCGACCTAACACTCCTCCGCTCCAACCTGATTTTCGAGGGTGGAAACATTGTTTGCGGAGACCAAATGGCGATCATCGGCAATGACACAATCTTGCAGAACGTACGGGAGGGTGAGAACGATCGAGAGAAAGTCATTCGGGATTTTGAAAAGCAACTCGGCTTAGACGTTGTAGTGGTTGGCCAAGGCGTTCAATCCGTCGGACACATCGATCTGATCGTCACCCCCATTGGTGGAAACCGAGTTGTTGTAGCCGACACGTTTTGGGGAGCAGAATTGATGATGACCGCGATCCATGAACACCCATCTCAGCTAACAAAATTCGAATCGCAATGCGAGCAACAGTTCTTTGGTGATGCGAATATCGAATCGCTGACAGATGCTTCGGGTGAACGAATCAATCGGCCAACAATGATCGGTGGTGCATATCATGCCCTCCGCAATAGTTTCCTCTTGGCAAAGGAATTGAACCTGATCGCTGATCAACTCAGAGAACAGGGATTTGAAGTCACACGAATGCCGGCTCTCATCCCCGAGATGCGAACCAGTGAACTTAACTATCCGGTTTTGACGTACAATAACGTCCTCTTGGAGACGAGGAACTCTCAATCGATCGTCTACCTACCTCAGTATGGCCTGCCAACACTCGACACAGCATGTGCCGCGGAATGGAAGCGACTGGGATTCAGCATCAAAGCCGTTCAGGGTCTTTCCACCAGTGCAATTTATGGTGGATCCCTAAGGTGCTGCACCAAGGTATTACATAGAGATTAAACTATCGCACTGTGACGGTCGGGGGATCATCTACCCAACATTCCTCCAACGAACCGTATTTCTCAAGAATACAGCATGCCTCCAAGAAGCATTGCAATCGACGATGACTGAGAATCCAATTCACGCCACACTGAACCGGCGACCGCGTTCGCTCACCGCAGTCATGATGCTGCTTCTGATTTTTGGCATGTACTGCGATGCTGGACTTGATGCATTTGCTCACCCCCCTGGGTTTGACATTCTGCGTGAAACAGATCTGACTCCACCACAAGAGATTCAACAGAGACTCAATCAGCATTGTGGTGATTGTCACCGAGGGACATCTTTTGAAGGTGACTTTAACCTCGATCAACTCTCCAGCGGAAGCACCGAGGAGCGACTGCAGACTCTTGCAAAGATGGAAGAGCAGTTACATCTTGCGCTCATGCCTCCCGCCGACTCGCCTCGATTTCCGGAATCGGCACGGAATGAGGTCACGCAATGGCTGCACCAACAACTCGACATCCACAACGCTTCAACACTTGACGGCAAGCTCGCACAACCTGAATACGGCAACTACCTCGATCACAAAAAACTATTCTCCGGAGAGTTTGCCCACCTGAAAGGTTTTACCCACGATCGACGCTGGTTGATTAGCGAATATATCTTCGACGCAAAGATCAATGAATTACTGAATCACCGCCCCTTTCAAACCATTGATGGGCAACGCCAATACGTCATCGGAGATAACAATCGGCGAGTCCCCATCACCAATCCATTCCTTCTGCCGACAAGAATTGGCGTGCGTTACTACGCGAACGAAACACTCAATGCCGGTCACCTGCTAACCATGATGGCTAATGCCAAAGAGATATCGGCTTACATGGTGGAACTTGTAAAACGAGACAAACGCTACCTTCCGGCGATTGATGAATTCATGCATCAACAGTGGGAGCACCAGTCGACACTCGCTTCTCGCCGAGAGTTCCTTACGAATCATATTGAGCGAGTGCTTCTGGAGATCAGTGACTACAACGAGGAAGATTGGTTACCCATTTTTGAGCCGGTCAACCTCTCACAACCAAGCACCTCCGCCGACACCGTTAAGAAGGCCGCATTCCACGCGGCCAACCCTGGCATGCAGGAAATGATCCTGATTTTTCACACGATGCAATATGTTCAAAGCTCGAGTCGATCCGATGACGAACTCATTGAACAATGCGAAAGAAGGTGGTTTAACTTTGGTGACGACCCGAGAAGAATCGAGTCCAGAGTGACTTTCCTCCGGCAGTATCTTCCCGAGTTTCGAGAACAGATTGAAACTCATCGATACGCGCAGAAGTACAAGCAGCGACCGTACCAACCGCTTCCTGATCCAGAGATGCATATCATTGTTGAAACGATCAAGAAACACCGCAGGAAGGGTGATCATTTCAACGATATCATCGACGCTTGCATCCTAGACTGGAACAAGGGATTCGAACAGCAACGCCAGCAATCCGATCGAATCAGTGAAGGACAAATCACAAAATTAATCGAACAACTATTTGTAAAAATTCATCATCGAGTTCCCACGCAAGACGAAGCAAAGTCTTACACGCCGCTCATTCAAGGTTACCTTGACTCGATGCCTAGGATAGATGCCATTGAACAAGGTATTCAGACCATCGTTCTCCGTTCCGAGTTTGTCTATCGACAAGAATTTGGACGGGGAGAATCAGACCAATGGGGGCGAACAATACTTGACCCTCGCGACGCAAGCCATGCAATTGCGTACGCCCTGACCGATAGTGCTCCCGACGAAGAACTGGCTGCCGCGGCAAGTTCGGGGCGGCTTCGCACTCGCGAGGACTACCGCCGAGAGGTCGAACGCATATTAAAAAACCGCAATCAGTACTATGTCATCGATGAAGCGGTACAACGGCTGCAGTTAACAGCCAGCGTCAGCAATCAGCCAATCCGCAAACTGCGATTCTTCCGCGAATTCTTCGGCTACCCATCTCTGCTATCCATTTTCAAAGACAACAAACGTTTTGGCGGACATTACGACAACTCAAAAGGAAGACTGGTCGGTGAAGCGGATCGACTTGTCGAACACATTCTTCAGAGTGATGAGAACGTCTTCGAAAAGCTACTTGGTTCAGACGCCTACTATGTCTACCACTCTGGTGACAACGAAGCGATGCGAACAGCATCCGAGAGAATCAAGACCATCTACGATTATTTTCATCCGCTCAATTGGCAAGATTTCGAGAAAGAAGACTTACTCGATCACAAAGAGTTTCTGGCCGAGGTCAAGATGCGTGGAGTAGACGTCAACAACCTCACTCCGGGGGGACGCCGCAATCCGATCCGAGAATTCAAAACGGCCATGGAGAGTTTTAGTTTGCGATTCGACAAGGGTCAAACCGCCGCTGCGCCGTACGTCTCATTCCCAGCACATGGCCCCTACAATGCGTCCACGCGCACCGGACTCCAATTAAGATCCCCAGAGGTTGCGAAGTTCTTCAATATTCATCTCGACAACTGGAACTATCCCAGCACCCAGCCAGCTCCGGTCAATAATCGGCGTGGCATGCTTTCGCACCCAGCATGGCTGATCGCTCATGCAAAAAACACTGAGACGGATCCGATCTCGCGAGGAAAATGGATTCGCGAAAAACTTCTCGCGGGGACAGTACCGGATCTGCCAGTCACCGTCGATGCAGTGATCCCTGAGGATCATCACCTGACTCTTCGCCAACGCCTCGAAGCCAAAACAAGTGAAACAGCTTGCTGGAAGTGTCACCAGAAGATGAACCCCCTTGGCTTACCATTTGAAATTTTTGATGACTTCGGACGTTTTCGCACGCGAGAATCACTTGAACATCCCGACAACCTGATCAGCAAGGGACCGGACAAAGCAGCACCGCACGTCGATCTTCGAGATCAATACAAAACGTTGCCCATCGACAGCAGCGGTTACTTGGAAGGCACCGGAGACCCTAACCTTGATGGACCCGTCGATGATGCTTTGGATCTTATTGACCGCCTAGCACAATCTGATCGTGTCAGGCAATCAATCATTCGGCATGCGTTTCGATATTTCTTGGGGCGTAATGAACTCTTGAGCGACTCCAAAACATTAATCGATGCGGATCTAGCTTACCAAAACAGCGGAGGTAGCTTTGATGCGGTGATCGTCTCACTGTTAACTTCCGATTCGTTTATTTTTCGGAAATCCTTTCCCTCAGCCACCGCTAGCACGAAACCGACGCAGCTTTAAAAAGTTAGAAACGCACGCTTAAAAACGTGACGTCACTGCTCTGAAGATCAAAAATCGCTGAACCCAAAACACAAACACCTCCCCATGAATAATCGCAGATCTTTCATCAAAACAGCAGCGTTCGGATCGAGTGTACTGAGTGCAGGACGGATCGGATTCGGTCACCCAAACGCGTTTGGAATGACACCTATATCTGACGAAAACTTACCGTTCCGATTTATCTTTATTCGCAAATCAAATGGAATCCGTCCCGGTGAGTTAGCACTACCCACCTTCAGTGATCAAGAGAAGTCAAAAGACGCTCATAAAGTGCCGTTCGAAGTTGACCTCGAAAAACATGAATTACCAAGCTGGCTTGGCGGACTGAAACAACACAAGGAACATCTTGGAATTCTACAAGGACTGTCATGCAAAATGAGCGAGAATGGGCATTACTCTTATTCCTCGGTCATGGGGGCATTCAAATCGGGACGCAATTCTCTCAGCGGCATCAAGCGAGCCACCGTCGACTTTGAATTAGCGAAACTATCTCCATCACCATTTGGCCATGTGGAGCTATCGCTTACGGGCAACTACAGCAGCTTCCGAACTGGCATCGTTCCCGGATACTCGGCGCCAGCGGCACACCAAAGAAATTACTGCTACGCCGATCCCCAGACAGCATTCGACGAATTGTTCAAGTCTGTTGTCGATCCGGCCAGTGTTAATTCGGAGAACAGCATGCTTCAATTCCTCGAGTCAGAGGAGGCTTATAGGGCTTCCACGATTCAAGGTTACGAACGCCTGAAACTGACCAATCATATCTCTTCGATCGATGCAATTCGTCAACGCAATCGCCAAGTTGCAGCTCACGCCGAATTAATTCAACGACACTTGCCAGTTCTGAATCCTGTCCATCAAAACGGTGGCATCAATGCCTCAACTCCGGAAAAGCAAGAAGCGATGACCGATATCCTGATCGCCGCGCTCGCAACCCGACTTACCAACGTTGTGACCTATACGATCGACGAACTATCAACGCCAATCCGCGGCTTACCGGGTAACGAGTCTGATCGCATCTCTATTCATGAACTCGGTCACAATGGTGGCTACAGCGGTGTGCCGGCCGAAAAGATCCGTGAAAAAATTCGGGTTGGACATATCAAACAAATCGCCAAAATGATTGAGCAACTAAAGCAGATCCCAGAGGGGACGGGATCCATGTTTGACCGAACCATGATTTTCTACTTCCCAGAAAACGGCGAGACCCATCACAGTCACGGCACCGAAGCCCCATTTATTGTTTTGGCCGGAAATGCCAGCCCGATCAATCTCGCAGGCCGTTACCTGCGGCTACCCTATCATGCGACTCCCGAACACAAGACACTAGGTAACTGGTACACGACTCTGCTCAATGCTTTCGGGAATCCCACAAAGCACTATGGCGACCTCGACCTTGAAATGTCCCGAAAAAAACTAGCACAGCTCGGCCCCATACATCAACTGCTTACATAATCCTTTTCGCTAACGTCCAATCGATTAGGCGAGCTAGAACAGCATGATGATTCTCCATCGCATTTGGTGATCGCATGCATTGAAAGAATCATAAGCATGAACGTCGACCAAGCCAGCCTTCCGGACGCAAGTGATGAGAAATCCCCTGAGCCTAGCCCCACTCTCTCAGCCGCACCACGCCGGATTTCAAAGGAGGTGGAGCGGGAGATCCGCAAGCATGTGGGCGGCATGGCGAACGCCCCCGCTATCTTAGCGGCCATAGTTTGCTTCACCGTTGGAGTGATTCTGTTTTCAGGAATCTGGACTTCACACACACTTTCCAAGCCTCTGGGTGTGGGAATGCTGATCACGGGCATGGCGGTGGTGCAACTCAATGAAAAGCGAAAATCAAAAAAGGCCGAGGATCTGAAGGAGTTCCTAAGCAAAGGAAATTACGTCAGTGCAAAACTCGAAACCATTTACGATAAGAGCAAGAATGGTTATCGCCCGAGCCAAGAGTTTATTGATGAGTTGCAGGTTTTTTACCGCGGCAACAGCGGCCGAAGCATCCTTGGGCAATTCGCGAGCAATTGGCCTGCTCGAGTCAAAATCGATCGTAAACTTATCGATATAAAAATCAATCTTGGCGATTTAATAGACAAGGCAAAACCAACCGAAGATATTCGGCTACTCATACTCGGAGTGGGCAAGAATACTCGCCTGCTCGCTATCGACCAACTTCACTGGCTTTCGATCGACGAAGCAGGTCAGTTCTCGACAAGACTACCTGCATTCAAACCGCAGGGTGCTGATAAGGACGCAGACACTAGCGAATCACAATCCACATCACTCGCGCCATCGTTTTTCAGCTCGGTTCTCGTGGTACTTCCTACTTACGCCTTGGCCGCTTGGGGTGTGTTGTCAGGAAGCAACGCAGAATTCACGAGCAACGGTGACTCAATACCATCGGGCGTGGGCTTTTTAGTCACACTGCTATTCACTCTCACCCATGGTGTGATCCCTGTCTTCTTCTATCGTATTTTCTTCATAGGAATCGATGCTGCAAGAACTGGAGGACAAGGACTGAATCGGGGATTGCGGATCGCCAATCTATTTACCACCCTCCATATGGCACTGTGGTACGGACTTCCTGCAGTTTTGCTCGCGTCAATGACCAGCTGGTATAGTCTTGGGTGGTTTGTTTTCCATCTTATCATCTCTGGAAAAAAACGTAGACGCTGGACCTTTATCGAGCACGGATCCACATCGGTTGCATTATTACTATTCCTGTTGATGTTTTCCGAAACAAATCTCTTTCCACTAGGAATCATGGTCGTAATCTTCCAGTCCCTACTCCTCACACTTGCTGAATGGAAGGGACGAACGCTGTGGGTCGAGTAGGTAGTGTTGTTTCGATTTCCAAGTTGGCATCAATCGCTACGCAGCTGGATTCGCTACGCAGCCGGATTCGCTGGCAACTTGATTGATAGGCAACTCAGCGAGGATTAGCTTGCCGAGGGAACTGGATATACTTTTCAACCACGTTAAAGACAACGCCGGCCACAATCATCGAGTTTGACTCATGCATCAAGTCGTATCTGATCAACCCTATGAGTTCGTCCCTCCTTATACGGGACGAATCTGGCCGTTTCTCCTGCAACTTCTTGTCCCGTGGCAACTCAAAGCAAGATGCGGAATCGAGCGAGTTGAGATCCAAGGATTAGAAAAACTACAAGCACTTTTCAAACAAAAAGAATCGGTGCTTCTCGCACCAAACCACTGCAGACCGTCCGACCCCTTGGTGATCAATGAACTCTGCAGACGGGCTGGCAGGGCGCCTTTCACAATGGCGAGTTGGCACGTTTTTCTCGAAAGCCGACTGCAGAGATTTATTGTCAGACGAGCCGGGGCATTTAGCGTCTATCGCGAGGGGCTGGATCGCCAGGCGTTACAAGTCGCTGCCGAAATCTTGACCGCAGCCAATCGCCCACTCGTTGTCTTCCCTGAAGGTGTGATCTCGCGCACTAATGATCGACTCCTTTCATTAATGGACGGGACGTCGTTCATCGCGAGATCAGCTGCAAAGAAGCGGGCCGAAAAAAAATCCAACGGGCGAGTGATGATAGTACCAGTCGCGATTCGGTATCACTTCCATGGGGATCTACAGGAGGCGTTGCATGGGACGCTGGATCGAATTGAACAGAAACTCTCGTGGCGTCCACGTCGCGAGGACGACCTGACAGCGAGACTCTATCGGGTGGGTGAATCGCTACTTTGGCTTAAGGAAATTGAGTACTTCGGTGAACCAAAGTCCGGAGACGTGTTTGATCGTGTGCAAAAACTAATCGACCACATTTTGATTCCTCTCGAAGCTGAATGGCTCGATGGACGCAGCGATGACAACACCGTTGCTCGAGTCAAACAGCTTCGCATCGCCATTGTCCGAGATTTGGTCGCTGGCGAACTTGAAGAAGAAGAACGCAATCGACGCTGGAACCAGTTGGCCGACATGTACCTCGCTCAACAACTCAGCCACTACGCTCCCCACTATGTTAAGTCAAATCCGACTAATGAAAGACTGCTCGAGACGGTTGAAAAATTCGAAGAAGACCTAACCGACTTCACCGAAATCCATCAACCGATGTCGGCAACGGTGACGGTAGGCGACCCGATTGAAGTAGTGGGAAAACGACCTCGCGGGGTCACGGAAGATCCGGTGATGAGCGAACTGAACCGACAACTCCATCAGCTACTAGGAATCCCGTCTGAATAATGCTATGCCAGCAGGATATTCAGCTTCCGAGACTTCTGCTAATCTTATGGATCGAACAACCGATATGAATCATCATAAGCCGCGTGTGACAGCAAAAGCATAAGTAGAAGATGAAATCAAAAGCCAGCACCCTCGGAATCGTCATCGGCACACTGTTAGCTTTTTTGGTATTCACACCTCTCGTGCCACTACTGGTTGTCTGGCTCGTGTCGCTGGTTCGTGGATAGTGCGTCGCAAGAGTAATCAGGACGCCCGCACGGCCCCGTTGCACAGCGATGAGGCTTGCGCTTTGCTGAATCGCCATTTGCTGAATACGAAGATCATTGACATTTCAGCTTAGTAAGCAAAATCGCTTCCCTGAAAACGCTTAATCGATTCACCTGAATCGCGTGACAAGCCATCAACGCACGCAAGAAGTCGCTCAATGGTTCACCGCAGATCCATCAACCATCCTTTTAAAGCTCCTAAGTCACAATTTCGGAATGACTTACGTAACAGTCGGGGCGATGTGATTTGAACACACGACCTCTGCGTCCCGAACGCAGCGCTCTACCAGGCTGAGCCACGCCCCGATATCAATCCTTGTATCGATCGCAATCGTCGCCGTTGGAATCACCCCCTAGACCATGCGACCGCTACATCGAGATTCAATCATAATCAATCTGATAGAATTTTGTCACGCAAGGAAAATCCATTTCCTTTGCAGTTATCGCCGCACCCGCGGCAACCACTACTGCTTCATCCATTTCCCCACGAAGAATCCTACTGTGCGTCTTGCAACCTTCTCAAAAACTCTCTTCGCGACGATCGTTCTTTTTTGTACTTCCACTGGGGTTGCCGCGGACTCTCGGCCCAACATTGTTCTCATCATGTGTGACGACATGGGCTTTTCCGACCTAAGTTGCTACGGGAGCGAAATCCCTACGCCAAACATTGATCGCCTTGCAAACTCTGGCCTGCGATTCACCGACTTTCACAACAATGCCAAGTGCTCGGAAACTCGAGCGTCATTGATGACCGGGCTCTGGCATCAACAATCTAAGAACCTCAAACAACCCGGCCACGTCACAATCGCCGAAGTCTTGAAGGGTGCGGGCTACCGAACGTACATGAGCGGAAAATGGCATCTGGATTCAACGCCACCCAAGCGAGGGTTCGATCGCTACTTTGGCTTCCTCAGTGGAGCGATCAATTTCTTCACCGGCACCGACTGGCAAATCAATGAGAACTTGATGCGTCTTGATGAGAACGTTTATCAAGCCGGTAAAGATTTTTACTCGACCAATGCATTTACCGATTTTGCAATCGACTTTCTGCAATCTGAATCACGGGACCTCGATCGCTCCAAACAACCATTCTTCCTTTACCTCGCTCACAACGCCCCACACTTTCCTCTGCACGCATTACCCGAAGACATCGAGAGATTCCGGGGGGCTTATCGAAAGGGATGGGATACGATTCGCAAAGAGCGTCACGAACGCTTGATGGAACTTGGGATCATTGACGAAACATGGCGACTCTCTCAGCGCGACCCAAAGGTTGAGTCATGGGATTCGCTAACTGAAAAGGAGAAAACCTTCCTAGAGCCGATGATGGAAGTTTACGCAGCGATGATTCACCGATTAGATGTGAACATTGGGAGACTCATCCAACACCTTGAATCCACCAATCAACTCGACAACACCTTGATCCTCTTCCTATCTGACAACGGAGCATGCCCCTACGAACGACTGCGAACGGACGTCATGGTGCCTGGTCCAGCCGAAAGCGATATAGCGTATGACGCTCGCTGGGCGAACATGTGCAACACGCCCTTGAGACTCTACAAGCAGTACGCACACCAAGGCGGCACACTCACTCCAATGATTGCTCACTGGCCCGCTGGCATTCAGAACGGTGGCAACCTTTGCCGCTTCCCCGCTCACCTTGTCGACATCATGCCAACCGTTCTCGAACTGGCTCAAGCCGAGTATCCTTCTCAATTCAAGGAACAACCGATTCACCCCATGGAAGGCGTTTCACTCGTTCCGGCACTCAACGGGCTCGATCACCCAGAACGCACAAAACCGATTTACTGGGAATTTTCAGGAAACCACGCCGTGCGATCAGGTGACTGGAAACTCGTTGCAGAGCGGAGTAAACCGTGGGAACTGTACCACCTTGCAACCGACCGGAGTGAAACGAAGGATCTGTCATCAGAGCGACCAGAGAAGCTCGCTGAACTCGCTGAATCCTACAACCAATGGGCTAATCGCGTCGGGGCAAAGTCCCACCAACAGAGTATGAAGATGAAGCCATCGAGCCAGTCACAACTATTTGATCTCGAGGCGATCCTGACGGAGGACTAATGGGGAAAGCAGATTCGCTTCATTTCCTCTGCAGCCCTCTCGATGGCATGTAGCTTTCTCACAGCTTGCTGTCCCTGCGCTGCTAAATCGGACCGTAGCGAATTGTCCTGCTTCAGACGAACAATACAGTCAGCGAGAGCTTTCTGATCGCCTGGTGTATGAAGTAATCCACCGCGAGTTGAAGCAATCACTTCAGAGAACGCACCGTGGTCCGGCAAGATCACGGGGGTTCCAGCGGCCAATGATTCCAAGACGAACAGACCTTTTGGATCTTGATAATCAGTTGGCACACAAGTCACATCATAAGATCGCAGCAAGCGGACTTTACCACTGAGGTCCGGACTGCCGTGATAGACAAACCGATGCCCAAGCTCAGCATCCTGAATCTTCTTAGTGAGACCACCGAAATAGTCGTGTTGATGCTCACCCAGCCACCCAGCGACATGTAGAGTGAGATTTTCATTACCGGGAAGTTTCGCTAATTCGATAAAGGCCTCAACGAGATGATGAAGTCCTTTTTCCGGAGCAATCCGAGCAAGATAACCAATCCGAAATTCATCAACTGATCGTTCGGCTTCACCCTCAACGTGATCGAAAGGATCCAAGTCAATCGAAAGGGGAGTCACCACCATGCGTTCTCGGGGCACTCTCAGCAGGTCAGACATTTTATCTGCGTAAAACTGGCTGTGAGTGACAAAGCAATCGACATGAGGCACAAGTGATCGACACAAATCGAGAACCTGAGTTCGCTCGGCTTGCGGCAAATGATCAAGAAATATGTCATCTCCCTGCAGTAAGACGATGCGTCTTGCCTGCGGCAACAACTCGCTAATCTCAGGCAAGCTACCACCAATCAAGAGATTCGTAAAAAGGACTGCATCCGGCTGCATCTCATCACTAAGCCAGTGCGATAAACGATCCACTTCATCTGCTTGTCGTCCGTGACTGCCCTGCAACATTGAAACAGAGAGTTCACCGAGTTGCTTTGCGTCATACGATGCGGATTTGCGTGTAGCAAAGCGAATCAAAGGCTCCCAATCCAACCAACGACGCATAAAACGCGGTAAATACCCCAGCCAAGGAAACTGCTGCAACAGATAGATGTGGATCCCACCAAAGAACATCTGATGCGTTGCAACACTGGAATCGTCTGTGCGAATAGGGGTGTAGACAGGCTGCAGAACACAATCAACACCTTGGCCGCGCAGAGCTTTAGCCAAAGCGTTGTCGTGCATACAACTGCCGCAGTACATGCCAGCAGCGCCAGCTGTCAAATAAACCGCTTTCAACGTCAAATCCTACCTACAGGTGAATCAACCGCATCCCTCAACACACTTGAGAATGATACCAGTTTGACAAAACCGCAGGCTTAAGGCAGGCCAAAAGCAATCAAAACTAAAATGGAATAACTTGAGCACAGATCGATAAAACCAAAGCCGCAACACACCCATTCACCAGCCTTCCTTGTGTCGTTTGCAACTCACACGGAAAACTCCAACTCGTTGTGGTGGAACGGCTCAAATCCTATAATCTTTCTGAACGTCTGCTGGCGTTAGCCAAGACTTCCCCAAGCAATTGGATGGATATAGGAAAACCAAGTTGAATCAGATCACTGATGCGGAACGATCGCTTTTTTGGGGGATCGATATCGGCGGCACGCAAATCAAAATCGGCTTGGTGGATTCGATAGGCCAAACCGTCTTCCAAGCAAGCCTGCCCACCAATGAATCTGAGGGTCCAGAGCGAGCGATGGACCGAATCTCGGATCTGATCCACACACAAGAAACATCAAATCCAAAGGTTTCTACAGCAGTTGCCATTGGGATTGGCGCACCGGGGCCAATGGACCTGTCTGCAGGAACACTCGTTGAACCACCACAGCTTCCGAGCTGGAACAACTTCCCCATTGTGAAAGAAATAGAGCGGCGAACGGCGAGATCGGTTTCGTTCCAGAATGATGCCAACGCAGCTGCTTACGGGGAATTTTGGCTCGGTAGCGGACAGTCTGATCAGTCGATGCTTTTTTTAACTCTCGGGACAGGTGTTGGTGGTGGCATTGTGACCAACGGAGAGTTGGTGAACGGAACAAACAGTTTTGCCGGGGAAGTCGGACACATGATGGTTGACCCCTCACCCGATGCTCGCCTTTGCATCTGGGGTGGTGGTCGTGGCCAGTTGGAAGCATACGGTTCGGCGAGTGCTGTTTCGATGCTCGCGACGCAGAAACTTCGCGACGGAGCAGTCAGTTGCCTCACTCGGGAACTTACTGCCGAAGCATCGATGATCACAGCTAAACAGGTCTACCAGGCTGCAACCGGTGGCGATACGTTTGCACTCGAAATCATTGATGATACTGCTCGGTGGCTCGGCATCGGTATCACGAGCTTGGTTCACATCCTTGACCCTGGATCGGTTGTCCTTGGCGGTGCCATGAACTTTGGAGGCGAAAGCTGCCCGATCGGAAGGCGTTTTCTGCAAGGAATCATCCAAGAATTTCGCCAACACACCTTCGAATCGGTTTTCTCGGGAACTAGCATAAAATTCGCCCGTCTTGGTCCCGCTGCCGGCTACCTTGGGGCAGCCGGATATGCAAGAAAAGAGTACAAAGCTAAAAATCGGGGCGAATCGTGAAATCTCCCCCGTCTTGTGCGGTTCAGAGGCCGAGCGGACGGGCGATAATCGTGCACAAACCCAAACCTTTCAGCCTGTGATCCGACCCTCGAGTCGGTTAGCCAAACCGGCAATGAAATCAGGCAACACTTAACGGTTGTAACCAAAACCAGCATGTCAAAACATATTCGTAACTTCTGTATCATTGCCCATATTGATCACGGCAAAAGCACCCTCGCCGACCGTCTGTTGGAACAAACGGGTACGGTAACGGTTCGTGAAATGAAGGAACAATTGCTGGATGACTTGGAGCTCGAGCGTCAAAGAGGAATCACCATCAAGGCGCGTGCCGTCTGCATGAAATTCAAGCGAGGCAAAGAGACCTACGAGCTGAACCTGATCGACACCCCAGGCCATGTTGACTTCCAGTACGAAGTCTCCCGATCACTTGCCTGTTGTGAAGGTGCACTGCTGTTGGTTGACGCTTTTCAGGGTGTTGAAGCGCAGACGGTTGCGAATGCATACGCCGCGATGGAACACGATCTGAATATCATCCCGGTGATCAACAAGATTGACCTAACACACGCTCGCCCCGAGGAGGTAGCCGAGGAGATGATGAACTCGTTGGGGACCGACCCTGATGAGTGTGTTCGCGTCAGTGCTAAAACGGGGCAAGGGGTTGATGACCTGTTGACCTCAATCATCGACAACATCCCTGCTCCAACTGGTGATCCGGAAGCGAAACTGCAGGCGATGGTCTTTGACTCGAACTATGACGATTATCGCGGAGCGATCACCTATGTTCGTGTCATGCAGGGCACGGTCCGCAAAGGCCAGAAGATTCTGTTTGCGCGAGCCGGCTCGCAGCACGAAGTGGTTGAGTTGGGGCAGTTCGTTCCGCAGCGTCAAGCATGCGATGAACTCAAAGCAGGTCAGGTTGGTTACCTCATCTGCAACATCAAAAGCTTAGGTGATGTGCATATTGGTGACACAGTTACCTGCACCGGAAGCGATGCAGCAGAAGCTCTTCCCGGATACTCGCGTCCAAAGAGGATGGTCTACTGCGGCCTGTTCCCGAGTGACGGTCAAGACTTCAGTGAACTACGTGATGCACTCGAGCGATTGGCGGTGAACGACCCGAGCTTTGAATTTGAACCTGAAACAAGCGATGCACTTGGCTTTGGATTCAGATGTGGATTCCTAGGCTTGCTGCACATGGAAATTGTTCAACAACGTCTCGAAAATGAAGCCGACATCGATCTGGTGCAGACGGCGCCCAACGTGACGTACGAAGTGGTCAACAAGCGAGGTGAAACGTTATCAATCCACAAGCCGCAGGATGTCCCCGACCCCGGTGACATCGAAGAATTTCGCCAGCCAATTGTTCGCTGCAATATCATCGTTCCGGATGATTTCATCGGAGCGGTGATGAAGCTTTGTCAGGAACGACGAGGGATTCAAAAATCTCAAGAGTACCTTGGTGCACAGCGTGCAATGTTGACTTACGACATTCCGCTGGCTGAAGTGGTTTATGACCTTCATGATAAAATCAAAAGCTGCACCAGGGGCTATGGAACGCTCGACTACGAAATGGTCGGATACGAACCGGCAGACCTATGTCGCTTGGACATCCTCGTCAATGGCAAGCGAGTTGATGCGCTGAGCGTTGTTTGCAACCGAGGCGACTCTGACCGACGAGGTAGAGCTGTCGCGAAACGCCTCAAGAAAGAGATCGAAAGGCACATGTTCGAAGTAGCTGTGCAAGCTGCAATCGGTAGCCGAGTGATTGCTCGTGAAACCGTGCCCGCAATGCGAAAAAATGTGACCGCCAAATGCTACGGTGGTGACATCACTCGTAAACGAAAACTGCTGCAAAAGCAGAAGGAAGGCAAGAAGCGGATGAAAGCGATCGGAAGCGTCGAAATCAGCCAAAAAGCCTTCATGGCAGTCCTCAGCTCCGACGAAGATTAACGCCCGAAAAAGGAATGTAAGTCGCGTAGCTTGACTCGTCTCCTGCTAGGAATCAGAACGGCAAATGTCTATCTTATTAGGCAGGCGGGACGGAGAGCGAAGACTGTAAGTCGCGACAGCTCATCTGTGACGCGCCAAAAATTGTTTCATCACACCCTCTCAATCGGTGATGGTGTCCCGATAGACTCCGGGACAAGGCGGCCATCTCCAAAACAAAAACGCTTCGTCGAGCGTGAGCGGGTGACGTTTCCATTATGCGCTCGTCCAACGAAAGGTTGTCACCGTGAGTCGTTACTACCGCCTGCTTCTCTTGATTAGCATGCTGCTAATCGGTTCCGCTGAGATCGAGCGAACCGCAAGTGCACAAGACACCGCTGCTTCCCTATCTGAAGTTAGCGAGGAATCAGCAAATACCAGCACAGCCATCCTTGATGCAGCCCCAGCAACTGAAACTACAGCAACTGAAACTACAGAAGCCGGTGTGCCCGAAGGGATGATGACCGACGATGAATTTCTCAACTCAAGTGCTGCGACACACAATGCGTGGATGCTTGTCTGCTGTGCCATGGTGCTTTTCATGACTGCGCCAGGCCTAGCCATGTTCTATGGTGGTCTTGTTCGCCGCAAAAATGTCCTCAGCGTCATGATGCAGTGCATCTTCTTGATGGGACTGATGACGGTGATCTGGGCGACCTACGGTTACTCACTTGCCTTCGGTGGTGATGGGGGATGGATTGGCAACGGCGACTACCTTTTCATGAACGGTGTACAACGGGAATGGAATGGTGCTCTCGGTGAACCGCTCACTCCAATGGAAGGTGAGATAGCACGACTAACACACATGCTTTTCCAAGGAATGTTTTTCATCATCACTCCGGCGTTGATTTGCGGAGCATTTGCTGAACGAATGAAGTTCAGTGCCATGGTGATTTATTCGATCCTCTGGGGAACCTTTATCTACTGCCCACTCTGTCACTGGGTTTGGGACGAAGGGCCGTTGTCCTACAATGATTCCAGTATCGCAGGCGGCGCGTTGGATTTCGCGGGTGGCACCGTTGTCCACATCAGTAGCGGTATCTCTGCACTCGTGGCGGCCTTGATGATTGGCCCTCGAATGGGCTTCTTGAAGGAACCTTTGCAGCCTCACAATTTGACCTACACCGCGTTGGGTGCCGCCATGCTTTGGTTCGGTTGGTTTGGATTCAATGCAGGTAGCGAACTGGCATCAGATGGTTTGACCAGCAGTGCATTTGCAGTCACTCACTTTGCAGCGGCAGCGGGCGCGATTGCCTGGGCGACAACGGAGTGGTTTGCACTTGGCAAACCGACTGTTCTCGGCGCGAGTAGCGGTGCGGTTGCTGGACTAGTTTGCATCACCCCAGCTGCTGGATTTGTTCAGCCGATGCCAGCGATCATCATGGGACTCAGCGCAGGGGTCCTTTGTTATTTCGCCTGTTCCAAGCTGAAACACGGTCTCGCCTACGACGATGCATTGGATGCATTTGGTGTCCACGGCGTGGGTGGAATCCTCGGCGCTGTCCTGACCGGTGTCTTCGCGACTCGCGCCTGTTGGAATGTCAGTGATGGAGAACCGATTGGATTGATTGAATCGGGCGGCAACCCCGATCTACTGATTGGACAGATCCTTGCGATCTTCATCACAATCATTTTCGCGGCAGCGGGAAGCTTCATCCTTTTGAAAGGAATCGATGCGACCATCGGTATCCGCGTGCGTCTCGAGAGTGAGCAGCGTGGCTTGGATGTCTCTGAACATGGCGAAGAAGGCTACATGCTTGCCTAGGGAACAGGCCCCGAACCCTGCACGCAAGGAACGAAACGTGACCAAAACAAAAGCCGCCACGGTGAATCCGCGGCGGCTTTTTTCGTATGCTTCTCGGTCCGAGATCTTTAAGTCCCTGAGTCCTTGATTGCTTTAGACTCTGTGCAACACCATAGGGTTCGCTTTACCATGGCCGCACTGAGTTTTAACGAGGCCCTTCGAGTTACTCTACTCTGAACCTTTCTCGGAATCAGCAAGTCGTTTCTGCAGATCCTCAAGCAATGTCGACAAGCGTTTCTTAACTCGTTCATCTGGTGCTGCATCTATCGCAGCTTGCTGTGCGGCAACTGCACCAGCAAGGTCACCGGTCTCCGACTTCAAAAGAGCCATTGTATTGAACAAGAGTGGTAACATTTCCGCATCGGCGCCCTCCACTTCAGCTTGAAGCGAATTCAATGTTTCACTTGCAAGAACTCCAACATCCGCACCTTGCTTGATCTGGCCGTAGAGAGTGTAAGCGAACTGCCCGACCGCATAAGCATCACCTTTCATCTCAGTGAGCTTACCGCGAAAGTGGGACAGCACATCTTCGTCAATCATCCCACCCATCAACTTCAATTGATACTGAATGCTGGTCCATTGAGCCTCGAGCGGTGTACCCTCGGTTGCCTTACGCTGCTCTTGAGCCAATTGAACCGCTTCATCAAACTTGCCTGCCCCAGCAAGCATCGAGACCTTTTGCATATTCGCCTGCAAGGCCTGCTGCAACGACATCTCTTTTTCAAAGACAGCGCGATCCCAAGTATCATTCACAACAGCTTCGAGTGGTCCATCCATGTCCATTGGATGACCGATCCACTCGATTTCGCTCGTTTTACCAACAAGGAAAGCAGTGGGAATCCCTCCCTGCTTGGATGCCTCCATGTAGTCTTTGTAAACCGAGCCATCGGGATCAGTGGTCAAGCACCAAGCTGATGTCAACTCAGAGAATGGCTTACCCGTTTGCGGGTGATTCTTCCCCAAGAGATCTTTGACTTCTTCGACGGTTTCATTCGAAACGCTTATCACCTGCACGCCTTGGCCGCGATATTTGTTTTGAATCTCTGCCAAGTGGGGCATACTTTGAATACAGGGACCACACCATGTTGCCCAAAATTCAACAACGTAAACCTTTCCCTTCTCAAACTTCGTTACCGGCTTGAAAAACCCGTTCCCATCCTGAAGCCAATGCTCGATCGCTAATTCAGGTGCGGCGGATCCTACCTTCAGATCCTGAGCGGAAAGGTGATGCCTGTCATAAGTAGTGAAAGACAGAACTGCTGCGATGGCAGCAGTAATCAGGGTGCGAGTTTTCATGTTTTTATTTCAGAGTGAAGGACAAAGAATGAGGGAAGCAAGCGGTAACTTTACGGCAAACCATCTTTTTTTAAACGGCAACAACGGTGGGAAATTCTAAAGGATTTACCACTGCACGAGTACAAACAATTCGCTGACCGAAGGTAGCCAGTGAGCATTTTTTCGCTACTCAGCATTTTGGGGTGCGATTCCTTACTCGGGTTTCGCAACCCCCTCTGCCTCCGGCTGATCAGGATCTATTTTTTTTGCTTCGTCACTAGATGCCTTTTCAGCAGCTTCCTTATCAGCCGTTTCCTTTTCTTCACCAGCTGCGTCGCGAGTGGGTCGACGCCTCGAATTCCTCTTGGGTGGCTCTTCAGAAAACTCGCCGTACACACGGTCAGTTGTGATAGTGATTCGTTCAGCACGAATCCGAGTCTCGTCTGGCGGTTGATAGAACCCTGACACACTTACTTCATCGCCTTCCTGAGCGAGCGATAAATTGTTGTAGCGGATTTCGAACGTTGCATCTTGGGCGAGTGGAATCTGAAGCGGACGTCCTCCGGCCTGCACCGCAAGAAGACCATTAGCATTAAGACCCATAACACCACCGACGACTCGACAGTGAATCGGCTCAGCAAAAGCCTGTGGATTCTCGCCTCGCTTCTCGGGATAAACACCAGGAACATATTGTTCACGCGTGCCACCGGTCAGTTTCCCGTTTACGGGCTGGAAGAGCTCAACTTTGTTGATCGGCGTGACGGCCATTCCATTAACAGGATTGAAGGTCCCAGAAAGGCGAACGAGTTGTCCACGCTGTAGAAAAGCTGGCTTGGCTAAGGCAACAAATTGAAAACTACTAATGTTTTCGGGCATCTGCACCATGACATCGGTGCCATCTTCCTTTTGAACCAACACAACACCACGTTGAAAGCCTTTGAGCTTGCCGCGAAATTGCGTGACCATATTTTGATTTGCGCCAAACCCACCGACAGCAGATGGATTTGCGCCCTGCGGTGAGTCACCAAACCCTGCGTTTTGGGCCAGAGCTGAATCCACCGAGCAAACCAGTGAGGCAATTGCCAAAAGCACCATCGCACCCCGGGCCGGTAATGTGCCCCGCCGACTGCCAGTCATTAAACAAAGCTTCAACATCTCAAACTCCATCGCAGTGAAATGCCCTCGACAACGTACAAACCGAGGCCACACGGACTTAAGCCCCTTTGACGGTTGCAATTGTAACGATCGGTTAGCTGAAGAAGGAAACATTGTCCCTGCGTAGGGCACAAAAAGTTGAGCACAAAAAAGATTCCCGAATACAGAAAACCCCTTCTTACCCCGTAAAAAAGCGAAATCCTCCCCCTCCCACCCTATTGGTATCAGATCCTGACCGCTTAAACTCAGACGCTCACAGTGCCAACCTCGCTGAGCGGTGGCCGTCCCGTAATCGAAGCGATCGTTTCCATGAGCCATATCGACAACGGCAATCCCCAGCCCGCAAACCTGCCACGCCGCGTGACCACAAAAACGCTGCAGAAAATGCGCAGCGACGGAATCGCAATCTCCATGCTCACCGCGTATGACTACCCGACGGCCGAAGCGTTGGATTCGGCTGGAGTTGATGTCCTGCTGGTAGGCGATTCGTTGGCCATGGTGGTTCAAGGCCACGAAACCACTCTTCCTGTCACCATGGACCAAATGCTCTATCACGCCGAAATGGTCGGACGGGCAGCCAAGCGATCGATGGTGGTGGTCGACCTTCCTTTCCCCGAAGGTCAGCTTGAGATCAACCGGAGTGTTGAAGCAAGCGCACGAGTTCTGAAAGAGACGAAATGCCATGCAGTCAAACTTGAAGGGGGAGCCGAACAGGCCAATCGCATTGAGGCGATCGTCACCGCCGGCATTCCAGTGATGGCGCACGTGGGTTTAAGACCACAGAGTGTTCACGTTGAGGGTGGTTACCGAATCCAAAGGCAAACCGACAAATTACTCGCGGACGCAATCTCCGCTGAACGAGCTGGTGCCTTTTGTGTTTTGATTGAATGTGTCCCCACCGAAATTGGTCGCGCAATCACCGACGCCGTCTCCGTTCCAACGATCGGAATTGGCGCCGGACCTCATGTTTCGGGACAAGTTCTTGTGACTCACGACATGATTGGTTTCAACTCGGGTTATCTCCCGAAGTTTGTCAAACAATTTTCGGATGTTCGTGGCGCCATCACTCAGGCCGCTCAAGAGTACTGCCAAGCGATCCGGACAGGACAATTCCCAGGTAAAGAAGAATCTTTTGAATGAGCACCTCCAACAAGCACACCATCTCGTTTGAAACGACAGCTGAACTCCAGCAAGCCGTTGCACTGGCGTCTGCTGACGTGATCCGCGAAGCAGTAAACAAGCGAGGTATCGCGAACGTCTCACTGTCCGGTGGATCGACGCCACGACGGATCTATCAACTTCTAGCTAAAGAGGATCTACCTTGGGACCAAATTCACTGGTTCTGGGGAGACGAACGCAACGTCACCCCTGATAGCGATCAGAGTAACGAGCGGATGGTTCGTGAGACCCTACTGAGTCACCAGCAAACGCCAGAGAGTCAAATTCATCCCGTCACCGTTGATGTAGATCAACCAGCAATTGGTGCTCAAGCAT
This sequence comes from Rubripirellula sp., assembly GCA_049889895.1. Lineage (GTDB taxonomy): Bacteria > Planctomycetota > Planctomycetia > Pirellulales > Pirellulaceae > Rubripirellula. The sequence continues at coordinate 65,418 of JBMHCO010000172.1, forward strand.
ACGAAAAGATCCTTAGGGAACATTTCCTCGGAAACGATACCCCTCAGTGGGACCTCGTTCTACTTGGCCTTGGAGATGATGCTCACACAGCATCCCTATTCCCCGGCACGAAAGCATTGCAGGAAGAAGATCGATGGTTCGTTGAGAATTGGGTTGAGCAAATGACTACCTTCCGGTACACACTTACCGCTCCAGCAATCAACTCCGGAAGAAACATCTGGTTCCTCGTCGCCGGTGAAGGAAAACGAGAGGCATTGAGAAATGTTTGGTCCGAGCAGCATGCACCAACCGAGTATCCATCACAGCTAATTTGCCCAACTGCTTGGTACATTACTAGCGACGCCAAGCCTTAATCCAGCAGGTTGCGGAAATGAGCGGAGATCGATCCTATACAGGTATCGATCCAATAAAAAAACTCGACCCACGAGAGGCCGAGCTTTGATTTTAAAGGTTGCAAGTCTTCGCACAGAGGACTCGATTAGCCAGCGTTGTCAAGTTTCTTATCTCTAAGACCATCGATGTAGTCATGAACGATATTCATGACTTCACGATTATAAAATCCATCTCGATAAACAACTCCGTCATTCATCTGCTCGACCAACTCTTCTTCTTCATCCTTGTTTTGAGATTCAAGTTCTTTGCGTCTTGCGACAAAAGCTGACTCTTTAAGGGAAACAGAGTTTTCTTCTTTCTGAGCAACATAGGATGAAATCCTTCTCAACAAGTCCGCAAACTCCTCATCCGCAGTGACTCGCTTCTCGCTTCGCATGCGAATCTGATCCAGAAGATCGACGGGAACCATGTTGTAGACAGAATGCTTTGCGCCCTTGACCACATCATGCTCCAACGCGTACTGGAGATCGCCTTCAGCGACATCCATCTTCGCGGTGATACTTGGCAACACAACATCAGCAGCCACACCTTTACGCTGAGTACTTTGACCATCAGGGAGGTAAAACTGCTGAAGCGTTACTTTCAATGCTCCGTAGTTCGCGCGATTGTGGGCAAATAACTGTTGGCCAAGATCCATCAGCGTTTGAACGGTTCCCTTACCGTGGGTAGCAGGGTCGCCGACAACAATCCCTCGGCCGTAATCTTTGATCGCACCAGCAAAGATCTCGCTAGCACTCGCACTAAACTTACTGGTCATCACAACCAACGGCTTATCCCAAGTTGTTCCACTCTCTTCATCAGCGTACTGCTGAATCGAGCCATCAGAATTCTTGACTTGAACCACAGGACCACGATCGATGAACAGTCCGGTGAGGTTGATTGCCTCAGTCAAACTCCCCCCACCATTTTTGCTTAAATCCAAGACGAGTCCATCGACGCCTTTCTCCTGAAAGTCAATCAAGATGCGGCGGACGTCGCGTGTGCTACTGCGGAAATCTGCCTTCTCTTGCCGAGCAGCATCCATATCGAGATAAAAGCTGGGCAGGTTGATGTAACCAATCTTGAGTGTTTCCTCAGCGTTGGGAAGATGATGCTCAATGATCTCGCCGCGAGCCGCAGACTCCTCAAGTTCAATCCGAGCTCGTGTAATCTTGTACTCTTCAACGTTACCAACACCGCCAGGCTTTACACCTAGGCGAACAAGCGAACCCGCTTTACCTCGAATCAGGTCAACAACGTCATTTAGTGGCATTTCAACGATATCAACCATGTCACCCTCTTCACCTTGACCGACGGTCACGATGATGTCGTCGGTTTTTAGCTTGCCATGCTTAGCCGCCGCACCACCCGGAATCACGCGTGAGACAACGGTGTTGCCATCTTTCTCACGAAGCTGTGCGCCGATCCCGTCAAGATTCAGGCTCATTTGAATCTGAAAATCATCGAGGGTTCCAGGAGACATGTAGGTTGAGTGTGGATCGTAAGCAGTCGTCACCGAGGTGAGGAACATTTCAAGGAGATCATCGTTATCAGTCTGTTTCCATCGCTTTGCGTAACGCGAATAGCGACGACGCAACTGTTCGATGTAGTCTTCCGCTTCATCATCTTTTAGATCGAGAATGGCATACTTGATTTGACGCCGCCAACGATCACGAGATTCCTCGGCGGTCTCGGCGTACTTGGCCTCATCTGGATCAGTAATGATCGATTCATCTTTTTCAAAGTCAAACTCGCCATCGAGCAGTTCCATCGCGACGGCAACTCTCTCGTCAACTCTCTGGATGAAGCGAGTGAATATCTGATAAGCAAGACCCAGGTCACCGTTCTGAACCATGTTATCGATCTCGAGTTTGGCTTTCTCGAATTCTTCGATATCACTTTGAAGGAAGTACAACTTCAACGGATCAAGCGACTTGATGTACAGTCGCAAAGCTCGCTCACTGATCGTGTCATCTAGACGCTTAGCCGAGATGTGGTTACGAGGCATCAGAGCCGCGATCAACCGTGCGACGCGACCATCACGTGCTGGCGGTTCACCCAAAGAAAAAGCCTGATCATTACCTGCGTCGGTGGCGACGTCTTGAGCAAGAGCCGGTGCTTGACCAAGCAAGCAAGCGACGAGCGCTAGTGACAATAGGCGGGTGCTAGAGAACAGCCGTAGAGGGTTATCCATTGTGATTTCCTGGATTCTTGTCAGCAACGATGAAAGGAGGGATGACCAACGTGCGCTCAACCAAACGTCAGTAAATCCCAGACTCTCGAAGCAAAACTTGATGCAAAACTCAATTTACGTGCCGAGCCCTTAGTGCCGTGCTCACCGAAACTGAACTCGGTATCACACACTTTCTCGCGCGAAACGAAAACCCGCGAGAAACGACGGACTAAGGCTACAGGGGATCGTACGGAAGCGTCAAAGATCGAGCAACGCCGGTTCTTCGTCCAGTGTAACGATTCGGTTCACCGCAGATATCAATTCCAACAAGAGAATCACCGTATTTCCCTGCGAAACACGGCACGGCGAATGGCTCAAACAAGCAGATAACCATCCTCAAAAGCTGAAAAAACAGGCCAAATCAGCAGGATCGCTTGCCAGTTAAAACTGGAAAGCGTTGGCATCTTCCTTCGGAGCGGGCTGATAGCCCAAAGGCTCCATGCTACTACCCGCGCGACCCTGTGAGAGACTACGAACCGCCCCAGAGTATCCGAAGAGCTCTTTGAGCGGAGCGTGTGCGGTAATGACCGTCATCATTCCCCTCGATTCCGTCGAAGAAATAATGGCTCGCCGTTGCTGCAGATCACCCACGAGTTCACCCATGTAGTCTTCCGGCGTCGTGACTTCGACCTTCATCAACGGCTCAAGCAAAACAGGCCCCGCCTGCTGCATCGCTCGATCAAAAGCGTCGCCCGCCGCGATTCGGAATGCTACCTCGTCGCTCCCCTCTTCATGTATCTCCGCCGAGCAAACCTCGATACGAACACCTGAGAGCGGAAAGCCTGCCAACAACCCACCACCACTGGCTCGCTCTCTCATCTCATCGATTGCTGCAGACCGCACCGCATTGGACAGCGGACAATCCGGCGGGAGTCGATCAAAAACCAGAGCTGGTGCAGACGAGTTTTCCAGCGGGGAGACCTTCACGCCTAGTCTCGCGAACATCTGTGTCGCACCCATCTGTCGATTACATTGGCCCACAACATCCGCGGCACCGCCAATCGTCTCGCGGTAGTTCACTCTCGGCTTGTAGAACTTGACGTTCAAACCAAAATCGCGTGTCAGTCGATGCTGGATCACTTCCAAGTGCAACTCACCCATTCCACTGATCAGCGTTTGCCCCGTCTCACTACTCTCACTCGCTTGGAATGTCGGATCCTGCCTACGCAGCATATCCAAAGTCTCTTCAAGTTTCTTCTTGTCGGCGGTGCTCTCAGGCTCAATCGCCATCGACAAAACGGTGTCAGCGAAGTTGATACTTGGAAGCTCAATGTTTGCCTTGGTGTCACAAATGGTGTCGCCCGTAATTGCAAACCGAGGCCCGATGACGCAGCAAATATCCCCCGCGCCAACTGTTTCTATCTGACCTCCACGATCCTTCTTGGTCGCATGAATCTGCCAGACCTGCGCGATGTTTTCTTTCTTATCACGGTTCGGACAGTAGACCCGTGAATTCTGATTAAGCTCGCCGCTATAAATTCGAATCCAGTAATTATCGCCTGTCTTGGCGGGAAGAATCTTGAACACCAATCCGCAAAACGGCTCTTTGTTCTCCGGAGCTCGCGTCAACGTCTTGTCGGTTTTCTTTGGATCAACACCTTCCACCGGCGGGCGATCCAAAGGACTTGGTAAGAAATTCCCGACCGCCGTCATCAATGGCTGAACTCCGATCCCGTGAAGGGCAGAACCACAAAGCACAGGCTGGATTGTTCGATCGATACAGCCTTGCCTTAACGCTTCGATGATCAACTCTCGAGGCACTTCCTGTTCTTCCATCGCGAGAGTGGCAGCCTCCTCACTGATGTCGTAGATCGCATCGAGCATCTGCTCTCGCCACAACATGGCATCATCGAGCAACTCAGCAGGTATCTCCCTTTGCTCGATCGTCTTGCCTTCGGTCTCTGGATCAAACTCGAGAAGCTTCAAATCGATCAGATCGATCACCCCACGGAACGGATCCGCAACATGGGTCGGCCCCTGACCAACTGGAATCTCAATCGCAACAGGATTCCCTCCCAAGCGTGGGCCTATCTCGTTGAACACGGACTCAAAATTAGCGCCCTCGCGATCCATTTTGTTGATAAAGACAACACGCGGGACTCCATACCGATCAGCCTGACGCCATACCGTTTCACTCTGTGCCTCAACGCCCTCACGAGCGGAAAAGACGACAACCGCTCCATCTAACACCCTGAGGCAACGTTCTACCTCAGCGGTAAAGTCGACGTGCCCGGGGGTATCAAGCAAGTTGATTGAGTAATCCCCCCAAGAGTACTTCACGCAAGCACTAAAAATCGTAATGCCTCGTTCCTGCTCTTCTGGATCATCATCCGTATCAGTCGTCCCATGGTCAACTCGGCCAACACGATGCTTGGCACCGCTGAGGTACAACATCCTCTCGGTAACCGTGGTCTTTCCAGCATCAATATGTGCAATCACACCGATGTTACGAATCTTTGCAATGTCCGTGGCCATGCGATTTAAACTTCAAGGAACTCAATGTGAATGAAACTGACTTTCCAGCCAAACCTTACACAGGTTAGCGAGCTAGTAACCACAAAAAAACCGCGACGCCGATACGTCGCGGTTAAAATAGGATTTTGCGTCGAAATCGCTCTACCAAGCGAAGTGAGCGAATGCCTTGTTGGCGTCTGCCATGCGGTGCGTGTTTTCACGCTTGGTGTATGCGACGCCTTCTTTCTTGTACGCCGAAAGCAATTCATCGGCTAGCTTCAGATGCATCGGGCGACCTTTCTTGTCGCGAACCGCACCTAAGATCCAGCGAATCGCAAGGCTCTGCTGGCGAGCTCGATTAACCTGCATCGGAACCTGATAGCTTGCACCACCAACTCGCTTGCTGCGAACTTCGATGTACGGCTTCACATTCTCAACTGCTGCTTCGAAAACTTCGATCGACGACGAATCAGCGACTTCGTTTCGACGAGAAATTTCGTCCAACGCATCGTAGAAGACTCGTTGAGCAGTGGTCTTCTTACCATCCAACATCAAACAGTTGATGAATTTGCTGGCAAGTAGAGAGTTGTGTTTGGGGTCACCCTTGAGCTGAGAGCGACTGGAAGTGATTCGACCCATCTTCGGTTCTTAAAAAAACGATGTGTGATTGATTTTACGATCCGAGCGTTAAACAACTGCTAACACTCAATTTGCTGCCGCCGATGCCCCGCATCGAGCGACGCCGTCAAATAAAGCGTACGAACTACTTCTTCGCACCGTAACGACTTCGTGACTGCTTACGACCTTCGACACCGAGTGCGTCTCGAGATCCGCGAACAACCTGGTATCGAACACCGGGAAGGTCACGTACACGACCACCACGTACAAGAACGATCGAGTGTTCTTGCAAGTTGTGCCCTTCGCCCGGGATGTACACGGTAACCTCTTTCCCGTTGCTCAAGCGAACACGAGAAATTTTACGAAGAGCCGAGTTCGGCTTTTTCGGGGTCATGGTACGCACCTGCAAGCAAACACCTTGCTTCTGCGGGCACTTTTCAAGCACTGGAGACTTACTTTGACTCTTTTTCAGTTTCCGGCGTTTGCGGACAAGTTGGTTAATTGTGGGCATAAAACTGTCGTTCGGGTGGGGTTGATCCACACTATGGAATATCGGACCCACGCCCCCTTGTTGGGACGCAGTCGAGTTTTCTTACTCGAAAAGACACCGTTTTGCCGGCATTCTGGCCTCTTTTACAGGGCGACCTGAACACCATTGCATGCAAATAACGCAAGACGGGGTCGAGCGAACCGAAGAGTATCCCCGCTGTAATTTTTCTGTCAAGAGCTTCAAGGCAGAGGAAAACAAACTGTTTTCGAGCGGGAAATCGGTTTCGATTACGCAACCTTTGTCGGCAATGAAGAATCGCTCCACCGCGGAAAATACAGCCACGAACGCTTTTTTCGGTAAAAACACCGGTCCTCAGCGGTTCATTGAAGCATCCAACCGCCATGGCGAGCGAGTACTGTGCGATTCAGGGTGCTGATAAACCATTGAATTTTGCGTGAAAAACCGCCCCCACCGCCCAAATTGCCTCCGTCTTCTCAGCGATTGATCCAACTCGTGTCCCTACCGCCTGATCTTGCTTTCCAGCACCGAAAGCCGCTATTGATCAACGATGCGGTTAAGCACCTCGGCTTGCTGCACCACAAAAAATCAATAATTCGGCGCTTGCTCGCTCAAAAAACTGCTCGCTCAAAAAACGAGTATGCGTCGCGACTGAAAAAGACAGGACGTCAACGGACACCATGCCTAACTCATTGCCACATCCTTCATCCAACCGTGCACAAACGCTACGGAGCTTGCCCCTGCTGGCATTGATGATCCTGCTCAGTGGTGGCTGCAACGCTCTTTTTCCTGGCCGATTTGAAGAGGCTGAAAACGAGGCGAAACTCAGGGAACTGATGAGAGCCCCCGAGCCGCCCAACTTGGTCCGCGATGGAACCGTGATCCAAGGTCTCCGCCCGCTAAGGATCGAAGGTGTGGGCGCGGTTAACGCACTGCCCGGCACCGGTGGTCCGCCAGACCCCTCCGTTTTTCGTGATCAACTCCTCGAAGAGATGAAGAGACACGATGTGATCGCTCCTAACCAATGGCTCGAGACTGACGACACCGCTCTAGTCAGAGTCCTTGCATTGATTCCTCCGGGCGCAAAACGCGGTGACTTAATTGACATTCGTGTAGTCGCACCTAAAGAAAGTCGCGTCTCTGATCTCCATCACGGCTGGCTTTTGGACACACGCCTTCGAGAACAGAGGATGCTGCAAAACATCGTCCGCCAAAGTGATGTCCTCGCCATCGGACAAGGCTCTATCCTAACGAGGGCTGACTACCAGCCTAACGAAGACGAAACCCTCCGAAACGAAGGACGCATCCTTTCGGGTGGGCGTGTTCAAGTCACTCGCAAACTGGGGCTGATCCTGAGGCCTGAATTCCAACACGCAAAGCTCTCCAAAGCGATTGCCGATGCGATCAACCGTCGCCTCTTTTTCTTTGATGGAACAACCCGCCGTGGTATCGCGACTGCTATCGAGGATGATTTTATTGAAATTGAAGTTCATCCGAGATACCGCGACAACGTCCCGCGCATGATGCAAGTGATCCAAGCGATCGGTATCAAAGCTGAGATGAGCGGTCGCCAAGAAAGACTTGCTGACCTTGCGATGAGACTTCAGTCGCCGGAAACCGCCGCAGACGCCGCACTCCAACTCGAAGCGTTAGGGGAGAGTGCCGTTCCGACCTTGCTCGATGGCCTGGAAGCGAGCAACCCGGAACTACGTTTCTACGCAGCAGAAGCTCTTGCCTATCTCGATCGAGTCGAATCAATCGAACCACTCGAGGCCGCAGCACGGGAAGTCGCGGCGTTTCGCTACTCGTCGCTCATCGCCCTGCAAGGCGTCGAACAACAACTCGCAATCGATGCACTCCGTCGTCTAACCAACGAACCAAGTCTGGAAACACGCTACGGAGCGTTCTGCTCAATCCGTCGAAGAATCGATGGAAAAGCAGTCCTTGGTGGCAGCGAACTTGGTCCGCTAACACTTTACGAACTCCCCTCACAGAGCTCACCAGCGATCGCCGTCTCCATCGAAGAAGAACCAGAAGTGGTGCTGATCGGCGATGTCCATCCACTGGAGATTTCAACCTTCCTGATGCTCCCCGGCGGGATCATGCTCAAACCAGACCCCAATCACCCAGAAGAACTGGTGCGAATCAGTCGCTTTCAAGCAGGCGAACAAGATCGTCGCGTGATCGTCTCCACCTCACCTGATGACGTCATCGCAGGAGTCGTTCAAGTCGGTGGATGCTATGGCGATGTGATCAACATGCTACGCGAAGCGAAGAACCAAGGATTCATCAAAGATCAACTTGCAATCAATCCGCTGCCACCGTTGGTTAGAACCTATTATCGAGACGACACAGAGAACAGCGACAGCGAACCAGAAGCGGTCACACTCGAATCTCTCGACTGATGCCAGCGACCATCGCCGATGCTAGATCACACTGCGATAATAATCCACACTCTGCGCAAGTCCGTCATAGATTGATACCTGTGGTTCAAACCCCAAAGCTGACCTCGCTTGATTGATGTCAGCGAGCGAATCTCGGATGTCACCCACCCGTGCCGGTTCGTGAATAGGGTCAATTTGCTTTCCCAGAATATCACTGAGCTTCGTTAATAATTCCAGCAGAGACGTTCGCTCACCTCGACCAATATTGAAGGTACCGCCAGAGACATCGGGCGTCGTTGCTGCCAATAGGTTCGCTCTCGCAACATCCCCCACGAAAACGAAATCGCGAGACTGCTCACCGTCGCCGTAAATGATCGGTTGCTTTCCGGACAGAATCATGGAAACGAATCGTGGAATCACCGCACTGTATTCACTCTGAGGATCCTGACGCGGGCCGAAAACATTGAAATAACGAAGGATCACCGCTTCCATCGAGAAACTGGTAACAAAAGCTCGACAATAGGCTTCCGCTGCTAGCTTGGCTGCAGCATAGGGAGACAAAGGGGCGACGGCATCAGACTCTCGCTTGGAGACAAATGGCGAATCCCCATAGGCAGCGCTGGTGGATGCCAATACCAATCGCTTCACTCCCGCCTCAGAAGCCGCGTGCAAAAGCTCAACCGTGCTCGTTGCACACCACGCATGACACAATGCCGGCTCGCGGATGCTCCGAGGCACACTCGCCATCGCCGCCTGATGAAAGACATAATCAACGCCTTCCATCGAGCGTTTGACCGTCTCGCGATCCGATGCATCACCTCGGATGAACTCAACACCGGCCGAATCAAAGCTCTCCAAATTGGCCTCAAACCCAGTGCTCAAATTATCAAGCACTCGAACCTTGGCGCCGGCCTGCAAAAGAGCGTGGGTCAAATGCGAGCCGATGAAGCCCGCGCCACCTGTCACCATGCACATTGTGCCTTGCAATTGGTCGATCATCGATTCCACACACCCGCGGTTACTGCATCATTAAACCGATTGTCTCTCGCGATACCGCTTGATCTCCGGTCATCGCCAGCGGGGCGAGCCCGGCGCGGTACGTCAAAGTGTGCGCAGCCGCTGACAAGAATACCCCAGATGGGTTATCGGCATCGCCTGCGGCAAAGATGCAGTCAAATCGGCGTCTCGATGCTTAACCCTGAGCTTTAGCCTTGGTGCGTGCCTCGCGAAGCCCTCGAGAAAGAATATCTCGAAGCATTGGCGAGAAATCTTCGTACTTCACCTGATCCGGTGCACCATTGCTGAATTGATAGATCGCATCCCGAGGCTTCACACCCAAGGCGATCAGGGTGCTACTGACGGTTCCGTAATCCCCATTGCGTACCACCATGCTGGGCCGACCGGGACCAACTGGGGACCTTGCAAATACCTTGCTAGCAACGGCCAAGAATTTAACCGGCGAATCAAGGGTCTGAAGGGTCAGCAGCCGACGCGCCATCTGAACTCGTTGATCCTCGGGATCATTCAAGTTGCGAGCCCCGATGATATTCAATCCATCCTTAAGCTCGACCACTTCCTGACGTTCATCAGCGTGAATGGCATAACCGCTGTTGGCATCGGCAACGATAATATTGCAGCCGTCATAACGGGTTTTGGCAAATTCAGCTTCGGCCTTCTCCAAGGCTCGGTCTGCCGAAGAGCAACGCATCAGATCCAGAGCTAACAGGCCTCTCGAGCGTTGCCCGAACAGAGGCACGCTTGTTGCTCGATTACAAAGGCCGACAAAAACGCCGTTCTGATTCACACCCAACCAAGTGCCGCCACCCTTCTGGTCCATCCCGCAGAGAACGCGGGGCTTTCCTGACTGAATCGAAGGCGGAAGGCTGGGACGATCAAAGTACTCCTCGCGATTCGCTGCAACCAAGATTGGGCTTTCGGGAACCAAGCGATACTGAACGGCCAGCAAGCACATCGTGAGGCTTTCATGTCTGGAAAGATCGGCGGAAAACCGAACCACAACGGACGCTCAACGAGTCAGTCCGAGTGATTCACGTCGGTCGATAATGTATCGCCGTCGCGGCCCAAAACACACCTTCTTGTGGGGGGAAAGGTTCAAAAAGATTCGCGTCTCAAGTGATTTGCGGCAAAAACTGAACACTAGCGAAGCTCTAACGGTCTTGAGGCGTTTCTTCTTCACTAATCAGCCAAAAGACATGCAAAATGGCGGCTCTAGAGAGGGGCGAGGTGGGCCTTGGAGAATCCTCCAATCGCCTAGAAACCGGAAAGCACTCTCCCAGCAGCCTCAATCGTTTGATCAATCATCTCCAAGGTGTGCTCACGACTGATGAACAACGCCTCAAACTGGCTGCACGGCATGTAAACGGATTGATCGATCATGCCCCAGAAATACTTCGCAAAATGCTCTCGGTTACTGCGATCAGCATCAGGCCAATTCCGAACTGCATCGGGCTGGAAAAACAACGTCATCATGCTGCCGACCTGTTGAACACAATGTGGCACACCTGCGTCACTTGCAGCTTTCGCAACACCGACGGCCAACCGTTCGCCGATCTGGTCGAGATACTCGTAAGGGGATTCGTCGCGTAGCAATCGCAACGTGGCGCTACCTGCAGCGACCGCAACCGGATTTCCGCTCAGGGTTCCAGCTTGGAAAACCTTCCCCGCGGGAAGCACCTGATCCATGATGTCTGCACGACCACCGTACGCTCCCAAGGGCATTCCACCGCCGACGATCTTCCCCAAGGTGGTCATGTCTGGCGTGATTCCAAAACGTTCCTGCGCACCGCCCAAAGCGAGACGAAAGCCAGTCATCACCTCATCAAAAATGAGTACTGCCCCGTCCTTGCGAGTCTCTTCGCGCAGAGTCTTCAAGAACTCCGGTTCACCCGGCACACAGCCCATGTTGCCGACAACCGGCTCAAGTATCACTGCAGCAATTTCACCGGGATGCGAGGCGAAAGCCTGTTGAACAGCTTCGCTATCGTTGTATTCGAGGACCAAAGTATCTTGACCGGCACCAGGGGTCACCCCAGGTGAATCGGGAACACCAAGGGTTGCGGCGGCACTACCTGCGGCGACCAAAAGGCTGTCGACATGACCGTGATAGTTGCCGGAAAACTTAATGATTTTATGTCGACCGGTTGCACCGCGAGCCACACGGATCGCACTCATGGTCGCTTCGGTCCCACTACTTACCAAACGTACTTTTTCGATACTCGGCACCGCCTCAATGATTTGCTCGGCTAAACCAGACTCCGCTTCCGTCGGGGCACCATAGCTCGTGCCGCGTCCGGTCGCTTGGATGACCGCTTCAATGACCTCTGGGTGGGCGTGACCAAGAATCATCGGTCCCCACGAGCCGATGTAGTCGAGCAGTTTCCGATCATCAATGTCGAACAGGTAAGGTCCCTGAGCACGCTTGATGAAGAGCGGCGAACCGCCAACGGCGCCAAAAGCACGCGCGGGACTGTTCACCCCACCGGGCATCAATTGTCTCGCCCGTTCGAAGGCAGCGAGGCTATTCGGTCCGACTGAATAGTTTTCTGACTTTGTCACTTTACCGTTGTCCTTCTTTGTTACGCCCAAAACAATCGTCGCCACCGAAAAAAAACAAGCCCGATACACCAAATCGGTGCCGGGCTCGCCAAGTGTATCGAGGGTGATAGCCGCACGTTTTTAGATAGGGGAACGTGCTAGGTACCACCAGTCCAAAATCAGTTCGCAGCCGCATCCAGGGCATCTTGAAGTGCCGCTTTGGGACGCACTCCAAGAAAGCTACCGGTGATCTCACCATTCTTGAAAATCAAAATCGTTGGGATGCTGCTAATTCCGTACTGAGACGCAATTCCGGGGCTATCGTCGATATTCAGTTTACCAATCTTCGCCGATGGATTTTCCGCTGCCAACTCGTCAATCATCGGTGCGATCTGCCGACAAGGGCCACACCAGGGTGCCCAAAAGTCGACGAGAACGACGCCATCGGAGGAGAGCACTTCCGAGCTAAAGTTGTCATCACTGAATTGCAAAACTGCGTCAGAAGCCATACTGAGGGTACCTTGAACGAATGGAGTGGAGTAATGAGCGTCGAGACCATAAACAAGTCTCCGATCTCGGCGAATGCCTGCTCGAGAGCATCGTATCGGAGCGACCAGATCTACTAGCATTGTAGGATTGGTTGCGGAGGTGTCAATTTGGCCGCATGGGCGATCTTTAGACAGAAGACGACTCAGCGAGAGGTAGCAACTCACTAGGCAAGGCGGCACCTAATTCGTGCAACATCATCGCGGTAGCTCCCCAAATCCAATGACTCCCGTGCCGAAAAGCAGGTGCCTCAAACATCAACTCGCGATGCTCAGCCCCCCGGCCGGTCACATTTTCTGGTAACCACTGCCCCACAGGCAGCGATTCCGTCTCCTGTTCGGTTACCTCCTCGGAAACATCGCTGGTCATCGGACGAGGTTGATTCCATTTGGCAACTCGACGAATTCGCCCCTTCGAACTGAGCTGATGCAAGCTTGCCAAAGGAAACTCGATCACCTCCGCCACCTCGCGAGGGTCTGGAGCCCAAGCCAGCGAAGGCTTGGGCATCACCGCCACGAATGGCGAGACAAGATGATGGCTCGCGTAAACGAAAATCGGAGACAACTCACCAACGATGACCGCTTGCCTTGGGACGAGACCCAATTCTTCGGCGAATTCACGTCGGGCCGCCTCCTCTTCACTCTCGTTGAGCTCGACACGCCCACCCGGGAATGAGATCTGTCCGGGATGATGCTCAAGGTCATCTGGCCGAAGGGTAAGCGGTGCGACCCAACCCTGAACGGGATCAAAGTAAAGTGCAATCAAGACTGCCGCCCGCCTGACTTCGCCGATCACCGGCCCTCGATGCCTGCCGTAAGCGAGTTGAGGTGCCATCGCGGAGCGATGCGTTGAGACTGAGACGGAATCTCTTTGATTTTGCCTTAACGCATCTTTGAGGATTTCGACACACCGCGCGAAGCCTGATCGATGCAACGAAGATTCGGACATCTTGGCGATTCACCTCACGTGATCAGATCGGCCGCACTTGACCAGATCAGCCTTACCTGACCAGATCAGCCGTAACCTGGATGGATCTACAGATGCGATTCAAGCAGACGACGCAGTTTGCGTAACTCGACGCGGTGATCCAAGTCATCCATTGGAACCATGTGGACCGTTAGTGCTCGATCGTAACCTTCGCGTTCCAACTGCGTGATAAGTTTCGCGTAATCGATCTCTCCTTGCCCAATACTCACCTGAAATGCATCAGGCCTGGAATCTCGAAGGTACACATTGCAGACAAATTTCAGAATCTTTTCGATGTTCTTTTCTTTGCCACCACCGCAAAGGTAAACACTCGGATCGAGCGAAATGCCCAAGCCATCCACGTTATTGCACAAGACCATCAGGGTATCAGGGTCATCACTGAGACAGCCAAGCTGACTACGCACGCTTACACGAATCCCTTCGGACTCCCCAATTTGGACCAGCCGCTTGAGATGCTCGACCTCTTCGTTGAACGGGGTCCCGTGCTCACTCGATGGCACAATGATATTGACCACCTTGGTGGTCTTGGCCAAACGACAAAGGCTGAGAAAATCTTCGTAGTGCTGTTCGCCAGTCGATGCGAGCTGCACACTGTAGCCAGAGATATCGAGTCGGTGAGTGTGCCGCAGCAACTGAACGGCGCGATCCATGTCTCCAATTAGCTCACTCGGCTTGAGACCACCAGTTTCATGAAGAGCAAGTTCCACGGACGTGAAACCAAGATCGGACAAGACTTCGATCGCATCGAGAAGCTCGACTTCTGGCCAGCACTCAGTTGAAGCTGCAACAAACACTTTTGATTCCTTCTCCGCTATGGAACATCAGCTCCGCAAACATCGGATCTGCAGTAGCAGATTTTCCAATTCGCCACCGCACCGCGAACACCAGGCGATGCAAACCGAACCGTTGCTTGCTGAATTCAATTGATTCAATGGTCACGCCGCAGCGACAGCCAATCCCGTCATCGCAGCAGTTTTTTGTATGTTTCACACCCGAACGCCAACAGCCTCATTGCTCCACAATTCAGACCGACCGGATCCAAAAAGCCGCTATCAAGTCAGCTGATAGCATCATTTTGGTGATCAGATCATTGGGCAAAGCAAGACAGCTAGTTTCCAAAATCAGACGGGCTGCAGCGAGCATACAGAGAAGTTGCGATTCAGCAACAGATCGATCTTGAAGGTGGTTATTGGGAATCCAACCAGCGTCGCAACACTTCCGCAGCAATCTCCTCCGGCCGACCACTGGACACATCCAACCGACCATCACTCGCTTGGTGATACAGCGGTTGGCGAGTTTCCAACATCCTCCGGATCTCCTCAAGCTCTGACAGATCAGTCAGAGCAGGCCGCCGGGTTGCCGAAGAAACATCGCCGTGAATACGTCGCAGCAACGTTTCCGCATCCGCATCCAACCAGAAACAAAGCCCCGTTTCCGAAATCAATCTTCGATTTTCTTCTCGCAAAATGGCGCCACCACCGAGCGCAATCACGCTGGGCTCGCTGTCCGAGACCAAACGCAATGCCTCCGACTCCCAACGACGAAAGCTTTCCTCTCCCCCCTCTTCGAAGATTTGCCGAATGGTTTTCTGCGAGATTTCTTCTACCCGATCATCCAAATCGACACACTGCCGATTCAATTCCTTCGCGAGAAGCCTGCCGATGGTTGACTTCCCGGTGCCACGATAACCGGTGAGGTAAAGATGCCTGTCTTCATTCATCCCACCATTCTTGTCTGCTAGGAAAGCTTCTACCAGCGGTCAACCACTCGAAGTCCCCCTGTTTTGCAACCTCTTCCGACCACGCAGCGCAATCTTCTCTCAATCACTCCTAAAAGTGATTTACAATGTTCGGATTCAGACCAGAGAAGAGATTCAGAACAGTGAAGAAATGAAAGAGGATGACGGCGAATGCTTCCGGCCAATCAATCTCGACGCAAATGGCTGTTTCGCACACTCGCGATACTCATCAGCCTTGCGCCATTGATTGCTGCAGAAACACTTCTGCGTTTAACCGAAGCACCGGTAGTTGATGCCGTCGACTCCGACCCTTGGGTTGATCTGCATCAACTCAAACCACTCTTTACGCTCAATCAAGAAAACCAGCGATGGGAGATCCCTTCGAGTCGATCTAACTTTTTCTGCAATGATTCCTTTCCTGCCACCAAAACCGCGAACACTCGCCGCATCTTTGTACTCGGTGGCTCAACGGTCCAAGGACGTCCTTACGCTACTGAAACAGCCTTTTCTACTTGGCTCCGGTTCCTACTCGAAGCGTCAGATGATCAATACCAGTTCGAGGTAATCAACTGTGGCGGTGTTTCTTACGCGAGCTACCGCGTTGCAAAGATATTAGACGAGGTACTTGAACATCAGCCCGATGCCATTGTCCTTTACACCGGGCACAATGAATTCTTGGAAGATCGTGAGTATGCAGAAGTGCGTGAAGTACAAGGGCTTCGAAAACACTTGATTCCCCTCGCGCGTCACAGTCGCTTGGCAAAATGGCTTAACCAGAAAATCGTCTCTCCCAGCCCACCCGCAACCGAGCCCGCGCAAAACTTTGTCATGCAACAAGAGGTGCTAGCGCGACTCGACCAAGAAAATGGACTGAGTCGATACCGACGTGACCCGAAATGGGTGAATCGAGTCGAAGAACATTTCTCGGCAACTCTCGACGAGATGGTCAGCAGAGTGAGCGGAGCAAAAATCCCGCTCGTGCTCTGCGTTCCCGCATGTGATCTCGTGGCAACACCTCCTTTCAAAACCACCACGCCCGAAGACCTAAGCAGCGAACGCCTTGATGAATTCAAACACCATTGGCGGATCGCTAGAGATCCGGAGCAAAGCGATGCGGATCGACAACGGGCGGCAACGCAATGTTTGACAATCGACCCACAACATGCGGGTGCACATTACGTCCTAGGAAGGGTTGCTTTTGATGGATGGCAACAAGAACAGGCGCTCGAGCACCTGAATTTGGCGCGAGACCATGACGTATGCCCTCTACGTGCAACCAGCGAAATCATTTCCGCGATCCGAAAACACGATCGGCAAGACGGTGTGTTTTTAATCGATCTTCCCAGTATCCTCGATCAACAAAATGCATCAGGAGTCAATCAACCGGATGGAATCCCTGATGCGAATTGGTTTGTTGATCACGTTCACCCTTCGATCAAGGGACATCAAGTGATCGCCCACGCGTGCTTCGATCGCATGCAGGAAATCCCTTGGGTCAAACCGCTTGTAGACGTCTCATCATATGAAGCCAAAAGCACCACGCACCTAGGCAAGTTGAACGAATCCTACTTTGCACGAGGAAAGCAAAGACTAGCGGGTCTGCGAAGATGGACTCAGGGACTCGCCACCGAACCGATAACTGATTGAATCAATACATCACTTCACCTTGGCAAACCTTTTCTTCCAAGTAGATTTCACCGTGGCACCAAGACTTATTCACACCGCACTGTTCTTCCTCGTAACCACCCTTGCTGCTAACTGCATTGGCAGTGAAGGCAATTGGAGAGCTGGGATTGCTAAATCTATCATCACACCGCAAGAACCGATGTGGATGTCTGGCTATGGTTCACGCAATCGCCCCGCGGATGGAAAGATTTCTGACCTGTGGGCCAAGGTGATTGCGATCGAGGACCCGCAGCGTGAAACAATCGTCCTCGTCATGCTTGATCTCGTCGGTATCGATGCCGACACCACTGATGAAATTCGACGCGGCATTTTTGAAAGTTCAGGTATCCCTGAAAACAACATCGCGATTACGACAACCCACACGCACAGCGGGCCCATCGTGGGAAACAACCTCAATGCGATGTACCAACTTGACTACAACGCTTGGCGGCAAATCAATCGTTACACAAGAAAACTCACCGAGCAAATCATCCAACTAAGCGATGCCGCGCGGGCGGACCTAAAACCTGCCGAAATCTACTGGACCGTCGGCCGCGCAAAGTTCGCGGTGAACCGACGCAACAACCCAGAAAAAGAAGTTCCTCGTCTCGTCAAGCAGGACCAATTGGCTGGCCCGGTTGATCATGACGTCCCAATGCTTGTGGTTCGTGACTTAGAAAAGAATGATGCGACTAAAAGTAAACAAACCGCCGCAATCATCCAAAGCGGTGAAAAGATAGGACAACCTCAGGTAAATCAGCAGAACATTCGAGCGATCATTTGTGGTTACGCGTGCCACGCCACCGTTTTATCTGGCTACCAATGGTGCGCAGACTGGCCCGGCTTTGCACAAACAGAGATTGAATCACAATTTCCGGGAGCAACCGCGATGATGTGGATTGGCTGCGGTGCCGACCAGAATCCGATCCCTCGCCGGTCCATCGAATTAGCCAAGCAGTACGGTCAACAAATCAGTGACGCCGTGACCGAAGCGATGAAACAGCCGATTCACAAAATCTCAGGATCGATCAAAACTCAAGGCACTCGAATTGACTTGCGTTTCTCTTCCACCCCAACCCGACAAGAGCTTGAAGAAACGCTGCACTCGAGCAATCGATTCGAAGCATCACGAGCCCAACACTTGCTTCAACAATTGGATCAGGATGGTGAAATCCCAAATAAGTATCCCTACCCGATTCAAAGTTGGAAGCTAGGCAATGGACCGCTTTGGTTCTTCCTTGGTGGTGAAGTGGTGATCGATTACGCGTTGAGACTCAAACAAGAACTAGGAACTGGCTCAACTTGGGTAACGGCATACTCGAATGATGTCATGGCTTACATTCCTTCAGAACGAGTCCTCTCTGAAGGTGGCTACGAAGGTGGAGGATCCATGGTCTACTACGGGCTACCATCGGCGTGGAGCGAAGGTCTCGAAACCGCGATTATCTCCGAAGCTCGTTCTCAAGCCGAAACTCTTGCGGGGATTCAAGCAGCGGATGCACGCTCCCTTCGTGTGCCACCGTATCCAGATCATTCAGACCTGAGTGTTTGGTTGAATGCGGATGGAAAAATCCAACCTATTTCAAACACGGAAGACTGGCGACAGCGCCGTGAGGACATTCTTGATTCGATGCAAATGGTGATGGGACGAATCCCAAACGCCGATGAACTGGTACCACTTCAGATTAAAGTATTGGAGTCTGAAACCTTCGAAGGCTACGAGCGTCAGCTTATCTCGTACACGGTTGATCGGGATGGCGATGCGACCGCACATCTCTATCTCCCAACCGCAGTCGAACCAAGCGGCGTAAAAAAACGTCCCGCCGTGCTGGCTCTGCACCCAACTTCGATACTAGGAAAAAGGATTGTGGCTGGCGAAGGGCCTC
Organism: Rubripirellula sp.; assembly: GCA_049889895.1. Taxonomy (GTDB): domain Bacteria; phylum Planctomycetota; class Planctomycetia; order Pirellulales; family Pirellulaceae; genus Rubripirellula. Next base: position 84,364 of record JBMHCO010000172.1, read on the forward strand.
GTCCCAATCGCAACTACGCCCAAGAACTCGCTCTGCGTGGCTACATTGTCCTCGCCCCCGACTATCCCTCCTTCGGGGACCAACAGGGATATCAGTTCCATACAGACAACTATCTCTCGGGAACAATGAAGGCGATTGTTAATCATCGACGCGGAGTCGACCTGCTGTCCCAGATGCCTGAAGTTGACGCAAAGAGGATTGGTGCTATTGGACATTCCCTCGGCGGGCACAATGCGATCTTTGTCGCTGCTTTCGATCAACGAATTCAATGTGTTGTATCCAGTTGCGGATGGGATCCCTTCCCTTATTACTACGGAGGTCGTCTCGCTGGCTGGTCGAGCGATCGTTACATGCCGAGGATTCGAGAATGTTATGGATTGGATCCCAAACAGATGCCGTTCGACCTACCTGAGGCGATCGCTGCGATTGCTCCGCGAGGTTTTTTCTCGAGTAGCCCACTAAACGATTCAAACTTTGATGCCCAAGGAGTCAAAAGTGCGGAGCCGAAAATTCGCGCAGTCTATGAAAGGTTCGAGATGCCTGAGCGTTTTGTGATTGAATATCCTGATGCAGACCACGACTTTCCAGAAGCGACACGCCAGAAAGCTTACCGCTTTCTTGATCGAGTCTTGGCACCCTAATCACATCCAACAAACTGCTCATATCCAACAAACTGATCGCAGGCAAAAGAGTCATCGCCGCTGTCCCCTCACCAAAATGCTCATCCTGCCTGGCAGGACGGACACCAATAAAGCTTCCTCGCAGCGATTTCTATCGTCTCGATGGAACCTTCGCATCGCGGACAAATCTCGTGACCATAGATCCTGAAGCGATCGTTCCCCTCAAGATCAATCAGTCGCTGACGAGTCTCACCAGACTGTACCGTCACGATCTTTCCATACTTCAGTCCGACCTTCATCATTCGCTTCAACGACTTCCACAAGTGGTCAAACTGCTCCCTGCTAAGTGAATCCCCTGACTGCTCTGGGTGCATCCCAACTTCGAACAACACTTCTGCTCTAAAAATATTGCCCACACCAGCGAGAACGGTCTGGTCAAGCAAAAGGGCGCCAATCGGTTTCGAGCTCGACGAAAGATGACTCCAGACTTTTGTTTTAGAACCACCGGCTAGCGGGTCTGGCCCGAGTTTAGCAACCACCTCTTCTTGGATATCTTGATTGATCACACGGCAAGTGGTCGGCCCCGTCAAATCGATTGTTCTTTGCTCTCCGCACAAACGCATCCGCACCGCACCGACCGGTACCGGTGGTGGAGAGTCGAGAACACGGTACTTCCCGTATCGCCCCAGATGCACGTGAACCCGCCTACCACTCTCGAATTCATAAAACAGATGCTTACCGAAGGCTTGGCATGACTCAAGAATCTGCCCAGAAACCTTTCTCGCATCCTGCCGAAACCTTCCTTGGGGACTTGTCACCTTCAGTTTCTGACCAGCAAACCAATCGGTATGCTGCTTGGCGAGATAATGTGTCTTGTGTCCCTCTGGCATGTTGCTGCACCCTTTTCCCAATACCACCCGAATCGCACCATCCGGACCACAGATCAAACCGAACGCATATCAGTATCAATGCGTGTCCAGCATGATACGCGTCACCTCGGTTTGATGAGCACTCTTACATGAGCACTATTTCAGTGGTCTCGCGTTCCGTGCAGTGATGCGTTGAGGTTTTGGCAGACCTCAGCGAGTCCGCGGTTGCAGGGTCTGCATCAGACGCTGTAGAGGCCGACGACGCTCGGAAGATCGAGTGGCTTGGATCATCTCAAGATAAACGTCCGCATAACGCTTTCCCAACTCGCGGTAGCCAGCAGAATCAAAGTGCACTTGATCTCCACGATGCCCCAGTCCATCCGAACTCACAAATGCCGTCATGGGGACATTGCCAACTAATGACCGGTGAACCGTATCCACTTGCTTTCGATGCTCGTCCCATGGGCGTTCAACAAACTGCCCCATCTGACCTGCGATGAAAGGCACATTGGGAGCATCAAATTCATGGCGAAAACGAGCGATAAGCTCATTGAGCTCTTGCCGATAAAGAGGTGCTTTTTGAGCATTGGAATCGGACTCACCCTGATGCCATAAAATCCCCTTAAGTGTTCCGGTCTCCAATGCGACCGAAACTCTCCGCAGACAGTCGTCATACGGATGACTTTTGGTTTGCGAGTGGTATCCGCCAGGCTTCCACGTATCAATCGGCGACCCACCAACCGCGCACGGAATCAATCCAACGGTCACGTTTGGGTCCAAGTCGGCGACGATTTGCCCAAAGGTCTTACCAAGCCCAACTCCGGCAACCGATTTATCAAAGTGAAGCGGATCCACCGCTGGTTTCCACTCGTTGTTTTTAGTCAGCATGAAAACGCGTGGATGCGGAACACGATCCTGTTCTTCAACATCACCGCGGCCAGCCATGTTGGACTGCCCAGCCAACAGGAAAAGGTGAAATGCCTTAGGGTCTTCCGGCATCACCTGCCCCTGCACCGGAATCGAACCAAGTAAAATGAAAGGAATCACTGCAGCAAATCCAAGTAACTTGTTCAACATCTCGTCATTCTCTTTCAGTGCTCGTGAAAAACGCGTTCAATAACTTTGCCTGTGGGTTTTCTACAGCCAACCCAATGTATGATGCAAACAAAATGTTTCTAGCGTCTGTTTAATTCCATCGTTGATCGCGGTGTGAGGTATCGATGGAAATTGATCCATGATCTTTTGGCTTTCCAGATCACAAACAAATGGCACCTCTTGGTCACCCACGGAAATTTGCGGATCATCGACACCTTCAATCTGCCTCGCAACTTCTTGAATGATTTCAACCATTTGCGCAATCGACAGGCAGTGTGACGGCAACGTGTAGACACCAAAACCATCAAATGGATCGGTGGCAGTGATCCCCACCGCGGCTCCCACATCAGGCGCGAACTGGAAGTCCTGTCTTGAACAAAAGGGAATCGTATAAGGAGTGCCTTGAACAACATGTTTCATGGCAGTAGTTGGCGAAGACGTTAAACCAAGATCTCGCCCCGCCCCATAGAGAACTGCGGGTCGGAGGCAAACGGTGGGCACCCCCGTTTCTTGATAAAAGACTCTCGATAGTTGCTCGCCTGCCAACTTCCATATCCCGTAGGGTGCTACCGGCGCAGGCACCGATTCACTCGAAACCACGCCCGGCGGATATTGTGCCCTTGGTCCATAGACTGCAATGGAACTTGCGAAAACAAATCGCTCGACAGCCTGGGAACTCTGCTTGATCGCTTCGATCAGATGCTGAGTCCCAGCAAGATTGATCTGCAATCCCATATCTCGATGCGCATTGCAATCGGGAGTTTGAAATGCTGCAAGGTGAATCACTTGGCTGAAACAATGCGCAGAAAACAGATCATTGACCTGATCCGCCTTTGAGATATCGAGCGAGATCATCTGCAAACGATCTAGGCCAAAACCATGAAAAACTCTCGCTGTTCTCTCTGCGTTAACGGTCCGACTGGCAATCACGATTTCCGCGTCAGTATTCAACAACAACCACTTCACGGTTTCGGCGCCGATACAGCCATATCCTCCCGTCACTAAAACCTTCGCAACCATCCTTCCCCCCTTCACATCAAACTCAAAAAACACTTGATTCAAAATGTTTTAAAAATCAAGCAATCGGATCTACTGTGTATCCACTCGCCTTACCATCTGGCGCTATCGTAGCAGTTCTTTACTCTGACGCCCAACATGGCACCACCGAGACGCTTTACACTGCTGCGACGGAAAGCCTGAAATCGAATCCTGCCTTCCGAGAACTAACACTTCAAATCAACGTCTTTCGTTCAATGATTTCGATTTAACAAGAACCGATTCATGCACCACGCAAGCCTTCCAACTTCAACATCCGATTCAACAAGTCACCATCGATCCCAACTTGGTCACGACGCGA
>JBMHCO010000173.1:0-31110 GCA_049889895.1 Rubripirellula sp.
CTTGGCCCACTGCTGATTCTCCTGTTGGCCGGCTTTGTGTGGACCGGTTTTTGCCTGCTGTTTTTATCACGCCGCTTGTTGCCCAGTGATCATTGGTTTGAATTGGGTTTGATTAACTATGGGATGTCGACTGGAACCACCGCGACCGGTTTTGTTTTATTACGACTGGTTGATCCCAAATTGCAGTCCGGTGCAGCGGAGGACTACGCACTAGCTGCTCCCCTTTCATCTCCGTTTATCGGCGGCGGGATGCTGACCATTGGCCTGCCACTCTTGATTCTTGAGCGTGTTCCGATCGCAAGCGTCTGCGTTGTCTTATTCGCAGCGGTTTCGGCGTGCATCTCAATCGGATGGATCTGGAATCATCAAATCGGTCGCCGAGCAGATGGTCGCTAAGCATAAAGCGCCCAGAGACGCTCAAATTCTTTTTGATACGCGTTGCGAAGTTTCGGTTCACGCGTGATGAGGAAGTTTTCCTCGTTGTGCTCTGCCGCACTGCGAGTCCAGTTGTAGCTTCCGGTTAGCAGGATCTTTTGATCGAAGATGGCAAACTTGTGATGCATGTGGTAACTCGATCGGTCAAACCGAACATCGATTCCTTTTCGATCGAGAAAGTCCACGTCGGATCCGAGATCACCTGATTTATCATCATCTGACAAGATGCGGATGGCGAGACCACGTTTGTACGCAGCAATGATCTCGTGGCGAATTCGATCATCGGTGATGGTGAACACACAAATATCCGCCGACTTCTTAGCCGTTGCAAATAGTTGACTAATGCGATGAACGCAGTTGTCACCAGGGCTGAAGTAGGCTTCGCTATCGTGTTCAGACTCGCTCGGGTTTCTCTCGAGATTCACAAGGAGTTTTGTGATCTCTTCGAGCCACTCAATGATTCGGTTTCTGTCCGTTGGAGAGGCTTCGTCAATCGCCTCTGAGACCAACTCGAAAGCGGCCGAGCGAATGAAATCTCGGTCGGATGGTAGATTGGCGTTCTCTTTGAGAAGACGACTGATTCCCTTGCGTTCACCTCGTGTGAGTCGGTAATCGTGGAAAGTCGTTGTTAACGCATCTATGATGATCTTTTCGCTCATGGTTCCGTTAGTTTAACGGATTCGCCCTGTCACGAGGCAAGCAGCGGTGCCGTTTTCTTCAAGGTCGGTAACCACTTGAATCTCTTGAGCGATGGAACCCACGCTGCCATCTCCTCGAAACCGCAGTTTGATGAAATGGATTTTCTTTTTTCCACTGCCGACCTCAAACTCAATTCGTGGGTCTTCGCAGAGGACATTTCTGATTTCAAAGTCTTGATCAGAGCGGACCACAAGCCTTTGCTCCTTATTCGCATTGGCACTGAGATCACCGAGACTGATTGCGGCTGGTGAGATGGAAACAAGTGGAGCGACTCGTCCAAAGAGCAGCATCTCGGTCGTTGGGAAAGAAGCGTCATTACTGATTAGGGTGATGCGTTCCCTGAGTTCTCCGTCGCTCAACGGTCCATCGATACGGACGCTCATTCGGTAGCTGACTTGCCGAGCGTTTCGCTCTACTGAGAGTAGTCGAACCTTTAGTTCGCGGCATTCGCTGCGGACATCCGTAATTTCCCAGTTGGGATTACCGAGATGAGTGATGGTGACTTCTTGTTCGGGAGTTTCACCGGATCGAAATTCACCAAAGTTGAGCTCTGGTGGATCAAAGCTGATGTCGGTGCGAATGTAACCGCTGACATTCAGTTTGACTTCGGCGTAAGAAGGTCGGTCAAAAATAACCGTTACGGTGGCCGCTTTTTGACCGATGAACGAATCGGTATTGAGTTCCGCAACGATCTCACCGGTTTGATGCGTGCCGACTGTGCGCTCACTCACCGTCGGTGTGGTGCAGCCGCAGCTCGTTCGAACTGAAGCAATGTGAACGTCTTGTTCATAGGGGTTGGTAAATTGGAATCGGTATTCGCTTTTGGCTCCCCTGCCCACCACTCGGAAATTGTGGCTCTGCACCGGAAACATTTTTTCCGCCCAGTTTTCAGCTTGAGCGTCATTCCCAAACAGGATTGGGAGAAACAGCAAAGCCAAGGCGATGATCAGACATTGACGGCCGAATCTGCCCGCGCACGATTGCGGTCGTTCAAATTGGGTCGCTGGATTTCGCATGAGATCGTTGCCAGAATGCGTGGACCGTCATCCGAACGGCCCTGATGCTAGCAACTCGGGTTCGTGTCAGATGGCAGGTAATTTGTATCGATATTAACGGTTTCGGCAATTTCGCTGAAATTTTCCAGTAATTCGGCCAAACGTTCCATCGGCAGCCCCACCACATTGCTCTCACTGCCACCGTTTACGACTTTGAGCCAGTCGTTTCCATCTTGGTAGCCGAACGCACCGGCTTTTCCTTCCCACATCATGGAGTCGAGGTAGGACTCGAGCATCGCTTCACTCAGTGGTGCCATCTCCAATTCAGTACGAACGACTTCAACGAGGCATTTCTTTTCCTTTGCCGACCAGAGACAGATGCCGGTGTAGACATCGTGTTTGCGTCCACTGAGCATCCGGAGCATCGATTCGGCATGTTCAGCATCACGCGGTTTGCCGAGAATCTGACCGAGGCAAGAGGCAACGGTATCCGCCGCCAAGATCAACCCGGATTCAACTTTTGAGACTACATCAGCTGCTTTTCGGTAGGCGTATCGAGCGACAAGTTGAGGGGCGGTTTCGCGGCTGCATATACCGCATTCAGCTTCTTCGCTGGCAACCTGAACGGAAAAAGAATAGCCGGCGGCTGTGAGTAATTGCGCCCGGCGAGGTGAGCCACTGGCCAACACTAAAGGCTCATTGGTGGGTAAATCCGATCGTGGTAAATCCTGCAGAAGCGGGATCGGGTTGATACGGTTCATTGGTCCTGATTACCCAAGTCGGAGTTGTTTGCGTCGGGTGTTTCGGGATCCTGTTTGCCGCGTTCAGGATTGGTTGACTCTGAATCAGTTGCGTTTGAATCATTCGAGTTTGGGCCAACGGCTTCAGGGCCATTGGTTCTTTTCGGTTCCGAATCGTTGGCGCTAATCTGTTTGGATTCAGCGTCCTTGGCCTCTTCCGTGCCGGGAGGTAACGGAGACGCTTCGGTTGGATCTATTTTATGTTCTGTTGAATCAGCGGATTGCGGCTGTACCGGTAGTTGCGGCCCACCAGCAGATACTTGGATCTGACCGCCGCCTTGGATCGCTTGTTGGCGTTGCTGCAGTTGTTGTACTGCACCACGCAAAGATTCAAGCAGTCGTGGGATCTGCCCGGCAGCCAAAAAGATTCTTGCACTGACCGCTGATTGTGGGAAAAAGCTCGTCATGAAATCGAGCCCAAACTCACTCGCTCCATGGCCGATCATGACACCATTGGCATAGACACCGCTGAGGACATCGTCGGGTAATTTGAGGTCATCGTAGATTTCTTGTGGTGTGGGGCGTTTCTCAGGTGGAGGATTCGGTGTGGGTGGTTGAGGGGGATCGCCGAAGCGATTCTTGTAGAGCTGTAGATTCGTTTGCAGGGCGTCAACAAACTGCGGCATGACCGCGTGTGGCACGATCACACGTTTGGCTACTCGATGTGGTCGTCCAACGGTTTGTAGAAAATCGACAATGAACTCACTCGGTCCCGTCATCACGATCACTCCGGAACTGAAGCAGCCGTCAGCAACATGATCCGGCACCCTTGCTCGCACCGGTGGTGCATTCTCATTTGAACGCGGTGGCTCTGGAGTTGGCTCGCTCGGATCGAAGGACATTGGCTTTACTCTGGGATGGAACCGAGTCGTCGGTAAGGAGGTGATCAGCGGACATGGCTATTCGCAACCGTAGTTTACGAAATCTGCTGACGGTTTCGAAGGCGGTCTCTTAGGAATCTCCTTCGACCCTCATGAATCATGAAGGTCTTGGAAACCATTTGATTGATTTTTGAATCAATCCTCGCGGAAGTCTTCAGCTAGCACGTCAATTTCAATTTCCGCGGGATGCAAACTCTTCTGTTCTTCAAGAACTCGGTTTGGCATCGCTGTTCGTTGTGCTCGTGTGACCTTTGAATTAACAATCAGAGTGAGAATGATTCCCAGCGAGGCGACGGTTTCGACCATCAGGGGAGTGTAGCCGGGATCATTACCTTGGTAGATCCAAGAGAGCGTCCAAAACCAGTTCGTCACTTGCCATTCAGAATAGTCGAACGGTCGGAAATTATTGAGCTGTGAGCCAACCGAGTAAGGGATGAGGACCATGAGGATGGTGATTGCGAGAAGTGCTGCCATTCCAACTTCAATCCGCGGATTCTGATTGCGACGAATCGCAATCATGAGCCAACGAACCAAGATTAGTGTGATGATCAGGTAAGAGGCAAAAACCACGCTCAGAGAATTGATGACATCAAAATCCTTTTGGATGATCGTGAAATGTGTTGGTTCCAGCGTCTCGCCGGACAGCCAACGCAGTCCATGTGAGAACCAGACGAAGAGTCCTGCGACATTGATACACACAAAAATGAAGCCGGTCGTATGACCGGGCGTGAACCAAGTATTTAGTGTGCGGCTCACGATGCTACTGGGCAGCTCACGTCGGACCCTTGGTGTCAGATTTGCCGACTCCGAAACAAACATGGCTCCAGAGAACGTCCAAAGCGTCCAAGTGGCAATGATGAGGGAATAGAGCGTGGTCTGCTGAGGGATCACGACTCCCTTACCTCTGACGTAGTAATTCAGGTTCGCGGTCGCGAGAGCGGTGGAAAAGATCAGAGCGGTGCTGAGTCCAAGCACGGCCCATCGGAGTCGCGTAGAACGATTTTCGCTTTCGGGTGTCAGTTGTGCTGCGGCACACGTGAGCAGCAAATGACCGAGTGTGCCTCCAATCGATACAGCGGAAGCGATCACGAAAAACAGCTCTTTATCACTAAGTGAATTGCCATTCCGAATGAGTAAGACCATGATCACTGAAATTCCTGCGACCGCAGCGAGAAGCATCACGACAGTGAACAGGAGCGTGAGGGTTCGTCCGGTGCGAGAGTGAGACATCGGAGCAAAAAAGATCGCGATCACGGTTAGCATTACCGCCGATGCCAATAGACTCGCAGCAACGAGTGTCATCTCCAGTAGATCGACACCTCGCAGGGTGTACGCGTAAGCCATGCAGGGTAAGAGGACAACAAAGTAGAGCAGGATTTGCAGCAGCGAACTGGCAAGCTTTCCAAGGATGATCTGCCAAGGACTGAGTGTTGAAATGGAGAGGAGTTCCAATGTGCCGTCATCGATTTCAACCTCGAGCGATCGGTAAGCCGCCAAGGGAACGACAAGGAGCATCGGGATCGCGAGGACGGCAAAGTAACCGAGCATCATTGTTGGCGCTGATGGAGTGGTGTAGATCTGGGGCATCTGCGAAAAACTGCCAGCAACCGTCCACGCAAAAGCTGCCGCCAAGAGAGCAAAAAAGGTGTAGACGAACTGCCGGCTTTTGAGTGATTGCCGAGTTTCTTTGATCAGGATTGGATTGATTTGGTCTGCGATGCGTCCTGCCCATACATCCAGTTTGGTCAGCCAGCTCGGTGCGGCGGTAATGAGATCCCGCGGTTCAGTCGTCGCGCTGTGAACAATTGCTGTTTGACTGGTTGCTGTTTGGGTGTTCTCTAATTTCGCAGCTGCGGTTTCCCTTTTCTCGTTCATTGCACCAAGCCCTCCGTCACTGACAGAAAGACGTCTTCGAGTGACTTTTGGTGCGACTTCACCTCGGCGATTTCAATTCCCTGATGGACCAGCCAGCTCACAAATTGACTCTGTTTCTGCATGTCGCCTTTGAATTCAAACCGAATCAGCTCTCCATCAATAATGACTTCATCCAGTTGCAGTTCCTGTTTGATTTTTTCCTTTGCATTTGATGGATCTGATAAGACCCTAAGCACCAATTCTCGGCGTTGCTCTCGCTGATACTGGATTTCGTCCACCGAACCCGACGCTAACAGTCGTCCCTGTTCGATGATGCCCACGCTGTCGCAGATCTCGGCAAGCTCGGTGAGGATATGACTGCTAATCAGAATCGTCTTTCCTTGATCTGCCAGATCTCGAATCATCCGGCGAAGTTGGATGCGTGCCCGTGGGTCCAGCCCAGCGGCGGGTTCATCAAGGATCATGACCGATGGATCATGAATCATCGATCGACCCAGACACAGGCGTTGCTTCATGCCCTTGCTGAGCCCTCGGATCGGCTTTTCCTTCATCCCACGAGTGCCGGTAAAGTCGAGGACGTGCTCTAGGCGACTTGCCCGCTCCTTACCCACCAAACCGTAAGCGCGAGCGAAAAAGTCGAGGTACTCCGCACAGCTCACATCTCGATAGGCACCAAACGCATCCGGCATAAAACCCAATCTTTGTCGTACATACTCAGGGTCATTGACGACCGAAAATCCATCAATGAATGCGTCTCCGTAACTTGGGAGGTCAAGGGTCGCAAGGATTCGCATGGAGGTGGTTTTGCCAGCTCCGTTAGGACCGATGTAACCGTAGATCTTGCCTGCACTGACGGTGAAAGAAACATCATTGACTGCTTTCGTTTCGCCAAAAAAGCGATGAAGGCGTCTCAGTTCGATCGCTTCCTGAGCGTGCGAATGAACGCCTGCAGTTTGCGAGGTGGTTGCATGGAGACTCATTGGTAGGTCCCCATGACATAACGGACGCTTGCTTTGAGTTCGCAGTTGTCAATTGCAACGGCATCATCGCTGACATCACTGAACACGACGAAATGCATTTTGGGAAGTTCGCCCTCGGTTAGCAGATGTTGCTGCAACCACTCTTCGAGAACACCACCTGTTCGTCTGTTCTTCGAGTTCCCTTCCAACAAGAAGCGAACAGTGAGATCACGGAAATCTTCACCGTTGTTCCTAGTGTTACTTCTGGTGGATCGGCTGTTTCGTGACTCACTAACGGATCCAATTGGGCGATGTGTCGTGTAAAGCTCACCGAGGATGCGGGATGCATCGTCTCTCGTAAGTAGTTTGCCGTTTGCTGAGTCGCCGGGTTTTAAGGAATTAATCAGCCAGTGGTTACCGATTCGGTCGCAAATGATCAGCGAGCGAAGCGTGAAGGGGAACCCGTTGGTGACGTTCGGAACCACTACAGGGTTCCATGTTTGAAACCTTCCATTGACCGTAGTGCTATAGACAGACGGTGGACTCAAGTCCGCTGGCCAATTCTGCACGATATTGAGTGAACCGAGTTGGGGACGCGGGTGATGTGAAACAAATTGTTGTTGACTGCGCGACGGCAGCGATGTTGAACTTAGCCATTGCTGCTTATCTTGGAGAGTGACGGTTCCAAGATTGCCCTCCGGTAAGTCGGCCATTGTCCCCCATGATGCTTTACCTCGATTAAGATACGGAAAAATCTCTGCTTCTCGCGGAAAGTGCAGCGGTGTTCGTTGTTTCGAACCTGTGAAATACGTTGCCCGAACGCGTTCGATTCCATCACCGGTTCTGCCGTCGCTCCAAGTGATTTGTCGAACCCTTGCAAACGATCCAAATCCATCGGCGATCATTCCGTAGCCGAACATGGTGATGGTGGTGATCAGTGCCAAAGTTGGAGCAATCGCAAACATCAGGTAGGGACGTCCGATGCGTTTGGTTTGCCAGTAAGCAATTGGGCCAACAAGAAGAAAGAATCCTGAGAGGAATCCGATGAACGTGTAAACAGGCGGTTCAGCAATTCCCGGAATCTTCCAGTCCGAGAATCTTTGATTACTTAAGATGGGTTCAACGCCTCTTTTTACCGTCGGTGAAAAACCATCTCCGGCCAGTTTTTCAGCGATTTCCCAGCGTGTTCTTACGGGTAAGGAGCTGTTTTCGCTTTTCCACGCTGAGCCAAAGTGCATGAATACTTGCAATCCCATGCCGACTTCATGTACTGACCCAAACTGAGCATCGGCATTCCATGACGACAGCCAACTCGGTTCTTCGTTCAGTGCGATTCGAGTTTTGCGATCTTTTATCTGGAGTGTTCTGTTTGTTCGTAACTGGTGGTAGCACAAACTGAGTACTCGAAAGCGTTCTATTAACGATTGGCTTAGGTTTGCTTCAACACGCTCGTTGAGATAAAGAGATTCGCGTCCTGTGTCGTGATAGCCGTAATAGAGTTTTTCGGTTCCTTTTGCGTCTTCAATCGCGAAGATTTTATCGACACCCATTTCAAGTGGCACACCTTTTAAGACTGCCGACATTTGTTCCGCAAGCCATTGTAGTTCTTGTTTGATGAACTCTTTTGCAATGCCATCCTCGCGAGATGAAATCCGCTCTTCTTTATTAAAATCGCCTCCACGTACGGGATAAATGAATGGCTGGGGTGTAAGCGTTGGAGGTGTGGTTTGTTGGTTTTTAGATCCTTGGCCGTGACGGCTATCGGTTATCGCCTTAATGCGAGCGATGTTGTCCCACGATCCAAGCACCACAAGGGTACCACCAAGCATCTGCCATCGCTTGAGTGCCGCGTAGCGAGAAGGATCAGAAAAGTACAACTTGGCGAAGGTGTGTGGTTGCATGACGATGCTGTCATGGCTTTGGTAGTATCTCCAATCATCAGGTACGTCATTTAGCCAAACGTAATCGAGTTGGCCGCTTGCCTTGGCCTGCTTCCAAAATTCTTCGGGTGAGGTTGTTGGAGGACTGCCGCGAGTTCCCGTGCCGCCGGCAGGTACGATCCCGTATTGATCGAAGTATCTTGCGAGTTTCGCGTCCGGTGAAATTCGCTCGTTCTGTATGTGCGAGAGAAGATCCGGGAACATTTCTTTTGGGATAGCAGCACCGGCAGAAGAATCGGCAACGTAAAGCCAGTTGAATTTGGTTTCGTTTTCAAAAACTCCACCTCGGGTGTACAGAGGTCCCGTATAGTCCTCTTCGATGCGCCATTCGTACCCGGGGATCGGCTGATCGTCTTCGAATAGCTGGAGGTTGAACGCTTCACCCACGAACCATTTGGGGAGCATGTGAAGGTCCACATGTTCGGACTGGTTTTCCTCAATGCCAATGTCAATTTCGTACTCCATTCCATTGGCTTTGGGGACGATTGATTCATTGATGGTGGAAACACGCAGACGAAAGTTTCGATCACGCTGGAACTTGCCATCGCCTCGCAGTTCGACCTTCAGTGGCATGTAGGCAGCTTGAGGAGTGCTGCGGTAGCGAAGTCGTAACGTGAATCCTTGTTCCAATCTCGCTTGCTCTGGAAGAATGGGAGATTGAATGAAGTCTTGGCCAGTGCAGACTTTGAATCCAAGTAAAAAGAGGATCACAACAAGTGATTTCACAGCAAGTGATTTCAGTAATCGGCGTGTGCCATGTCTTTCAAATCTTTCGCTAGACCCAAAGCGACGATGGTGGTGCATCACCACTGGGTCGGTGGATTGAATCGTGCCTGATCTGGGAGGTGCGTCAATCTTCATACCGAGCGATCCCTGGGTGGCAAGATTTGGTGTGGTAGAGATTGATCGACATCGGATGAGGCGTCTGCGGTCGGATCTTCTTTTCTGCGTCCGATGTCGAATACGGACGCCACGAAGAAGAAGAGTGAGGACAACGCAAAGAAGGTGATCAACGAACCGACTGCGAGCAGGAACGCTTTTGCTGCAGTTTCGCCAGAATCAGCACTTCGGGCGATAGTTGCAAGAACCGCAGCAGCGAGTGTGACCACGAATAAAGATCGGATGGATACTTTAGGTAGAAGGTCGCTGCGAAGGATTTCTTGATCGCTAGATGGTTGCATCACAATCTGTTTTGTTCGCGTGGTTATCAGTCCAGTTCTTTTATCCAGATCTGTCCGAATTCGACGGGGTCACCATGGTGCTGAAGAGCAATCGGTCCTTCTGCTGGAAGATCGGGCAGTGCTACACCGGGGATCACCACCTCGCCGTTAAGAGTGACGGACATGGTGTTACCTCGAATGGTCACCAGAAATGCGTTCCACTGACCGAAGGGACGGTCCGCATTATTAATCGGGATGCAGCCTCTGCGCACTTCCGGTGGCATCGAGCGATCGGTCCGATAGCCGTTAATCTCTCCCGATCCGAGGACCTGGCTCCAGATGTTTGCTTGGCATTTGACACTACCGCGGAAGTAGAGTCCGCTGTCTCCTGCATCGAGACGTTCACGTGTGTACCGTACTTTGGGATCGTCTTCCTGCATCAGGAAGTCACCGTTGTAGAGTACCAGCGGGTGGGGTTTCATTTTGGGTTCACTGGGTAAACGCCATTCCGCATAGATGCAAAAATCTTTGAACGATTTCTTGGTCCACAGGTCCGCACGGTTGACTCGTCCATGCTTGGCTTGGCCATCATACGCGAGAACGGAATCATTGGCTTTCCAGTGACCAACGTGCCATGGTTGAATCTCCCACTGAGACATATCACCGTTGTGGAACAGTGGTTTGAATCCTTGTTTCTCCAATTCCGATGTCGTCTGCTTTCCTTTGAATCTCGCAGTTCCAGCTTCTTCACCTTTGCTTTGGATCTGGAAGCCTAAGATCAAGGAGGCAGTGATTAAGAGAAGTCTTGGCATGATGGACGAGAGGGTTTTGATTCGAGGCAACGAGAAGATGGAGAGGATTAGTTGACACACGGTATCTTAGCGGAAAACCGGTAACTCCATTGGAGCATCCGGTAGATCTCCGATCGCTGGCAAAGTTGACTCAAACTCCGTTTTTACGATCGGTCGCTAATTTGCATTGATGGGCAGATTGCTAACAGGTCAAAGATGAGTTTCTCCTGCCTGTTAGGTTAGGAAGTTGGCTCAGGTAGAGTTTGCGTTCGACGGCCAAAGGAGTGGATTCTCTTCTCGAAAGGCGATAGATTATTCGATTCGAATATCTAAATAAGTTTCTTTTCCTGCGAGGCGAGTAATGAGTGAGGCTTCCTCTTCGACCGAGACTGCACGGGGTGGCGGGTCACGACAAACCGTCCTTCTAGTACTTCTTGGGGTCATGATTGTGGCGTTGGCGTACGACTACAAGGTTGCTCGTCCAAATGTGGATGCTGCTTATGACAAAATCGTCACCAAGAGTATGCAGGTGAACAGCAAGAGCACCGAGGTGCTCACGAATCTGGGTGTCCGTGAGTTATTGGAGATGGAACCCTCGGAGACGCTAGAGGAAGCTAATGGAGATTTGGTTGAAGTGTTCAGTTGGAGAAGTGGTTTGCCGATTCGCACTCATAACCTTTACGCGGTCTACAAGAAGAATGGTGATGAGTGGTTGTTCCACCGTCACTCCAAGTTCATTCATGAGTCGTCAGCAGAAGTTTCTCAGCACGATGTAAAAGGTGGCACCGTGATCATGTCAGCAGGAACGGATGCCGATCAATCTGATCCTGATGCTGGATCAGAGGGTGGTGGTGAAATGTCGGAGGGCTCGCCGGAAGGCGGCGGTGAGGGTGGTCGTCCTCAGCGACGCCCTGCACCAGACGCGGCTCCTGGTGGTGCTGACCCATTCGCTGGTTCCAGTGCCTTCGATCCCGAAGTTCGCGCTCGAGCGGAACCCGAGGCTGTGTTTGCAGAGAATGATGAAAACTCGGATGGCAAACTTGAGAGTCATGAGATTCCGCAGATTTCAAACCAAACGAAAGTCAAAATGGATACCGATGGCGATGGCGTTTTGACCAAAGAGGAGTGGATGGCTGAAATGAAGCCCGCAGCCAAGCCAACCGCTCCTGAGACTGAACCTGCTGAGTCTGAAGATGCAGAGGGTGAAGCGTCGGAGGGTGATGCGGGTACGGCTGCGACTAAGCCTGTTCAGGAGCCCGAATCGGCAGAGTAATCACCGCGAGGTGCTGTCCCCGCGATCGATCCGTAAGACATCATTTGATCCCCCATCCTTTCAGTGTGAATGGATGGGGTTTTTCATTTTTAGGTTCGACTCGCAGGAAGTGCTCCGAATGACGCCTGAGATGTAATCGTTTCATCACATCAATCTTCCCAACGCATTAGCCATCCTGCTAAGGCATCAGCCAAGGTGTGAGTAGTCCAGAGATGCCCATCAGGAACAAAAGTCCAAGTGTGACCCGTTTAAGACGGTCGCGTCCCAACTTGGTACCGGCTCGGAGACCAAGCTGAGTAACAAGCAGTAGCAGAGGAAGAGTGAATGCTGCGGTCAAACCAGCTTGGTAGACCGATGCACCAAAAACCAAACCGAGGATGGTCAGTGCTGGCACCAGGCTTGAAAGGTACATGGCAAACAAGAAGCCACGCGAGCGTCGAGTCCCCCAGTCGTGAGCTTGAACCCAGAACACCATCGCCGGTCCACCCATCCCCACGACGCCCTGCATGAAACCGGAAAGCGGAAATGCAATCCAAGCCCATATCGGGTGGAGGTGTTGTCGTGGTCGCGGATGAAACCAGGTGATCGCGAGGGTGACGGTGATCAGCAATCCGCCGACCAGTTGGCGGATTATGTTGGTGTCGAGGGATTCGAGCTGGTAGACGACCGAGATTCCAAGAGGAAAAAATAAAAGGCGACCGACCGCTGGCCATGCGACATCTCGGATACCAATGCTGTCCCGAAAGCTCCAGACTCCCCAAAGGTTTTGCGGAATTGATGCAACCAACAACGCGCAGTTCGCTGCGGGTATTGAGTAGCCAAACCAAAGTAACGCGGGGACAATCGTCAGGCCCGCCGCAAAGCCTGCTGCTGATTGCACGAAGACCCCGAGGCACAGGATCA
This sequence comes from Rubripirellula sp., assembly GCA_049889895.1. GTDB lineage: Bacteria > Planctomycetota > Planctomycetia > Pirellulales > Pirellulaceae > Rubripirellula. Next base: position 12,712 of record JBMHCO010000173.1, read on the forward strand.
GGGTCATCGGTAGTGCTTCAATGATCAAATCAATCATTCAGTCGTTCGCCGCTTTTCGCGTCAAAGAGATGGACGTCGTTGCTGGCGGCACGCAAGGTGATGAGTTGTCCGGGTTGCGTTGAATGCAATCGCTCAACTTGCTGTGTCTCTTCCGGTTTGATCGTAAAGCGAAGGATGTTTTCTTTCCAAATCAGTGTTGCGTGAAAATCGGTACCTGAATTCCAAAACTGGCCTAAGGTAGCCGTCAGGATTAAAACTTCGCTTGACTGAGTGCATGGCGGCTGTTGGCAAAACTCGAATGATAAGTGTTGAGGGCGAATCCCGATGATGCAAGGTGCCTTGGAGTCCTGCTGCCGAGACTTAAGAACTTGTGCGAGATCATTCGGTAGTTCTATGCGGTGGTGATCATGATTGGATGTTTGCCCATCATCATCGAGCAAATTCATCATTGGATTTCCAATGAGCAACGCTGCATCAAGATGGGACGGTTGCTGATGGATCTTAGTGGGTGTATCGAATTGAACGATTCGGCCATCAGAAAGAATCGCGATTCGGTCTGCTACCTGCATCGCTTCTTCAGAATCATGCGTGACGTGGATGGTGGTGCCGCCTGCAGCCTGATGCCATTGTTGGATGTCGTGGAGCAGAAAGGGACGCATCGTTGCATCGAGACTCGAGAGTGGTTCGTCAAGCAGTCGCACGTCCGCGTTTTTTGCCATTGCCAACGCGATTGCGGTTCGGCGTTTTTCTCCACCGCTTAATTGATCGGGGTACCGATCAAGGAGCTGGGTAACTTTCAACCGCTCACTGATTTGTCGAAGTTGCTGAGATTTTTCGGAGGAGGAGAGTTGTGGCGGCAGACTGTCTCGAAGTGCCGTGTCGATTTTCAGGTGCGGGTAGAGCGTGTCGTCTTGAAAGACCATTGAGATCGATCGTCGACGCGGCGGAAGATGATCAATGGACGCTTCGTCGAATTGAATCACCCCAGATTCTGTCGGCTGAAGGCCGGCAATGGTTCTCAGAGTGGTCGTTTTTCCAGATCCATTATTCCCCAGCAGCACCACATATTCATTTTCATACGTCTCCAGATTCAAGTCCCGCAGGATGTTGAGGCCGTTTCGGCGGACGTGGATACCGGAGAGTTGAACACGCATGAGTGACGATAGAGAGAGGATGCGTCGGAGCCGTTCTGCTTGCCAAAACCTTGACTTACCAATCATACTGTAAGCGTTATCACTCACCTAGGAGATCTGACATGCAATGCAATCAAGAACCGATGGCCAAGAAATCATCTCGCACACGAACACTGCCTGAATTGTTTGCACTGCGTCAGTCATTTGCACTGCGAGAATTGCCAAGGGTGAAGCTGCCAGTCGTTGCGGTCTTGAGTATGGCGATGGGGTGGGCTCTGGCCGGATTACCTCAAATGTCCTGCTATTCACAAGAAGCAGGTGCAGCCAAAGAGGTATCTGAAGAAGCTGATCCGAGCATTGGGTACGTCCCGAAATCTCCTCGAGAGTTGCAGCGAACACTCACAAAAATGCAATACGATGTGACTCAGAATGCGGCAACGGAGCCCGCTTTTAAAAATCGCTACTGGAATAATAAGAGGGACGGGGTTTATCGCTGTGTGGTATGCTCGCTACCTCTTTTCGAGAGTGAAACAAAATTCAAATCCGGCACTGGTTGGCCAAGCTTCTTTAAGCCAATTGGCAGAAAGAATGTTGCCACAAAAACGGACTACATTTTGTTTTATCCCCGAACTGAGGTGCACTGTGGCCGATGTAAGGCACATCTTGGTCACGTCTTCGATGATGGTCCCCAGCCTACGGGCAAGCGTTATTGCATGAATAGCGCATCACTTCAGTTTGTTGCCAAGCCACCAGGCGAAGAGGGTCAATCCACTCAGTCCAGTGATCCGAACTCTGGTGAGTAGGCCGAGGCGAGTTGGTTTCGCTATCACTGATTTTTAAATTCAATCTCAATAGGCTTGGCAAGTTTTTATGGCGACTCACAGGCAGCTTTTTTCATCGCATCGATTACTCATCTTCGGTACCCTTCTCGCTGTTGGCTTTAGTGTATCGGAGGCGTCAGCAGAGACGAATCGTGCGAAACGACCCAATGTTCTGATGATCGCCATTGATGATCTGAATGACTGGGTAGAGCCACTTGGCGGTCACCCCGACGTGAAGACGCCCGCAATGCAGGGGTTGGCTAGTCGAGGCCTGACGTTCACCAATGCTCACTGTCAGGCACCACTTTGCAACCCGAGTCGAACGTCCATCATGACCGGAAAGCGACCCACTACCACTGGTGTGTATGGTTTAGCACCTTGGATTCGGAACGTTCCTGAGCTCTCTTCTCTTGTGACAATGCCGCAGTATTTTCATGAGCATGGTTATCGCACCTTGATCGGGGGCAAAATTTATCACGGACGGAACGGCTTCAAAAAAAATGAAGAGGCAGATGTTTGGGGGCCACCATCAGGGGTTGGCGCAAAACCTGACAAGAAGATCATTCCGCCTACACCTGGCGGCAATCATCCCTTGATGGACTGGGGGACCTTTCCCCATCGAGATGAGGATAAGGGTGATTGGCAGGTTGCATCCTGGGCGGTTTCGGAACTGGAAAAGATGCCAGCCGATGAACCGTTCTTTCTTTCCTGTGGTTTTTTTCTTCCGCACGTTCCCTGTTACGCCACACAAAAATGGTTTGATTTGTACCCAGTTGATTCCCTTACCATGCCGCCAATTTTGGCCGGTGATCGTGACGATACTCCGGATGCATCATGGTTCATTCATTGGGACTTGCCGGAGCCGAGGACCAGTTGGCTTAACGAGAACGACCAGCTCTTACCATTGGTTCGTGCGTACTTGGCGTGTGTAAGTTTTGTGGACAGCCAAGTTGGCCGAGTCTTGGATGCTTTGGAAAAGTCACCGCATCGGGATAATACGATTGTTGTTCTGTGGAGCGATCATGGTTATCACCTCGGCGAAAAAGCGATCTCCGGAAAGAACTCACTGTGGGCGAGATCAACACGCGTCCCTTTGATTCTTGCTGGCCCAGGAGTTCCTGAGAACATGCGTTGTGCCCAACCGGCCGAGCTGTTGGACCTCTATCCGACTTTGGCTGAACTCGCGGGGCTTCCTGAGCCCTCTGGGATGGAGGGTGTCAGCTTGAAGCCGCAGATTGATCATCCCAAATCCGTTCGGGAACGACCCGCGATTTGCACTCACAATGCGGGCAATCATTCAGTGTGCGATGAACGCTGGCGTTACATCCGTTACGCTGATGGAAGTGAAGAGTTGTACGATCGCCAGGCTGATCCCTTGGAGTCAAGCAATCTGCTGCACGGTGAATCGATTTCGAAAACACATCGTTCGGTAGCAGAGCGACTAGGTAATTGGTTACCCAAGGATGAAATGCCGTTGGCTAAAGGCAGTGCACACCGGACGCTTGAGAAAAGGGCCGATGGATTTTACTGGGAAGGTAAGAAGTTTGATCCTGCTGCCCGCATCGAGTGAGAGATCTTCAGTGCTTGAAATGCGTGTTTGGGGTCGGTGTCAGTCTTTGCTGTAGCAGTGATTTGGCAATCAGCTTTGAGGCAACCGCCCGAAGATGGATTGCGGACTGCTTCAAATGTTTCTCGGACGACCCTCCTTTTCCTTGGCAGGTTTTGGCGTTGGGGCCTTTTTCTGGTCCTGCGACACGCGACGAATGCTGTCGCAAGTCCTTGCCTTGTTGGTTTAATGATGCAAGGTCTCGAGAGACTTGTTGGGGCGTATTTGCCCGCAGTTGCTCGGTTGTTTAAGAAATTCGCGACCGAGGATATTTCACCCCGGGTTGTAGAAATGAGACAATCGTTCAATAGTGGTTAGCTGACCGCGAGTCACACCCTCGTTGTCTCTCGGTTAGACGTTGCAAAACGCCGAAAAAATCAGATTCATAATCAAATCATTGTCCACTCCCTCAAGAAAGTAAGAGAATCCCATGAGTGTTTTGGTGACCCAAAAGGCCCCTGAGTTTTCAGCCCAAGCAGTAATGCCCGATGGCCAATTCAAAACGGTCTCCTTGAGCGACTACGAAGGTAAGTACGTTCTGCTGTTTTTCTGGCCGCTCGACTTCACGTTTGTTTGCCCCACCGAGATCATCGCATTTAGTGATCGAGCTAAGGAGTTTGCAGACCTCGGTGTTGAAATCCTTGGCGTTTCGATCGACAGTCACTTCACTCACCTCGCTTGGACTCAGACACCTCGCAATAAGGGTGGAATTGGTGCGACTGCCTACCCACTGTTGGCAGATTTGAACAAGCAGATTTCTCGCGATTATGACGTGCTGTTGGACGGCGGCATCGCTCTGCGTGGCCTTTTCCTGATCGACAAAGAAGGTGTGGTTCGCCATCAGGTCGTTAACGATCTGCCACTTGGACGAAGTGTGGATGAGGCACTTCGCATGGTGAAAGCGCTTCAGCATTTTGAGCAAAACGGTGAAGTTTGCCCTGCTAACTGGCAAGAAGGTGCGCGCAGTATCAATCCTGACGTTGAAGGCAGCAAAGAGTTCTTCGGCGCAGAGTACGCTGAGTAATTCTTGAGCTGATCGATTAGTCGGTCAAAACGAAAAATCCGTCTAATCGTTGATGCGAACTAATCATCAGGTGCCTCAATTGCAAACCCGTTTTTGCAGTCGAGGCACCTTTTTTTTGTCGCTTTCATCGATGTATCTTTATGGTTTCGATTGTGTAAAGATACCGTCAAAAGGTGCGAGCCAATCGAGGCCGTATCAAGAATGTTGTTGCATTGGTGTCGGTGGGATCGGTACCAGTGAAATTTAGGTCTGGGGGAGAGAGCATCATGTGGGAATTGAATGAATTAGGGATCGCGTCTTGGACAGCCAATGACGCCATCTGCTCAATGGACCTACGCGGTGGGGTCGCATCCTTTGGCCTGTATCCTTTTGTTGGTCGCGATGAATCTTCAGCTTTGGCCAAGGAAGTGGCTCCAATTTTTTTGGCTGCGGTCGGGGATCAGGTCCTGCCACTCGCTAGCGAGCAGTATGTGTGCCAAGACCGGTTGACCGTGAATTACCCGCAGGATCAAGCGGCTTACGCAATTCGACTTTCTGTCGAGCCAATGAAAGTTGCTAAAACGCAGTTGGTGTTGGAGCTAACGGTTTCGATTCAAACGGATCTTCTTGATTCACACCCCATGCTTGACCTGGTGATTCCCGGCCCGGATGCAACCTCTCATGCTTTAGATGCCGAAGCAGAGAATTGGCGACAGACCTTGCAGGGGGCATCTTTAGGTTCAGATTCAATGCATTGCGTTGAAAGTGACCAGATGAGTGTCGGGGTCTTGCTCGATTGCCACGACGCTCCAACGACGAAAACAATGTCGGATTCGGATGGGATTCGTTTGAGACTGTTCGGTGATTTTCTCGAAAAGGGAGTGATCAGGACCGCGAGGCCCTGGATCATCATTGACCGATCAGGTGATGCGTTGTCAAGTGATACGGTCATGCCACTTTATCGGCAACTCGAAGAGCGTCCGTTGCCTCTTGCAACCTAAGTGACGAACTCTCTTCGTGAATACCGCCAGATTGCCAGAGCCAGATCACCAGAGCCAGATCACCAGGGCGGCTCACCAAGGCCTCATAGCGAGTATCCGGTATTGCAGAACGATTCAATCCATCCATGTCGAAGATTCGTTTTTTGCAATAAAAAACGAGACCCCAACCGATTGAGGTCTCGTTGAAGTTCAGTCAAGCGAAGCGGAGCAATTAAACTTTGTCGCCCGCGGGGACAACAAAGCCATCGCGATATTCTCTCGACAGTAGTTCGTTAGCACCATCGTGGTTTGTAAACCGTTCGGTTTCATTGTCGAACTGCAGCATTGGGCCCAAGGACAGAGGTGTCTTGGAGAGGTCAACGTTATTCGCTTTGAGGTGTTCGACGGTTCGCTGTAGCGTAACCACGTTATCATCAAGGCTTTTGACTTTTGAAATCACTGCCTCAATTTCATCGGTGGAAACACGGTTCTGTTCTCCGAGGTAGTAGGAGATATTGCCCAGATGGCTAACACCGGCGGAGAGGTGTCCGGTCATCGCGTCAGCGTTGAGCGAATCGTAATCACGGGTGATGCATGCATCGATGAAGTTTGCAAAGTGAGCATCACCCACGTTGTTGGTGCTGAATTCTTTGACGAGGTTGAAGTCCTTGTCAAAAGCTTTGCATTGGTCATAGCGTGTTTGTGCTAAGTAGCCGTTGCTGCCGTAGAAGATGACACCAATCTTGTTGCCACCGCCACTGCCAAACATCGCCTCGACTTCTTTCCCGCTTGAGGTTGAGATGTCGAGTCCACGAGTTTCGAAGACAATGCACTTGTCGCCATAATCATAAATGGAGACTTCGGTGTTGGCGGTGTCGCCCGCATCGACATAGGAATCATCCTTGCGTTCCGCTTGGTAGCCCAGTCGTCCGCCGTAGCTGATGATCGAATTGGGATGTCGATTGACTCCAAGACCCCAGCGAGCAATGTCGGTCTGGTGCGGGCCTTGGTTGCCTAGGTCACCATTGCCATAGTGCCGTTGCCAGTGCCAATCGTAGTGGAAACGTTGGCGAGTAAGCTTGGGATCGGTAATGCTGGCTGGGCCGCTCCACAGATCAAAATCGACGTTGCCGGGAAGGTCATAGTTACCCAGTGCACCGATTGATTTTCGGCGCTTGTAGCAGAGGCCACGTGCGAAGTTGCATTCTCCAATGCCACCGTCAGCGATGAACTTCATGCCGTCTTGCACGGCGCGACTGCTTCGGCACTGAGTTCCGGTTTGGAACATGCGCCCGTAACGAGCAGCAGCTTCCACCAACGCTCTGCCTTCGTGAATGTTGTGGCTGATCGGTTTTTCGACGTAAACATCTTTGCCGGCCTGCATCGCCCAGACACCCATCAGAGCGTGCCAGTGGTTTGGAGTCGCTACCGATAGGATGTCAACGCCATCAGCATCCATTGCTTTGCGAACATCGGTGAAAAGTTCAGGACGCTTGCCCTGCAGTTTGGCAATTTGGTCCGCCCTTCTCGCTCCAACCTCTTCGTCAATGTCAACGATCGCGCGAATGACGGTGCGAGGGTCTTTGTCGAACCCTCGAATGTGTTCACCACCACGCCCGTTCAGGCCTGCGATGCAAACACCAAGTTGTTCGTTGGCACTTTGTGCTTTCGCAAGTTGTGGGGAGGATGCCGCGAAGAAAGAGGTGGCGGCAATCGAGGAAAACTGTCGTCGATTTAGTTTGCTCATGTTCAATTCTAATTAGGAGGATAAAAAAGGATGGATCGGCACTTCGTTTGGCTTATTCGAGCAACACATGATGTCGGTCTCAAATTTGCTGTGCCAACTATTGCTTGGCGGGAGCTAGTGCTGCTTGGAGGTCACCAGCTTTAGCGGTCGGAGTGGCGTCTGCGGCAAGATCACCCAGTGCATACTGGATTCCATCAAGCATGTGTTGCAGGATCACGGGGTTGCGGAAGGTTTCTTGCCGATGCCCAAAGTTGGTGTAAAAAACCCTGCCCTGATCAGCGGTGCGAAGCCACGAGACGGGGACCTCTCTCGGTCCATCATTGATTCGTTCTGAGACTGCTTTCTGGTTCATGTCCAAGCTGACAAGAATTCTAAGTGTGTCAGTTCCAACATAGCTCTCGGGATTGTACTGGTAGATTTCGTCGGTGTGCCAAAATCCTTTTCCACCAAAGGCTTGGTTCAGTCGATGACTTGGGTCATCTAGCTTAAAAGCCCACGTTCCGCCGGCGCCCCACGGGTGGCCATTAAACTGACCGCCAACGAGAGCTCTCGCCTCGGGGTGTCGTCCAAAGTTATCGCTCGCTGCGTGAAAACCAATCAGGCCGTTTCCGTTAGCAATGAAGTCCAAGAAGGCATTTAGTTGCGAAGCTTCGGGGAACTGCATGTGTGTTGTATTGTTGAGGATGATCCCATCGTATTTGACTAGGTTTTCGGCATTAAAGACATCGTATGAGTCAGCAAGGTCGACCGTGAAAGCACCAGTTTTCTCAGCCATTGCCTGCATGGCGAAATTGCCGTGAGGAATGGAGTTGTGAATGAATCCTTCGCATCGCCAAAACAAGAGGATGCGACGCTCTTTTTTGGGTTTAGCAGCAGCTTTTTCAGGAATCGCGGCAGTGATTTCTTTCTTGATTTCTTCCGGCACGGGTGGGAATGATTGTGCTTTTTTCTTTTCCCACTCTGTTTGTGCGTGCAAGGGTGCTGAGAGGGTAGCAAGCACAATAAAAGCGACAGTGTTCAGCTTCATCAGTTAGCGACTCCGGATGGATAAAGTGGATGGTGTTAGGCTCCGAGCCCGCCATATAATAACGGTTTTGGCACGCCAACGCTTGCTTCTTTTTGCAAGTCGATTTCGGTTCTGGTGTCTGAAGTGGAGGTGGCTGTCCGAGGAGGTGACGGCAAAAAAAGACCGCGTGGCTAAACGCGGTCTTAGGAGTGATCTTTCTGCGACTCGGCCGCACGATTCGAGGGTTTTTTAGAAAGCCACTCGATTGCTCGCCGCCGCCTCAAGGTAGGCAATTGTTAGGATCGAGCTGCTGCGTGCTTAAGCGGCAGCCATGCGGCACCGTCTTGGCTACTGCTGACACACTGCTGAATGAAGTACATTCCTTCGACCCCGTCATAAATATTGGGATAAACCGTGTCGCGACGTTCGAAGCTTTCTCCGGCGGCTCGTTTAGCCATGTCATCGAAGGCGGAGGAGTAGACATTTGCGAATGCTTCGAAGAATGCCTCGGGGTGTCCCGATGGAAGGCGGCATGCTCCCGCACCAAGTCCATTCATGAATGGAGCGTTGGGGTCGCGTGTGTAAATTTGATGAGCCTTGCCATTTTGGCGGTAGATCAATTCATTAGGATTCTCTTGGCGCCAACGCAACGATCCCTTCGTGCCATCGATTTCAATCTCGAGATCGTTTTCTCGACCGTGGCTGATCTGGGAGGCTGTGACCGTCCCAAGCGCGCCGTTCTCATAGCGAATCACTGCAGTTCCGTAGTCGTCGAGTCTCCGACCTTCAACGAAGGTTTTAAGACTGCAACTGACTTCGCCGGGCAGCACGCCGGTCATGTAGCGTCCGAGATTGTAGGCATGCGTTGCAATGTCGCCAAACGCTCCCGCGGCGCCACTCTTGGCTGGGTCGGTTCGCCAAGAGGCTTGTTTTTGCTCGTCATTTTCCAAGGCTGTTCGCAGCCATCCCTGGATGTACTGAGATCGGATCGCGTTGATTTCACCCAATTCGCCGCTCAGGATCATTTCTCGAGCCTGGCGAACCAGTGGGTAGCCGGAGTAGTTATGGGTTACGGCGAAGACAACATCGCTACCTTCGACAGTTTCTAGTAGTGACTCTGCCTGAGCCAAGTCAAATGTCATTGGCTTATCGCAGACAACGTTGAATCCTGCTTCCACTGCTGCCTTTGCGACGTCGTAGTGCATGTGATTTGGTGTCGCAACTGAGACAAAGTCAATTCGCTCGTTCGCCGGAAGGTTGGTTTCTGTCTCCAGCATCTCGCTGAAGCTTCCGTACGCACGGGATTCGGCGATGTCATAATCCGGTGCAGACGCTTTCGCACGTTCTGGATTGCTCGAAAGAGCCCCGGCGGTGAGGACAGCACGGTTGTCGAGGCAAGCAGCGATCGAGTGGACGCGTCCAATGAAGGAACCCGCGCCCCCGCCGACGAGAGCCATTCGGAGTTTTCGATCCAGTGGTGCGTTAATACCCATAATTAATAGCTATACCTGAAACGGGAAATCGGGAAAAAAGAGGCCCCCCGACGATTCGGGGCAACGCAGAAATCCTAAAGGTGAAACTCGCCGCTTACAATCATCCTTGCAGCTGATTTGGCCTCTTCGATGGTGAATTAACCCCAAACCGCCTCATTTTTCGCCAAACACGCTCGAGTGATTCACGCCGGGCGAATCGGCAAACCACCCCTAGAGAAGCTGTGTCCCAGAACTCGCATCGCTTTTCATTCTGGGATCGCGTTAGAATGCTGACGCACGCCCAGCCGACTGGACAATGAGCGTGTCATGCTTCTGATCCATCCGTACCAAATAACGACGCTTTTTTGCCATTGCGAGGAGTCGCCAAGTGATGCCCAAAACATCTGAATTCACCACCGTCGAGAATGTTGACGATCAAGCTTCCTGTTGCGGTTTTTCGCGTCTTGGTGGACTGACTCGGATCTCTGGAGTGGGGCTGGCGCTCGTCGCGATGTTGGGTGTCGCGGGCATCTCTTACTGGCTTGGAACTCGACAAAGATCTCGCGATATCGCAACGAGTGAAGCGTCGCAGTTCCTTCAGGATCTACCTCTGGTCAACGCGACCGGAGCGGTCACAAGTGAAAAATTTTCAATGGCAACCGGTAATGTAAGTGATGAGGCGGAAGGCTTATTTGTGCTCGATCATAACTCGGGTCTACTACAGTGCTCGGTGATCTATCCACGCAGCGGTCAATTCATGGCACGCTTCTCCACCAACGTTGCCGAAACACTTGGTACCGGTGCAAAGGGTGGAAAGTACATCATGGTCACGGGGAGAGCAAATTTTCCGCGAGCGAGTAATCGACCCGCAGCGGCGACGGTGGTGTATGTGATGGATTCAGCAACCGGCAATTACGCTTGCTACGGTATCCCATTTGACCAAACTGCAGTCCCACGTAATCAACCTCAGCAGGGCCTGATGGTCTTGATCGGAGCAGGTTCGGCCAATCCGTTGGTTGATCGTGACGATCTGCGATAGAGCTTGGCGATCATCAAGCTGCATCCGCCACAGGTCTGGTCACCTAGTCTCCGCTTGCTACGATAGGTGCTTTGGTCATCGCACTCGCTGAGACGAACGGATTTGAACGCGACTCATGGACTTAATGGACCGCAGGCTGAAGCGGTGGCGACGCTTCGGGGACCGCTGTTGGTGCTAGCTGGTGCCGGCACGGGTAAGACTCGTGTGGTTACCTTTCGAATCGCAAATTTGATTCGTCATGGGACTGACCCCGGTCGCATCCTCGCTGTGACCTTCACCAATAAAGCAGCCGGTGAAATGCAGGAGCGGGTCGGGGAGCTTATCCAACCCAAGCGGTCTGCACCAAAAGGGCGAGTTCTCAAAAGGTCTCGCCAAAGTGACGATGGCCCCAAGCCCACGATCAGTACCTTTCACTCGCAGTGCGTTCGCATCTTGCGTCAGCATGCGAGGGCGTTGGGGTATCCAAAGAAATTTTCGATCTATGATCGTGGCGACCAAGAGTCACTCGCGAGGACCGTACTACGCGAGCTGAGATTGCCTGGGACTGCGCTCCGTCCGAGTGACATGCTTGCGATCATCAGCGGTTGGAAGAATGAATCGGTTCTGCCGGATCGTGCTGTTCATCTCGCGGGGACCGATCGCGAGCACTTCGCTGCGGCGGCTTACCGTCGATATCAGAATGCTCTGAAGTTACGAGGAGCAATGGACTTTGACGACCTTCTTTTGCAGACCGAACAACTATTCGAGCAGCATCCCGAGATCAGGGACGAGGAGGCATCTAAGTACGATCACGTTCTGGTGGATGAGTACCAAGATACCAACGGCAGTCAGTATCGAATTACTCGTCATCTAACCGAAAAGCATCGTAATCTGTGTGTGGTGGGTGATGATGATCAATCAATCTACGCATGGCGAGGAGCAGACGTCACGCACATCCTCAACTTCAAGAATGATTGGCCCGATGCGAAGGTTGTTTATCTGCAGGATAACTATCGGAGTACCGCCGCAATCTTGGAAATGGCTAATCGCTTAATCGCTTACAACACCGTACGTCACGATAAGCGTCTGATTGCAAGCCGGCCCAATGGTAAACGCCCGAGGATCGAGCAATACAAGGATGAGATTACCGAGTCCAAAAGTGTTGTCGCGCAAATTTCTCATTTGATTGATAATGAGCATGTCCAGCCGAGGGACATTGCGATTCTCTTTCGAACCAATGAGCAGCCTAGGCTCTTTGAGACGGAATTGCGCAAAGCGAAAGTTCCCTACGTGATGCTAGGTAGCCAATCGTTTTTTGATCGAAAAGAAATTCGCGACCTGATTGCCTATCTCAAGTGGATCGAACAACCTGCTGATGAGGTTTCACTTTTGCGAGTGATCAACACACCGCCTCGAGGCTTGGGAAGCAAGACAGTTAAGGTGTTGGTGGGACGAGCGGTCGAACGCGGCGTACCTGTTTGGGACGTGATGCAGGATCCATCGGCGCTGACGGATTTGACCACATCGGCTCGCAAGGGTATCTCGCAGCTTGCCGAGGTGGCACAGAATGTTCGGCAGCGTGCCGAGGGTGAATCGCTCACCGATGCGATGCGCACCTTGCTGGAGCAAACGGCTTACGCTGACGAAATTGCTAGAAACTACGAAAAGACCGAAGAACGCGAAGCGAGAATGAGCTCGATCGAGGAAATGGTCAACGCGGTGGGCGCTTATCAGGATGGTGCTGCGGAGCCTAATATCACCGGTTTTCTCTCGGAGATCGCTTTGGCTGGCCGGGAGATGGGTAACGAGAAAGACAAGTTGGCTCAGCAAAACGCCGTTTGGCTTCTCACCATGCATGCCGCCAAGGGACTCGAGTTTCCCTACGTCTTCATGGTTGGTTTGGAGGACGGGATTCTGCCGCACAGTCGAAGTGTTAAGAGCGGGGAAGAGAACGACATCGCCGAAGAGCGTCGCCTCTGCTACGTCGGAATCACTCGGGCTCAAGAAATTCTCAACATGTCTCTCGCGCTGACTCGGCGTAAATGGGGGAAGCCGCGTCCTACCACTCCTAGCCGTTTCCTGTACGAAATCACTGGCAAAGCCGACAATCCGAACAAATATCGAAAACAACGTGGCGGGCGATAGGCAGCGTCCCGTGGGCGTTTCGCTGCGTCGCATCGCTCAATCGATTCAGATAGCGTAAAATGAGATAATGCCTTGTGGTCCACTGGGGCCAACGCCCGCGTTTGTTCTCTTGTTCTGGCTCATTCATGCGATTCTTGCTGAAGTGGTTCATTATTCTCGCCTTTCTCGCCGCGATTGGTTTTGGCGGTATGAGGGGGAAAGAGGTGTGGGAAAAGAGGCAGATCCCGCAATTCAGAACCGCGAAAATAACCGAGGGTTCGTTGACATCGGTGGTGAATTCAACCGGTGAGGTGAAACCTGTTTTGTCGGTATCGGTGGGTTCGTTTGTTTCTGGTCCGATTGAAAAGTTGCACGTCGACTTCAATGACACCGTGGAGAAAGGCCAGTTGATGGCTGAAATTGATTCGCGGCTATTCGAAGCAGCGGTGGCCGAGGATCGAGCTTTGCTGGGGATTCGTCAGGCAGAAGTTAAAAGGGTTGAATCGGATCTTGAGCTTGCGAAATTGGATTTGGATCGAGCTAATCGTCTGAGAGATCAGGGGCAGGGATTTGTCTCGCAGGTTGAGGTGGATCAATTTCGCTTTAAAGTGGAATCTCTGGAGGCACAGGCGAGGATCGCTGAAGCCGGAGTTCAGCAGGCTGAAGCTGGGCTGTCAAATTCTGAAGCGAATCTCGAGTTCACTCGCATTGTTTCACCGGTCGATGGGGTGGTGATTGACCGCAAGATAGAACCCGGTCAGACGTTGGCCGCGCAGTTTCAGACCCCCGAATTGTTTGTGGTGGCACCGGACCTCAGGGATGAAATGCATCTCTTCGCATCCGTTGATGAAGCGGATATTGGGTTGATTCGGCAAGCAGCAAAATTGGAGCAGCCGGTTCAGTTCACTGTTGATGCCTATCCGGACGATTTGTTTGTCGGGAAGGTCGTGCAGATACGGTTAAGCCCGGTAGTGATGCAAAACGTGGTCACCTATCCGGTGGTTGTTTCCGCTGAAAACAAAGACCAAAAATTAATGCCCGGAATGACCGCGAGTCTGTCCTTTCAGACGGCGAAGCGAGACAACTGCCTGCGAATTCCAAATGCTGCGTTGCGTTTCTTTCCCGAAGTGGCACACGTGCGACCCGAAGATAAGCCATTGGTTTTGGGGGTGGTCAATGAAGATGACGTTGCTTCTGCGGGTGAAGAGTCCGCCGCTGAAAAAACCGCTTTCGCAGCGAATCGCTCAAAACGCTATGTCTGGGTGTGGGAATCACCGTTTCTAAGGGCGATACCGGTCACCGTCGGTATTCGAGATAGTCAGTGGAGCGAGTTGGTTGAAGGTGATGTGAAATTGGGTGACGAGCTCGTGGTCGCGAAGAAGAACTAATGGGATTCTGGAACACCGTACAGATTGCACTTCGTTCACTGCGTAAGAATCGTTTGCGAGCAGCGTTAACGATTCTCGGGGTGGTGATTGGGATCGCTGCGGTTACGGCAATGGTTTCGATTGGACAAAGTGCAACGAGTCTAGTGCGAGGTGAGCTCGAGGGTCTCGGCACGAATGTCATCATTGTGATGCCCAAAATGATGCAGCGAGGTGGTGTGCAGGATTCTCGTTCTGTATCGCTAACGCCTGGTGACGCGGAAGCGATTCGCAGTGAGTGTCCCTCGATTGCTGCAGCGAGTGGTTTGGTCGGCTTTGCGAATCAGCTCGTTTACGGCGGTGTGAATTGGCAGCCCAAGGAATCGTATGGCGTTGGTATCGACTACCTGATGGTACGAAGTTGGAATATTCGCCTTGGCGGTTTTTTTGGTGAACGCGAGGTGCGTTCGGCTGAGAAGGTTTGCGTGATCGGTCAAACCGTAGTGGCCAAGTTATTTCAGACCGTCAATCCGATTGGTGAAACCATCCGTGTCGGCAACATCCCCTTTCGCGTGATAGGGGTTCTCGAGGCCAAGGGCGCCAACATGGTGGGTGAGGATCAAGACGATCTGGTACTCGTTCCCTACACGACGGTGCAGAAACGGATTCACGGAAATCAATTCAAGAACGTCCACGCCATCATGGCCTCGGCGCGATCCTCTGAGTTGACCAATGCTGCGACGAGTGAGATTCGGCAGTTGTTGCGAGAACGACACGATATCTACCCTGGGCGGCCGGCTGACTTTGAGGTCCAGAGCACCACGGAGATTGCAAGTGTGTTGGGTGTGATCACCGGTTCGATGACAGCGATGCTGGCTTCGATCGCTGCAATCAGCTTGGCGGTTGGGGGTGTGGGGATCATGAACATCATGCTGGTTTCGGTAACCGAGCGGACTCGTGAAATCGGGATTCGTATGGCTGTCGGGGCGCGTGGTGGTGATATCCTGCGGCAATTCTTGATCGAGGCAGTCGTGTTATCCGTTCTTGGTGGAGCGATTGGCCTGGCCTTTGGTGTTGCCGGATCCATCGGTGTCATCAGTCTCATCAATCAGTGGTCACCCGGCACCGACTGGCCTATCGTTGTGTCATTTCCTGCTGCGGTAACCGCGATCATCTTTTCCGGCCTGGTGGGTGTCTTTTTTGGTTTTTATCCTGCTCGGAAAGCGAGTCGAATGGACCCGATTGACGCATTGCGATTCGAATAGCTCTTGTTACTGGGAGTGGGGAATTGGGAACCCATTTTGGACTAGCGGGCAATTGAGAGGTTTTTTTCCCGCGTTACCGCTTTGGCGGCTCTAACGCGCCTTCGACGTTGGTTCTCGCTATACTCTTGGCTCGATTGGTAGAGCGTTCGTCACGCCTTTCGTCCTGCCCCATCCTTCCACTGCTGGCCTACCCACCCAATGCGCATTTTGGATCTTGTTAAACCGAAGGATTTGGCTCGCGTCAACAAGCTGCAGTTGTTGGCGAGACAGGTCGTTGAGGGGTTTTGTTCGGGCCGGCATCGTTCTCCGCATAAAGGCTTCAGTGTCGAATTCAAAGAGCATCGCACCTATGTGAGAGGCGACGAATTACGCAATATCGACTGGAAGGCATTTGGTAAAAGTGATCGGCTGTACATTCGCGAGTATGAAGAGGAGACCAATCTTCGCTGCACCCTTTTGGTGGACCGGAGTGGTTCGATGCAGTATTCCGGTGAACGCAGCGAAGGCCGAACCAAGTACGAGTATGTACAGCAACTTGCGGCGTCTTTGGCTTACTTGATGCTTGGGCAACAGGATGGGGTTGGATTGGTCACCTTTGATGACGAGCCTCGGGACTGGTTGCCATCGCGTAGTCGTCCTTCGCACCTCAGGGCGGTCCTCCAAGCACTGGCTGAGAATGGTTCTAAGCGAGAGACCGATCTTGGTGGTGTTTTTCAACGCATTGCACCGAAGTTATCACGACGGGGATTGCTTGTGATCCTTTCCGATGGCATGGGTGACATTGATTCGCTGGCACGTTCACTGGCGCTTTTTCGTTCTGCTCGGCACGAGATTCTTTTCTTTCAGGTCTTGGATCCAGATGAGATTGATTTTCCATTCTCGGGTCGCATTCAGTTTCGCGATTTAGAGCGAATGAGCAATGAGCAGATGGTTGATGCGAAAGCGATTCGAGATGCCTACCTGAAACGTTATCAGGAGCATGCTGAACAACTCAAAGAGATTTGCAGAAAGCAGCGAGTCGATTTCGTCCAAATGACGACGGATCGTCCGTTCGCCGACTCGCTCCATCAGTACCTCTCTGTGCGGAGGCGTGGGCGATGACGTTACTAAACGGAATTTTAGCGTTGGGAGCCTTGGCTTTCACGGTCCCGCTCGCGATCCATCTTTTGTTTCGCAATCGATTTCAAGTGATGGACTGGGGGGCGATGCACTTGCTCGAAGCGGTCGTGAGAATCAACCGTCGGCGTTTGCAGTTGATGCACCTGCTGCTTTTGATCCTGCGATGCCTGATTCCAATTATCTTGGCATTTTGCTTGGCTCGACCCGTTCTCACAGGTTTCAAGGTTCTTCCCGGTGACGCTCCTCGCACCGTTGTGATTGCAATCGATGATAGTCAGAGCATGGCGGCACGCGATGCGTCTGGGATGACTAGGATGGAGGTTGCTAAACGTTCCGTTGAGACTTTGCTGGAGAGTCTTTCTCGCAGGGATGAAGTAATCCTCATTCCCTCAAGTCGATCGTCGCTTCCAGTCGTTTCCTCTGGACCGCAGGAGGCGATGGAGGATGTTAGGAAAATGCGAGCCGAAGCCGGACCCGTTGACCTAGGTATCCTTCTTGCGGCAGCGATTGAAGCGAGCAGCGGTGGCGTCTATCCGCAACGACAGATTGTGGTAGTTGGTGATTTCGCGAGTGAGTCGCTTGGTGATGAGTCATTGGCAACGCTGTCCAATTTATCTGAAACGCTTCAGCAACAGACGCTTCCACCTGCGATTGGCTTTTTGAATCTTGGGAAAGATTCCGATCAGCTTTCCAATCTATCGGTGGATCAGATCGAGTCCAATGCGGCAGCTGTTGTTGCTGGCCGCGGTGGCAGTTACAGCGCAACGATTCGAAACGCGAGCGATCTACCGCTTCGTGATATTCGCTTGACTTGGTTTCTTGATGATGTTGAGGTGGGGCAATCATTGGTCACGGTTGCATCAAGATCCTCCACCGTCGCTCGATTAACACACCGAATCGATCAAGTGGGTGTGCATGTTTTGACGGCCTCCGTTGAGCATGGGGATGCCTTGATGGAGGATAATCGTCGATCACTGGCGATTGATGTGATCGACGAAATCAAAGTCCTTCTTGTTAACGGCGATCCAAGTCAAGAGCCGCTCGAGGGAGAGACGGATTACTTAGCGATTGCACTGAGTCCGTTTGCATTTGGTGGTGAAGATCAGCCTGATGCGGTTCAGACCAGTGTTTGCTTACGCCAGCAGTTACAAAAACGATTGGAAGCTGATGAACCTGACATGGTTGTGCTTGCCAATGTTTCAAAACTCTCCGAGTCGGAGCGTGCTGATCTGTCGCAGTTTGTGCAGCGTGGCGGAACAATGGTGGTCTTCGATGGCGATCAGGTTGATGTTGAGGGATACAATGCGGCTTGGACCAGTGCGGACGGTGATTGGCGACTGCCGGCAACTCTAGGTAGCGTGATCGGTGAGCGAGACGGGGAAAATCGATTGCCACAACCTCCTGGTGTGCATCATTCGATCTATTCCCCTTGGGAGTCTTTGAGGACGGGGAATGAGCAACCGTTCGCTGATGTTGATGTCTTTGCCTACCGCAAGCTGAGTGTGCGTCGCGACCCAACCGGTGATCTTTCACGTTCTGTTGGTGAGACCGCCTCGACCATTTCTGATCAACAAATCTCTGGCTCAGTTGAGGAAGGTGACGACGCTTCAGGTGGCGTGCCCATCACGCTTTGGAGCCTCGGGAACGGCGACCCGCTGGCGGTTATGGCTCGGCGCGGTGCGGGTAAAGTTGTTCAGTTTTCGATTCCCTGCGACACGGCATGGTCATCCTTGCCGCTGAG
>JBMHCO010000174.1:0-68686 GCA_049889895.1 Rubripirellula sp.
CCAAGATTCTCTTCCGCGATGCGGAGCACGGCTTGGCACTGCGGACAACTCAGCTCTACCGCCATGAAATCCCTCGAGACATTGGACATTCTGCACAGAAATAAACTGCAAAAGAATCCTAAAACGAACTGCAACTAACACGCCAAAGTGTCACCTAACCCAACGGCGCATAACAGAAACGTTTTACAAGAATCACTCGAACCTTTTAAAAGATTCACTCTGAGGCAGTCACCTTCCCAGCAGCCCACAGAACTCCATTGGTCAATGCTTGCAAGAAGACGTCGTCTTGAAAGGTTTCATTGGAATGACCATAGGTGGTGCCAAAAACGCGGCACTTACCAAAGCGATTTGTCCAGATCACTGGATGTTTCTGACCTGTTTTCTCACTCGTTGAAGTGGCGAGCACGGTGGTGTTGGGCCAAACCTTTTCAATGATGTACAGCTCATCCAAAGCACTACGGTACCCGCTCGGGAAACCTTTCATGATTGGATGCGAAGACTCAACTACTTCAATGGGATAGTGACTTTTGTGCTCATGTCGTCGGCTGGTGACCCCCAGGAATTCCCGCCAGTCGTCAATCTCCGCTGAGCGATAAGTGTGCATCGCACAGTGAATCACCACGGCATTGACGCCCTTGCGATGAGCGTCTGTGATGCGTCGGATATAACTCGCTTCGGTAGTATTTGCAAAGCATTCGTTGTGGATCACTAGGTCATATCCGTCAGCCCAATCAGCATCGTCGTAAAGTCCAATCTGAGCTGAGGTTCCCGTCCCACCTTCGCTAACAACATCCCAAGTCGCTGCGACACCTCTTTTCTTCAAAGCGAGTTGCATTGCCTTGGTTTGAAAATCATAGTCATGGCAACAACCGCTGGTGATCAGCAGGATGCGTAGTGGATCGCCACTCGCTTCGCTCTTGCCAGCAGGCTTGACCTCTTGCCCGAATGTGCTCATTGCGATGAACAACGTAAGAGCAACGAAATATCCACCGCGGAAAGAAAACTTTCGAATCATTAGAAAATCCAACATTGCAACAACCAGGAGCAAACCAAATTAAAGAACCAAACCGAGTGCAGTAAAGAATCAAACCTTCAAAGACTTCGATTTGAGACAACCGTCAATACAAGTCACTGAGATATAAGTCACTGAGCAAGAAATCAGAATCGATCTTCGGCTTCCACCGGCTCCATGACCTTCGTATTGCGTTCCACCGCGATCACAGTCGTTCTCTGCTTCGATCCATCGCGACTCTCCGCGGTAACGGGCAAGACTTGCCGCTTATCAGGCAGCTCCATTCGCACGGTGAACGATCCATCGTCTCGCAATTTCACCGGACGCCCTGCGACCGAAACAACCGCCGAGGGAACCGTCTTTCCAAAAACGATTAACTCCGCATCAACATCAAACGGAAGATGAGCCTGGCGCAAAAGTGAAGGGTCAGTAATCGATTGCCCGTTCTCACCTCGAACCGGCATTTGCTTACTGAGCCGATCCTCAAAGACATCCCTGAGGTCTTTACTGGTGTTGTTGTTACCGCCGCTTAGTGAATAGATCCGCTCGTAATCCTCGGCAATATCAGACCAATGCTCATCAAGACGCTCGCATTCACCTGGCTTCGGAGTCTCCACCACATTGCTGCGACAAAGAGCATGAAAATCCCCGTTATCAGCTAGATAACCAATCAGAACTCGGAAACGCGATGGTGGCTCATCAACATCGAGATACCAAGTATCAACACCGCCATGAATTGTAATGTCGCGTTCGACACTCTCTGCTGAGTTTTTATCGACATCAGCAATACTCAATAAACGCAAAACCGGTGTCGCGGTGTGCCACCTCTCAGCGAGTGATGATTGAGCGCGTTCAACCGATGCGCGAGTGATTTCCCAGCTCGCCTGCAACCAAAAAGAATCCCTCACCAGCAGGACAATACGATCCTGTAGAGGTTCCTTGGCGCGTTTCTCAGCCTTTCCTCGGTTGACCGCTGCTCCCGCAACCAAAGTCGCCGTTGAGAGATCTTTGTTTTGCTGGAGTGTCTCGCGGCGTTTCCGTAACTGAGCGCGAATCCGAGCGGTTTTGGCGGAAACCTTCGGCTCGGGAAGCTTTGGCAGAGGCTTCGAAGAATTGGGAGAGTTGGATCCGACCGATTTACGAGTTGACTTTACCTTTGAGGCTGAAGACTTCGTCGAGGTCGATTTTGAAGCACCCTTTGCCTTGGTCTTCGACGCTTTGGAAGAAGCAGTTACAGGCTTCTGTGTTGAACTGCGACGCTGCGAGGATGACGCGTGCCCCTTTGAGCCGGCCGCTTTGGATGCCGACTTAACACCTTTTTGACGCGAAGATGACTTAGAAACCGACGCCTTGGCGGACTTGGAGACCGAAACTGTTACCTTCGACTTCGAGTTTTTTCGCGAGGCTGATGTTTTTTTAGTGGCGGAATTGGCTTGGCGTCGGAGACGTCGCTGAACCTTTGAAATTTCATTGATCAGCTCATCTTTCTTAAGGCCATGCCAACCGGGCACGCCGTAATTTTTTGCCAAATCAGCGAGTTCTCGACGCGTTTGTGCCTTCAAATCTGCGGTCGTGATCATGTTCACCTCAGAGTCTCTCCTGACCAAAAACGCCTCTTCTAAGAACGTTGACTCGGTCAATGTGTTGATTATCGCCCTCGGCGCACCTCTCTTCCTCCGTGTGCGGTACAAACGTTGCCATCTCCCAACTGATGTTGCTCCATGCAACAAGCTTTTGTGTTTGAAGCGAACATTTACGCCATCAAACTTGGGTGGGGGGTGACTTGGCGGGGGTGCACACAATCAGTTGATTCTCTGGCTCCATATCAATTCCTTTACCTCGAAACACATTCTGCTCGCGATGGAATCGTTCGGGCCGGCGAACCACCATTAATGGCACAATCGTCACCGCAAACCATTATGCCAAGCCTTTTAAAAACTTCTAGGGAAGACGCGGAGGTTTTAAGTAAACGAGTTAGAGAAACGTGCGAAACCCCGTAAAAAGACTCAGGAATCTCAAACTGACTCGGAACGGGCACAGACAACCCATCCAACCCAAACTGCCTCTAGCATCAAAACACCACTCTGCAGACAGGGAACAAACTTGATAGCCGAACATGACCCCAATCTGCCGCAGATGCCCCTCGACCTGTGGTGCCTCAGCACGAAAAGGCATTTCCAACGAAAGATGGAACACCACACAAGAGCAGGTTCTCGTACCGCTAAAGCGACCCCAAACAGGCACGAAATTTGAGCCAATTGACCTTCCGCATCCATCATGCGACCTTTAACCGCACTTTGCGCCGGGATGCTGGGACCGCGAACGAGCACCCACAAAAAAGAAAACCGGTGACCCGTACGAAACCCTGCCCCACCCGCCAATCATTCGCAAACGGCGTGTGCGGATTGTCGGGGTGAACGCCACCACGAAAGAAAATTCTCGACACGCGAGAAAGACCAATGAACACAATCCCGCCAAGCCAAAATGAAGGCAATCGATCGTCGAATGCGTCGGCAGAACCCGCGTGTGAGATGGCTCAGCAGGGAACATCAGAGAACCATCCTGGAACAGCAATTCCTGATCAGAAGCACGGCTACCAGATGGTCGGCGCAGGCTTTGAACTCGCAGGATTCACAATCATCCCCGCCCTGATCGGCCTTGCCATTGATCGCTGGATTCAATCCGAAACCGCCTACTTATCAGCGCTTGGGACTCTCTTTGGCTTCATTGCAGGAATGATTCATTTTATTCGACAAGCCAATTCGCTTCAGACGCCCAATTCCGACAAAAACACGAAGCAATGACTCCTCCACGCTCGGATCACCACGTGCCTCCTCGGCGAGAAACCCGCTCTATGGCGATCACGATAGGGTTCAAAATCACTCTGGCCTGGATCACCATCCTCGGTGCCTCACTAGTTTTGGGAGCGGCACTTCTCTCGAGAGAAACGCTGGAAACGACAATCCCTAGCAACTACTGTCTGATATCTCTCGGGAATCTGTTTGTTGCCTACCTAACTCTGATACCGCTCAGGCATGTCGGGCAGAATAAGGCATTGGGAGAGAACCGAGGTGCCCCGAAAAGAGTCGGGGCAGCAGACGTAAGTAGCCTCATGCTGTCCGGAATGGCAATTCGTTTCATTGGTACCATTGCACTGTTTGTGGTGTGCCGTTATCAAATGGCGGCCTCGGATGACTTAATTGCGCTGACTTGCATTGCTTGGTACCTGATCTTCTCAGCAATCATTACTCACGCGATGGCAACTGAGGTTAAACATTTTGATTCCGCGAGTGAGGATTGAAGTCGGCAGAGCGATCAGCCGAAACCAACTTTCAGTCGGTGTCATAGCGAAAACAGGGATTGAGCACTAAACCGGCCACTGGCTGACCTGAATTACGCAATTTAGGGGCTCGTGCATTTCTGCATCGTGAAGTAAAAATATTTACTGCCGGCATATTTCGGCGACAATTCCATAAGCCCAGCCTAAGCCAGCGAAACAGTTGAAACGGGATGAAATTTCTACTTGCCGCCGCCGATCCGCTTAGCCATGCAGTTCCGCACAAACTGCATTCCGAACCTCTGTTTGAGGTGTCTGTAGGGCAGGGTGATATCCCAGCTCTGAATATCGTGGATGGTATTTACGGTTTCCACATTACCAACCACCTGTCGATGACGTTCTTTACGGCGATCTTGGTGATCGCAACGTTTTGGCACGTCGCGAAACGCGTCAAGCCCGCTGGGACGGGACTTGATGCTTACCGGACACGCGGAAGGCTGGCTCAGTTATTCGAAACCATGTGCACTTTCGTTCGCGATGAGCTCGCGCGGCCGAACCTGCACGGTCTCACTGACAAGTACATTTACTACATTTGGACGATTTTCTTCTTCACGCTTTTTGCGAATCTCCTTGGGCTCGTGCCGTTTGGTTATCTGCTGGGAATGCTCGACGCCAGGCTGGAACATTGGGGCGGTAGCGCGACGGGTAATCTTTCTCTCAATGCGATGATGGCTTTCGTCAGTTTCTGTGCAGTGATTTACATCGGGATCAAAGAAACTGGATTGAAGGCGTTTTTGTCTCACTTCAATCCGCTCGGTTGGGATGATCCAAAAATGCTTTTGCTTGGTATTCCTCTGTACCTGCTTGAGTGGATGGGCCTGCTGATTAAATGCGTCGTCTTAGCAATGCGATTATTCGGGACGATGATGAGCGGACACCTTGTTATCGCTGCTTTCGTTGGCCTTGTTGCTGTGGCTTGGGAGAGCGGAGCGGTTCTTGGGTCTGGCGTTGGGGTTGCGGTAGTTTTGGGCGGTGTAGTGCTAACGCTTCTGGAAGTTTTCATCTGCTGCTTGCAAGCGTTCATTTTCACCTTCCTGACGGTCCTTTTCATCTCGATGGTGGCAACACATCATGGTGACGACCATGGCCACGATGAACATGATCCTTACAGTGACGAAGACAACATGGACTTGGACAAACTGATCGACCCGAGTCGGATAACCCCGATGAGTTCACCGTCATAGCGATCGGATCCAAAAGTGGTCGGATTCGCGTCCAAGTTAAAACGAAACACAGTGTATTAAATTCACCCTTTCCCCTTCCTCGGACCGAAACGTTTCGTGACGTCCGAAACACGAGAATTTCCTCAGGAGAGAAGCAGAAATGTTAGATTTTGCGATGATGTTGGCTCAGGCGGCAGATGGTGCTGGCATGGGACTGTTCGGTAAAGGCATCGGCATGGGCTTGGTCATCCTCGGCGCAGGCCTTGGTATCGGTCGCATCGGTAGTGCAGCGGTTGATTCCATCGCACGTCAACCCGAGGCAAGCGGAACCATCTCCACGCAGATGATTATTTCAGCTGCTCTCGTCGAGGGTGTTTCCGTTATCGCTTTGATCCTCATGTACATCTTGAAGTAAGTGTGATCGGTTGCTGCGGAGTCACCCACTTGGGTGACGCTGCGAAGCAACAAACTCCACTTATCACAAGAACCCACTGAACCGTTTACTAAGAAGTTCTCAAGGGCGATTCAATGTTGTTTCCCGCTGGACGCTTTTGCCTGATGGCAGCCTCAGCACTGCTGGTATTGGTCTCGTTGATGCCGCAAGCATCTGCGGCGGATGAGCAAGCGAGTGCTAGCACTGCCGCAGCCGAGGTTGCTGATCATGGGGGTGATAGTCACGACGCCGATCACGGCCATGGTGATCATCCACCACTGTTGAGCATTGACATTGGTTCAGCGGTTATCAACTTGGCGATCTTCCTAGGTGTCTTTGCTGTTCTCGCAAAGTTTGTTTGGCCCGTGATTCTTGGCGGCCTTCAAGCCCGTGAGGAAAAGATTCATGACGACCTGGCTTCGGCTGAGAAAGCGAACGCGGATGCTAAGTCACTCTTGACTGAGTATCAGGCCAAGCTTGATGAAGCAGCAAATCAGGTCCAGGAGATGTTGGCATCTGCCCGCAAGGACGCAGAAGCGGCTGGCCAAAGGATCGTTGATGAAGCAAAGTCCGAAGCGGAACGTCAGCGTGAACGTGCAGTGAGTGACATCGAGACGGCGAAGAAAGTTGCGATTTCCGAATTGGCTGGTCAAACATCGGACATGGCGATTCAGGTTGCCAAACAAGTGGTTGGTCGCGAATTGAAAGCGGAAGATCATGCCGAATTGATTCGTCAATCTCTCGAGCGTCTTCCAAGCAACAACTAGTTCATTTGTCAGCACAGAAGCAAATCATTCGATGACTGAAGCCGAGAAACACGACACGGTGCTCGACACTGGCGCGGAGCAGTTAGGTAAAACCTACGCTCAGGCGTTGATCGGTGCCGCGAACAATGCAGGTGTTGCAGATCAGGTGATTGAGCAACTCAATCAACTGGTAGATGAATACCTCGCCGGTAACCCGAGTCTTCAGGCAGCTTTCTCCTCACCTCGAGTAGATGAAGCTGAAAAGGTTCGCGTGATCGAGCGACTATTTGGTGACCAGTACCAACCGGTTCTCATCAAGTTTCTGAAAGTCATGGCATCGAGAGATCGCTTGGGTTACGTGTCGGCGGTTCGAGCCGCGGCCGAGACGATTTACGATGAGATGATGGGGCGAGTGGTTGCTTCGGTTCGTACCGCGGTACCGCTCACTGACGAGCTTCGGAATCAAATTGCATCCAACCTCAGCGGCTTAATGAATAAGCAGGTCAAGCTGAACGAGACAGTGGACGAGACGCTGATCGGTGGCATGATTGTTCGCATTGGCGACCGCGTGTTTGACAGCAGCGTCGCGAATCAACTGGATAAGTTAGCAAGGAAAGCCAGATCAGGTTTCTCCGCACAATTGGGTGCTAAGCTGAACCTGCTCAGCACCGATTCCTAAAGTAGCCTTTGAGCTTCGGGCCAAACACAAGAAGCTCAAACCATACAAACATTTATCATCGCCGGCACACCGGCGTTCACGTTTTATCGATCGAACAGACCCATGAAATTCAGTAGTGACGAAATCGCTTCGGTCTTACAACAAGAGATCGAGCAGTTCGACAGCAAAATCGACGTTCGCGAAGTTGGGACCGTACTCGAAGTTGGCGACGGGATTGCCCGTGTTTACGGCCTATCCGGAGTGATGGCCGGCGAGATGGTTGAGTTTCCCAATGGTGCGATTGGGCTGGCCTTCAACCTGGAAGAGACCTCCGTTGGGGTGATCATTCTCGGTGATTACCTTAGCATCGAAGAAGGTGATGAGGTCAAAGCCTTGGGAACACTCTTGTCGGTGCCTGCAGGCGATGCGGTCATCGGTCGAGTCCTCGACCCACTAGGGAACCCACTCGACGGCAAAGGGCCCGTTCAAACAGACGTTACCCGTCCTGTGGAATTGATTGCTACCGGTGTCGCTGAGCGTCAACCAGTTACCGAACCGATGCAGACCGGAATCAAAGCGATTGACGCAATGACTCCGATCGGACGTGGTCAACGTGAACTAATCATTGGTGACCGAAAGACCGGTAAGACCGCGATCGCAATTGATGCCATCCTGAACCAGAAAGGGAAGGGCGTTAAGTGCTTCTACGTTGCGGTCGGTCAGAAAGATTCGGCTGTTGCTGGAGTGGTCGACGTTCTTGAAAAGAACGGTGCAATGGACTACACGACGGTGATTGTTGCTGGTGCATCGGCTCCTGCTCCTCTGCAGTACGTCGCTCCTTATGCTGGAACGTCGATGGCGGAACACTTCATGTTCAACGGTGGTCATGCATTGGTTGTCTACGATGACCTTTCCAAGCAGGCGACCGCGTACCGACAAATGAGTCTTCTGATGCGTCGGCCGCCAGGTCGTGAAGCATATCCGGGGGACGTTTTCTACTGCCACAGCCGCTTGCTGGAACGCTCCGCTAAGCTCAGCGATGCACTCGGAGGGGGATCGATCACGAGCCTACCGATCATCGAAACGCTCGAGGGAGAAGTTTCTGCCTACATCCCGACCAATGTGATCTCCATTACTGATGGCCAGATCTATGTTCAGCCTGACCTCTTTTTTGCTGGGATTCGACCAGCGATGAATGCTGGTATCTCGGTGTCTCGAGTGGGCGGTGCCGCACAAGTCAAAGCGATGAAGAAGGTCGCCGGTGGCCTGCGACTTGACCTTGCTGCCTTCCGTGCCCTAGAAGCTTTTGCTCAACTTGGTACTGACTTAGACGCAGCGACACAGGCACAGCTTGATCGTGGTTACCGTATGGTTGAACTGCTCAAGCAACCCCAGTACCAACCGCTCAGCGTAACCGAACAGGTTCTCAGTCTGTTCGCCGGTACACGTGGACACCTCGATGACGTACCCGTCAAAGCGGTATCGCAATGGGAAATCGACTTTCTGCAATTCGCCAAAGACAAGCATGGTGATCTGATTGCAGCACTCGAGGACGCTCAGGATCTCACAGATGATGTTGTTGCTAAGCTTGAAGCCTGCATCAGCGATTTCAAGAGTGGCTACAAGCCAGTCGAAGCAGAGTAGACCCCGTTAAGCAACTTTATTCACCCGTCACCTCAAGCTGAAGCGTTCACTGACTGATGGCCAACGCCCGCGCTCTCGACAAACGACGCAAGTCGATCCGTAACATCCGCAAAATCACGCGGACGATGGAACTGATCGCAACTGCGAGATACAAGAAGGCGATGGATCGCGCGCACGCCGTAACGGCGTACACCGATCGTCTTGCTCAAATTGTCAGTAGTTTGTCTGCTGCTGGAACAGAGGTTGATCACCCGCTTCTACAGCCACGCGAAAATCCTAAGTCAGCTCGAGTGTTGGTTCTTTCGAGTAATCGTGGACTATGTGGTGGCTATAACGCAGGAATCCTTCGCGCGGCAGTGCCAAGAATTCGTGAGCTGAAGGAAAGCATCGGCAATGTCACCGTTGATGTGAGCGGCAAGCGAGGTATCAACGGATTGAAGTTTCGCGGAATTGAGACCGCCGGAAACTACACCCAATTCGAAGACCAACCGGCATACGAAGAAGTGGATAAGATCGCTTCTGGTTTTCTCGAACAGTACATCACCGGTCAGTTCGATCGGCTTGATGTGATTTACACACGCTTCATCAGCACGAGTCGTCAGGAAGCAACGATTGAGACATTACTGCCTTTTGGCTCACTCGATGAAGGCGACGAGTCGACGACGACTGATGGATCCAACAACACAAGTCAGTATGAATTTCTTCCGACTGCGGATAGCATCCTAGAAGAGGTTGTACCGACCAGCTTCAAGGCGAAGTTATTCAAATGTTTCCTCGATGCTGCTGTGAGTGAACAAGTAGCACGAATGATCGCGATGAAAGGTGCTACCGAAAGTGCTGGCGAAATGATCAGTCAACTCTCGATGACCTACAACCGCGCTCGACAGAGTCAAATTACAGGCGAGATCATGGAAATCATTGGTGGTGTGGAAGCTCTTGAAGGCTAACCTCACCCCTTTGAAATCAATCACTCGCAATCATCAATCAAAAAGATAACCGCTAACTCTCTTAGTCACGATCATGTCAACCGCAACCGAAAAGAACCTTGGCCGCGTCACACAAGTGATTGGATCGACCTTCGACATTGAGTTCCCCGAAGGACAAATGCCTGCGATTTACAACGCAGTCGAGATCAAATCATCACACAAAGGTGTTGAAATCAACCTCACTGGTGAAGTTCAGCAACACCTCGGAGGCGGACGAGTTCGAGCCATTGCTCTCGGTAGTACCGATGGAATGATGCGGGGTATGGAAGTTGTCGATACCGGCAAGCCAGTGAGCGTTCCAGTTGGAACAGCAACCCTCGGTCGCGTCTTCAACGTTTTGGGCAACGCCATCGATGAGCGTGGTCCTGTTGACGCTGACACTCACATGCCGATTCACCGGCAAGCTCCTGCGGTTAACGAACTTTCAACCAACACCGAAGTCTTCGAAACGGGCATCAAGGTTGTCGACCTACTGACCCCTTTCGTTCGTGGTGGTAAAGCGGGTTTGTTCGGGGGTGCGGGTCTTGGAAAGACGGTGATTCTCACCGAACTTATCGCTCGTATCGCAAGTAGCCACGGTGGATATTCCGTGTTCGCTGGTGTGGGTGAGCGCACTCGTGAAGGCACCGACCTTTGGCTGGAGATGCAGGACACCGAAATTGGTGACACCGGACGTAAGGTGATCGAACAGACCTGCATGGTTTTCGGACAGATGAACGAGCCGCCAGGATCGCGTCTTCGCGTGGCCCTCTCTGCACTTACGATGGCTGAATACTTCCGTGACTCAACCGGTGCGGACACGCTGTTGTTCGTTGACAACATTTTCAGATTTTCCCAAGCGGGATCCGAAGTTTCAGCGTTGCTCGGTCGTATGCCTTCTGCTGTGGGTTACCAACCAACACTCGCAACCGAGATGGGTGCACTTCAAGAACGCATTACCTCGACCAAGAATGGAGCGATCACCTCGGTTCAAGCGGTCTATGTGCCTGCCGATGACCCGACTGACCCCGCACCAGCCACGGCATTCGGCCAGCTTGACGCGTTCATCTACCTGGAACGATCGATTTCTGAAAAAGGGATCTATCCGGCGATTGATCCACTCGCTTCGAACTCGCGTATTCTCGATCCGCAGTACGTAGGTGATCGTCACTACACGATCGCTCGCCGAGTGCAAACCATCCTTCAACGGTATCGAGAACTTCAGGACATCATTGCGATTCTTGGTGTCGACGAATTGAGCGAAGATGACAAACTCGTCGTTCATCGTGCTCGCCGAATCGAAAGATTCATGAGCCAACCATTCCTCGTTGCTCAAGTCTTCACCGGCAAACCTGGTGAAATCACTCCGCTGGCGGATACCATTCGAAGCTTCGAAGAAATCTGCGATGGCAAGTGGGATCACCTGCCAGAACAGGCCTTCATGTATGTCGGCTCGATCGAGCAGGCTGAAGCTCAAGCCAAGAAAATGGAAGAGAAGAAGTAATCATGGCATTGAGATGTGTTGTCGTCACTCCTGAACGCACCCAATTAGATCGCGAAGCCGAATATGTTTCGCTACCGATGTTCGACGGTGAACTCGGTGTGATGCAAGGTCGTGCACCGATGATTGGTCGATTAGGCTATGGAACGATGAAACTCCAGACCGCGGCCGGCCCCGAGCGATACTACATCGATGGTGGCTTTGCACACGTCGAAGGTGATGTTGTGAATGTCATCACGGGGAAAGCAGTGCCCGCAGACCTTCTTGATTCGGAAGAGTCGCGAAATGCACTCCAAGAAGCTCTTGAGCTACCAGCCAAGACCCCAGAAGAGTCTCAAATCAAATCCATCGCGGTTATGAAAGCACGGGGACAAGTTCGGGCGTCACGGTGATTTTCATCCCAGCCAAGTGAATTTCAATTTAGATGCCGAGAGCTAACCTGCTCTCGGCTTTTTTTGTGGCCGAAGAAAACCTGCAGAGCTACGTTGGCTTTACTCGCTCGCTGCAAATCCAGACAGCGTTAACCGACATAGAATCAATCACACGATGATGCAAATGAATCAACGATAACTCGAATGAGGATGGCGATTACTTCAATCCCAACCCAGCGGGACGGGTCGTCAGTGCCCCCTTCACACCCAACTGCCTTGGGTCTCGGGCGATCTTGTCGGTGAAGACACGCACATCATCCAAGATGGGCCTCATTCTCGCAGAAGCCTGCTCGATATTTTCAACCGTCCGGCGAATCTCCCAGTAAAGCTCATCGTCTTCAAGAAGCCTTTTTACTGTACCGTTTTGATTATTAAGGGCAGACATGAACTGAGTCACTTGGCCCATTGACGCATCGAGCTGACGCATGGTTTGCAACACCTGCTGCACCATAGCATCGCTGTTTTCAGCGAAAGGATCAGTGAAACGCTCGATGTTCTGTACGGCTTTTTGGGCGGTGTCGACCGTTGCTACAGCTGCTTCCCCCACAAGCTCGAACTGCACACCCACTTTTTCAAATCGATCAAAGGTCTGCTGCGCTGTCCCCAATGTCTGATGCACATCATCGAGAACGACCGGTAGAGTTTCGAATGTACTCTGAAGATTCGCCTTCAATTGGGGGTTACCAACAATCGATCGAATCTCCTGCATCGTTGCCTGAAATTCACTCATTGCGAGCAGGGCTTTATCTGACATTTGTTCAAACTTGGAGTCTGAACCACCAACGGTCTGCTGAATACCAGCGGCTAATTGATTGACGCTATCTGCAGCTGTTGCAATGGTCGCACCAGCATTGCGGATTGCCTCGAAAGTCATTTCAAGATCGCTTTGCATCTCGAATAAACTTCTCGCCTTGGTTCCGTAATCAATGAATTCACCGTCCCCATAAGGCACTGTAATGACTGAAGGATCTGAAGCAAAAATGCGATCCATTGTCACCTGCGAAGCGCGAACAAATTCAAGCTGAGCGTCTCCGGTCACAAAGTTCCCAGTTCCGATCTGCGGCACGTAGCGATGGGTCATCGGTCTCGATGCATCCATGGAGAGGCTGACCAGCACTCCACCGGCTTCCCTCAGTTCGATACTAGAAACACGACCAATTCGAACGCCATCTCGTACAACCGGCGTACTTTCACCGATTCCCTCGGCCGATGGAAACACGACATTGAGCGTGTATTCACTCTGTAAAACACTCGGAAACGCCCCAAAAAGGAACGTTAAGACAACGCCGATAATAAGTGCGGACAGCACAAGTACCCCGACGCCGAACCGTAATTTGTTTTCATCCATGATTTTCTGGCTCAATTGACTGAGCGCCCATCCCTAGGCCATTGCTTGAAGCATTTCGTTCATTCGTTCACCCGCCTCACCATGAACAAACTGTCGAACGCGGCGATCTTCCGCATGTTCCAGTTCACTCGGAGGCCCATCGTAAATCACTTGTGGATCATCAGGCTCGAGTCGATGCCGGGGGTAAAACATCAACACCCGATCGGCAACCTTTCTCGCGGTTCGCATGTCGTGAGTGACAATAATACTGGTCACCGGGTAGCGACGCCTGATATCGAGCATCAACTCATTGATCACATCGCTCATAATTGGATCCAAGCCGGTAGTCGGTTCGTCATAGACAACCACCTCGGGACGCAAAATTAACGCCCGAGCCAGCCCAACGCGTTTTCGCATGCCACCTGAAAGCTGAGCAGGTTGTCGACGAGCAACTTCCTTTGGGAGCCCAACTTCTGCCAAGTGACGCATCACGCGGTCCTCAATCTCATCGTTGGAAGCAATTGCTTGCTGAACCAGAGGAAAGGCAACGTTATCAAAGACAGACATACTGTCGAACAGAGCAGCGTTCTGAAAAACAAATCCAAACCGGCGACGTGTCTCCGTCAGCTCTTGGAATTGAATCTCCTCCAAGCTTCGTCCATCAAATCGCACCTCACCCGATGTCGGCTTCACGAGCCCAACGAGTGATTTCATGAATACCGTTTTGCCGCAACCACTCTCCCCAATCACCGCAATGGTTTGCCCACGCCTGATGGATACATTGACGTCCTTCAGAACCTCATTCTGCTGGAAGACCACGCTCAGTTGACGTGCTTCAATCAACGGTCGGCTCGGAATCCTCTCTCGAAGTGATTCCGATGAAGAATCTACTTCTTGTGTCATAGGAATGATGAATCGTTTGGGAAGAAGCTGTAGTAAACGGAATTCAAAACAATAGTCAAAAAGAGATCCACTGCCAAAATGAAAACAAACGAGTAAACAAATGCTGTGGTTGCGGCCTTACC
This sequence comes from Rubripirellula sp., assembly GCA_049889895.1. GTDB lineage: Bacteria > Planctomycetota > Planctomycetia > Pirellulales > Pirellulaceae > Rubripirellula. Next base: position 14,243 of record JBMHCO010000174.1, read on the forward strand.
AACACCCTCAGCCCCCGGCTCACAGTGAAATCCTTGGTAACAACTGATGATGGCGATAATTGCACCAAAAAAAACGCTTTTAAAAACGCCCGAGAATAGATCGAATACGGCAACCCCATCTCGCGAATGTGAAAGATAAGCAGCATGGTCGATCCCAAGAATGATCACGCTGTAACAATACCCACCCAAGATCCCCATAAAATCAGCCACGACCGTTAGTGCGGGAATCAGCAGAATGCAGGCGAGGAATCGCGGCACAACAAGGTAATGAATTGGATCCGATCCCATCGCGGTTAACGCGTCAATCTGCTCGGTCACTCGCATTGTGCCGAGAACGGCTGCCATAGAACCACCCACCCTGCCAGCCAACATGGTTGCGGCTAGCACCGGGCCAAGCTCTTTTACCAATGTGCTGTTGATGACCACGCCAAGGTGACTATCCAATCCGATCGCATGAAACTGAACATAGCTTTGCACAGCCAAAACCATGCCGATGAAGGTTCCAGTTAACGCGATCACCGGCAAACTCAATGCACCCACTTGATAAAAGGTAACTAGGAGAGTTCCTTTGCACGGCAAACGAGTCGCCAACCATCTCAACATCTGCCACGTGAACAAAGACAGGTCACCTATCATGGTGACTCCGTGTACGACGCGCGTACCACACCCAGTCACCCAATGAACCCACTGGCTATCGTGGTCCAAATTAGGATCTTGTTCAGAATCCGTAGTTGGTAGTGGTGCGGTAGTGTCTGACAACCTGACGTCCTTGTCTGCGCGCAGCGGCATCGATGCTCAACAACTTTTATCGGTTCCAACGATTAGTTGGTTTAGAGAAAGTTTGAGGATCTTGCTATGAAACACCTACAGTTTCACGCTGGATGATCCGCTGCAACGTTTTGGTGAAGCCAACCGTTTGATAACAGTCAACACACGCAGACGAGACCAAGTTGCCAGTATCCGTGTCCATACATATCACAGACAGGCAGACGGCGTTCCAAGCCAACCCCAGCCTAAGCAAATTGCAGTCTTGGGTCGTCTAAACCAAGCCGCTTCATTTTCTTGTAGAGGGTGGTGCGGTTGATATCCAAAGCATCAGCGGTAGCAGCACGATTCCAGGCATGCTCCCGGAGTGCCTGCAGGATGATTTCTCGCTCGGGGCCCTCCAAAGCCTCGCGAAGTGTTTTGCCCTGCAAAGACACCGAAGAGAACTCATCCCCGACTTGGCTCGCGCGGGAAGACCACCAGTTGTCCTGTTGACCGTTGAGCTCAGGCGGTAAATCGTCGATCGTTAAAACTGAACCGCGTCCAAGCAACACCGCTCGTTCGACCACATTTTCAAGCTGTCGAACGTTACCCGGCCATTGATAAGCCGATAGCAAGTTCATTGCCTCTTGATCAAAGGACGACACATCCCGTCCGCATGTGTCGGCGACTTCACGAAGAAAATGGTTTACCAACAAAGGAATATCGCCCGCTCGTTCGCGAAGGGATGGGAGGCTGAGATTCACAACGTTAATACGATAGTAAAGATCCTGCCGAAATCGACCTTCGGTGACTGCGGAGGCGAGATCTTCGTTTGACGCAAGGATGACGCGAGTATCCACTGAATGTGTCTCACTGCCACCAAGTTGTTCAAATTGGAATTCTTGAAGAACTCGAAGCAGTTTAACCTGCATGGCAGGGCTCGCTGTGCCGATCTCGTCAAGAAACAAGGTTCCACCGTCTGCTTGCTTAAACTTACCCATTCGATCATGGCTAGCGCCGGTAAACGCGCCCGCAACGTGGCCGAACAACTCGCTCTCCAACAACGTATCGGGAAGGGCACCGCAAGCAACTTCGACAAACGGACCATTCCGTCGGGAACTTCTCGCATGTATCGCTCTTGCGACCATACTTTTCCCCGTACCGTTCTCACCGGTGATGAGAACCGATGCTCGTGCGTCAGCAACACTATCAACCATGTCAAAAATCTTGAGCATGCGGTAATCGTGGCTGAGAATATTTTCGAGTCCCGTACGACGGTCGATCCTTTCTTTGAGACGCTGATTTTCTCGGTAGATCTCACGTAGCTCAACTGCTCGTTGGATCGAAAGCAACAATTCTTCGTCGATGATTGGCTTGGTCAAAAGATCAAACGCTCCTGCCTGAACAGCCTCGACTGCCGTACTTGGTGTCGCGTAGCCAGTCATCACCAAAACGGCGACCTCTGGATATTGTTGCCTCAGATGACGAATCAGATCGAAACCATCTTCATGCCCCAAACGAAGATCGGTGATTACCATTTCATAGGAGTCTTGCAGGAGCTTTTCTTTGGCTTCCATCAAACAAGAAGCAGTCGAAACCTGATGCGAGCACTCACGCAACCAATCTGCCATTGATTCAATAAGGTATTGATCATCATCAACCAACAGAATGGAAATTGCAGATGACATATTGGGTTCCGTAACCAAAAGAATGAGGCGACTTGCAACCAGATCTCGATCGGTCTGACCACTCAACGCCATCGTTGAAGGTTCGCCAATCGAAATACTCGACGTAATGAATAATTAGGTCACAAAAGCATCTTGGTCAAAGAAGGAATGATGCAAAAAAAAATCATGATGCATCATCCCTACATCCCTCATAACCGGAACTTTTATAGGTCATCAAAATCGGTCTACGTTGAACGAACCCTCGGAAAATCGATTTCGCAAGTTTGCTCAATACGCAGATCGTGTCCGTCTTAGAGTTGAAGAAAAGAGGATGGACGTTGGGGACTTACGCCCCAATTACTTCACACCCTACCCATGGCTGTAGAACCTTCGGAACGGCAATACTACCATCAGCTCGCTGATGGTTCTCCAAAATGGCAATCATCGCTCGTCCAGTGGCAACCGCTGTACCATTGAGAGTGTGTACGAACTCGGTTCCCTTCTGACCTTGCCTCTTACATCGCACATTTAACCGCCGAGCTTGGTAGTCAGTGCAATTGCTGGTACTTGTCACCTCGCCCCATTCACCCGTTTCACCTCGGCCCGGCATCCATGCTTCGAGATCAAACTTACGATAGGCGGGGCCCCCTAGGTCGCCGCTAGCGGTATCGATAACACGGTAAGGCACCTCAAGAGAATCAAATAATTCACACTCGAGATCCTTAAGCCGAAGGTGTATTTCATCGCTTTGTTCAGGGAGCGTGAAGGCAAACATCTCAACTTTGGTGAACTGATGGACGCGATAGAGTCCTTTTGATGCACGTCCTCCCGCTCCGGCCTCAGTTCGGAAGCAGTGACTCAAGCCGCAATAAAGTAGCGGCAATTCGTCGGCTGCAAGGGTTTGTCCTGCGTTCATACCGCCGAGGGTTATTTCTGCAGTCCCCACTAAGTTGAGCTCGGTATTCTCAATGCTGTAGATTTGGGTTTCTGGTCCACGAGGAGTAAACCCAATACCCTCCAAGATCGAAGTTAGCGCCAAATCGGGGGTCGTCAAAGGCGTGAACCCACGATCACAAAGGAAACGAATGGCATATTGCTGAAGTGCGAGGTCAAGGTGAACCGCTTGATTCTTCAAGTAGTAAAAACCCGAACCGGTGACTCGCCCACCCGCGTCGAAGTCAAACAGATCGTGCTTGGCACCTAAGTCGACGTGATCGAGTGCCTGAAAATCAAATGATTTAACGGGATGTTTTCCAAAAGCAATCTCCACCGCATCATCCTCACCCCCTTTCGGTACATCTGGGTGAGTCATATTTGGGATTGCCGCAATCAAATTCAAGATTTCCCGGTCAAGCCGATCTTGGTCTTGTTGGGCAGCATCTTTTTGCTGCCGTAAGTCGCGTCCCTTCTCAATCAGGGCATTTCGAGCGTCCTGATCGGCTGCCTTGGGAATCTGTTTGCTCGTTTCATTGGCCTGACGATTCAAATCCTCTGCCAGTTGCAAAGCAGCTAAACGCTGTGCGTCCAATGCTATGATTTGTTCGACATCACATTCAACGCCTCTTTTCTCGCAGTTCGCGCGGACAGCCTCAGCGTTTTGCAAAATAAATTTACGATCTAGCATCTGTTATCTATCGTTTTAAGAATTCAACTTGCCAATTTTTTCCCAAAGCACTGCCGAAGCAAGAATACCATCATGGTAATCCCGCACGCGAAATTTTTCATTCGGGCTATGTGCGTTATCATCGGATAATCCCCAGCCCAGCAGTAGACAATCACAATCCAAGACCTCTTGGAATCTTGTAACGATCGGTATCGAGCCTCCTTCTCGAATCAGGACCGGCTCAACGCCGAAAGATTCCTTGATCGCCTCTTTGGCCGCTTGAGCGAAATGACTTTCAGTCGACGCCAACATCCCAGGTGCGCCATGATCCGGTTTTAGCTCCCACGTCACACCGACCGGCATGACATTCTTGAGATGCCTCTCGATCGAATCGGTAAGCTCCTCAGGGTTCTGATCTGGCACCAAACGAAAACTAAACTTTGCCGTTGCAGTCGCGGGAATAATGGTTTTTACACCCTCTCCCTGATGTCCTGAGTTGATCCCATTGATATCGAAGGTTGGCCTCGCCCAACGTCGCTCGTCCGTGGAGTAGCCTACCTCACCGAATAGTTTTTGAACACCAACCGCCTGAGCGAACTCTTGATCTGTCTGAGGTAGACGGGCCCACTCGCGACGCTCCGTTTCATCGAGAGGACGTACACGATCGTAGTAACCGGGTAACTGAATCACACCCTCCTTATCAACCATGGAAGACAAAACATGGCACAACGCAATTGCCGGGTTCATCACGGCACCACCGAAGGATCCACTATGTAAATCCTGACTCGGGCCTTGAATCGACAACTCGTAAGTGGCAATGCCACGTAACCCATAGGTGATGGCGGGTTGGCCGTCCGCGTATTGACTGTTGTCACTAATCACCACGCAATCACACGCTAGCCTATCCTTAAGTCCTTCAAGTCTTGCCTCAAGACTCTCACTGCCGACTTCCTCTTCTCCCTCGATCAAGAATTTAATCTGCAGTGGCATCGGATGCCCCGCAGCGATCCACTCGCAAACACTTTGCACATGTGTCAGCACTTGCCCTTTGTCGTCGGTAGCACCGCGAGCATAAAGGTTTCCGTCGCGAATCGTGGGCTCAAAAGGTCCGCTGACCCACTGGTCCAACGGCTCCACTGGTTGAACATCGTAGTGACCATAGACGAGAACTACTGGCGCACCGGGTACGGGTTTGGTTTCCGCGTAAACAAATGGATGCCGATCAGTAGTGATGAGTTCGACATCTAGCCCCGCTGAGGCCAGCTTTTGAGCAACCCAGTCAGCTGCCGCCCGCACGTCCTCACAACGTTGACTGTCGCTGCTGATACTCGGAATTTTCAACCATTGCACCAAGTCATCCAAATGACGATCAGAGGCTGATCTCAGTGTGTCCAATATCGCGGAAAAAGATGTCATGACTGATTCCTGAAGTAACGGAGCAAGTGAAACGATTGTTGAAGGACCTAAAACACGGCAAAAAGAATCAAATGGGGGACGGTGAGCTGACTCAACCTCCGCTGAATCGCCGCCCCACCGCAACTTTCCTTCAAATTCGGGACTGCCGACTGCCTGTTCTGAGCGCTACAATATAGCGGTCAAGTGAGTTGATGAATGCCCTGCAACGCATCATCAGATCGAGGCGAAAGTCTTTTCCTTTTCAGCTAAGATATGCACTGGCGGCCGGTGTCCCCCGAGATCTGCGCAGCATCGCTTAGCAATGGACATGCAAGGAACCCCAATTTCTATGCCCACTCAATCGACATCAAAAAAAAACCGACCAGCCAAGAATCGTCGTAGGCAACCACGGTACCACGTGATCCTTCTCGATGACTCTTATCACAGCTACGATTATGTGGTTCTAATGATGAAGCAACTGTTTCGACTTCCCATCGAAACCGGGTACAAAATTGCGACGGAAGTCGATCAAGCAGGGAGAGCCATTTGCCTAACAACCTCCCTAGAACATGCTGAGCTCAAACGAGATCAAATCCACGCTTTTGGAAAAGACGAGTTGGTGGCACAGTGCAAAGGCAGTATGTCCGCACTAATTGAACCAGTCGCGGAATGAATGTAAGAAAACAGGAATCGAGACCCCAAAAACCAGATCCGTGCGGGCCAATCTCTAGTCCCACCGACAATACGTGCGGTCCACAGCAAACAACACATCCATGAGCGCTCGAATCAAAGTCGCAACCCTAGGTTGCAAGGTTAATCAATACGAAACGGAACTCGTCAGGCAGGGTCTTCAACGCGCTGGCTATAACGACTGCGGTGAAAATGAATCTGCAGACCTCTGCATCGTCAACACCTGCACGGTGACAAACGAGGGCGATGCCAAAAGCCGTCAAGTTGTTAGACGCATGCACAGAGATAACCCAGACGCGAAGATCGTTGTGATGGGGTGCTACGCCACTCGTGCACCGGATGAAGTTGCAAAACTACCCGGTGTGGTTGAAGTTGTCGAAGACAAACGCGAACTCCCTGATTTGATGTCGCGGTTTGGCGTCATTGATGTACCAACCGGACTCGATGGGTTCTCAGGCCGTCATCGCGCGTATGTAAAAGTTCAGGACGGATGTCTCCTTCGCTGCAGCTACTGCATCATCCCTCATGTGCGTCCACAACTCACAAGTCGTCCTCAATCACACATCTTGGATGAGGTCACACGTCTCAGTGAAGCGGGGCATCGTGAAGTCGTCCTCACTGGTATCCATTTGGGTCACTACGGAGTGGACTGGAATCGTAACCAACCTCGAGAGAACTGGATTCGCTTGGCACATCTCTTGAGGGATCTCTGTGAGATCCCCGGACAATTTCGCATTCGCCTCAGCAGCATTGAAGCAACTGAGGTAACACGTGAACTGATTTCGGTTCTCAAAGATTTTGGTGAACGAATCGTTCCGCATCTCCATTTGTGCTTACAGAGCGGTAGTGATTCGGTCCTCAGACGCATGAGACGGCGCTGGGGGACCAAAATGTTTTTAGATCGCTGTCATTTACTACGTGAGTCACTCGTGAACCCCGCCATCACGACTGACGTCATCGTCGGCTTCCCAGGTGAAACCGCAGAGGAGTTCGAGCAAACCTTGGAAACATGTCGTCGTGCCGGCTTTTCAAAGATTCATGCCTTTCCATTCAGTGCACGTCGCGGCACCCCTGCCGCCGAGATGCCCAACCAAATCGAAAAATCTATCAAGTCACAGCGAGTTGCATCGCTTACCGAGCTGGAAACGGAATTGCGGAAGGATTACTTTCGTAACCTCGTTGGCAGCGAACTGGAAATGCTGGTGGAATCCACCAGGCAACTCGCTCCCTCAACAACGAGCTTGGCATCCTCGTCGAACCACCGCTCCCAGATCGCGTTAGAAGAACCTACATCCAACGATATCCTACTGCGTGGTACCAGTTGCCGTTACGCACCGGTCGAGAGCATCATCGGGAGTACTGACGGCACCGAAGTGGCAGTTGGTGACCTGGTACGAGTGCAGATCAACAAAAGCGATGGTGAGAAACTTCACGGAACCGTCATCAGTTCGTAAAAAACTAGCACAGCGACGTTTCCCCCCCGCAACTTTCAACGAACAAGCACTTCTCAACGCTACTGGGACTTGCGTGCCTTGAACCGCTCGCTATGGTGCTACAGTCAAGCAAAATAACCACTTAACACCGGAGACTAAAGAAACAATGGCCTACTCACTACCCGCTCTTCCGTATGCTCATGACGCCCTCGAGCCGCATGTTGATGCGCGGACCATGGAAATTCACCACGGCAAGCACCATCAGGCTTACATCACGAAAGTGAATGACGCGATCGCTGGATCTGATCTTGAATCCAAGTCCGTCGAGGATTTGGTTAGCGATCTCTCAAGCGTTCCAGAAAACATTCGTGGAGCAGTACGCAACAATGGCGGCGGACATGCAAACCACTCCCTCTTTTGGACTGTGATGGGACCAGGGAAGGGCGGGGCACCGACAGGTGAACTTGCAGCAGCGATTGACAGCGCCTTTGGGTCGCTTGATGCAATGAAAGAACAATTTTCCGCCGCAGCTGCTACTCGCTTCGGCAGTGGCTGGGCCTGGCTTTACGTTGAAGAGGGAACACTTAAGGTTGGGAGCACGGCAAATCAAGACAGCCCACTGATGGGTGCTGAAGTCGCTGGCATTGGCGGCACCCCAATCCTTGGTCTCGATGTCTGGGAACATGCCTACTACCTCAACTACCAAAACCGTCGTCCCGACTACGTTTCTGCCTTCTGGAACGTCGTCGACTGGGATGCCGTGGCTGCTCGTTTTGCGGATGCTAAGTAAAGTATCCATCACCAGCACGAGGACACCCAACAGAAGTCGGATCAGCGAATCGTTCAGATGTTTCGATATGGATGAAGGATTTCGGGTCAGAAGTAACTGATTGGGTGCAGATCAAAATTCAGATCAATAGGACTTGGAATTAGCGTTGCTAGTTCCAAGTCCTTTTTTATTGCACAGACATAACACCTCATTATTATTTCGCGACAAAACTACACCTGCCGCGATGCTTACGGTTAAACTGTTCAAGCGAGTCGCATCCCAACTCTGATACGCGATGCCTGCAACTGCGGCACTCAGCTTTCTCTGAGAAGGGTTCAGAGAACCGCACCCCGCTTTGACATAAAGGAAGAACGATGATGAGAGTACCCGCTTCACCATTGAACCGCCGAAGATTCATGTTTAGCAGTGCGGTGGCGGCAACAGCGTTCGGAACCTCAACACGAGTCAAGGCTTTCGGCCCGAATGACAGGCTGAAACTGGCATTCATCGGCGTTGGGGGGCGTGGTGGTGCAAACTTGAGAACGCTGGCTTCAACTCAACAGATTGACGTGGCTGCAATCTGCGATGTCGACTCACGGTTTCTCGACAACGCCGCTGAGTTATTTCCAGCGGCAAGCAAGTTTCGTGACTTTCGAAAATTGTATGACGCAGTGGGGAATGATGTTGACGGAGTCGTGGTAAGTACCGCAGAGCACACGCATGCTTATGCCACCATGCCAGCGCTACAACTTGGGAAACATGTCTACTGCGAAAAACCACTCGCATACAATGTTGATGAAACTCGTCAAATTACCGTCGCTGCGGCAAAGGCAAACGTCGCAACACAGATGGGCACCCAAATTCATGCGGGGAAAAACTACCACCAAGTTGTGGAACTGATCCAGTCAGGGGTCATCGGTGCGGTCAGCGAAGTTCACGTCTGGGTTTCACGCGCGTGGGGATTGCAATCAGAAGCGGATGCAAAAATAAACAAGGATCGCTTGTGGGTCGATCAACGTCCGAGCGAGCCCATGACCCCACCAGAATTTTTGGACTGGGATCTTTGGCTCGGCCCTGCTCCTGAGAGACCTTTTCACGAAGTTTATTTCCCCGGTCCAAACTGGTACCGTTGGTGGGACTTTGGTAACGGGACAATGTCAGACCTAGGAAGTCATTGGAATGACCTTCCGTTCTGGGCTCTAAACTTAGACGCACCGCGTACCGTGGAAGCTTTCGGGCCAGACCCACATCCCGAAATTGCCCCCGCCTCCATGAGCGCAGTTTATGAATATGGTCCGCGAGGGAATCAGCCTGCGGTAACATTGACTTGGCATCAAGGATCACACAAGCCTGAGATTTGGAAGCGAGGAGGAATTCCAAAGTGGAGTAACGGAGTACTTTTCATCGGATCCAAAGGAATGCTGTTATCTGATTACGGGAAGTATCAACTCCTGCCCGAGGATCGTTATCGCGAATTCCAACCTCCGGCATTGCGTGAGAACCCCCCAACGAGCCACCATCATGAATGGCTCGCTGCCTGCAGAGGTGAAGGGAAAACGGGTAGTCCCTTCTCGTACGCTGGCCCACTCACCGAAGCAAATCACCTCGGTAATGTGGCGTTTAGAGTTGGTAAAAAGATCGAATGGGATTCAAAAAACATGAACTGCAAAAACTGTCCGGAGGCTCAGCCTTTCCTGAAGCGGACACCGCGCGAGGGGTGGTCACTTTCGTAACAAAATTTGCTATCAGTTGATCATCTGGTAATTCAATGAATCAGATTCCTGATTGACGCAAAATGCTGGAGATCGAACCGGCAAGCCGACGAGCCTTTTCTCTACATTTAGACAAAACGAGCGTTTCCGCTGAAAAATCTCTCCCGCGAGTCAATTTAGTCCGGTCACCAAAACCGTAACAATCATGCAATCAATGGCTGTTATAAACCGTTGGCCGGACGAATCATGAAGCAGGTCAAGAACGAGTCAAAGCGGCCTCATCTTTAACCTACCAAGATGCCGATGAAATGCGGGACTGGCAGCATCGTGCCACTCGACTTGCTCGCTTCATGCTATCGGACGCAGTTACCCATGGATCAGGAAATCAACGTTCTGGCGTTGGTCAAAGGTGAAGAAAAGTTCATCTTTCTCTTCGACGATACGAATCGCGATGAAACATTGAGGCAATTAGCAAGATTTGCCGCGGATCCGGAAATCGCATTCAGTTGGTATGACGCAGCAATGCTGAGTCGAAAGATTCGTGAAGCAGTGCCTACCGACGAAGATCTACTGGCAAGCCAGGAATTTGACAGTCTCTCGATCGACGATTTTCATTAACAATGAGACGGGCCGTTGCACAATTCCTCCGCTTTCTAGCCAACGAGCGGAACGCCTCTGATTTGACGATCAAAGCGTACCGAGAAGATTTATTTGGACTCATCGACTGGCTTGAGTCATCACACGGCCAAACACCTTCTCCGAGTGGACTATCACCACAAGAACTTCGAGCGTACCAATCAGCCTTACAGGAAGCGGGGTATGCCAGATCGACGATTTCACGCAAGTTGGCTTCGCTCCGTAGCTTCTACCGCTTCGCGATGCGGCAGGGAATCACGAACGAAAATCCAGCCAAGCCACTCCGTAACCCAAGAAGACAAAGGAAACTTCCGCACGTCCTTAGCAATGCGGAGATTGGCCGACTGCTTCTTGCGCCTTCTCACCTCACTGAGTCAGGGCTAAGAGACCGTGCCATTCTAGAAACCATGTATTCTGCGGGATTGCGTGTCAGCGAACTCGTCTCGTTGCGTGATGGTGACCTAGACTTCGATCAAGGTTTAGTGCGTGTTCAAGGAAAAGGAAGAAAGGAACGAATGAGCCCACTTGGCTCATATGCAATCAAAGCGATCAAACGCTACGCAAGACAAAGATCGCGGAGCAGCAAATCCGATGCATTAAATCGCCAAGCTCCGGTGTTTGTAAATCGGTTTGGAAATGGCCTGACGACGCGTAGCGTAGGACGCATGCTTGAAAAGTACATTCGTGAGACAGGTCTCGATACTCGAACAAGTCCTCACACCTTGAGACATTCCTTTGCCACACATTTGCTCGATCGTGGTGCCGACATTCGAAGTGTTCAGGAACTGCTGGGACATCAGAGTTTAGCGACGACACAAATATACACTCACGTCAGCGCTGCTAATTTGCGCCAAGTGTACGAACAAGCACATCCCCGAGCGGGCATCGAATCCTAACGAAAAGCGGCATCGTCTATTATCGGGTGTTCAAGAGTCGCGGTCAGACGACTAATCGTTACCCGCCGTTCTCTTTAATGCTAGCGTCTTAACGATACCAATCTCTGATGGTATCAGGTCGAACACCTAACTTGTACGCAGCCTGCAGAAACCAATTTTGTAAGGTCTGTATCACGACCCCCTTTTTCTCCCAGCGTCGACAACTCACCTGAACAGGTCCCTGCAGCAAGCAGGGTTTGGCGATGCGTCGCATCTTTTTGGAGAAAGCGACATCTTCCATCAGAGGAATCTCCTCGAAACCTCCTCGCCGTCGAAACTCATCTTTGAGAACGAAGATTGCTTGATCCCCAAATGGCATCCGCCAATACTTAACACGCAGATCGTTCCCAAGCTCGACCAGGCGATAAATCCATCTCCCAGAATCAATAGATTGACGGAAAGCTCCCCAAAGCAGGTTTTCAGACACACAGATCTGTTGCAAACAATGATCAGTGAGTCGGTTATCGGCATGCAAAAAAACAATCACTGCCTGCTGGTGACCAACAAAAGTTGCCCCGGCGTTTAACTGAACGCCCCTACCAGGAAGTGACTGTACCACTTTTGTAACACCTCGCTGTTCAGCTTCAGCGATCGTTCTGTCACGACTGCCTCCATCCACAAGGATGACTTCCCCAGCCCCAGCACTAAATGCCGATTCGATGGCGTCACCGATACTTTTTTCTTCATTGAGCGCCGGTATGACAACGGAAACCTGACTCGGCGTCATTGGATCGCCGTCTCTCTGAGTCTTACATAGGCGATAGGCCCGAGAATGAGCAGCGGCATCCAAGCCGCCATCATAGGTGACAGTAGATAACCACTACCGCCCATCGCACCGGAGATCGTTTTGATGGCAAAAAAAGCAAGTACCGTGACCGACACCCCAGCAATCATCACAAACAGATTGCGTCCATGGCGATTGAGAATCATCGGTAAACCCAACAAGATCAGAATAAAATCAAGTGGTAATCGCACAAGGCGTTCGTGCAACAGAACTCTTAGCCCCATACTGCTGTGAACGGATGGATTCTTCACACGTTTGATCAACTCATGAATCGATGCCATTCGAATCGCTGACTGTTTGGTCTGAAGAAAATCTGGATGCAAAGTTGTGGCAAAAAAGCACTGACCTGATCCGATCCACGGCTGATCATAAGAAGTCAAAAGAATGTAACGTCCCTTGAATCCCATCGATGGTAGCTGGTCAATTCCGTCGGGCCTTTGAACTCGATCAATCATGTAACCGCTCGGGTGTTGATCATTCGCATCTTGCCACGCCGCGGTTTCTGCGAGGATCATATCGCCAAAGTCGAGGTACTCTCCATCAAGCCGAAAACTGGGATTAAGAATCACCTGCATCTGAGTCTTTAGAGCTCTCCCATCAATCAACACGCGATTTGCAGTATCGTACTGAGCTCGAATTGGCTGCTCATGCTCTCCAGAAAGATCCTTTGCCTTGAGCATCAAAACATCGCGATACTGAGGCAGCAAAAGTTCACGGTTTAATAGCTGCAACACGAGAATCAAAAAACTGGCAACTAAAATCGGTCGAAAAATTCTTCCGTGAGAGACTCCAGAAGAGAGTATCGCGGTCAACTCACGGTTACCCCGGAGCCAACCAATGGTAAAGAGAAAGGCCATGAGGGCGATAATGGCACCAGTCCAATCAAACAACAACAATAAGTATGGTCCGTAATAACGACCCATAACGACTACAAGACCACCGCCTTTCTCTGCCTGACGAAGCAAATCCTCCATGCTGGTAAACGCATGGAAGACAACAAAAATCCCGGCCAGTGAGCAGAAACAGATGAACACCGTACGCAGGAATAAGGTGAGGACATAACGGTCAATCTTGGTCATCTATCTCGCTTTCCCAAAGTCACTGACAACCAAAGAATGAATTCACGCATCACAAAACGACGGGAGGTTATGGGTCAATCTAGGCACGATTCCGCATTCCCTATTTAATTCGAATCGCGGGCTAGCCACATGTCAGAATGGGGAATATCGGCAATTTGCTTGATTGAAATCAATAGCGTTACCTGTGATAACGCACCACAGCCTTAATGGTCGTGTTCCCAATCAAAACTCGGCTTGCTTGAAAACGAATGGATGAGTCGAATACGGCGTAGCTGTCGTATGCCGAGAAATTGAACCAGAAACTCGACAAAACGGGTCAAAACTTGTTCGTCATCAGCAAACAAGTTTCTGAACCCTTTGAATCGTGGTAAGTGAACCAATCAAATGACTGACGTTTTGAAAGTTCATCGACCCACCTCTGTGACACAGGAGTGCTCAATGAATTGCTGTCGCTTGTTTTCCATCTTTTTAGCCGTAAGCTGCCTGCTGTTTCATGGCTGCGGGCCGAACGAGGAGTCTCGACAAAGTAGCAATCAGGAATTCTCAGAGCCAAAAAATTCACAAACCGCAAACGAACAACTGAGATCTAACGCGACTCTTCAACAATTCGCTGAAACCGCAGCATCAGATCAAACGGCAGGACAACAACCGGCCAACACTAACTCGCTTACAGAATCCGAATCGGAACGAAAACCAAGCTCGGGTGCAGAGATCCTCGCGACTCCTCCAGCAGAGAAAGATTCAACTCTCAAACAAGACCCCCTGAGTCTTCCGAGCGGAACCACGGCGACAGGATTACCAAAAGTCAATGCGAGTGAGATTACCAGTAGACAGCCCTCGCTTTCAGATGACTGGTCAGCAGAAAAATTAGTTGAATTCCTCAGCATCACGGATCGCGACATGCAGGATATCTGGGGACGCATGCAACAGATCCAAGGAGGACGCGAAGAACTTATTCGGATCGCAAAACTGAAACTACAAGCGGCACAAAATTTGAAAAGCCACGCAGAAGCATCCAATCTCCAGAAGTCTCTAGGAGCGAGAGGCGAACTTCAAGCGTTATCACACTTGGCCTCTTTTAATGACGTCACTGCGGCAAGGGAACTACGAGTGATCGCTGAATCGAATCTAGATTCACCAGACACAAGTCTCGCATCCGACAGTCGGCTAGTGTTGATTGGTTTTGCGTTAGAAGGCCTGAAACAGGGTGATGTAACTGCGAAGACGCAGTTAATGAGCTACCTATTAAATATTCCCAAATCGACCGCATCAAATGATGTCCCAACCCTGATGGTGCTTGGACAGGCCCGTGATACGCTCGCCGCATACGGAGAGAAGCAACTCGCGAGCGAAGTCAGAGACAAGATACTCGATCTATATCAGGACTCACCCAACGTCGACCTGCGAACTGCAGCAAATGACTTGGCCAACCATGTCTATTATGACCAAGTCGAAACGTTACTGAATGCCGCAAGAAATGGCAAACCGATCGAAACACAACAGTGGACAAGATCAATCAAGACGCTGATCGACCAGACTGGCGATATGCGATGCGTGCAATATCTAGCCGGTGCTGCACTTCAGCATGAAGGACGCGGAAGCGACGATCTTGTTAATGCGACTTTTGAGATTCTAAGAAATTCCTTCCCGGATCCTAAATCCGATGTGGCCCAAGAAGTGAACATTGCAGCCAAGGCTTATCAAACCCGACAAAGCGTTATCGGCACAGAATTCAAATTTGATCTTCCACTAATCACGCAGGAATCCCTACGCGTCTCGGAATACCAAGGCAAGGTACTGCTCGTCCCATTTTGGACGGTGACCTTACCGGAATCTTTACAAATCATGAAACTACTTGAATCAATACGGGATAAGAACCCTGAGCAAGTAGCCATCCTTGGCATCAACCTAGATAACGACGACACCTTGCTCGGAGATTTCTTACGACAGAACAAACTCCCTTTCCAAAACCTGCATGCCAGATCCGCAATATCGGATGAAGGCCCTAATCCAACCGCCGAGCAATTCGGCATCACCTCGATGCCCTTTCTCGCTGTTGTTGATTCACAAAGGAAGATTGCAGCGATTAATTTCACGGGCCAAGGCATAGAAGAAGTGGTCACTCGGTTGCTCGCAACGACCAGCCAACCCACGGACTAACATCCATCTCAACTGATGGGTGCACGACACATAAAGTGATCGTGTATCGCGGCAAAAGAGGGCATCCGACAAATGCCCAAAACATCAAACCGATTTTTAATTCAGCTGTTCTTTAGGCATGACTGAACGTCGCGTTCGCAAGTAATCCTGCCACTGAAACAGTTGGTCTTTGCAGATTGCAGAAGCACGACCTCCGCTACCACAAACAACGCCTCTCACCGCATAGCAATCCGGCACAAACCCTGCATGATCTAGTCTTTCCACTTCACTCTGCTTGATTGAACCCGCCACGGCAAACCAAATTTGCCTGTCGGCAGCGAACCTCTGTAGCCGCCCAAGATCCTCGAGGTCGAGAAAATCAATCAGTGAGCGGCCATCCTTGGTGAATGTGTCGATCAGGAATCGCTTTATTCCCTGATCAGCTGCCAAACGAAGGATCTCCAACGGTTGCATTGCGTTAGCAAGTTGCCAGTCGGCATAGGCAACAGCGACTAACTCGGTTGCAGCAGGCAGCACGGACCGGAGTTCTTTCCATAACGCAGTCAGCACGCACGCATCAAAACAGTCCGAGGGTCCCGCCTTAGCGAAATGAAAACAGTCTGGAAGCAATTTTGCGGCCGTAACAGCTTGGTCCTGCTCGCCAAGTGCGGCCGACAATAACACTCCGGATCGATCGTTCTTTGGGCCGAACACACCACAACCAGCCCGCACTTGCTTCTCAACCAATTCCCAGATTTTTTCGCTGGTTGGTGAAAGGGGTCCCATTAAGGGGTCTTTGAAATCAACGATTGGAACACCTGCGTTGGTGACCAGATCAAACTCGTCTAGATCGCGAACACTGACGAGATAGGTCTCATCGGTTGCCGAGCTCACCAATTCCTCAAAATCATGAGCGGTCGTCACAATCGCGTTTACCTCAGTTAAAAAGTCTTGATTTAGGATCAGTGCACGACAAAGTCATGACCTAAGGCATCAAACGTGATGCAGTTGGCGAGAGAAACAAGAAAGAATCGATCAAATCTGATTAAAAAGTCGGGTTGAAATTGCATCAGCACCGCTTTGTCCACTTTGCCGAAATTGCTCTCTCTCGTTAGATTAGATTATATCAATCCGTCTGTCAGTTGGCGCCGCTTCAGGTAAGGTAACGTTGCATTACGAGTCCATAAATACGACCGAAGCACTACACGATTTTTGCGAATCCATTTCAAAAGAACCAGTCATCGCATTTGACACTGAGTTCGTCTCCGATGATTCGTATCGCCCTCGGCTATGCCTGATTCAGGTTGCGACCTCTCGGCATTTGGCAATGATCGATCCGCTTACCATCGAGCACACGGGTCCTTTCTGGGACTTACTGGCGACTCCGGGAAGATCCGTGATCGCACATGCAGCTCGAGAGGAGTCAAGGTTCTGCTTTCGCTACAGCGGCAAGCCAATTGCTGGCCTATTTGACACGCAGCTCGCTGCCGGTTTTGTTGGAATGGAGTATCCCGCATCTCTGGCAACACTGGTGCAAAAGCTCGTCAACAAAACTTTACCCAAGGGCGAGACGCGAACCGATTGGTCACGAAGACCGCTCTCAAAAGCTCAGATTGAATACGCACTAAATGACGTAACTGACTTGATTGAAATGTACTCTCAGCTCAATGCAGCAGTTCAGAAACTTGATCGCGAATCATGGTTAGCGGAAGAAACGGAACGGCTGCAGCAAAAGGTCATTGATGGTGAAACCAAAGAGAACTGGCGAAGAGTGAGTGGTTCTTCGGGCCTAAAACCTCGACAGCTCGAAATCATCAAACACCTCTGGCGATGGCGTGAGCAGGAGGCCAAACAACGGGACCGACTCCCGAAACGGATTCTTCGAGATGACTTGATGGTGGAGCTAGCTAGGCGTGGTGTGACAGATCGACGGAAGATTCGGGACATCCGAGGTATGGAGCGGAGGGGGCTATCGGATCACTACGATGCAATCGCGGCGGCAATAGAACAAGGCTTAAAAACTCCCGATCAAGAACTCCCCCGACGTCCACGGGGAACGCGTCGCGTGGTCTCCCCGATGCTCAGTCAGTTCCTCTCAACATCGATCGCCTGCATCAGCAGACAACAAGAACTTGCTCCGCCCATCGTCGGTAATGCGGACGATGTTCGCGAGCTACTCGGCTATGAGCTAGATCGTCGTGACAATGACCCGACGCCGGCCTTGCTCGATGGTTGGCGAGGTGAAATTGTTGGCAAAGCGTTCCGAAAAATCCTAGCGGGTGAATTAGCAATTCGAGTGGCTGATGTCACTGAGAACCAACCCCTGGAATTTATCGACACCTAGGCAAGTTGTTTCAGACACGCTTCCAAATTCAAGTGAAAACCAAGCGTCACCTTGTGGGACTTCATTCGAAGGTCAAAAAAAAGGGCACCTCGCGATGCGGAGGCGCCCTTCCTTAATCATTTTCTGACGTGTTACTTCGCATTTCTTGAACGCGAGAACACGTCATTCGATCTTAGCGACGCAATCGCTCCGAACTTCTTCGGCTGACTCGCTCACCCTCGGGGCTCATGTAATGAGTCGCTTCTTCTGCCACCAAGACGGTATCACCCGAGCGGATTTCTGCTCGGAAGCGATGGTGCCCCGGACGATCCGCCTGTGCAATGACCTTCACTCGCACCTCTTCACCCGCACCGATTCTCGGAATCGCGTCAAAGAGCACTTGTCCGGTCATCACCTCGCCGCTTTGACCTTCGATGCGATGCGGTTCAACGCCATGGCTGAATTGTGCGATCGCACGAACGTCAATCGCCTCCTTGCTCCCACGATTGCGAATCACAATTTCGTAAGGGACATCAGTGTCGATCGGAGCTGGAGCCACAGGATCGCTAACGGTCAGCACCAAGTCAGCAATCGATTCGACTCGAGTCGCAATGGAGACTGCTGCCGCTCCGGCCGCGGTTCCTCGGCAATCAAATGTGAATAAATGCTCGCCAGTGGTGTCCATATTGCAGCGAAACTGGTAGGTGAGAATCGCGCCCGGAGCAAGCTGCTCGAGATCCCAACGCAAGAGTTGATCTTCTTGAATCGCACCCTCAATCCCACCGAGGTATTGAACCCCTGATGGCAATCGCATACTCGCTTGAATCAGTTCACTTGCCGCATCCCCGTGGTTCTGAACCTGCAAGCTGTAAAGTCCCTCAGTATTTTGATACTTCACCTGCGGACCACTGAGAACAGCCTCCAGTTTCGCGGCGGATACGCTGATTGTCTTTTCAGCCTCGGCACGAAGAGTCAAATCACCGGCAGCCAAGCCATGAATCTTTAGGTCGCCGTGGTCTTTGGCAGTCAGTTCGATATCAAACTGAGCTTCCTTACCCGGTGGAATGTCACCGATCTTTTGACTCTGTGGAGTTGCGGAGTTAGGCGAAAGGGTGAACGTGACGTTGGAAGCAACACCGTTACCCGGATTCAGGACACGAACCTTGTAGGTTTGTGATTCACCGAAAACAACCTGATCGGGTCCCTCGATCGTTAAGTTAAGACGCGGTTCGCGAACCTGAACCCGTGCAACACTCTTCTGTGGAACCAAGGTCCAGTCAATATCGAGATCGTAGTTCCCGCTGCGGGACGCAGTGAGTTGCAGTTTCATGGTCTCGGCTTTGCCTGCAGGAAGCCTTCCAATCTCCCAGACCAATCGGTCAGCTGACCCCTCACGCAAGGTTGAAATTTCTCCGCGACTGGCCGCCTGGCTCTGTAGCTCGGCCCACTCGGGTACGAGTGCACGGATCAGCACCCCTTCCGCGTCGATCTTGCCTCGATTCTCAACCAAAATTTCATACTCGGCATTCTGACGAATCAAAATGGATTCAGGACCTTTGGTGGTGACGCGAATCCCGGGCAACTCAGATGTTGTCCCTGCCAACTTAGCTACACCAGCGACCTGGCCACGCATCTGATTTGTAGAATCCTGTTCACCAGCGTTGATTCCGAAGTCCGTTGTGGTCGGTGGTGAAAGATGCATGTTCTCTGACGCAGCCGAATGATTGGGAATTGTCGAAACGGTTAACGCTTGCCCCCGAAGGTCGTTGGAACTTGAAAGGGGTGATGTGGGTAACCGGTTAGATACAGGTGTCGAAGGGTTAGCAAAAGGATGGTCTGCTGATCGCGACTGAGAAACAGGTTGATCGGGCGAAACGTCTTGGCCAACCTCTTCGGTTTCGAGCGCCACTACCGGATCTGCGGTCGTTGCTTCGGGCTCGTTGTTTTCGCTATCTTCAGCCGCCTCAGACCCCGGTTTGGCTCGGTGTGAGGCAGCGGTAACCTGCAAGGTATCTTCGTCGTCTCGCATCACTTCTTTCTCTTCCTCCACCGACCCGTCTTCTGAGTCAGCGGTAAGCGTTGCGGGAGGAAGTGGAGCGAGCTCGTCGGTCGCTGGCGAAGCTTGAGACTCTTTCGATGTTTCCGAATTTTCGGATCTCGATACCGAGGTGCTTAGTGGTTTGCGAGCGACCTTAGGCACAAGGTCGGCGACCGAATCCAAAGCTTCTCGCTTGGAAGTGTCTGCAGTCATGGGTGATGATCCCTGACCAGTCAATGAAGAAGCGGTTCTCCTAGAACTACGACGACTACTTGCAACCTCGAGCTCCTCTTGGGGCTGAATGGCTGTTTGCGGCTGGACGCTTGGCACGCTCGTTGGCATTGGGATTGCTTGAGTTACCTGAGGCTGAGCCGGAGGTGCAGCGGGTAGCGTCAAAGCCTGAGCTGCTGGAGCATCTGGTCTTCTGGAAGAAGTCATGTTTTGATCAGGATCACTTAACGGCACCGGACCACCCGTTGCGGGGCTGGTGCTCGGAGCGTGGTAAGGGACACCACTCCAATCAGCCTTGGAGTCCTGTGTAGTTGGCGCGAGAGACTTCGGAGCTGCTTGAACCTTCGAAGAACTTGTTGGAATCGACGGAGGCAGCGGCACCGCCGTGCTGCTCGGTTTTGCAGCTACTGGCTTGCTTACTTTTTCGTTCGATGGGGTACCCCCAAACCATGCTCCCAAAAGACCACTCGATCCGGATGCCTGACCGGATGTGCCCGCGAAAGCCTGGAGAAATCCTGGTTTGGCTGAAGAACCCGTCTCTTCAGCCACCACCTGCCGAATCGTATTCGAATCCTTTGCAGCAATCACGGGTGCGTTGTGCCTTGCGGGCTGCTGCGCACTCAGCAGACTGGATGTCAGGCAAATTGCTGGTACTGCAATGGCTTTTGTAGCTAGACACAGGGTGCGTTTGACGCGGTCCATGCGTATCTCTCGTTTAGAGGCCTCAAGGTAAATCGTCCTCTTCGTGCATCGGCCACTAGAGCTGTTCGCATTGAGTCAATTTTGACGATTATGCGGGCAGCACCGAAATTAACGCCAAAGTTTGCTAGCACACAATCATCATCCATCATCTTGGACGACATTGGTGATGTGGCTGGCACCAGTCTTTCTGGTTCGCCACTCTGCTCATAGCTAGGGAATCCTTTCCCGAGACAGTTCGCCGCGCAAGTGACCAGGCATCTGCTGATGAGACCGCCTAAACAGGTGATCGGCGGGTCATTGCCATCTAGAAAATCAACGAAGTAGCGAAGGATTTCATCTCAGCCCTCCCGTAAATCGCAATCTCGTCGGTACACTGAGTAAATGATGGGTGGGCGTTAGGCATCTCGCTGTACCCGATCAATCCGGAACCACAAAAATCCAAGCAGTTCGCCTGAGGGTTACATGAGTCGACGAGAGAAAATCGAGGAAATGCTAGCAGCGGATCCCAGTGACACCTTTCTTCGCTACAGCTTGGCGATGGAGTATCGAAGCGAAGGCAACACACTTGCGAGCCTTGAGATTCTAGATTCACTAGTTCAGAATCAGCCTCCAATGGTCGCTGCTTTTTTTATGGCTGCACAGCAGTTGGCAGATCAGGGGAGAATTGAAGAATCCCGTGATTATTTACGCCGTGGCATTGATGAGGCCAGAACGCAGGGCGACTCGCATGCTGCTGCAGAAATGAGCGAACTTCTAACCTCTCTTGGAGAATACGGCGAAATCTAGATCTGTCTTACCTGATCTGACGAACTGTGTTTTTTGACCACCGTGGACCCTTTATTTAGGACCTCCATTGCACCGCCAAAGGATTTTCTCGCTCATGGATTAATTATGAGCGAGTGATTCAAGACCGAGATATAGCCAGTTGAACACAGAGCAAACCACCGCCATCGTTCTTCGAGCTGTCGAATTCAGTGAGACCAGCCTGATTGTATCGCTGTTGACCAAGGATCTGGGGCAAATTTCGGCGATAGCAAAAGGCGCCCGACGCCCAAAAGGCCCCTTTGAAGGCTCGCTTGACCTACTTTCGGTTTGTCGTGTAGTGGTCATCAGAAAGAATAGTGACGCTTTGGACCTTCTCACTGAGGCCAAGCTACACCGGCGGTTCCGTGGAGCAGATCGGTCTCTTGAGCGTTTATATGGCGGTTACTATGTCGCGGAGATGCTTCGTCTGCTATTAGATGATCATGCGCCGCACCCTGATGTATACGATCTGACGATTCAGGTCCTACAACAATTAGACGGAAATGGCCCAGTAGCAGCCTCAATCGCTTGGTTTGACCTGCAGATTTTGCGAATGCTCGGACACGCTCCTGGGACGGAGAGTTGCACAGATTGCGGTGCAAAAATGAGGGTAGAACAACGCACACCTTTTGCGTTAGAGGGAGGTGGAGTGGTTTGCCGGTCCTGTCGACCGCGACAAAGATCCATTGTGATGCTTCGTCGTGAAACGCTCGAATTGATCGCCAAACTGCAACACTTGAATCAACGATCGCCAATACAGATTCCAACAGAATTTTACGGTGAACTAAGAAGCGTCTTAAATCGTTACATACAAAACATTGTTGGGAAGCTTCCTAGGATGCAAGCATTCCTGCCAATGATGACCAAAACGCGACCATCGCATGATGCGAGGACTGACAGGGATGTTTTTTGAGATCAAGCATTTGCAAAGACGATTCCAACGCAATGCACCCACTGGAACAATGATTCGCGTCGCAATCTTTCTTGTTGCGGGAGTTACCACTGTTGGATGCACGAGTCTAGCGGGCCCGCAGGAGCTATCCAGTGAAACACTCACTGGAATTCGACTCAGTGATTCAAATGAACCGGTAACCTTATCTCAGAGCACGACGACGGCGACGCCACCAGTCGCGTCGGCGTCTCCATCGGCGTCTCCATCGACGGACTCGCAACCCCCCAAGGCTCAACCCACCGAGGCGGCAAACCCGTTGACGCTTACCGAAAAAAGCCAACAGATTTTCAATCGATTAGCGGGCCAGCAGCAGGAGAACACGGAACTGGCCAAGAAGTTGTACCAGCGAGCAGATCAAACTTTTAAGGTTGCCGCGGAACAACCTCGAGATCAGGCGGCAGTAACCTTCAAACAAGCGGCCGAGCTGTTTGAAGTTGCTGGCAACACCGCACCAGGCACAGCGCTGCAGCAGGATGCCATGTTCATGCAAGGTGAAAGTCTGTTTTTCGCAGACCGTTTTGTCGAAGCTTCTGATGTCTACGAGCGTCTTCAAAAGGAATTCCCACGCAATCGACACATCGACAAAGTCGCTGCACGATTGTTTTCAATCAGCCGGTACTGGATTGATGTGGCGAAGGCGGAACAAACCAGCTGGACACCGATCAATCTGACCGACCCAAAGTACCCGCGACTTGATGCTAAGGGTCATGCTATCCGTGTACTGGATCAAATCCGTTTCGATGACCCAACCGGCCGGCTCGCAGACGATGCTACTCTAGCTGCGGCGGTCGAATACATGAGGCAAGAAAAGTACCAAGAGGCAGATGAGTTCCTAACTGACCTTCGAGAAACCTTTTCAGACAGCGAGCATCTATTTATCGCTCATCTACTTGGCGTAAACGTCAAGCTGCAGACTTACCGTGGTCCAAAATATAGCGGCCTCGCGTTGGAAGAAGCAGAAAAACTGGCTAGGCAAACCCGCGAGCGATTCCCCGATAAACTCGCTTCGACCGAAGATGATTTCGGCCAGCGACTCGAACAACTCGATGCTCAAGTATCATTCCTGCAGGCGGAACGCCTGCGGTACCGCGCTGAATATCGCGAAAAGAGAAAAGAGTTTGGAGCCGCAAGTTACTACTACAACCTGCTACTCGCTAAATACCCAAACACTCCTCATGCCGAGAATGCACGTGAGCGGCTTGCGGCAACGGACGAAAAGCCCCGCAAACCGGCGCAAAGATTATCATGGCTCACAACGATCTTCCCGGATTCAACCGCGAAAGAGACTCCGCTGGAACTGGAGCAACCTGCTGAGATCGATTCATCAAAAGTCATCTTGCGATAAACCACGCCTTTAGCCCAGCGTCAAGCCAAATCGAAATCATGCGACAACCAAGAATGCTTAATAACTTGGCACCCTGCGAGTCGACTCGGCACGTTCAAAAACTTGCTCTGCTACCCCTGATGGTAGTGGCACTGTCATTCGCTGGCTGCGCGTCGTACCAGTTCGGTGCTGCGTCGATGTTTCAGCCGGGAATCCAAACAATCCACGTACCGATTGTTAAAAATGAAACATTTCGTCACGACTTAGGTGTTCGGCTGAGTGAAGCGATTGTCAAAGAAATTGATCGGCGAACGCCTTACAAGGTGACCGGCAATCCGAATGCGGACAGTACCCTGTGGGTGACCATTACTGACACGTCGAAGCAAGTCTTGTCGGAAACGAATGACGATGACCCCAGAGCGCTCAATGCCGTCATCACGGCTTCCGCTAAATGGACCTCGAGGAGCGGTGAGCAATTGATGCAAAACAATCTTGCTGCCGATCCTGACTTCACCATGGCCTTCGGTGAAGAATCTCGCTTTGTTCCCGAAGCGGGTCAGAGCATTGATACCGCGACCCAAGAGACCATCGAAAAACTCGCGGCTCGGATCGTTTCACAAATGGAAACGCGGTGGTAAGCGGATTAAAAGCCAAAAACGTCACGCCGCTGGCGAGGAAGAAGACTTGAGTTTGAAAAGTTGGAATATCGGTCGGCGTGAATTACGTCTCGACGCCGGTCCCTTGGTCATGGGAATTCTCAATGTGACGCCGGACAGCTTCTCCGATGGCGGACAACACTTCCAAACCAGCACTGCTGTTTCGGCTGCACTGAGAATGGAGGATGCCGGCGCATCAATGATTGACATCGGTGGGGAGAGCACACGACCCTACAGCGACCCGGTGACAGAAACAGAAGAACTGCGACGCGTCGTACCTGTGATCGAAGCCTTATCCGATCGCATTCAAATTCCGATTAGTATCGACACAAGTAAAGCGAAGGTTGCGGAAGAGGCGATTTCGGCAGGTGCGGAAATTGTCAATGACGTGACTGGGCTCGAAGGTGATTCGGAAATGCCCCGTGTGGTCACCTCTCATTGCGTTGGTGTCTGTGTGATGCACATGCAGGGAACTCCTCAGACCATGCAGGACAATCCAAGTTATGGAAATGTTGTTGGGGAAATCTTGCAATACCTGATTGCTCGCCGTGACGACTGCATTTCCAAAGGTATTGCAAAAGAAAGAATCTGTCTCGACCCAGGCATTGGCTTTGGGAAAACGCATGAACACAACTTGCAACTGATCCGCTCTGCAAACCGTTTCTTGGAAGCGGACACGCCGATCTTAGTTGGACATTCCCGCAAAGGCTTTATTGGTAGCATCCTCGGTGACAAAGAGGCAGATCGCACCGCCGCTACACTCGGAGTATCAATGGCTCTCGCAAGCCAAGGAGTCCATATCCTTCGAGTGCACGATGTACCTGAAACCGTCGACGCCC
Source organism: Rubripirellula sp. (assembly GCA_049889895.1). Lineage (GTDB taxonomy): Bacteria > Planctomycetota > Planctomycetia > Pirellulales > Pirellulaceae > Rubripirellula. The sequence goes on from JBMHCO010000174.1 coordinate 39,701, forward strand.
TGAAACTCTATCTGAGTTGCACAAAACAGGGTGTTTGACAACCTCAAATTCCCACCCTCAAACCAAAGGGAAGGGCTACGAGACCTAATGATCGAGTCTCTTGCTGTCTTGTGCTTGGCGATCTCTCACCGCTAAATCTTGGCGGTTGCTGGAATCCTGAGTCGTCTGCGATTTAGCTTGTTGAACGGTCGGAATGACACCCAAGCTGAAAGACTGCTTGACACCATGGACGGTTTCGAGCGTGAAAGTTGCGGCATTCATTGGAAACCTCTTTCCTGACTAATAACGCCTAACTGAATCTTCGCAGACACAGATCATTTGTCTTACTCGCGTTATCCTCGTCCGAGAACGAAAACAAAACCAAATAAAAAAGCGAATCAAGACTCACCGGATCTTGCAGCTGTTAGGATAATTCCGATTAGGTAAGGCAGAGCGGAATCTTGGCACGAACCAAAGAGCAAGTCCGCTCACCGTGATTTCTCGCTTCATTTCTCTGGAATAGAAATTTCTGCATGTCGAATCAATCACAAATCAATGACCGGCATCCTCGAGGCACACTTCTCCGCAAGTGGGAAAAAACCATTAATACGGGACTTTGCATGAGTACCATGTTTGCCTTGTCCTCGGTCTTCGCCATAACGGTTAGCGCAGAGTCTTTTCCGGACCCAGTGATTCGAAACATCGAGGGCTGGGAAGTGGAAATCGACCCTCAAATCCTGACAGAAAACAACCGAGCCGAAGGTGAACTAGCGTTGACCGCTTTGGCTAATCATCTTCAACGGATCACATGGATTCTTCCGGCCGAGCGAGTTGCGGAACTACGAAAACTACCGATCCGAATTGATTGGGATCATGAATTAACCAACATGCAGTACCATCCCAGCCGTGGTTGGCTGGAACGCAACGGTTACGACCCGCGGCTCGAGAAGCACGTCCATATTCCGCGAGCCAAACAACTGCTAAGTCGATCCCAATGGGCTAAGCATCCCTACGTTGTGCTACATGAACTCGCACACGCCTACCACGACCAAGTACTTTCGTTTGATAGTGCACCGATCATCACCGCTTTTGAAAACGCTAAAAACTTGGGAATCTACGAGAGAGTGACACTCTACACCGGTGATAAAGTTAAGCACTACGGTTTAACGAATCACAAAGAGTACTTCGCTGAATGCACCGAGGCCTACCTAGGGGTCAACGACTTTTTCCCATTTGTTCGCGCGGAACTCAAAGAACATGACCCAAGAATGTACGCTGTGATGGAGTCGATCTGGGGTAAAATCCGATAGAGCAGTTCAACAGGTGGGCGATATCACACAGCTTCGGAGTTGCTAATGCGGATTGACCTCGTCATCACCGAATTGTTCGTGGGTGGTGCGGAAAAGTGCCTAACCGATTTGGCCTTATCTTTGCACGATCGAGGGCATCATGTGAGAGTCTTTTCTTTGGCGTCATTGCCAAATGGCGAACAGCGACAATTCGTTGACGGTCTCGAAGAGAAAGGCATTCTGGTTGAGACGGCCGCCTGTGACTCAGTCTGGCAGGCATGGAAAGCCTATCGATTTCTTCGACGACGTTTTCGAGAATACCGGCCAGACCTCGTACAGACGTTTCTACACCACGCCAACATTCTAGGGGCCTATGCTGCTCAATCTGCTGATGTTCACCACTGCGTAGCGGCGGTTCGAGTCGCTCAGACTGGTCGGCACAGGAATTACATTGAACGGTTGGCCCTCAAAAGAGTCGACCACGTTTTGTGTGTGAGTCGAGCTGTGGAGCAATTCGCCCAACATGTCCTTCATTGCAATCCCTCGAAAACCACCGTCATTCCCAACGGCGTCAATCTCAAGAGATTCGAAAATTCACCTCGTCGTAACTGGTCCGATCTCGGCTGGTCATCCAACGCCAAAGTTCTCTTATTTCTCGGCAGACTAGATCCACAGAAGGGCCTCGAACTTCTCCAAGAGCAGGTAGATCAAATCGCTCCATCGGGGAGCGAACAAAAACTACTGCTCATCGGTGACGGCCCTCTCCGTCAGACAATCCAAACGTGGGCGAACCAAGTTGGATCCGATCGGGTGCAAGTTTTACCGTGGCAATCCGATGTCGCATCATGGCTCGCCAGCTGCGATCTGCTCGTGCTCCCCAGCCGTTATGAAGGAATGCCGAATGTGCTTTTAGAAGCCATGGCATCAACCAAACCGGTTGTCTGCAGCCTGGTCGAGGGAACAGAAGAACTCCTCGGTGAGACTACAGCCCTGCAAGGCTTTTCTCCTGGTGATGCTTCAGAAATGGCAGATCGAATCCAGAATCTGATGAAACACCCCGAGATTGCGTACGAGATGGGAAAACGTAATCGAAATCGCGTCGCGAACGATTTTTCACTCCCAGCTTTTATGGAGCGGTACGAACAGTTCTACCTCTCCATTCTCGGCGAAAAACACCAAGGTGCCCGTTAAAATCGCAGCAAGACCTCCTTTCGTATCACATCTGCCCCGGCAGACAAAACGAAGCGAGCCCGCTAAACTATCCGCTTGATCGTGATAGCTGTTGCCTCTTTTTTGTCAGAGAAAACCAACGTGAGTTTTGATCCATTTGGAGTTCGCTCCCAATTTGATACCGGTTCAGGCCAGGCCACGCTTTACAGCCTCAAAAAATTGGAAGAGGCAGGCTTGGGAGCCATCAGTAAACTTCCTTTCTCCATTCGAGTTCTCTTGGAAGCGGTACTGAGGAATTGCGATGGATTCACGGTAACCGAAGAGGATGTAAAGAATCTAGCTGCGTGGAATGCAGAGGCACCCGCGAAGCAGGAAGTGCCCTTCAAACCTTACCGAGTCGTCCTCCAAGACTTCACCGGTGTTCCCGCAGTGGTCGATCTCGCAGCGATGCGTTCAGCAATGGAACGAATTGGCGGTGATCCTGAGAAAATCAACCCGCTGATTCCGGTTGATTTGGTGATTGACCACTCGGTTCAAGTGGACCATTTTGGTTCGGATCAAGCGTTACCACAGAACGTGGAAATCGAGTTTAAGCGAAACCAAGAGCGTTACGAATTCCTCCGATGGGGTCAGCAAGCTTTTGATAATTTCCGCGTCGTGCCTCCCAACGTAGGGATCGTTCATCAAGTCAATCTCGAGTACCTCGCTAAGGTTGTTGCGATTCGCGAAACGGAAGATGGCCCCGTTGCTCTACCCGATACGCTGGTTGGAACCGACAGCCACACCACCATGATCAACGGCTTAGGCGTGCTTGGGTGGGGTGTTGGTGGTATCGAGGCCGAAGCAAATATGCTCGGACAACCACTCTACATGCTGATGCCTGAAGTGATCGGCTTCGAACTGACCGGATCACTTCCTGCCGGCGCGACCGCAACCGACATGGTCCTCCAAGTCGTCGAAATGTTGCGACAGGAAGGTGTCGTTGGCAAGTTTGTCGAATTCTTTGGCCCCGGCATGAGCAAGATGAGCGTTGCGGATCGAGCAACCATCGCAAACATGGCGCCAGAATATGGTGCAACCATGGGCTTTTTCCCGGTTGATGAGGTCACTCTTGAATTCCTTCGCCAGACTGGACGAACCGAGCAAGAGGTAGCATTGGTTGAGAATTACACCAAAGCGCAAGGACTGTTCCGCACCGATGCTGGCCCGGAATTGGAGTACACCAAAACTGTTTCGCTTGACCTCGGCTCGGTCGTGCCGAGCCTGGCCGGCCCAAAACGTCCACAGGATCGCATTGCACTGGCGGAAATGAAGCAAGCCTTCAACCAGTCGCTGACCGCTCCGGTTGGAAAAACTGGTTTTGGATTGCCCGATTCGGCTCTCTCAAACACAGGAACCGTGGTCGACGAGGACAACTCGAGCGAAATCACGCACGGTGCAGTCGTGATCGCGGCGATTACCTCCTGTACCAATACGAGTAACCCTTCTGTGATGATCGGTGCAGGCTTGCTGGCGAGAAAAGCTGTAGAGAGAGGCCTCACGGTAGCTAACCACGTAAAAACAAGCCTTGCTCCAGGTTCGCGTGTTGTAAGCGACTACCTCGACAAAGCAGGCCTCACTGAATCCCTCAATCAGTTGGGATTCCACACCGTTGGCTACGGATGCACCACCTGTATTGGGAACAGTGGGCCACTCCCTAGCCCGGTCGCCGATGCGATCAAATCAGGTGACCTCGTTGCCTCCGCAGTGCTCAGCGGCAATCGCAACTTTGAAGGAAGAGTCAATCCGTTAACCAAGGCGAACTACCTTGCAAGCCCGCCACTTGTGGTTGCATACGCACTAGCAGGCACCACCGATATCGACTTGGTCAATGAACCCATTGGGACCGGCGGTGATGGCCAACCTGTTTATTTGAACGAGATTTGGCCGTCAGCCGAAGAAATCAAAGAAACCATCCTTAGCTCCATTCAACCCGAGATGTTCGTCGAGCAGTACGAAGCGGGAGTTCAAGGCAATCAGCTTTGGAATGCAATCGAAACCGCTGCCGGAGCGATTTACCCTTGGAGTGAAGAAAGCACCTACATTCATCACCCACCGTTCCTTGATGCCGTGAAAGACGATTCCGTCCCAGACATCACTCCGGTGCGCGGCGCCCGCGTCCTTGCTCTGCTAGGTGATTCCGTCACGACCGACCACATATCACCCGCCGGAGCGATCGCTAGTGATGGACCTGCAGGAAAATACCTTCAGGAACAAAGTGTCGAAACACGTGACTTCAATAGCTTTGGTTCACGTCGCGGTAATGACCGAGTCATGGTTCGGGGAACTTTTGCGAATATCAGGATTCGCAACCAACTTGCTCCAGGTACCGAAGGCGGTGTGACCAAGCATCTCCCAAGTGGCGAAGTGATGAGCATCTACGATGCCTCGATGCGTTATCAGCAAGATGGCGTGCCACTTGTGGTTCTTGGCGGAGCGGAATACGGGACAGGAAGCAGTCGTGACTGGGCTGCCAAGGGAACCATGATGCTCGGAGTTAAAGCCGTGATCACATCGAGTTACGAGCGAATCCATCGCAGTAACTTGGTAGGTATGGGTGTACTCCCGCTTGAATTTGCTGATGGTGCCACGTGGCAATCACTCGGCCTAACTGGGGAAGAGGTCATTGAGATCCCTGAGCTTTCCAATGATCTCGAACCGCGATCGACGATTACGGTGCAAGCAACCGGAGCAGATGGTCAAAGCAAAAGCTTCCCATGCATCGTGCGAATTGATACTCCGGTCGAAATGCAGTACTACCGCAACGGTGGTATTTTGCCTACCGTCCTGAGAAACCTTTCAAAGTAATCACTCAAACTCGGGGTCACAGTGGCTCCGCACCACTACCACTCGACTCCAAGAGGCAACACGATGGCAACCGCCGCAGCAAGACACATCCTCGTTTCGACCGAACAAGAGTGCCTTGATTTGATGAAGCGAATCGAAGAGGGTGAGGATTTTGGCGCACTCGCTGCCGCCCATTCTGCTTGCCCCTCTGGTCAACGGGGCGGTGCCTTGGGGAAATTTGGTCCCGGCCAGATGGTTCCCGAATTTGATAAAGCAGTCTTTGGTGGTGAAGTGGGTGTCGTCCAAGGTCCAGTTAAGACAGACTTTGGATTCCATCTGCTTGAGGTCACCGAGCGAACCGAATAGAACTGACCACGTATAGATCGGTCATAGGGAACGGACTTTGGTAACCGATCATCATTGATGATACACCCGAAAGCTCCAGCCATTTGGCCGAAGCTTTCGGGACTCAGTCGGTTATTATCCAAATGCCTTTCTCAGTAGCTCCAGGCTTTTCGGGATGGCTGTCTCATGGCTTTCTTGGCCTTCGAACTCGAGTGAAATATAACCTCGATAGTCAACCTCACTGAGGATTGAGGCAACTCGATCGTAATCGATATCGAGTGTGTACCAAGTTCCGCCACCGAAATACGTTTTTGCCTGAACAAAAACAGCTTCGGGAGCAAGTTGCTTGTACTGAGTGTACTGATCGTCAAGAAAATTGCCTGTGTCAAGTGTCGCCCTGAGCCACGGCGACTTGATGTCGTCAAGCACTCGCAAGACACCTGATGCAGTTCGCCCGAGCCCCCAATGATTCTCCAGGCCCAGAACCACCCCGCAGCGTTCAGCAGCAGGCAGACACTTTTCTAGGCTATCGATCACCCAACCGAAACCATCTTCATCCGTATAGCCATCAAGTCTCGGTTCAATCCCTCGGTTAGCCATCAATTCATCGAAGTTCTTAGATGTCCCCCAGCGTCCCGTGTTTACACGAATTGTGGGGATCCCCAAGGCGTAAGCTAATTCGATGCATTTGACCGTGTGCTCGATATTCTGCTGTCGCACCTCTGCATCCGGAGAAACAAAGGTCTGGTGTGTTGACAAACCGCAGAGCCCCAGGCCTAAACGAAAAGCCTTTTGCTTGATCCTCTGCAAGGTTGCGTTGGATTCATCTTCCATCTGCACATGTAAGATCTCGACCGCATCAAATCCAGCCTCAGCAGCCAGCTCAATACACTGCTCGATCGTGAGTTTGGTATCGGGTCGATAGCGCCAGTAAGAGTAAGTTGAAACGGCGATGGAATTTGCTCGCCGCTTTGCGGGAGTGCTCTTACCCTGATCTCCCTTCGAACTTTGAGAAGGCTTCTGATCTTGAGACCTTACAACAGTTGCTGGAATCGCGAGCGAAGCAGCAGCAAAGCCTTTGGCCAATAGGCTTCGGCGAGAAACAGTATGTTTCATAACTAGAAATCCTTCGGAGAACCGTTCGTGAACGCGGAAACAAACAAGGCAACTGGTCGAGGCAACCGACCAAACCGACCGACAGTTCCTTGGATGCTTCCCCCCGAAAAGGATAACAGATCGAAAGGGGAGGGTAGTGCGGTGGGCACTGAAAACCTCTACTGAGGTCGTTCAGCTGCTCCGGCCATCGTCTCAAGGGATTCTTGGCCAACTCGTGCGCAGAAATCGCCAACCGATTCATCGTCTAGACGATTGGCCTTATAAGCTGCAAAGACCCCAACGATTTCGTTTACCAAGTCCGCATCGGGTACGAGATCTTTGTAGATATAAGCAAGCCGATTACCCAACCAGCCACCACCAACGTAGAGGGTGTACCTATCCTTTGCTTTTCCAACTAAAGCAATGTCTGCGTTATAGGGGCGAGCACATCCATTAGGACAACCCGTCATTCGAATGGTGAACCTCTCACGATCCAAGCCGAGCTTTGCAAGTGGCTGCTCGAGACCGTCGATCAGCCCAGGCAGGCGACGTTCGCTCTCAGTAATAGCCAAACCACAGGTCGGCAGGGCAACGCAAGCCATCGACCAACGGCGAACGATACTGGTTTGTTCGGTAGTCGGAATACTGTGTTGCTTAATCAGCTCAATCAATCGATCTTTGTGAGATTCATCAATATCGGTGAAGATCAAACTCTGATGCCCAGTCATGCGGATTTCAGTATCAAATTCGCTGCAAATTGCGCGAATCGCGGCTTTGAATTGAACTTTTTCATCGTCGTAAAGACGGCCGTTCTCGATATTCAAGCCGTAGGACCACTTGCCGTCACCCTGTTCCTGCCAGCCCATGTGATCATCAACACCACTGACATCATCAGGGGTGCAATCCTGCAGTGTCTCACCAAAGTATTTCTCGACCTCTTGCCGAAATCTCTCGATGCCCCAGCGATCCACAAGGTATTTCATACGGGCTGTTTTTCGATCGCTCCGATTACCATTGTCTCGTTGAACTTTCAGGATCGCTTGGCAAACGCCGACGACCTGATCAGGAGTCACAAAGGCCATCCGTTTACCGAGCGCGGGATAGGTCACCTTCTTTGCGGGTGTTGTCCCCATGCCACCGCCAACAAGGACGTTGTAACCAATGATCGCGTCATCGCGCACAATCGCTAGCAGACCAAGGTCCTGCGTATAAATGTCGATGCAGTTATCCTCAGGTAACGCAATCCCCATCTTGAATTTACGCGGTAAATAGGTGGGACCATAGAGCGGTTCATCTTCTTGCCCGCCGCCCACTAACTCCTTGTCAGACGAACCCGGCTCAGACACCCACAACTCATGATACGCTTTGGTTTGAGGAGCCATCGCTTCGGTCAGTTCATCTGTAATGCGAGCAAGCTCAGCATGAACGGGACCAACCCTTTTCGCGGGACAGCACATGATGTTTCGATTCACATCGCCACAAGCGGCGAGTGTTGAAAGCGCAAGCTCATTCACACGCTTAATGGTCGGTCTCAGATTATCCTTAACGATCCCATGCAACTGAATCGTCTGTCGCGTCGTAATCTTGATGGTGGAATTACCGAGTTCCTCGCAGACATCCAACATCGACAGAAACTGATCCGCTCGACAACGCCCGCCCGGAATACGCAGACGTAGCATCATTGAGTAAGCCTTATCGAGACCTGCTTTCTTACGCTCGACACGTAAATCTCGATTATCTTGCTGGTAGGACCCGTGGAACTTCAGCAGTTGGATATTGTCCGAATTGAAACAGGCAGTTGAACTGGCGATCTCCTCTGCAATCGTGCCGCGGAGAAGACGACTTTCTTGCTTGATACCTTCGACTGCAGTTAGTTTTGGCTCTTCGTTCGACATCGAACTTCTTTAATCCTGATTCTATTGAAGTGAAACGCTCACCCCCGCATTTTGATAAATACGCAGTAGTGAACGCTAGTTTGGGTGGCAAACAATGAACTTGCCTCTCTACCACAACACGGTTCAACCGTCCCTCATGCTCACTGAGATCACCCATTCTTGATGTAGCGACCTTTCAAATAGCAGTTTACTCTTCCCGACGCATCATCACTAGAAGTCTCGGGGGGGATGAGCTGTGTTGTTTTTTCCGATAAAACGCCTCTGAAAAATCGAAAGTGACCTCGAACACTGTGCGGTAACCGTGTTTTTGGCGTCTCAATCAACTATCGCGACAGATACACTGAGTTCACCCACGGGGAGACCTTCGTGAACCCGAATGAAACAATGCAAAAAACTCGCGACGAGCTTTTATGGGGGGCTTCGCTAACAACCGGTTTTTGACGACGATAGAGGCAAGTTCGGTGACACGGAACATCTCTCACAGAGCATTGAATCGATCTTTTAAAGAAAAGGTTATTGCTGATGACTGCGGAACGCCTAGACGGTAAGCGGATTGCCTCCGAGATTCGTGAAGAAATTGCCACGGAAGTGGCTCAACATGTTGCTCTAGGTCACTCAAAACCCTGCCTAGCAGCGATTTTGGTGGGGGAGGACCCCGCAAGTCAGGTGTATGTTCGAAATAAAGAGAGAGCCTGCGAGAAAGCAGGTATCGAAGGCAGAACATTCAGGCTTCCAGCATCGATCACGCAGAGTCAACTGCTGACAAAGATTCAAGAGCTGAACCAAGATGATTCTGTTCATGGCATCCTCGTTCAGCTACCACTTCCAAAAACAGGTAATGATGGTCAAGGATTCGATGAAAGAGCGGTTTTAGACACCGTGGCGCCACTTAAAGATGTCGATGCTTTTTCGCCAGTCAATGTTGGACTCTTGATGCAAGGACGTCATCGTTTCTTGCCCTGCACACCTCATGGCATTGTGCAGCTTCTGCATCGCTACCAGATTTCAACCGCTGGGAAGCACGTCGTTGTTGTGGGGCGCAGCGACATTGTCGGCAAACCGATGGCGATGATGCTGGCACAGCGAGACGGTAGTTGCGGATCAGAAGTTGCCAATGCGACCGTGACCCTTGCACACAGCCGAACCGAAGACTTGGCTAAGGTCTGTCGCACCGCTGATATCTTGATTGCCGCAGTTGGCGTTCCGGAGATGATCCGTGGGGAAATGATTCGCGAAGGCGCCGTCGTGATTGACGTCGGCATCAATCGCGTTGAAGATCGACTCGTGGGTGATGTGCATTTCGAAGAAGCGAGTCAGGTTGCCTCTGCTATTACCCCAGTACCAGGCGGTGTCGGACCACTGACAATCGCGATGCTATTGCACAACACTTTACTCGCCGCAAAACTTCAATCGACAATCGCTCCCTCATCCTGAGAAGCGACGCAGGCAGCTACACCACCTACATGTGCTCGAATGAATTAAGCTACGTAGTCGCGTAGCCATGCGGATGTGATTGATGCCATCGCCATGCCGTCTCGACGATTGATTTTACATCCAAGTATTTCGGTTCCCACCCGAGGACTTGTTTTGCCAAACCTGCATCGGCAACCAATTCTGACGGATCACCTTCCCGACGCGATCCCATTTGCTCGGGAATCGGATGACCAGTTACCTCTCGACATGCGTTAATGATTTCACGAACGCTCGTGCCACGTCCAGTCCCAAGATTCAGGCACAAACCCTTTCTCGGCTCAAGTCTATCAAGGGCACGAAGGTGAGCATCTGCGAGATCATTGACGTGAACGTAATCTCGAATGCAAGTTCCGTCAGGGGTTTCGTAATCATCTCCGAAAACAGTGATCTGCTCTCGCTGCCCAAGAGCAACCTGCAGAACGATCGGTATTAAGTGCGATTCTGGATCATGATCTTCACCGATTGATCCGTCGGGGTGTGCCCCGGCAGCGTTAAAGTACCGAAGGGCTGCGTACCCCAACCCGTAAGCTTGGGAGTAATCAGCTAAAGCTTGCTCGATAACAAGCTTCGTAAATCCATATGGATTGATGGGCTTCTGCGGCGTTGTTTCACAAATCGGAACAGTCTCAGGCTCACCGTAGGTTGCGGTGGTACTACTGAAAACGAATTTTTTAACTCCCGCAAGTCGCATCGCCTCTAATAACGACAGGGCTGCGATCACGTTGTTTTGGTAGTAAAGCGAAGGATCGTTAACCGACTCGTTCACCAAGGCAAATGCTGCAAAGTGCATCACCGCCTCGATCTCATACCGCTCAAGAACCCCTTGTACAAATCCGGTATCCGTTAGCTCACCCTCAACAAGCAACCCGGAGGGAACTGCTTCTCGATGGCCGCGAGAAAGATTATCAAAGACGGTGACACGGTGGCCAGCATCCATCAGGACCCGTACCGCATGTGAGCCAATGTACCCAGCTCCACCTACAACCAAGATATTCATAAAAATCGCAACCTTCGTTCTATTCCACAACAACGACATATCGGCGGGAAAACTGCAGTTCCCATGACCACGCTTCGACCTTTGAAAGGGTAGTGGTTGACCTAAAGTTAGTTACAAGTGAGACAGAAGATCGCGTCTTACGGCGAATGGATGCAATAAAGGGCGAACAGGCAGCCTTGACTCCTAAGTAATCGTTACTGTCGATACAGGTAATTGCAGGTAAGAGAAAGAGAGCACTGGAATGCATCCATAGGCAAAACAAAAGCATCTCAACGGAATCAAAAGGACCACCAAAGCCAGAGAGACCGCCAAACGAGTGGACTTTAAGTTCTCTGCGGAAACGAACGAACGTAGATACCAAAGGCAAGGTATTTGTGGCCAAGCGAATTACCAAATTACAAAAGCTTCAGTCTCAGGGCGGCGTGACAACCTCATCTCGCTCCTTAGACTCGCTTCGTGCCGACTTTGTCACCTACCTCCGTAGCGAATGCCATCTTGCCGCAAACACAGTGAACGCCTACCAACATGACTTGAATCGATTCCTTGGGTGGCTTGGATCGCGACGCCTATCAAGTCTCACCGTGACCCACCTGTCAGACTACGTAGGGTCCCTTCACGAATTTGGACTCGCGCCCACCTCCGTCTCGCGTAACATCGTTGCAACACGAACTTTCTTTCGCTTCCTGCAACTTGAAGGCATTGTTCGTGACAATCCAGCGGACCTTCTGCTGACCCAAAAAAATTGGCAGCGAATCCCAAATGTCTTATCTCCAAAACAGGTGGATCTATTCCTACGATCACCTCGTAAAACGGACTCCTTCTGGCAGAGAGATGTGGCGATTCTGGAAGTCCTCTATGCCACCGGCTGTCGAGCGAGCGAAGTCTGTTCACTCAAGCTGAAAGATCTTTCGCTGGATGAAAAACATCTCCGTTGCGAGGGCAAAGGTGGAAAACAGCGAATGGTTCCGATTGGACAGCGTGCTATCAACGCCATCATGCTCTATTGCGAAGAACTCCGGGGCACCCTTGCCGCTCGCCGACGCCCAGAATCAGAGACCCTGTTCCTTTCACGAACAGGTGTGTCCATCGACCGCATCCAGCTTTGGCGACTCGTAAAACGCTATGCCGCGAGAGCAGGCATTCATTCAAAAATTAGCCCACATAGCCTGCGACACAGCTTTGCAACGCATCTCCTCGCTGGTGGTGCAGACCTAAGGTTGGTTCAGGAGATGCTTGGGCATGCAAGCATCCAGACCACTCAGATCTACACCCACGTGGAGAAGTCGAGACTCCAACGCGTTCATCAACAATTTCACCCCAGAGCCTAGGGATTGTCCGTAGGCGAGCAACAACACTGTTGAACCTGCTAAGTACAACGACTGACAAGCTCGCGAATCAAAGTTTGATCCGCAGAACCTTCCCTCGGTCACCTTGCTTCGAAGTCATTCTACGAATCACCGTCTGCTCTGGCTTATCTCGCCCGACACGCACCATATGACTGCCGGACGCATAAACTGGTGGGCGAAACGAGTTACCTTGAATGCGTACGGTATAGAGCACTTCGTTCGTGGCCTCACTGATAACCTGAACCACCGGCGATTCGGCGTTTGTGAATTTCAACTCTGGAAGGTGCCCGACAACTTCTCTGCCATCATTGTCCTGCGACCGAATCGTGACAGGCCAACCGGGGAACTGCTTGGCCCCCTCTGCTGTGACATCAGTAAATCGATGCCAACATTCAAATTCAATCGAACGTTCTGACTTACGGAATCTCACCACCCCATAACCGTCCGCTCGCAAAGTCTCTTGGGTACGATCTTCTGGATTTGCATAAGCGATCATCCGAATCGGATTACCTAGCCCATCTTCATACTGACCTGTCCACGGCAAGGGACTTCCCTCAACCGGATTCTCCCCCGCCTTCTCATCAAGGGGATGCCACCAACGACCATAAATGGTGTTGACGATAGCAGGTGAAGTAAATCCAAAGGGTCCGTCATTTGGACCATCGATCCCATGCTGAACTAGCACGGCAAGATGCTGGTCGCCACAAAGATGTGGAGCCCAAACTTTTCGAATCTTTGTCAACGCAAGATTACGCCCGGTCTGTGGCCAGCCATTACAATCCAGATCAGCAAGCAGTCGGTTATCCGGTTTACCGTGCAGATGCACTGCTCCACAGAATGCAGTTTGGCTGAGTACCGCTTTCATTTGAGCGCCAGTCCAATCCTCGCCCCATTGATCGAGGAAGCGAAGTTGGCGATCACCCAACAATTTGAGTTGCGGAAGATCAACCGACTTCCGATCGTATTTTGGATCGTTAATATGGTCGGGACGAGGTCCCATCTTGGGAATCTTTCCCTCTGGACCACTCTTGAACTTTCGATCTTCCAAAATCGCAAAATCGATGCCGCCAACACGAAGGCTGGTGTAGTAGACGCCAATGTCACGATCAATCGGAGTCGGATCGTATGCATCAGGTAAATGCCATGTTTGGCATCTCTGCACCATGTTCACGTAACTCGGCGGATAATAAAAACCGCCTTGTGGACCTTGGGGTGTTGCTGCCTTTTTGCCGCTCTCCCCCCAAATATTCGCCTGCCCAACATCATGATCGTCAGGAATCGTAATCACAGGTCGATCTTTCAACACCTCGCGGAATTGAATCCCAAATTCAAGCCATCCATAGGTGTGCTGCGTGTGGTTGTAAGTTTGATCACCTGAAAAGAAAAGCAAGTCTGGATCTTGCTCAATCAAATTCTGGACGATCATCGGCCGCGGACCAGGTGTCCGACTACTATTACAACCAAGTGAACCAACCACGATTTCGTCTTTATCAACGGGGTCCTTGCGAATCAAACCTTCAAAAGAAGAAACATCCCCAAGGCGAACTCGATATTGAACATCTTTGGTATTGTCCCAATCTTCAACACGAAAATGAGAAGACCAACCGGGAAAAATCACCGGTTGGGTCTGAGCAATCTGCCACTGTTCTTCACCGGAGTGCTTGAACTCGAGATGTACCTCACGAGGCTCGTCCGGCTTGAGAGGGTATAGCTGGCATGTCAGTTTGAGCACGCCCCTATCGTGCGTATAGATTGCGAATGCGACTACGTCTTCTCGCGGCACCAACAAACGAGGCTTGCCACCTTTCTTAGGAACTCGATTCCACCATTCTCCTACCGCGTCGGAATCAAGATTCGGGAAATCTGAACCGAAAGGCTGGGCAGACTCTTGAGCCGACAAGTAGGGAAGGAATCCAAGCACGAATAACAACAGTGCCAAACCGAATCGCATTGATCTCTCCATTGATAGATTGTGGGAGGCAACATGATAGCGGCATTGGGTAGTCAGATGAAACCGCTTGCCGCATGAATCGCCTCGGTTGACAAAACGGCCGAGAAGCAAGTCACAGACTGCTGCTCCCGAGTATCACATGACAAGAGAGGTCCAAGAGGGCGCCGATGGTTGATAAAGCCGCCAGAAAAGGCCGGCAAGAATCTCTAGTGAGTCGGCCACTCTGGGTCAGCGACCTGACGACTCATCGCTACCAGCCGAGCTTGGGTTTCAAGAAGTCGCTGCCACTCCGCAAATCGCATCGTGACTTCCTGGTTTGCATCATCGGTTCTTGCTGAGTTGATCAGATTCGTTAGTCGTCCCTGCAAGAAGTCGAGAATCTCGCATACCTGAGCTCGCTGCCCCGGAGACATATCCTCGGGAATCTCGGGCAATTCCATAACCGGAATTGGCTCTCCTGGTATCGCAGACTTTGGCTCACGTTCGTTCGATGGAGAAGATGCAAGGTTCGCAGGAAGTCCCAGTTCGCTCCCTATGGAGGAATTCTCTGCGCCAATCGCCGCAAGCCTCTCTGCGATTTGAGCCTCAGAACCCATGAGCATCAAACTGCGTCCAACAGAGATCAAGTCTCCATGACGCAGAATTTTAAGCTGACATTCGGTACCGTTGACCTTCGTGCCGTTGGTGCTATCGAGATCCGTTAAGACGAGCCTGTCTTTATCCCGCTGAACCTTAAAATGGCATCGACTCACCCTCTCATCATTGAGCTGGATATCGTTACCTTCCTCTCTACCGACCGTAAAGGGCGGCTGAAGATCTTCGTAGACCTTACCACGGTCAGAGCCATGTAAGATCTTGAGGGTGACGCCCGACATTGGGGTCTCCGAAAAGTTACTGAGCGAGTCGACTGAGAATTAGAATGCAACGCATTAGAGGTTCAAAAATAGCCCCTAAAGCAGACGGAAGCTAGTTTTTTTTCCACCGCATGGCCAAGAACACCTCGTTCAGGGCGCCTATTGGGTATTTGCGGACGATTTGATGGGTAAGCAGGACTGTTTTTCGAATTGCCGAGCAGCCCACCAGCTTATCCAACCTGCAAGATCACGCATTTCAAATAGTCACTCTCCGGACAGGAGATAGAAACAGGATGATCAGGCGCGGGACCACGATTCTCTAGAACGATCAAATCACGCCGCTTTCTCTTTGCGACATCCATCAACATGTTTAAAAAGTCAGAACGAGAGACTCGCCCAGAACAACTACAGGTCGCCAAGACTCCTCCGGGTAGAAGCAAATCGACCGCCAAAGAATTCAACTTCGCATATGCCCGTAGTGCTCGATCGATCTGGTGACGTGATCCAGCAAAACGCGGTGGATCTAAAATCACACCTTCATACTTCTCACCCTTTTCCACCATTGCTTTAAGGGTATCGAAACAGTCCCCCTCCACGAACTGGATCCCCTCAATCCCATTCCGTTCCGCTGCTCTTTGCCCCTCTTCTAAGGCTGTCCGGCTTGAGTCAATCGATGTGACATTCGCCCCATGCTTAGCAGCCACGAGCCCAAATCCTCCGGTGTAGCAACAAACGTCTAGGATTTTTCGACCTTTGAGGTATTGGGCAACGATGGAGTGGTTTAGCCGCTGATCGAGATAGGAGCCTGTTTTTTGCCCACTACGAAGATCAACTGAAAGCTGAAGATCATTTTGAACGTAATGAACCCGTCCCTCTGGCGAGCGATCTTGGTACCAAAACTCTACTGGCTCGATCCCTTCGTGCTTCGCTGTCTTCTCATCAACCCTCACCATGATCGACTCGCAATCGGTCAAACTTTGCAGTTCGTCAAGGATCGTCTCGTGCCAACGCCACAAAGCCCCCGACGTGAACTGGACACCTAGGCTGTTTGCGTAACGATCGACGATCAATCCGCTAATCAGGTCTGACTCGCTAAAAACCAGTCGCTCTGCGTGATCCGCCTGAAAGCCATCCTGCAGCCTGCGGCGCTGGATTGCCTCTCGCAATCGCTCTCGCCACAGATTTTCATCGATCCCCAAAGCCGCATCAAAACTGTAAAGCCGCAGTCTCAACCGACTACTCGGGTTGATTATCCCCCTTGCAATCCAATTCCCATCGTGGTCAAGCAAGTCAACCACCTGACCGATCTCTAACTGATCGCCTGCCTCCGCTAGAGCATGAGCGTGCACCCAAGGATGTCTCGCCAAAAACGGATATTGACGAGACGGCTTGAGACGCAGGGTGACGGACTCAGAAGATAATTCGGACAAGTTGGGAACCGATTCGCAAAGTGGAAAACAGAAGAATGTATCGGCGAGCTGCCACTGTATGACATTCTCGTCACAGAAGAATAGAAGCTATTTTCAGGGAATCAAAGTGGGTAGGAAATCGCTGATGCCGCCAACAAATGCATCCTCGCCACGCACGCATTCGCAGGCCCCACTGACGTGATTCTCTGCAGGCTTGATTCGAACACCGAATCAAAAAGCTTCAAAAAGGTAAAAACCGCGGTTTTAGCGGATTCTTGCGATAGAAAACCAGATGCTAGCCTCCTCGCTCCGAGACAGCCAAAATCTCGCTTCACTTTTTCGACAGTTACAACTACCCTCCCACAATCATATCGATAAACTTCATGGGATGAATTCTCTGGTAATCCATTTGAGTGTTCATGATTGTCATGTCGATATATTAGTGAGCGGAAGATTTCTTTCGCGTGAGAATAGGTGACTCGAATCGGCAATTGAGCCCGACAACAAGCGCCCAATAGAGCCTGAAACAACAAGTAAAAGGATGAGATTATGACACATGTCGTCGCCGAACCTTGCTCCGGATGCAAGTACACCGATTGTGTTGTCGTTTGCCCTGTGGAATGCTTCTATGAGGGCGATCAAATGCTTTATATCCATCCTGAAGAATGCATTGACTGCGAAGCCTGCGTCCCGGAATGCCCAGTGGAAGCTATTTTCCACGAGGACAACGTTCCGGAAGAGTGGAAGAGCTACATTGAACTCAATGCCAGCAAAGCTGAATCTGGTGAATGTGAAGTTCTTACCGAGAAGAAAGAACCACTCGCCGACGAATAATCGACAATCAACGGTAGATCTTAGCCGAGCCTAAGACCTAAAACCGTGGTGGATCGCTCGTCTTTACAAAGGCAAAACGCCAAGCAATCGATCAGCTTTTACCACCTGACGGCAGAAACGTTCTCCAGCAGGTGTACCGGGGATCTTCGATTGATTGCTCCATCAGTGGATTGACTGTTGGTTTTCCCGGTTGGCGAAGCAACTTCATGTTCGCTTCCTTCGGTGTTCGCCCCCCCTTACGACCGTTGCACCGCAAACAGCAACAAACAATGTTGTCCCACGATGTTCTACCCCCGTGGGCTCTCGGAATCACATGATCCATGCTCAATTGTGAAGAAGACCCCTGTTTGCCGCAGTACTGACACGTATTGTCATCTCTCGCAAATAAGTTTTTGCGATTGAAGCGGACAGTCTGTGTTGGCATTTTCTCGAATCGAGTCAACCTAAGAATCCGAGGAACGCGAAGTTCGAGCCTGACCGTTTTTAAGTACTCTTCGCCAGGTTGCTTATCCATGGCGGTCAATTCACTAAGCTCGCACCAGCTTTCGAAATCGTAACTCTGAAACGGCGTCCCGTCCTCCATCTCGATCACTTCGGCACAGTCACGACAAAGAAGCGTGAAGGCACGTCGGACATCGATCACTCGAACGGCCATGAAGAATCGGTTCAGAACCAGAACATTGGTTTCCAGTAGACTTTCCGACACCATTCTCTCTCCAACACGTTGTGTTCTGGCTTCATAGCCTTCGTCGGCGAGCCCCCCATTTGAGACGCAGTAGCCCAGACGATTGCAAAGAAAGGACGCTGCTTCTGTCCCGTAAACGCTTGAGTTGACCGCAAAGAACGAGAATGTTTAACTGAAAGTCGCGGCCCGAATAGAGACAGAAGTCGAACAATTTCCCCAGCCGATCGCCCTAAGATGCCTTTAACCACCATCTCCACCCAATTCGTGATCTGCATGAGCCAGGCACAGTGGACACAATGGCTGGATTCTATCGGCACAGCTGGGATCGCTTTAACGATCATTCTCCTCAGCTGCTTTGCGTGGGCTGGAAACTTGATCGCGTTGCCGGGGAACTGGATCATGGTTGTCCTGTTAGGGAGCTTCGCTTGGCTGGGTCCTCAGGATGGACGTACTGAAATAGGCTTCAGTACGGTGGCCATCTCAGTGATGCTAGCAATTCTCGGGGAGGGAGTTGAATTTGCCGCTAGCGCATTGGGTGCAAGGCGGGCGGGGGCGAGTCGCAAATCAACAACCTACGCGGTCGTGGGCTCCTTTGGTGGTGCCTTACTTGGTGCCGTGATTGGCGTACCAATACCGATCGTCGGGCCCATCATTGCAGCCATTCTTTTCGCTGGACTTGGCGCGATGGCCGGAGCGATCTACGGCGAGCGTTCCGAAGGCAAGGCATGGCAGGAAACTTGGGCTATCGGACAGGCTGCGTTTTGGGGCCGTACGCTGGGGACATTTGGCAAGATTGCAGCGGGTTTTGCAATCCTTGCGCTCACGATCCTGAGTGTCCTGCTTTAACTTCACTCTCACGGGATAAGCCTCTCAATCCTCAGAAAGTAGTGACGGGACCGTACAAAGACCGAGTTTTCCAGTAAAAAGCCAAAACCGTAGGATGATGCGGGCAATCTGTGGGGACCACATTTTGATATCAATTTCGCAACATTGACGGCTTGTCCGCTCTTTTTCTAGTGTCCGTGATCTTGGGTAACCGATGACGATGTGTATGTGGAGCTGTGACTAGATTGACCGTACGAAGATTCAAGTCACGAGATACTCGGGTTCGTAGCTATGTAGCGTGTCCTATTGGGCAACTTGTCCTTTAGGCGGGGTTTCGGTTTGAAACTCCTTACCCGCGTTGGCTGACGAGTCACCATCCTTTGGGTATTTGTCTTCTCGGAGAAAGTGCAGACAGATGACGATCGAGCGACGTAGCATTGATCGCCGAAGGAGAGTGCTGTTCAGCTCCATGCGTCCTGACATGCATGAAAGAGATGATTTGTCGCCGACAGAATCTCATCGATTGAGATCCGCTCGGCGTCCCCAAGATGCATATGGATCCCGCGTCAAACGGCGTCTTCGTTCACGCTGGTTTTCGCTTGTGCCGATTCACCGCGGAAGTCTTCTTGGATTTATCGCGATCACTTTTGGAATCGCTTTTCTGATCTGTTTGGGCCATTACCAGGCTGCGACCTCCGCATTCCTACTGAACCACCCCGAGGTCGCAAGGCCGTTCAAAATTGATCATCCAAGCAGTTTCGGTCAGTTAATGATTCTAAGCTTGACCGTCTGCTCGGCGGGCGCTGCATTAATGATCTACCAGCTCAGGCGATATCGCAACGACGACTTCGGCGGCAAGTATCGCGTCTGGCGTTTCGCCGCTCTGCTGCTGGCTTTGCAAGTTGTCAATTCAACGACCGATCTTGCTGGCTGGAGCGGGGCGTTAATCGACGCTGCTTTGGGGCAACGCCTTCTACTTTCAGGAGCAGATTGGACTCGCCTTCTAATTGACATTACTGGAATAGCACTTGCCACTCGGTTGTTCTTGGAAACAAGGCGAAACCTGTATGCCGCATCCTTCCTTGTCGCGGGATGTGTTTTTCTATGCATCTCTGAATTCAAAGCGTGGCGTCCGGTTGAGATATCCACGCCCGGTTTCTGGCTAATCGCTACCTGCTCAAGTCTGATCGGCTTGAATGCGATTTTCGTTTCTTTGGTGATCTACCTACGAAAAATCTACCGCCAAGTTCGAGAAATTGACACCATTGAAACCGACGTACGGACTGACGCACAAATCAGCACAAATTCAGATGAGGGTACTTCTTTCGACGAATCACTTGGACGTCAAAACTCCGCTGGTTCAGTTTTCCGGTTCATCAAACGTTTGTCTCCGATGTCACTGATCGCTTTAATTAAGATCACCAGAGCGAAGCGAAGCCATGCATCACAGGCCCCACGCCCTGCTGCGGTAAGCTCAGAAGAGAACTGTCAACAAGATGACTCGACGGAAAACCAAGCGTTGTCTAACAGCAAAACAAAACGCGGGTGGTTCAAAATAAAGCATCGATCAGACGACCCGATTAATCATGAAGACTCGCCTTCGAAAGCATCTCGCATCGCAGAAGAGCAAGAGTTAGAAACCCCGGTCTTTGAATCCATCACTGACGATAACGAGGAAGCGGGTCACGATAATTCAGAAGACGAAATGCTCGAAGAGGATGACATCGACTGGGGATCGATGAACAAATCTGAACGTCGACGATTACGAAAACAACTCAAGCGACAAAAGCGAGCGGCCTAAAACCAACTCGCACGACGCAGTGACCAAGCCAGTTAGCGTTCTAGTGCTTTTTAGGTCGAGGAACCTTTGTTCCTCCTTGCTTCGGACGTAAGCCCTTGCGTCCACGTTTTCGACGACCGCTATCAGCTTGGCTTTTTGGGAACTCGATCTCGCTGAGCGGCTTACCAAGATTTTCTTTGAGCCGCACCACTCGATCGCGTAGTGATGCCGCTTTCTCAAATTCTAGAGCTTCGGCTGCAGCAAGCATCTCGCGTTCCACTGAATCAACGTACTCAATAGTGATGTACTGGGAATCCGAAGTCTCCTGTGCCGCAACCGCTGTCTGCCTACGCTTTGCCGCATCTGTCTCAATTCCCGCTTTCACCGCCTTTCGTACAGTCTGCGGGGTGATGCCATGCTCTTCGTTGTACTTGTGCTGGATGGCGCGACGACGCTCTGTCTCATCGATCGCAAATCGCATCGCCTCTGTTACTTTGTCAGCATACAAAATCACCTTTGAATTAGCATTTCGAGCGGCGCGTCCGATCGTTTGCACGAGGCTTGTTTCACTTCTCAGAAAGCCCTCCTTGTCGGCATCCAAGATGGCAACGAGTGAAACTTCGGGTAGATCAAGACCTTCTCGAAGCAGATTGACTCCCACGAGACAATCAAAGCAACCGGTTCGAAGATCTTTAAGGAGCTCAACTCGCTCGAAGGCGTCTAACTCGCTGTGAAGCCAGCGGCAGCGCACATTTTGCTCTTGAAAAAAAGTCGCTAAATCCTCCGCAAGTCGCTTGGTAAGAGCAGTGACAAGGACTCGCTCATCGCGTTCCGCTCGGGTGCGGATCTCATCAAGCAGGTGCTTCACCTGACCACGCGCGGAAAGCACTTCAACGATAGGATCGAGCAAACCCGTTGGACGAATGATCTGCTCAACCACTTCGCCCTGTGTTCTCTCAAGCTCATAATCGGCAGGCGTTGCACTCACAAAACAGATCTGTTGCGTTCGCTTTTCCCACTCTTCAAATTTAAGTGGCCGATTATCCAAAGCACTGGGCAACCGAAAACCATGTCCAACGAGGGTTTCTTTCCTGCTCCGATCACCTGCATACATCGCCCTGACCTGCGGAATCGTCACGTGAGACTCATCAACAAAGGTGACGAAGTCGTCTGGAAAAAAATCATAGAGGGTATCTGGGGTCGCACCGGGTGGCTTGCCTGATAGTGGGCGACTGTAATTCTCGATCCCTGGACAGTGCCCAACCTCAGCAAGCATCTCAAGATCAAAGCGGGTTCTTGCTGCTAATCTTTGGGCCTCAAGTAACTTACCCTGCGATTGAAACACTTCCAGTTGCTCAGCCAGCTCTTCTCGAATCACCTTCAATGCCTGCTGAACCCTGTCTTCCGGCATTACAAAATGTCTCGCTGGATAGATGTAGACGTGATCGAGTGTCCTAATGGTTTCCCCTGAGACGGGTTTGATGATTGAAATCTGCTCAATCTCATCCCCCCACATTTCAATCCGGTAAGCAAACTCTTCGTAGCTCGGCCAAAGTTCAATCGAATCGCCGCGAACCCTGAACTTGCCTCTCTCGAAAGCAACATCATTTCGCTCGTAAAGAACTTCAACAAACTTCATTAAGAGGTGATCACGACGGACCTGTTCGCCGCGATGAATTGGAACAATTAATTCCTTGTAATCTTTTGGCGAACCCAAGCCATAAATACTGCTGACCGAAGCGACGATGACAACATCCCGACGACTGACCAAGGAACTGGTTGTCGCTAGTCTCAAGCGATCAATTTCCTCGTTGATCGACGCATCTTTCTCAATGTAAACGTCCCGCTGTGGAATATAGGCTTCTGGTTGGTAGTAATCGTAATAGCTAACAAAGTAGTGGACGGCGTTCTCTGGAAAGAACTCCTTGAATTCGCTGTAGAGCTGAGCTGCCAACGTCTTATTGTGACTCAACACCAGCGCGGGCCTGCCGAGATTCGCAATCACATTGGCCATGGTGTAAGTCTTGCCTGTCCCCGTCGCACCTAGCAACACCTGAGCAGAACGTCCGTCGCGAAAACCCTTGGTCAATGATTCAATTGCCTGTGGCTGATCACCGGCAGGTGGGAATGGCTGCTGCAACTGAAAGACACCCGGAAGCGATGCATCCTTGGATTCACCGCTGGATAAAAAACTAGACATCAAATTTCGATTGGGGCAGATGCAGTGAATGATCAGGAGAAAGAAAAACAGAACAAGCCGTTACCGGTTCTAAGGAGAAATCCATTCCAACCAATTTCTCGCCAACACGACACACTCCAACAGGAATACATCCACGCGAGACGACCTCGGTCAGTCTAACACTTTGGCTAGAACCTCGTTTCGGTGATGATCAAAAATAGGAGGCTGAACCACCGCAATGCCACGAATTGCATCCACTATTTTTGGGCCTACCCCATGAACCAACTGCAGATCCTCGATGGATTCAAATTCTCCATGCAGCGACCTGTAGACCAAAATCCGCTCAGCGAGCACCGGCCCAATCTTTGGCAGAAGTGTTAACTCGGATGCACACGCTGAGTTCAAGTCGATATCGATCAGCGAACGACCTCGTGATTTCCTATCGGTGAAGACTGCGATGGCTTCCCCCCGATCACCTAAACCATAGCGATTCCACTCCAACTGACAAAAAGTCCAACCGTGATACGCACAAACCAAAACAACAACAATG
Organism: Rubripirellula sp.; assembly: GCA_049889895.1. Lineage (GTDB taxonomy): Bacteria > Planctomycetota > Planctomycetia > Pirellulales > Pirellulaceae > Rubripirellula. Next base: position 63,183 of record JBMHCO010000174.1, read on the forward strand.
AGAAAGTAAGGATGGCCATTGCGATCAGTTTCTTGAGCGTTTGCATCCAAAGCGGTGGCCCCAACAAAGCGGTTTCTTTTTGATAAAACTTTTCAAATCATCACCCATTCAAGATTTGAGGCAAATCACAGAAAACACGGAAACACGGGTGAGGAAACGGGACCGAGGCGTCTCAGGGTGCGATACGTGTGCCACAAAGAAACCGAAGCTAGCCTGCGTCTCACACTCCCCCTAATCGCACAACAGACAAAGTCTGCTAGGATCTGAATCCTTACGAGAAGCTGTTTTCCAACTTTGTCCACGAATCGTTGCTTCAAACCACTAGTACTGAAAACTCATGGATGACCCGATTGAGAACAGAAACGATTATCGCGAGGTTTTGGCGGATGAGGATCTAGAGCAGGCAACACGTCAATTGGTGCGACTCGCGATACACGAGGATCTTGGTCGATCGTTTGACTGGACCACGGTTTGCTTGATCCAACCCGATCAGTCCGGATCGTGTTCAGTGGTGGCAAGAGAAGGGGGCACCGCCGCTGGCCTCGTCACGGTTCCTTGGATCCTCAGCGAATTTGAAGCAGATTTACTCGCAGAATGTCTCCTCGAAGATGGCTCAACCTTCGAATCAGGACAGGAACTCATCCGGCTCCGCGGCAATGTTCGCGACTTGCTAACCGCTGAACGCACCATCTTGAATCTCATCTCTCGGTTATGCGGGATTGCGACGCTAACAGCCAGGTATGTGGCTGAAATGGACAGCGTGACCACTCGACTTTACGACACGCGGAAAACAACTCCTGGCTGGCGGTTACTGGAAAAGTATGCAGTACGCTGTGGTGGAGCTCACAATCACCGCACCGGTCTTCACGACGGATTCTTGATCAAAGACAACCACCTCGCACTTGCCGGCACTGCCGAAAAACCACTCTCGGTGGTAGACGCAACCAAACGGGCCGTCAGTTGGCGAAACGGTCAAGTGAACTCGATGCCCACCCCCAACATTGTTGAAGTGGAAGTGGACGCGCTGGATCAACTTCAACAAGTGCTACCGGAGCATCCCAACATCGTGTTGTTGGACAACTTTACCTTGGCGGATCTCGAATCCGCCGTAGAGCTACGTAACCAAGTCGCTGCCTCGGTGCAGCTTGAAGCATCAGGAAACGTTCGAATAGAAACGATTCGGCACATTGCGGCCACAGGCGTTGATCGAATCAGTAGCGGTGCATTGACTCACCAAGCGACCTCCCTCGACCTCGGACTCGACTGGACTCCGAACACCTAGTTGGAGTCAGAGTCTGTAGTGTGGATCAATCATCGTTTGCGAGCAGGAAGTAATAGACAAGCGTCATGATTGACTGAATCGTCCCTGCCACGTAGGTCAAAGCCGCAGCGTTCAAGACACTCGCCACATAGTGCTCCTCATTTGGAGCAATCATCCCCTGAGCGACCAATGCTCGACGTGCACGACTGCTAGCATCAAATTCGACCGGCAGATTAATGATCTGGAAGGCTACCACTGCAGTAAAAAAAATCACGCCCATCATCATGAGCCCAGTCACACCGGTAAATAAACCAATCATGATGAGTAACATTCCGGTCCCAGAACCGAAATTAGCAGTCGGAACGGCTAGATTTCGAATGACCAGCGGTGCGTAGCTCTGAGCGTCCTGCAGCGCGTGCCCAGCCTCATGACATGCCACTCCCACAGCAGCCATAGAATTTCCGTGATAGACTTTCGAGCTTAGCCGGAGGACTTTCGAGCGTGGGTCGTAATGATCCGACAATTCACCACCGATCTCTTCGATTCCAACATCCGTCAAACCTTCTCGATCGAGCATCTGCCGCGCCGCACGCACCCCACTCAACCCTGCCGGAACCTGACTCATTCTCTTAAACGCAGATTTGACCCGGAATTGAGCGACGAACCCCAAAAGCATGGCCCCAAACATCAACAAGTAAGCAGCTACCATTTCCTAATTCCTCGTTGTTGAGACAGAGTCATTGAAGTCATTTAGGCAGTCCACACGGGACGATTGTTTAGCAGGGTGCAATTTCCAGACCAATTTCAATCTGGCTCACCAAATTGCGAGCCAATGCTTGTCCGGCGAGCAAGCATCAATCACTCTTCACGGTTATAAGCCCTACTATTCCCGTGCAGCGGGAGTGACTTTCATGGTGACGGTCTTGTCACCTCGCTGCACCACAATTGTCACCTCCTCACCAATCTTGAGGGCCTCGATGGCATAGGTGTAATCATAAATGTCCTCGATTTTTCTGCCGGCGAGTTGCACGATAACGTCGCCACCTTGGACACCTGACTTTGCAGCCGGACCATCCTTGGAAACCCCGCTGAGCTTCAATCCTTTGACGTCTCCAGCGACATAATCGGGAATGGTTCCTAGGTACGCCGTCAATCTTGCCCTAGGGGCATCTTGACCAGCGGCCGCACCCTCATTGAGCTCAAAGACTGGCGGCTTCTCCGAAGTCAAAAAACCTCGTGTCAAAAGTGCCATAAGATTCGCAATTTTTGCAGCACCTTCGTAGTTGAGCTTATCAGCCGTATCGCGAGGCGTGTGATAATCCTCGTGAGCTCCGGTGAAAGCTGAAAGAATGGGAACCTGTCGCCCCACGAAAGCAGAGGTATCAGTCGGTAAGCGGGAACTGGCTTTGTCCAACTGCAATGGCAATCCGACGGGCAAGTTTCGACGCTGCACTTCACCTTCAAAACCGGGTGACGATCCAATGCCTTGGATAACGAGTTTCTCACGCAAGCGTCCCACCATGTCCAAGTTCAAGTAAGCGGCTACCGCCTCGGTCAAAGCCACCTCGTCCGAAGAAGCTCCGTGGGAATGAGCTGCGTCAACCTCATCGTTTTTACTGGCCTTTTTCTCTGGCCGTTTTGCATTGGGATACAACTCATAAAAATCCTCAACAAAAGCCTTGGATCCGAATAATCCAAGCTCCTCTCCGCTCCACGCCGCCACAATGAGATCACGACGACTACGAAGCCCACCTTTTGACCTTTCGGCAGCAAGATACTGAGCGATTTCTAACATGGCTGCTACACCACTTGCATTGTCGTCGGCGCCGGCATGCACTTGTCCCGACTCATCGTCTCGCGCCAGCGAACTACCACCACCCCCGACTCCGAGATGATCGATGTGTGCCCCAACCATGACAGCTGCTTGCTGCTGATTGGCCTGTTCACCTGCAGTCAGCCGCGCCAACACATTCCTACCGGTGCCGGTTCGGCGCTCGATAACGACTTCGGCCGACACCTCGGAACCCTCGATGGCAAAGCCCATCATTAAAGAACCATCATCAAGGGATGTCTGAAGATCTTTCAACTTCTCTCCTGAAGGTGAGAGGATCTTGCTGGCGATCTCATTCGTAACACTGACCGCTGCAATACTAACGCTCGCCTGCGATGCATCACGATCAAAACGAATCAACTGATTCTTTACCTTACTATTTGGCCCGGCGACAAAGATAACACCGCGTGCCCCAAGATCGCGAGCGATCGTTACCTTGCGACGAGGTGAACTGTATCTCGCCATGCGTTGGCGAGTTTCTGGCGAAATGTCTTGCGGAAGATCCCGAAACATCATCACCCACTGTCCCGCCACGTTCAGATGGACATAGCTGTCATATTCCTCTCCGTCGTCGCCGGCGGGAACCTGCAAACCATATCCTGCAAAAACAACGCCCGTGCTTGGCAGCTGCCCCTGCTTCGAGAATGAAAGCGGCACATAGTCTTGCTCCAAAACCAATTCTTGCTCACCGACGGACATCCGGTTTCCATCGATCAGGCTGGAGCCGGCGGGGAAATCAAATGAGTGAAAAAATGTGCCATTTTCACCCGCAGGTTGGAATCCGAGACTCTCTAGATAAGCTGCAACGTACGCTGTGGCACGCTTCTCACCTTCAGTGCCGGTTAGACGACCACCAAGATCCGTTCTGGTCAGAAAATCAACATGGCGCATGACATCCGCCGGTTGGAAGTCGGGTGAGGATGCCTCCACTGCAGCCAATGCTGCGTTACGATCCTCTGTCGACACAACTTCGCTCAAACCAAGCAGCTCGCGTGCTCGTTGATCATCCCAATCGGCCAAGAAGATTTGCGATTGCTTCTGCGGGGTTCTCGTCGAGGTCCAAGAAAGCCGATTCCCGCCCGGCAGAAAGACGGGCAGACCGTCAAATCCGTCGGTGTAAGTCACTCGCACTGGCTCACCTTCGCCGTCTGCTCGAACCAAATAAAGTTCAAAGTTGGCAAATCCATGGCGATTCGTTGTGAATATCAAGTAATCACCACTCGGGTGAAAGAAGGGAGCCCAGCTCATTGCTCCAATTTCCGTGAGACGTTTAACATCACTGCCATCCGTCTTCATGGTGTAGATCTCGGCCGAAGCCCCATCTTCAGAAAACCGTCTCCAACAAATACGACTTCCATCGGCAGAAAAAAACGGTCCACCGTCATAACCAGGCACGTCGGTTAGCCTTCGAACATTCGTGCCATCTGCATTCATGATGTAAAGGTCAATCATGTACGCAGGATCAATGGCAAACATCTCTTTTTCACGCCCCACCAACTCGCGGGTGTAAGCCGCGCGATTGGAAGCGAATACGATCTGAGAACCGTCCGGACTGTAACTCGCCTCTGCGTCGTACCCCATTGCATCGGTTAGCTTGACGTACTGATCCGACCCGGGACGGGTTTCATAAAGATCGAAGCTGGGGTCGTAGTCCCAAGCATATCGACGCTCCTTGCCGCTCTCTCGCAGATCAAGTTCCTCCTTCTGCTTGTCCCTTGCTAGGGGATCGTCTTGAGTGCTGGCGAATAAGATTTTGTCTCCATCAGGATGAATCCATGCACAAGTTGTTTTCCCGAACCCTGCGGAAACTCTTGAAAGATCGCCTGTACGCAAATCAGTCAGGTAGATCTGGTAAAATGGATTGGCTGAATCACGCTCACTCTGAAACACCATGCGGTTGCCGTCAGAGCTAAAATAGCCCTCGCCGGCTCTACGCCCTTCAAAAGTAATCTGCCTAGTTCCGGTTAGCAGCTGGGCTTCGGAATCACGCATCTGCTCAGGGGTCAGGTCCTGCGCTAGACAAGAACGGTTCCAAACACCGAATACGGACCAAACTAGGGCAAGAGTCCACATGCAACGAAAGATTTGAAGATAAACCATCTGACTCATTTTATGCCTGCCTCTTTCCAAGACATCTTGCCACGTTAATGAAAGCGAAACGCTCACGGCGTACTCGCGTCTATTAAAGTGTAACACTCACGGGCACCCGATAAACATTACCTTCCTCGCCCTTTGAACTTGACGCTTCCAGATCATTGACGCTCTTAAAGGGGGGAAACGCACCGCTCACCAAGATCTCTCTAACTGATTCGATCAGCTGCGACCAACCCCTGAGCTCCACGAAGGCAAATCAATCCATCGGTCCACTCTGCGAAGCAAGCCCTTCGGTCCCGCTCTGATGTGAAAGTCCGC
>JBMHCO010000175.1:0-3783 GCA_049889895.1 Rubripirellula sp.
GCTTCATAGCCGTAGAGACTAACAAGGTAGGTCACCCATTGTCTTGAAGATACGTTTGGGTAGAGGACGTCGGTTGCGGGACACAATCCAATACGACGGAGAAGCCCTCGGTTTCTCCACGGATCTTCATTAAAAACACTCACATGACCCAATGTCGGTCTCAACTGCCCGGTCAGCAGATTAATCAGCGTGGTCTTGCCGGAACCATTAGGACCGATGAGGCCATAAGCTCCTGCAGTTAATTCAATCTTTAGATCATTAACACCGATGACGTCACCATAAAGCTTTGTCACCTGATTTAATTCAATCATTGCTTAGACACTCAACAAAGCCAATAGACGCCGCCGGATTAAAAATACCCCCATCATCGTGACACCGACCAACAGCAACAATGTCGGTATCACACTGCCAGGCGTGGGATCCAAACCAAAGATCCATGATTCAACTTTGCCCAACGCGTGATACGGCGAGAGCAGTCGCCAGCGGTCGAAGTCTACATCCACCCCCCCACCACGGCGTCCGCGACCGAACTCGGTCCCCATATAAGTAAGAATCTGATAAGCGACAAAGCCAAGAATCCACGTCGCGAACCACGAGAACGACGCGTAACGGCTTTCACTAGTGTGTGCGGAATAACACATCGCCAAAATGGTGGTTGGCACGATCAGCGCTACGGAAGCAGCAACAATGCGCACGGGGATGTCCCACGTTAGACTCACAACCGATAGATCAGGGGACAACATCACACCGATAAGGTACAGGGTCAAAGCAGGGACCGTCACGATCATCGACAAAAAGAACCAGACCACCATTGCTTTACCAACCATGTAATGCACCGCATTCAACGGCCTCGAAAAATAAAGCAAATAGGCTCGACTCCGCAGATCGTACGAAATCAACATCGGCGCAATCAGACCGACCAAAAGTACCATCGCACTAAGTTGTGGGTATCTAAAAAACGCCATAATAAGAAGTGTCCAAACTTCATGCCGTGCGCCCTCCCTATCGGTCATTAGCTGCACCGCTAAATCTGGACGTTGGAGTGGTCCACCGACCAAATTGATGACCACCTGAAGCATCTCAGGCTCGCTCGATGAATACTCAAAGGCAAAAATCCCAAATGCGGGCACAAAGATTGGCAGCCAAGCAAGCATCAGCATGAGCCGAAGCCACCGCCTTCGCCACACTAAGGTTACACCACTAGTCGCAATAAACAGCGGTCGAGACCAACTCTTCGTTCGATCTCCACCCCAGCTACGATACCCCAAGTCGTGAATCGCCATCGGATCAATTCCCCTCCGCGGCTTTCGCTGTGTCGATAAAGATCTTATCTAACGAATTCATGGCGGGAACCAATCGCCGTATCTTGGTCTCTGTAGCAGCGGCGTGCTGCCATATTTCAACCACATTTTCGTTCGAAACTGATGAGATCCGCAGAGACCCATCGCAATCCTCAACAACACTCAGTCCAGCATTCCGCATCCTCGCGACAAAGCGAGCAGAGTCACCGGTAACGTTGACGTGCACCGTGGGTTCGGTCGGTTGGCTGAGTCGCGCAAGTGTATCAACGATCTTCACCTCACCATCGACCATGATGATGACGGAATCACAAATTGATTTGACGTCGGGAAGAATATGCGTGGATAACAAAATCGATTTGCCATAACGCACGTTGAGTGTCTTGATACGCCGCAGCATCGAGTCACGCTGTGCAGGGTCCAATCCGGTTGTCGGCTCGTCCAGAATCAGAAGCGGAGGATCGTGAACAAGCGCCTGCGCAAACTTAAGCTTTTGCCGCATTCCGGTTGAATAGCCCTCGACGCCCCGGTATCGCTCCTCACCAAAGTCGCAGAAATCGCAAATCTCGTGTGCTCGCCGCAACCCCTCGACCTTTGGGAGCCCGGATAAATTCGCCATCAACGCCACCGACTCGATACCGCTCAATCCTGCGATATAACAATCGTCCTCAGGAAGGTATCCGATCGACTCGCGTATCGTTCGAACTTCATCTGGCCAAGTCCGACCTAGGATAGTTCCTGAGCCGCGACTAGCCTGCACCAGTCCCATCAGTGATTTTATGAGCGTGCTTTTACCGGAACCGTTTGGCCCCAAAAGTCCGGTGATGCCACTCGGAATCGATAACGAAATCCCCTTCAGGACGTCAACGACACCATAGCTCTTGGCCAGATCAGAAACTTCAATCACGTTCGTCAGGGGATCTCTCCGGTTACACGTTCACAACCCAACTGCGGACACCCATTATCAACGCTCCAGCGTCTAACTTGCAACAACACATAAATCGCGGCAAATATCGAATCAACTTCACAATCCACGCGGTAGAAAGGCACCACAGACACCTGAAACCGAACCGCTTAAGCCCTCGTCGCAAAAAGACAAACGATCATGAACCACAATACACCACAACCGATCACTCAACACGATAGATACACGAGCGAATCAAGCCTTTGCAGGTCACACGTTCCGCTACCAATGAAACCGAGAGGCGATTAAACTCCTCACGAAAATTAACGAGCTTGCGGTTTTCCAAACCGGTCTGCCAACCGAAGAACCAGTGCATCAGTTTTAAATAAAGCCTTCCGCGAAGCCGCCGCCAACCCGTCGCTGGTTCTTGGAAATCGACAAAATGAATCACACCACCCGGTGCTACCCAGCCAAGGAATCTGGGAAGAATCTCACGCACCTCGTCACAACGAAAACAGTCAAGAAAAAAAAGCATGGAGAGCCCATCAAATTCTCCCTTTCGAAACTTCAACTTTCTCGCGTCATCGCGAACCCACTCGATTGACGGGTTGCAACCAAGCGAATTAACCGAAGCAACTTGCCTTTCAATCATCACACCGCTTTGATCGACACTGGTAATCTCTGACGCGCATTGGATTCGCACGAACTCTTTCAGGTACCTTCCGTCACCGTCACCCAAAATGAGCATACGCTTACATTGGGGAAGTGTATCGAGCAAGCACGTTCGCGCTCTCTGAAGGTCACCACCAAACAGTGTCCATTCGATCAACCAGTAAATTTTTGCCAGTCGATCGTATCCACGCTCGCTGACATCAGTACGCTTCTCTTTCATCACACGCCCCAGCATAGTGCGACGACTGCCGGTGCCCATAAGGTAGCTTCCGCGAAGCAACTACCGACGTGCTCCGGGCGTGTCGCATCGCTGGCATCGATCAATTGAAGCACAAAAGTCGACTCCCGTGATGGCTCTCGCGATTCACGCTTCAGACAGCCAAAAGCAACGCAGTTCAGTGCGAGGAGTAGGGACGCACCTAGATACGTCAACTTAAAAACACTGGAAAAATTGATGACACCAACTATCAATAATAGGCCAATCAAGTGCGCAACTATCGCGGCCAATAAAACAAACCGTTTCCAAAACCGATGACTGCCGCCGCCATGCCCACTCTGCAAGTGATCGACCCCACTTTCAAGCCATGAAACGGTCATCGTATTAAAAGTAAAAAGCGATCCCAAGCAGAACATCACCAAAAAAGCGCGAACGGGGGATCCCGCAATAACCAATGATGGCAGACAAACACCGCAAGAAAAAAGAGCGCCAACCGCGACTGGTCGCCAAAGCTCGGCCGCATCCGTGCCACCACGTCCATGGAGCCAAAAATACAATCCCACAAACACTGTCAAGCTGAGGCCGAGGCAAACCTGTAGAAAAATTGCTTTCGATTGGATAACGACAGCCACCGCAGAAAAAACCAACGCCAAACACGCCCATAAGAACTTGTTGTAATGGTGATGAAACAT
>JBMHCO010000176.1:0-5063 GCA_049889895.1 Rubripirellula sp.
TTTTTACGGTTTGGTTTATCATGGGCTCCGAAGAAATCTTGTTGTCCGGCCATTACTGGAGCATGGCAAAACGTATCGCGTGAAGCTCCTCAAGCCAACACCAGGATCCATGCCAAACATCTCTAGTTGGTAAACATTCAAAGATGCAGGAATCGAACCGCTCGAAAACGCCTGACGCATCGCCAGAGCGGTCGAAGCAAGGAAATGAGGTTTCCACAAAGGACAACCAATCTTCGCTTCTACTTCCATTATCGCTTGTATTGGCGTTGGCAATTGTGATCCGAGCTGCCGCGTTATGGCTCGGTGGCGAATCGCTCGAACAAGACCCCGACGCCTATCTAGCGATAGCGACAACCCTCCACCAACACGGTGTATTTGGTTTAACAGCTGCCGATGGCCAAGTCATCCCAACCTCATTCCGACCACCTTTGTATCCAGCAATCCTGTCAACGATCGTCAATCAACAGGGAAGCGTCAGCCTATTTGCTCTGGCAGTTGTCCATCTATTGCTGGGTGTCATGACAGCGTGCCTCTCTTTTCTCGGGGCTCGGCGACTGCTGACGATCAACCAACCAGCCACCAAATTGGTCAACATCTCAAGCTTCTTCGGAGCGATGCTCGTGGTCGTTGATCCGATCCTGCTTCAGCAATCAACTTATGCGATGACGGAAACCTTGGCCGCTTGTTTGACCAGCTTCATCTTCTGGACTTGGACACGATCTCGCTGCAGCGAGCCGACTGCCGGCTCAAGCGTCTTGCGTGGAATTGCACTCGCTTTGGCCTTTCTATGCCGGCCCACGTTTCTTGCGTGGGCTATCCTTCTGCTATCGGGTGAAGCATTCATTTTGGTTCTACGAACCATTCGCAAGCAACAACACCCAAGTAGAGAAATTGTTCTCTCCATCTGCATTCCCGTGGTGATCCTACTGCTGACGGTGTCGATTTGGACAAAAAGAAACGAGCAGGCAACTGGTCACCCAGCTTGGGCCACAACACACGGAGGTTATACCTTACTGCTGGGAAACAACCCTCTGTTCTATGAACACCTCGAAACAGGTGGTGCGTTCAAACCTTGGGATGCAACTTCGTTTACTCAAGCTTACGCCTACCGTTTTGCCGAGGAGGGATCGAATGAAGTTTTTTGGCTGAACGCAAGACCTCCATCGGACTCACCTCAACCACCGCCAAAAGATCTTACCGAACACGAAGATGATCAGTGGAGCTATCGGGCGGCGATCGCGACGATCAAAAGATCTCCCTCAACGTTCGCGACTGCGTGCTTTAATCGTCTCTATCGACTCTGGACACCGCTGCCGTTTGGCACTTCGGACCGAACGGGCCTCAAACGTGTCGCCATCACTGCCTACTACCTATTTGTGTACACCCTTGCTGCAATCGGAATCATCACCAGCTTCAGAAATGGACAGCAACGCTTCCTCTGGCCTGCTTTATCTCTGCTGCTCGCTTTGAGCCTGATCCATACTCTTTACTGGAGCAACCTGAGGATGAGAGCGCCCGCGATTCCGCTGATCGCGGTATGTGCTTCCATCGCGATCGCTGGAGCCTCGATGCGTCCAACTCTGCGAGAGACAGCAAAGACCTGAAAACGCTACTCTGGCAACCAGACGACCTTTGACTGTAGCCAGTAAAAAAAACAGCCGCCTGCAAAAGTTGAAAGCGATTCACCTAATGCCCACCAAGCGGGCATCATGGATTGCAGGTCCACGATGAGCTGCAAGATACCAAAACCAATGGTTGCAATGGCAAGAAAACGAACAAGGTGCCGATAGCGATAAAGATCCCGCACTACGAACAACATCAGCACTCCGACAAATCCATAAAGGAGAGAGAGGTTTCTCGCCAAGTAGTAAGTCAGCGGTGAATCAGGAAACGGCTCAAAACCAAGAAACTCCGATGCTTCGACAATCCACTTCTGAGGCATCACCGAAGCGCCGAACGCGAGTAATGTCACGCCGCCGACAAGCCAAAAGAACCACCGAAGCGACTTCAGCCAAAACAGTGATTTTTCTTCGACGTTCATGCGGGACATTTCTCCGAATACAAATTTCTCGTCACGAGACTAAAAACACCTGCACAAGTATCCAATCGATTCTAACCAATGACCTTTTTACTTGGGCAACAGACCATCGAATCGACCTAGCAACACGCACCACTAAGGCATCTCTTGCCAAGGTAGTGGCGGAGATTTCTCACAGAGCAATAGTTGATCCAACAACGGCTGTGGAATCGCGAGAACTTTGTGCTTCCTGAGATCGATGTAGACCCATCGTGTTTCGACGCGAGCCAAGACGGTTTGATCAACTGGACGACAGATCACGTATTTTCTCTTTGACGCAAATCGCGATACATCGCTCACCCAAGTCCTGATTATCAGTTCATCGCCGGCCAAAGCCGCCGCACGATAGGTGATTTCGTGTTCCCGGACGACCCAACCGAAGCCATTTTCCAAGGCTGACTGAGCATCCCATCCGCCGGCTCGAGTGTGTTCCCCGGCAGCCCAAAGTGTCCACTGGAGATAACGCAAATTGTGCACGTGTTGCTGAGCATCAATCTCCGAATCCTCAACCACGTGCTTCAAATCGTAGTAACGCACCATCTCGCTCCGCTTTATCCCTGCTGAGGGTCCAGTAACACACAGATCTCTTGAGCTAGTATTCGACACTTAGTCCACCGCACCGAGCTATCGCCCGCATCGAACTAAACTAACCCCCAAAGCCACAACTGCCTATGGTGATCGTTTGCGAGGAAACATGCCATGAATTTGCAAAATCCATCCTCGAATTATCCGACCCGTTTTGTTTTGGTTGGGTTTAAATAATGAGTTGAAAAGGAAAAACAAAGTTTCAAACCGAATTGACCAAAGGGAAAAATGTAAAAACACATTGCTCATCTTGAGTCACCCGTTGCAGCGAATCTGAGATTGAATCGGCCGATAAAAAAACTGACTCCGTCCAGCAATAAAGGCGTCGCACCAAGTCTTTAATTGTTGCGTGATCAGGTCGGCATCGTGTATTTTTAAATGTATCAAAACCAAATTTCACAGATAAGCCACAGATTCCGCAGCGGTAGATGGCTCACCATGTTCATCCTGCTACAGTATTGAGCGAGCGTGAAGATGGAGAGGTTGTCAGGAACACCCAGTCGACCAGCGTAATCAAGCACTCAACCCACCTAGTGTTGACGAGCAACCGATCACCACAATTCGTGTTGCTCGCAATACTCAATTGGACTGCAATCATGAAAATTTTGCTCAACCCTATTAAACTGTTCGCCGCGGCACTCACGTTGTCCGCCACCTCGGCATTAGCATTTGCGGGAGACGAAAAGGTGTCCGAATCAAGCAGCGATTCACAAAGCAAGACAGAAGCGACCGCCACCCTGGCCGGAGGATGCTTCTGGTGTACTGAAGCAGTCTTTGAGCGAATGCAGGGCGTCAAAGATGTTGTCTCTGGCTACATCGGTGGCACCGTCCCGAATCCGACCTATGAACAGGTTTGCTCCAAAACAACCGGGCATGCAGAAGCAATTGAAATCATTTACGACCCAAACGAAACCACCTACGAAGAACTCCTCGAGGTTTTCTTCAAGACCCATGATCCGACAACCAAGAATCGGCAGGGAGCGGATGAAGGCCCGCAATACCGAAGCGCAGTCTTTTATCACAGCGATGAGCAGAAAGAAGCCGCTGAAAAATACATCGCGAAGTTGAACAAGTCCGGTGAGTACAATCGCCCGATCGTGACGACGCTGGAAGTCGCCTCAAAGTTTTACCCCGCCGAAGAATACCACCAAGATTTTTACGAACGAAATCCAAACTACGGCTATTGCCGAGCAGTGGTTAGCAATAAGGTGCGAAAGTTCAACCGAGAGTTTGGTGACAAGTTGAAAAAACCTGGCCAGAAATAAACTCCCTGTCGTTCCGAGATAACGAATCACGGCCATAATCGTGTAAACGCAAAGAAACTGATCACATAGAAATCGATCATCTTGATCCCTTAAAGCCATGCCCCGATTCGGAGCATGGCTTTTCTTATTCTTGTCGCCTAAAAGTTCGTTCGCCGATCAATTATTTGCATTGCAAACCCCCACCACTTCGCTGCAATTGTGCTACCTTACCGCTTCGGCTCAATCGAGACGAAGCTCCAACTGAGTCACCAGAATCAAAGACACCTCATGATCCAAAGACGACAACTTCTCGTAGCTGCTTCGGCACTCACTGCAGCAGCCACCTTCAAACCATCTCAAGCCACCGCGATCGAATCGGAGTCCTCAAAAATGCCAGTACGATTTGCGTTAAACACAAGCACGCTAAGAGGTCAAAAACTGTCGGTGACCGAGCAGATTGAGATCACTGCGAAGGCGGGCTACGATGGTATTGAACCATGGATCGGTGACTTGCAGCGTTACGCCGATGAAGGCGGCTCATTAACCGACCTCAAGAAGAGAATCCAAGACCTTGGCTTAACCGTTGATAGTGCAATTGGCTTCGCAAACTGGATTGTGGACGATGACCAAGCGAGGAAAGAGGGTCTCGAGAACGCGAAGCGAGAGATGTCGGTGGTCAAGGCAATCGGAGGCTCTCGAGTGGCCGCACCGCCGGTGGGTGCCCATCGTGGTGATAGTGTTTCACCCCCATTGCCAGTGATTGCAGAACGCTACCGCGCACTGCTTCAAGTCGGTGCTGAAATTGGTGTAACCCCACAGCTCGAACTTTGGGGATTTTCACCCACCCTTAGCAAGCTGAGTGAACTCGCCTATGTCGCCGCTGGCGCAGAGCATGCTGACGCATGTGTACTGCCTGACTTTTACCATATCTACAAGGGAGGAAGCGACTTTTCTGCCCTCGGTATGATCGAAGCATCACGCATGCATTGCTTCCACATGAACGACTATCCGGCAGCCCCACCTCGCGAATCGATTGCCGATAAGGACCGTGTTTTCCCCGGCGATGGCGTCTGCCCACTGCCTCAGATCATTCGCCAATTGATCGACCACGGTTTTCGCGGCACATTTTCTCTCGAGCTATTCAACCCAGAATACTG
>JBMHCO010000177.1:0-17851 GCA_049889895.1 Rubripirellula sp.
ATGACGTAGTACCAGAGGGCGAAACGTCGATTGAGATCCTCCGCTTTCTTTTCACCATCCTCAATCTTTTGTTGATATTCTTCGTACGCTGTAAGTTGAGTTTGGTAGGCAGTTTGAGCCGCAGCAAACTCTTCTTGCAAACGAGCTAATTTTTGCTCATCTGTCTCTTCGGCTTCGGTTTCGGTAGACGGTTCCGAGTCGCTTGCTTCGGCTGACTCCTTGGTCTCGTCCGTCTCTTCTGGCTGATCTTTTGCAGCGGCGAGCTTTTCCTGCAGTGTTTTGATCTCCGCGGGTTCCTGAGGTTCCACGGGCTGGGTGATCACTTCACCTAGGAGGGTTGGGTCAAAATTGACTCGCACGAAAACGTAACGGCCATTCTTTTCAGTTGGCGTTTCTTCTTCCTTACCGTCTGGATCGCTTTCGGCCTGGTCTCCGTTCTCTGTTTCGTCTGACGGCTTCGGCGCACTCTCTTCCTCATCGGATGCATCAGTTGAGGACATTCCAAATTCAAGATCCTCGTTGGATCCCGTGAATGCTCGACCAAAGTAGAGTCGATAGAGTAACCCGTCCGCGGCTCCAACGAACATCTCGCCCTCTTTTGCGATCAACTCAAGAAGCTCTTGGTTTTCGCGATTGGGCTGTAGTATGAACCCGCGCGAGAGGAGGTCGTTGGTTAATTGATTCAGGTCTTGTTGCGACTTCAGTGCGGAACGGTCAATTTGTAAATCGGCCGTGAGCCCAGGTTGTTTGGGGCGGACACCAGCGATTTCCATGTTGGATAACGCGTTGAGTGTGTCGGTCACCGCGCTGGTTTTGACCTGCTCGGTTTCTTCGTTCAGTCCCTCGAGTTTCCAGTCATCGGTCGAGGTGGAGCGATTCAAAACAGACTCGACATTGCCCGTGATCGTGCCTTGGATTTCATCGATTGAATAATCGTTGAGGTCGAGGCGAAGCACATCACCGCTGGTGATATCAAGCAGGTCGGCATTCACCCAGTCGGTGAACTTTGTGCTGAGATTGATATCAAGCTCTGCGATGTAGGTTTCATCTTCATTCGGGTGACGAACGTAATACTCGTTGTTTGAATCTTCAAATTTCTTGCCGACGATGTAGCTGGCAAGCGTGGTGTCGTCTGGGCCGCCGATGGTGATCCGCTTACCGATACCTTCCACCTCATCGATGCTCACCGAATCGGTCACCGGATCGACAACACCATACTTAGCGTGGTCGGACGCCCATCGAGAGATCATTGCGCCTCGTTTGATGCCAATGATACTGCTGGCAGTTTGCGCGAGTTGATCTTCAGCATCGGCGGGGTAATTGTGGTGTGACGGAATAACCCACTGTCCGTTGGAGGCCTGTTTGACACTGAACTCCATCGGTTTGACTTCGTCGGTATCAATCACCGAAACTTGGAGCGAGGTTGCCGAAGTGGGATCGGTGAACTCAGGATAGAATTCCTGACCCATCTTGCCGTACTCTTCGATGCTCGCCGGCTGGTTCATCATTTTGAAAATAGCAGTGATTGCGATGCAACCCGCGGCTACCAACGCGAAGGTCATGGTGCGACCGGTTTGGGATGACGCCGAATCTTGCGGTTTCGTAGACATCTCGATCTTCCTGGATTTTATTAACGGATTTTGATTTTGAAAATGAATGGTTTAGGTCAGCAGGTGTGAGGTCTAGTCACGCCGACGCTTGACACTGACCTGTTTTTTCTCTTCGGCAATCTTTGCCATGAACACTGCTAGTCCAACGATCAGAGCGGGGAAGGCAGGAGCCCAAACGGCCCAGAGTCGAGTTCTCGCTTCGAGTGACTGAATCTGAGAGTTTGTCTTGGCTCTGATCTTTCTCACCACATCATTTTTATTTTGCTCGATTTTGGCTTCGGCAAGATTCAATCGCTGCTGTTCCGCTTCCTGTGCTTGCCGCAGCATTTGAGTTTTCGCGATCGGGTCGAGGCTAGAGTTTTCTTCTATCTCTTTGACTCTTGCCTTGAGTTGTTCGCGTCGTGTCTCTAGTTCTTCTTTTGCCGCCTTGTCGGAAGCAACTTCAGCGGAATTCGCTTCCTCGAGGAACTCTCGCTTTTTCTTTTCGATTTGAGCAAGTGTACGATGTTTGGGGCGACGACTTCTCAATTCGATGAACGACTCGTCCCCAGCCAATGCGTCAACGGCATTTAGAACGAAGGTGACGTTGTCGAACGAGATATTGAGATTGCCGAGATTCCGTTCGTCGAAAAAGAAGTCGGAAATCATATCAATGTCAGACACGAAAATGGCATTCACCGGCGACTCACCGGATTCGCTCTTCACTCGAGCAGCAAGCGTGTACTGACTGTTATCGATTCGTCGAGCAGGATCACGTTTTGGGTTTGCTGTGGATTGCATCGAGAAAAAGTTCATGCCACCCTGATCCACGAAATCATCCCAGTCTAAACGGCCGGATTCGGTACCTGTCTGAAGGAGAGGGGTGAATTCGACGTTACTTGCGGTGGATTTGTTGATGCTTCCGGTGTAAAGCATGATCATTTCTTGCAAACCCGAAGTGATATTCGATTCGGAATTAAAGGAGTCGTCATTGCTATTGCCACGGGTCACAAAAACATACTCTGCGGGAAGCAGTGCAAATTCAGGGTGCGGGTTGCTGAAATCAAAGACCACACTGTCATATCCCCATTGAAGGCCCAATGCCCGCATCAGGGAGCTTGCTCGACCGTTGTCAGCTTTTGGCTCGGGCGGTGGGCTTCCACCACCCATCATCCCGCCTCCGCCCTGCGAGGGCTTGGGCTGTCGCGGGGCGCCGGTTACACCGAAGCCGGTATTGAATGAAAGCGGGAAAGGGTCGTCAAACACAAGCAGAGGGTTGCCGGTCTTCGCGTAGTTGACCAGATTTTCCATCTCGGGCTGAGTCAATGAGGATGGCATGGCAGCGAGTAGGACATCGAAATTGCTGCCATCGATCGCTGATCCAGGCGAAACGGTTTCCACGTTGTACTGTTTTTTCAGCTCCGTGATGATTCGCCACTCCCGTTGTCCCATCAGGTCGGCATCGGTTTGGAGAACACCAACGGTATAGCGTGTGTCATCGGCGACCGTCTGAACCGAGCGTGTCAGTTCGTATTCGATGGGAAGGCCTTTTCCAAAGAATGGCACCACAACTTTGTCGTAGCTGCTGATGATCACTGCACCGAGATAAACCTCTTGTTCACCTCGACGACCGTCTTCGTCTGTGGCAATTCGCACCGCGTCGATTCCGAATCTTTCGGCTTCTTCGGCTTGAGAGCTAAACGGTTCAACGTCAACGTATCGGACTTCGAGGTTGTCGCCACCGAGTTTGTCGAACTGTCGTAGTAAACCAACAAGCCGTTTGCGAGTTTCAGCGTAATCGGCCGGCGTCGCGTCCTGCGGTGATAGGAACGCCTGAATTTCAATCGGACGTTCTGATTCAAGGCTACCGAGAATGCTGAGTGTCGAGCTGGACAACGAGTAAAGTTTCTCGCTCGTCATGTCGAATCGACTACCGGTGTAACCAGCCCACGCGGTCACGCATGTGGCAATGATCCCGATGCTAGACGCGCGAATGGCGTATTGTGCAGCGAAGTTTCCAGATTGACCACTTTTCCAGTGTCTTCGGGACATCATCACTAGGTTTAGGTACAGCATCACCACGGTGCAGCCAACAAAATAAATCAGGCTGGTCAAAGGAATGATTCCCATTCCAAGATCTTTGAATTGTTCCTCAAGGCTGAAACCGTCTAGTTGGTTCCCAAGGCCAATGAATCGAGCGACTTGACCAATGAAGACCGGAATGGCACTGACCACCATCCCAAGCACGAACGCGCCGGTCATGTTGTTGGTGAACTGAGATGCCAGCATCCCCGCGCTGAGTAATGCTGATCCGGCAATCCAGTATCCAAAGTAGGTGGTTGTGATCAGTCCAAGATCAGGATTGCCGAGCCACATCAAGACAATCACATGTGCCATTGAGAACAGCAGTGCAACGGTATAGACCGCGACGACGGAGAGGTATTTGCCGAGCAGAATCTCTGGATCGGTTGCAGGCATGGTGAACAAGAGTTCGTCAGTTCCTGTCTTTCTTTCTTCCGCCCAGACACCCATCGCGATCGCTGGAATGAAGAACAGCATCAGCATTGGGTAGTTGATGGAGAGCTGATCCAGATTCGGTTCATTGGCGGTGAAGAATCTTCCGTCAAACGCGTACCAGCCGCACGCAACGACGAAAACAATGATGAACAGATAGCCGAGTATCCCGGAAAAGTACGCCGAGAAATTGCGCTGAAAGATCGCAGCGATGACTTGTCTTCTGAGCTTCATGGTGAGTTGATGTCAAAAAGAGTCAAAAGGTGAGGTTTGGTAATCCGGTCCAGATCAATTCACTGGAGCCAGCATTGATTTAGTTATTTGGTTCGAATTCGGTGCAGGGTTTCTTCGAAGACCTGTTCCGAATTTTTAAGTGATCGTTGAGTCTTTTCGTAGGCTTGATCACTTTGAAGGACGATCAGCAGCCAATCGAGACTGCCGTGCGGCCTCTTCAGTTAGGCCTTGGCCGCAGTGAGTTCTCGGAATTTTTCTTCCATCGAATCACTCTCGGTGCCTAGAGAATCGGTTGAACCATCGAACACCAAGCGTCCTTCGTTGATTAGCACGACGCGACTGCAAACCGCGTGAACTTCTTGAAGGATGTGCGTTGAAAGTAGAACGGTTTTGGTTTTTCCCAGTTCAATGATCAGTTTGCGGAGACCGTGAACTTGGTTGGGGTCAAGGCCGCTGGTGGGTTCATCGAGGATCAGAACCTTTGGGTCGTGCAAAAGAGCCTGTGCCATACCGACTCGTTGACGGTAACCACGTGAAAGTTTTCCGATCGCTTTGCCCCAAACATCCCCCAAGTCACACTGATCGGCCACGTACTCCATTCTCTCAGCCAACTGGCTCGCCGACATCATCCTCGCTTTGCCGACATAGCGGAGAAAACTTTGTGGAGTCATTTCCGGGTAAAGAGGACCATTTTCGGGCAGGTAACCAAGAAGCTCTGCGGCTTGGAGGCGGTCGGTTTGTGTGTTGAAGCCGCCAATTTTTGCATACCCTTCGGTGGGTGATAGAAAACCCGTCAGCATTTTCATGGTTGTTGACTTTCCGGCTCCGTTTGGACCTAAGAAGGCACAAACTTCACCCGCCGGAACCGAGAAGGTCACGTTTTGAACCGCAGCAAACTCCCCATAGAATTTGCTCAGTGCACTCGCTTCAACCATCGTCATTTCGTTTTCTCCTGAAAACACATGATCTACATTCGTCATCACTTTGCCGGTCGCTAAACCGAAAGCCGGCTAATCCGGCGTTGGCAAAGAGATCTTACTCGTTCGAGGATCGCGAAAAACAGGATTCTAGGCAGAGCAATTCACCTGCCCGTTGATCCGTTGCAGCCTTGCTGGTCGTCCACGGCGTTCTAGCTTCGACCTTTGGAGCCTCACTCAACGTTCTCTGAGTACGGCTCGGGACCACCGTGGGAGTTTCACTCCGATGGGGCCCCGCGTCACAAGCGACCATGATCCCAATTTTGGAGATTCCAATATGGATCCGCCGCGGTGAATACAACAACGCACGCTAGGTTCGCTGTTCTTCCCCGATTTACGCACTACTACGTTAGGAATCTAAGTTGGTTTGCTCCTGGACGCAGTATTTTTTTCGCAGCTATATGATGAGCGATTTACCGCGAAAGTCTAGTGGTGGGGGGACTCGAGCAAGGAGAGACTGCACCGTGTGCTTGACGTCCCCGTTTGCCCTGCAGTGACGCTATGATGGGGCTAAGTCAGTGGTCATTTGGTGTTCTGATCGCTTCGGCTCTTCTGCTCCGCGTTGTTTCGTTCCGAGTTTTCGCTCGGCCGCGTGCAGAACGGCATTTTGTCTCGCTGATTCACGCATTCATTCCCAGCTTTCTCTGCTTTGCGTCTTGAACCACAACCATTCTGCCCCGCTTCGCGCCGACCGACCGTACCTCGTTTTGAGGGAACAGGAGTCAGAACGCCCAGGTGTGCTCCGAGAATGCCTCACCGTATTTCTCACAGCCTCCACCTGCCCGATCGGGTGCAAAATGTGCGATTTGCATCACCACACCCTCCCGACTCAGACGCCATCAGGAGCGATCCCTCGGCAGATTGACGAAGCGATGCGATCGCAAAATGGCAGCGACTCCCAAGCGGATTGGATCAAGTTGTACAACAGTGGAAACTTTTTCGATCCTCGCAGTATTCCTCCAACAGACTACGAAGAGATCGCCTCTCGCATTGGATCTTACCAACGCGTCATTATCGAAAATCATCCAAGATTTGGTCAGAGGAGATTGGAGCAATTTCAGTCGCTACTGGATTCAAGGCTTGAGATTGCCGTTGGGCTCGAGACGGTTCAGCCTAGGTGGCTGATGCGTTTGGAAAAACAGATGACTCGTGACGATTTTGATCGCTATGCTCGTCTGCTTCGAAAGAGGTCAATTGACCTAAGGGTGTTCATCATCGTGGGAACTCCCGGTTTGACAAACAGAGAAGCGGTTCGCTGGGCCGCGCTATCGGTACGCCATGCCGCCTTGCAAGGAGCCAGGCACATCAGTCTCATCCCGGCACGAGGAACCACCTCTGCTTTGTCTCCCTCCGCGATCGAAGTGACCCATCCTTCGAAGCTTCTTGGGGAGTCACCTTTGGTGGAGCCAAATGATTTGCAGCAAGGTTCGAGCCAGAATTTTCCACCGGACATGAATTCATGGGATACTGCCTTGGGCCCACTCCCGTCGATTCGCCCTGAAGATCTGCTCGACTTACAGCAACAATCGATTCGTTGGTCGTCGAGCGAGGTCGTGATCACCGTTGATCCTTGGGACCTGGGAGAAAATGATGACACTGTTGAGGCGATTAAGCGATTGAATATTTCCCAAAAGGTTTGATGGTACTTTCAACACGTTCACCTTAGGGAATCATTTCTGGGGGATTCATTTTTGGGGGCGGCTTTCGTGTTGAGGGTTAAGTGAGCGATCGAAGAGGAGCGATGCGTTGAGAGTAGATGTGACCGTCATCGGATCAGGCTTTGCTGGATCGATTCTCGCTTGGATTCTTGCTGCACAAGGGCGGTCCGTGCTCATCGTGGACCGAGCCAAGCATCCTCGCTTTGCGATTGGAGAATCTTCTACTCCCATTGCCGACACGATTCTCAAGAGACTCGGTGAAACCTATCGTCTCAAGCCACTGGCGGATCTTTCCAGCTGGGGAACTTGGCAAGACTCGCACCCGGAGTTGCCTTGCGGACGCAAGCGAGGGTTCAGCTACTTGGCTCATGATTCCGGGCAGCAATTTCAGGAGACCGCAGTAGGTGAGAAAAGTCTTCTGGTTGCTGCAAGTCCAAACGATTTCCGATCCGATACCCACTGGCACCGATCGACTCTTGATGAGTTCCTCTGGAGCCATGCAGTTAAAGCCGGTGTTATGGATCGAACGGGGTATCAGATCATCGATATAAGTCGTTGCGAAGTTGATTCTCTTGGTAACGGTGAATCCTACAAGATCCGGTGTGCTGCGGTCGGAAATGTTCTCTCAGGGACACAGAAGGTTCTCTCAGGGGCTCAGGAGGAGCCATCGGTTGAGGATGTCTTTGAATTCAAAACGGATTGGATTGTTGACGCATCCGGATCGTCGGGAAGTTTATCGAAGTTTTTCCCAGTTCAAGATCGAACACATCAGCTAAAGACTCGCACGCACGCATGGTTTGGGCACTTTGGTGGTGTGAAATCTTGGTTGGAAGTTGTGGATGCTTCTCGGCGATTAGATTTTGAGAATCCATTCTCTGTAGACGACGCCGCGCAGCATCATCTGCTCAGCGATGGTTGGATGTGGATGTTACGTTTCAATCATGGGGTGACCAGCGTCGGGTACACGGCACCGTTGGACACGCCGCTTGTCGGTCTCGATGTTTTGTTAAAGCGATATCCGATGATCGGTGACATGATGGGTTCGGCTGAGTGTGTGGCGCCGGATTCTGGGATCGTGCAAACCAAGCGACTCCAGAGGTGGTTGGAGCCAGTGGCAGCATGTCGCTGTGTCATGTTGCCTACCGCTTCACTCACGCTCGATCCGCTGCATAGTACCGGTATCGCACATGCTTTGGCTGGAGTAGAACGTTTGGCGACCGTGATTCTTGATGCTAAGGATCATGCGATTGAACTCGCTCGATACTCCGAAGTGCTCATGCATGAGGCGAGGTTTCTGGATCAGGTGGTTCAGATGGCCTACCGAAATCTTTCTCGGTTTGATCGCTTCACTGTCGCGTGCATGGTTTACTTCGCCGCCGCTATTCGCTGCGAAGAGACGTACCAAGCCGGAATGACACCATCGCATCTTTGGAATGCAGGTGACGAAGCATTTTGCGAATTCGTGCACTGGGTCGACTCGGTGTTGGATCAGGCGGATGGCGTGATGGTTGAAAGAATCCGCGACCGGATGGAGCGATGGAATAACGCTGGTTTGATGGATCCTGGTGTTGGAAACCGTTTTGCCTACACGGCAACAAAATAAGGTCGGCAGCGAAACGAATCCGGCCTTAACCCAAAACGGGTGCAGTTGATTTCTGACCACCGGCAGCAGCTTAGGAAGTGAGAAATGAGTTTCCTGAATCCCATAAAAGCGGTGCCTTGAGCGACGCATGGTCGCTTTGGCTAGTTTGGCAGGGGCGGTGATCTAGGGGGAATGGGCGACTGCTTGTCGTCGTTTACCGAGTGATCTTTGGATGATTTTTCTGTGTTCAGGCCAAAAAACATTCAAGTTTTTGGTGTTTGCCCAGATGTCTCTATCGCTTGCTGGCTCCGATTTGCTACCGAAGGGTTGAAGAAGGAACGTTTCCTTAGCAATTCCCCAAGTATCAAACTTCGGAAGTCACGATGATTTTCTCTCTGACTCAACGACCCATCTTTGTCTTCGTTGCGATTCTGGTTTTCGGTGAGTCGGTTCATGCCGACACCAATACGATTCTCAAGATGTTTGGTCGCGAAACCACAGCAAAACCAATCAATTCGGAGTCGTTGGAATTGACCGAAGCGGAGGGGCCTTGGTTGATTCTTGCGTCGAATTTCGTTGGTGTCGGTTCTCGACAGCGAGCGGAGCGACTCGCTAATGAGATTCGCCAACAATTGGAACTTCCGGCCTATATCTATAAAGAAAAATTTGACTTTACAGGGACGATCGCACAGGACCCAACCAGTTCGAAACGTCTCCGTTACGCCAATCGATATCAGTACGACGCGTACGCGGTTTTGGTTGGTGAGTACGATAGCGTTGAGCGTCCTGAGGTGGAGCGAGACCTCGAGCGAATTCGTACCGCTGTGCTCCCCATTTTCACTGATCAGACCGAAGTTCGTGCTGAGACGAACGAGAGCAACCCAGTGACCACGGTGAAATCAATTACTGCAAAATTATTTGGTCAGACGGCTGCCACAAAGAAGCAGCTTGGTCCGATGAGCCAAGCATTTGTGACGCGAAATCCCATCTTGCCAGAAGAGTTTTTCTCAGCCCCGAAGGTTGACGCGTTTGTGCATCAGATGAACGAAGGTTTGCATCACAGTCTTCTTGAGTGCGATGGGCGATACACCGTGGTGGTCAAGACGTTTGAGGGTTTGGGAACGATCGTGGATGGCAGTAAGGTCAATCGCGATTTCACACCGAGTGAAGATCGACTGAATCAATATGCGATGGACGCCGAGAAGATGGCTTCCGAATTGCGTTCGCAGGGAGTTGAGGCTTATCAGTTCCATGACCGCTACCGATCGTTGGTAACGGTTGGCAGTTTCGAGGAATTGGGTCGTGAACTACCTGATGGGCGATTCGAATACACTCCTGAGATACGGGCGGTGATGAAAAAATATAGTGCATTCAATGTTGATCCTTCGGTTGCTAGGCAGGTTCCTAGCGGTTCTCGGGGTGTGCTGGGTAACGGAGTAGCCAAGATTCCTTATGATGTAAAGCCGACTCCAATTGCCGTCCCCAAAATCTCAAAACGCAGCATCTATGGCGCTGCGTTTGGAATGCGATAAGCCAATGTTTGATTTAGTCCTCGGAACGAACAACGCAAAGAAGCTCGTTGAATTGCGGATGTTGCTACCCGAGGATCAAATTCAGCTTACTTCTCTCGCGGAAATACCAGGTTCCATCGATGTCGATGAGACAGGAGAAACGTTCCGCGAGAATGCGGCTTTGAAGGCATGTGAGCAAGCCAAGCACCTGGAAAGGTGGGTTCTGGCAGAGGATAGTGGCTTGAGTGTGGATGCTCTGCAGGGCCGACCGGGTGTGTATTCTGCTCGTTATGCCGGTGTGCATGGAGAAGATGAAGCAAATAACGATAAAGTCCTCGATGAGCTTCGAGGTGTGCCGTCGGAACGTCGCGGGGCGCAATTCAACTGCTACCTGTGTTTGGCAAATCCCTGTGGGGAAGTGGTGCTAGAAGACTTCGGCATCTGTCGTGGTCGGATTGCTGAAGAACGCAGTGGTAAAGGTGGCTTCGGTTATGATCCCCTGTTCATCATACCCGAGTATCACCGCACGTTTGGGGAGCTGGATCTTGCCGTGAAACGCGCAATCAGTCATCGCTCTCGGGCCTTGCGAGAGTTCATCCCCAAATTGCTAACGGTGGTTGCCGACCATTCGGTCTAGCGATCCGTTGATGCTTGTCGCCACTGAGCTATCTTTCAAGAGTCGCGACTAAATCCCCAGGAAGCCGCCAGTGCGTCCGCTGCTTCCTCGCGATCTGTGATTTCACCCCAATGCCCATTTCTGAGATAGGCGTGTGCAAGTTCATGCGCGATCACATACCTGCAGAATGGTGGCAAATCTTTTTCGAGCTTTCGTTTCAGAGTGACACATCGGCTGCCTCGACCGTCCTTACTGGGAAGGCTGAGGAAGGTCAGTGATGAGGGATGGGGGTTCGCCGGTGCGCGTTTCGCGATGCCAAACCTTGAATGTTTTTCGATCGGATGAATGTGCAGGGGAGGTTCTGTCAAAAAGTCCGCGATCACTTCATCAGGTAGATTCTCGAAGACCTCAATCAGTCGAACTCGTAGCGGATCAGTCGAACTGAACGCTGCAAGAAGCGGAGCATAACGTGGATTGCGGTGAGCGTGTTGATTTGTCATTGCAAAACAGTGAAGCCAAGCGGCGAAGATCTTTTCTCTTCATGTAGGGGGCGTCTGCCGATGGTGAAGCTTTTGTCCCGGTAAGGTTGATGCGTGATTGCCTTCGGAGTGCGCCGCTGACGATTTTACGACTGACTTGTTTTATTAGATGTCGCTCGTTTTTTTAGGTTTGAAAAGCCAATCCAAGTCGAGCCGAGAAAGATGACGCAGGTGACGGTCATTGCCACAATAGGTGGAACAGGTGAGACGTCTCCTGCGGTGATCGGTTCAGGCGTTCTTGAAAGATGGAGCAGGACCCAAACCGATCCAGATGAAGCGCCGAGGCCAGCGATGCCAGACGCAAGGATCATCGCTTGACGGCGTCGATGAGGGTTTAACGCGACAATTCCGCAGAAGAACGTCGGGATGCCGAACATCATCGAGTAAAACTGACTGGGGGCTTTCAGTGGTGTCTGCAGCATCGCTGCGATGCTGATTCCAAACAGAATCAGTCCGAAGATGATACCCAGTCTTGCCATGTGATCTGCTTGTTGGTCGGTGTTATCGCTAGCCGAAAACCGAAATGCAATTTTTTTCAATCAGCCTTGGTCGCATTTCTCGTTTACTGCTTCGAGTATTGATTTACTGAGTGTTTATTGATCCTGCAACTTCAGGACAGGTAGCCTGCCTCGCTGGTCAATGTGAGCTCGGATTTGCTCGGGTGTGATGTCCTGCGGGACGGGGCGAGAAGACGGTGGAACGCTCGGGGGCGTCCAGCAACTTCCCTGAACGGTTCCTCGACGCTTGAATTCGTTTTCAATGTCGAGTCTGAGTTCTGACTTTCGAAGGCACCACTGCGGTGCGATTAGGAAGTCGGGCGGGGCATCGCCGCTGATTCGTTCAACAATCACATGCGGTGGAATGCGTTCGAGAAAATCAACCAAAGTTTGAAGGTAGGTTTGGTACTCCATCATCTCAACCTTGCCTTCAAGCACTTCATTCCCGAGCGGTGTTCCTTTGACAGCGTAGAGGTTGTGAAGCTTGATGGCATCGAATCCGAGTCGACCAATTTCTTGGGCGGTTTCCATCATCATCCCATGTGTCTCACCAGGGATGCCGAGGATCACGTGTGCACAGGTTTCAAACTGCCTGTCTCGACTACGATCGATTGCATTGATCATGTGTTCGTGGCGGTGTGCGCGGTTCATCCATTCAAGAGAGGCATCGTGGATCGATTGCATCCCATACTCTACGGAAACATCATGAGTTGCGGCAAGTTTTTCGATCAGAGAAAGAACTGATTCGGGAACGCAGTCGGGGCGGGTTCCAATTGCGAGGCCAACAATTTCGGGGTGGATGGAGAGAGCGAGTTCGAAGATTTCAGAGAGTTGCTCGACGGGCGCGTAGGTGTTGGTTGCCGGCTGAAAATAGGCGATAAAACCAGAAACTTTTGAGTATCGTCGACGAACCGTTTCGATGCCTGTTTGGAGTTGCTCGGCTACTTTCTGTAGTCTGACTCGGCGAGATGGGCTGAACGATCGGTTGTCGCAGAAATTGCATCCACCTCGGGCTACTGCTCCATCCACGTTGGGGCAAGTAAAGCCGGCGTCGATGCTAACCCTTTGGATACGTCCCCCGTGTCGCCTCTTGAGAAAAGCACCAAATGAATTCATCACTTGGCCTTCTTGCTGCCACGCAAGGCGATTTTCAGCTTCTGGTGACAAATTACTTTTCACGTGCCGGTTGCCGAGGGTGGGGTTTTGGAAACAATGAGTAACGATTTCGTAGTGTGATTTTAGCGGGAACGGAGATCAATACAGCCCCAAACCCGCTACGGGGAGTGGGTTGAGCAGATTATGCGGGCTCCCTCGTTACGTCACTGCGATCTAATGCCTGTCGGTGTATCTCGCTCCGAGACTTTTTGATTAAACTATCTCGGGGGCAGTGAATCGAGGGGCAGTGAATCGCGGGGCAGCGAAACGGCAGGCATCGAATCGGCAAAAAATGTCGAAAGTCGGCCGAGGCGAATAAGCGATATAAAATCACGAATCCTGCGTGAGATCGGGTCTTATCGGCAATGTGCTGTTTTTGAGAGCCGACGACCGTGGGTTGGATAGAACAAGTCATTTGGTTTTCGGCGGCAAATCGTGAGCGACTTAGAAAAAACATACGCTGGCCATTATGGCCAACTCACACCCACCGGCGGTGGAGATCCGATTCCACTGACGAAGGAAAGGTTGTTGATTGGTCGCCGAGGCGAGTGCGATATCGCATTGAAATTCAAGAACGTTTCGAGCCAGCATTGCCGCTTGACGCTTGAGCAGGGTTATTGGTTCATCCGTGACCTGAACAGCCGTAATGGCACCAAGGTGGCCGGACGAACGGTCATTCGTAAACGCGTCGATCCCGGTACCCTCATCGCGATCGCCCGTCACGAATACACCGTCGAATACGATCCGCTGCAGCTAGGTGCTTACGGGCCTCCACCGGCTGATGACGATTACGTCGAAGAGATGATGCGGCAATCCTTGATGGATCGCGCAGGCATTCGCAAGCGTCGGGAAAACTCGGTATCTCGTCGACAATCGATTGATTGATCTCGTCGATTGGTTTTGGCGAACCGCGTCCTAACTGAGGTGATCTTGCGATTGATCCGTTACAATCACGCTTTGGTGTTCAACTGCTCCAAAGATTGGTGATCTAAATTGAATCATTCCCCGAGTCCGCTCTCCCGTGCCTCGAGCCAAGGTGCTGTTTCAAACGACACTCCTGATCCGAGGCTTTCTCCCGCCGTAACCTGCACTTTCATCTCAGGTCGCGGTCGCGGCTCGGCACTCGTGAGGACGCCAAGGCCTTTGAAGGCTACGCCTGTGGCGTTCGGTCTCACCGGTCGAGCTTGGGTCGCGGTTCTTTTATTTGCTGTTCTTGCGCCGTTTGCGACAGCGGCTGAAACTCAGCCGAACATTATTTTTCTGCTTGCCGATGATCAATGCACTTATTCGATGGGGTGTTACGGCACACCTCGCGTCAAAACACCTCATCTAGATCGGCTCGCCAAGGATGGGATGGTGTTTGATAAACATTACGACACCACCGCGATATGCATGGCGAGTCGCGTCAACATTATGACGGGCAAGTACGAGTACAAAGCAGGTTGCAACTTTGAGCATGGCCCATTACTCGAAGAGCATTGGCTTGCCTCGTACCCGATTTTGATGCGTGAGGCGGGGTATCGAACTGCATTCGCGGGGAAATTTGGGTTTGAAGTTGCACGTGTGCCGGGTGGCAAAAGCAGGTTACCGGTCGAGGATTTTGACGTTTGGGGAGGTGGGCCCGGGCAGACCCACTATCAAACTGTCCGAAACGAATCGATGAAAAAATACGCCAAGGAGTATCCGCATTCGACATTATCCTACGGCGCATTCGGTCGCGACTTTATTCTTGATTCCGCAAAGGGCGAGCAGCCGTTTTGCCTATCTATCAGTTTTAAAGCTCCTCATCATCCGACGACGCCTGATACACGTTTTGATCACATTTATCGAGACCAGACGTTTGTGAAGCCTCCCAATTTTGGCCGTGAATATGGGGAGCACTTCGCTGCACAGAGTCGATTGGGACGGCAGTATGAGCGTTTTCACAGTTGGCACTATAGCGACCAATACGATTCCGTGATGGCAACTTATTACCAGCAGATTTATGCGATTGATGTCGCCGTCGGCATGATCCGCGAGGCGATCGCCCAGGCTGGAGTCGCGGATAATACGGTCGTGATCTATACCTCTGACAATGGCTTCATGTGTGGTTCGCATGGGTACGGATCAAAGGTTTTGCCGTATGAAGAGTCATCTCGTGTTCCATTGATCATGTATGACCCGAGAGTGGATCTGGATGGAGGTACATCGACAGATGGTCGAGAGCCGGTTCCTGATGATTTCGGCGAGTATCGCCGCTGTGATGCTTTAACGGGCAATGTGGATATCGCACCGACGCTCTGTGCTCTTGCAGGTATCGAGGCTCCCGAGGGAATCGATGGAAAAAATCTCTCACCTCTTTATTCCGATCCCGATCAAGAGCATCACACTTGGTTACCACTGATCAATGTTTGGGGACCAAGCGAAGTGCATAGTCTTGGGGTGGTTACCCGTGATTGGAAATTCATTCGCTGGCCATCCACAACTGATGGAATGACACCTGTCGAAGAACTATATCATTTGGAAACGGATCCGATCGAGATTACGAACTTGATAGGCGTTGGTGAGTTCAATGCTCAAAGGATCGAGATGCAGTCGATTTACGATCAAGTGGTGGACCATTGGCAAAGCGAAGGCGTGAAGTATCACAATTACGAAAAGCCTGGCTTAAAATTCAAGAGATGATTTTTTTTAACTTACTTGCAGTGCGAGGAACAAAAAGGATGCAGACACAGGGGCGTTCACGGACGGCTTGGTTGTGGTGGAATCTGGTCGGCATTCCGCTTGTGATTTTATCAACGCTCGTGTTGTTCGAATCTGCACTGGCTCATTCAACACTGGCTAATTCACCTGAGGCTGATTCTTCCTCAGGCAAGAATTCGTTGGCGGAATCGCGGCCGAATATCATCGTGATCTACACCGACGATCAAGGCTGCGGTGATGTAAGTTGCTTGAACCCGAACGCAAAGTTTCAAACGCCGAACCTCGATCGCCTCGCAGCCGAAGGGATCATGTTCAGCGATGCACACTGCAGTGATACGGTTTGCACCCCGAGTCGATACGGATTACTCACCGGGCGGTACTGCTGGCGGACAGAGCTCAAGCGTAGCGTTCTGGGGGCAGAGCGTGCTTGCTTGATTGAGGATGGTCGAATGACCCTCGCTTCATTTTGCCGCCAAAATGGCTATGCGACTGCGATGGTCGGGAAATGGCACCTGGGAATGGATTTTCCTGGGGACAGGCAGAGCCGAGATTGGAGCAAACCGGTCGTAGACATGCCGCTTGATAAAGGCTTTGATTACTTCTTTGGCATTCCCGCCTCGCTTAATTATGGTGTCCTCGCTTGGTTCGAAGGTCGTTATGCCAAAGTGCCTCCGGTGATGTACACGCAGAAGAAAAAGAATGCGATTGCCATTGATGACTACCGCATCCAGCCGCCATACGATCCGGTGGCAAAAGTGTTGGGGGGTACGAACCAATGGGGCATTGTGCAGGGCCAGCTCGAGATCGCTTCTGACTTTGTTGATTCGGAGTGTTTGACTCGGTTTACAGACCAAGCGATCGATTGGGTTGAGCGTCATCGGCGTGGAGAGGACGGGGAAAAACCCTTCTTTCTTTATCTCCCTTACACATCACCTCACAAACCGGTGATCCCGATTGACCGATTTAAAGGCAAGAGTGATGCTGGGGCGTACGGCGACTTCATGATGGAGACGGATTGGCAGATTGGCCGTCTGTTGGACTCTCTTGAGCGATTAGGAATCAGAGATCAAACCATGGTGGTTTTTTCGAGCGATAATGGTCCTGAAAACACATGGAAAAAGCGAGCTGAGCAATTCAATCACCAAAGCAATCTGATTTATCGAGAGGGCAAGCGATCCATTTATGAAGGTGGGCATCGTGTGCCTCTTTTCATCAGATGGCCCCAGAGGATTCAGGGCGGCAGTATCTCCGCTCGAGCGGTCTGCCAAACCGATTTACTGGCAACCTTAGCGGAGCTCTTTGATAACACCCTTCCGGATGATGCAGGTGAAGATAGCGTGAGCTTTCTCAACGAGTTCGCGAAGTCAACCGCGAGCTCTCCGTCACCTGATCGTTCACCGATGGTGCATCACAGTATCAATGGCGGTTTCGCCATTCGTGCAGGACGCTGGAAGTTAATCATGGAGCATCGAAAGCAACCAATGGAGTTGTACGATCTCACAAACGATCCGTCTGAGAAAAAGAATCTGATCAAAATGCATCCCGATTTAGTTCAATCTTTGACGAGCCAACTGACAAGAATCGTGCAGAATGGACGTAGTACACCCGGTGCCGTTCAATCCAATGATCGGATTTGGTGGGACGATCTCACATGGATCACGCCGGCTGTAGAGAATGAGTGAAGCTGCCGGTGGGATTTTTTCGAGAATTCTTGAAGGCAGTTTTCATCATTGAATCAGCCCGCCGATGCTTCGGCCAATTTGGGCGTCATGGCAAGGGTCTACCCAACGTAGATCGAGGTAGAGGTAATCATCATCGTGGTTGGTGAGGATCAGTGGATGCTCCTCTGCCAATTGGATCGACCACTGCTTTGGCTGCAGTGTCTGGTGCCGCAGTTTTAGGCTCTGGGAAGGTACTTTCCAGATTCCATTTGATGTAATTGCCGCCTCGCTGTCCATGACTTGGCACTCAGCTATTTTTTCATTTGCACCAATTCGAGTAGCGATACGTTCTGAGCGAGATCGAATGTTGTCTAGGCTGGTGTTTAGTAACGCAAGGATGGGGATTGCATCCGGCTGTGATGCCTCCATTTCAAGAGTCATCAGCATGACCAGTAAGGTGTCCTCCCTCGCTTCGAAAGACGGCCACAGCGGGTGAGATTGCAGGCGTTTCACGTCCGCTTTTGATCCCGTGACGATACCGCACGGTGGTCCGCCGCAGATTCCATTTCCCGGCAGTATCAGCCAATCAAACCCTTTGATCAACGTTTGACAGTTTGGGATTTGATGCCCTAGCTT
>JBMHCO010000178.1:0-3134 GCA_049889895.1 Rubripirellula sp.
GATTGGTTCAACTTGCTCTTTGTTATGCAGCAAGCACATAGAGCTTGGTCATGCTTCTACGATTAAATCGGATTTGGCGATTGACTGACACGCCAGAATCATGCTGCTCGCTTGTTCTTGATCAGTGAGAGCATCTTCGCACTCCATCTCAACTTGTCCACGAATTAGCTTCACTTTGCATTGTCCGCATATCCCAGCACGGCAGTCGGACTCGATAGCGACGTTGTAGCTTTCCGCTAATTCAAGAAGAGTTATGTTATTAGAGATATTAACTTTTTGGTTCGAGTTTGAGAATTCAACAGTGTGTGTTTCTTGGTCTGTTGTATCGACTGCTACTGATCCACGACGTTTTCCTCCAAAGCTTTCTCGATGAAGATTTCTTGGGTCAATCCCAGTCTCTAGAACCATAGAGGATATTTCATCGGCCATGGCGTTGGGCCCGCAAATGAATACATGTGTCCCGTCTTGATCCAACTCCATTTTGCGTATCGTTTCGGAGTCTATGCGCCCGGTGCGTCCTGTCCAATTCGAATTGCTATTTTGGGTAAGCGTCTGCTCAAGCGATATGTTTTTATGTGATTGACGGATCTCGCGTAATTCATCATTGAACAAAAGATCAGATTCTGTCTTGGCTGAAAGAAGAACGTTCACCTCACCTTGCCAATTGATATCACGGATGAATCGTATCATGGACATGATAGGGGTGATGCCGACACCGCCGGCGATCAGAATCAATCGGCGAGTGAGGTCCGGGTCAAAAAAGAATTTGCCGTGAGGTCCATGGATATGAAAAATATCACCCACCTTTGAGCTCTCATGTAGGTAACCGGAGCCTTGACCGCCTGGTTCTTTCTTAACGGATATCTCGATCCAATCAAGCTGATTTGGAGATGATGCAATCGTGTAGGAGCGATTCAGTGGTGCCGAACTGCTGTTCAGAGTGAGGTTGATAAATTGACCGGCTGAAAACCGAAACGGCAGTCCGTCACGATCATTTGGAGCTAACCGGAAACTCTTCACATTATGTGATTCATCCCTAATTTGGGTCAGAATAAGCTCGCCACTCCATTTGCTATTTGTTTTGATTACCCCATGACTTTCTGCATCAACATTCGGATTGTTTGCGGTTCCGCGAAAGGGGATTCGGCTGGCCAGAATGAATCCGAGAACCACGGCAAATGCAATCGGTGATTCGGTATCAGATTTTACTTCCATGTAATAATGGAGCACGACTAGCACAGCGATCAGGTAAGCCAATCGATGTAGACGTTTCCATTTCTTAATACCCAGACGCTGTCGCATTCTTTGAGTTGATGTTAACGCGAGAGGTAGCAGCAGCACAATCGCTAGGGTTCCGACCAGAAGAAACCGCCTCGTTGCCATTTCATGAATGAGGCTTGAGACATCTCCTTCTCGATCGAGAAAGAAATAGATAGTGAGGTGGACAACCGCGTAGAAGAAACCGAAGAGCCCGAAGGTTTTTCGTGCCGCGAACCAATGCTTTTGGCGTGTGACGCGAATGATCGGGGTGACGGCCAGAGATAATAGTAACAAGACCAAGCTGACAATCCCCGTAATATGGATTGCTGTATTAACCGCGTTGGCGCCTAGATTCTGATCCCAGTAATCGAGCCCTAGAATGGCTAGGGGGATGCTGGCGTTAATGCAAATCAGCAGATTTGTGAATTTAGATGAGCTCATCAACTTGCTTGACTTAAAAATATGTTCTCAGGTCCATTCCGTCATAAAGTGATGCAACTTGGTCTTCGTATCCATTGAACATCAGCGTTTTTCGCCGACCTGATTCACCAATCCGTTGCTCCGTCGCTTGACTCCACCTTGGATGATCGACATTCGGATTTACATTCGCATAGAAACCATATTCAGATGGTGCGTAACGATTCCAACTCGTTGGTGGCTGCTGATCAACTAAGGTGATTCTTACAATCGACTTTATCCCCTTAAACCCATACTTCCATGGAACGACTAATCGAATTGGCGCACCATCTTGCGGAGGCAGTTCTTTGCCGTAGAGACCCGTTGCTAGAAGCGTCAGGGGATGCATCGCTTCGTCGATGGTCAGGCCTTCAACGTATGGCCACTCAAGCACTTTTTTCTTCTGGCCAGGCATTCGAGTTGGGTCGTATAACGTTTCAAAAGCAACGTACTTCGCATTGCTAAGCGGGTTCGCAGTCTCAAGTATCTGGTGGAGCGGTAAGCCAGCCCAAGGTATGACCATCGACCATGCTTCGACGCAACGCATGCGGTAAATACGTTCCTGTGGTGGTGCAATCGAGTGAATTTGGTCGATAGTTAAAGTTAAAGGGTTCTCGACAAGTCCATCGATCGTCAATTCCCAGTTGTCTGTCTTGAAATCTTTCGCGACTGAAGCAACTCGCCGTTTATCGGTGGTGAACTCATAAAAGTTGTTGTAGTTGATCACGTCAACTTCAGGTGTTCTGTCTTCTTCAGTTTCCCATCCATTCGCAGATGCTATCGTCGTAACATCGTCCTGAGATACGAGGCCTTCAAGTGATTTTGCATCATTGGTGACCTTCTCAGCAGGATTGAACCACCGGTAGACAGAAGCAGTTGTCGCTGTGCTTAAAGCAACCGCGCCCGTTCGCATCAAGGACCGTCGATTAAAATACAGATGCGGCGGTGTGACTTCATCTTTGCTAACTTTTTGCTCGTTCATCGTTGCTCGCTATTTTACGGGAACGGTCGACATCACGATCTTTTAACGTATGGAACTTTCTCATCAGTTTGGCGATGGAGACAAGGATCACTTGTTTTCAAATAATGCAATCACGTTATCTAGTGGTCGACCAATTACAGCCCGCTTTTCATGCTGGACGATAGGGCGTTCAATCAGAGAGGGGTGGTCGACTAGGAGCTGAATCCACTCTAGGTCAGATAGCTTTGCAGATCCTAAAGACAATTCTTTGTAAAGCTTTTCCTTTTTGCGAACCAATTGTTCGGGCTTGATACCCAGTTGTTTCACAATCGTTTGAAGTTCGTTAACGGTTGGGGGTGCCTCGAGGTATTTGATGATTTGGTGGGGGATTTTGTTGGACTCGAGGTAGGCGACTGCGTCGCGTGATTTTTTGCATCGTGGGTTATGGAGAACTTTT
>JBMHCO010000179.1:0-50894 GCA_049889895.1 Rubripirellula sp.
GGATTGGGGTAGCGCCCGCGGCAATCTCTGTCGCTGAGTTCTCAACCTCATCAATAAACACGTAGCCCGAGAGTGATGAAGGCAGAAAGTCTTTCACTTCGACGAACACGGTGGCACTCGCAGTTTTACCCTGAGAGTCAGCAACGGTGTACCCGATTGTGGTTGAACCTAAAAATCCATCGGCGGGGGTAAAATCGATCGTGCCATCTAATTTGATCTGCACAACACCATTCGGCGAAGCAGCTTCCGTAATAGTTAAGGCTTGCGTTTCGCCATCGCCAGCGTTGTCATTGTCGAGAACGCGGATATTGGAGGTCGCACCCTTGAACGCGATCACATTTAAATCATCAACTGCAATTGGAGCGTCATTGAATCCATTGATGGTGATAGTGACCGTATTACTGATCGTATTCCTGCCATCAGTAATGTCATAGGAATAAACGATTACCGCTGTTTGTCCTTCCTGAAGGTAACCATATGCAGCAGGAGTAACGGTGAGTGAGTCGGCATTGACCGTCACACCTTGGTTATCGCCGGAAATGCGAACAAAATTCGCAACGCTCAACACATCACTTTCGCGATCGATTGCGTTGGCGATCAAGTCTGCTTGCGTCACAGTGAAGATGGAGTCTTCTTCACTTCTTGCGGGCACATCAACAGGTGATGCTGTCGGCGCTTCGTTAACATTCTCTATCGTCACAGTTGCGGTGCCAGAAAGCACATCTGCTCCGCCGGTAGCATTACTCAAAACGACGGTAAAAGTCTCGCTCGGCTCACTTCCCAGAACATCATCAAGTATGGTTACTTCGATCTGCTTGGATTCCTCGCCGTGTACGAAGTTCAGGACTCCGCTATTTGCTACGTAATCAAGGCCGGCCAACGCGGTTCCATCGACCGTCGTGAAGTCAACCGAAATATCTCCGTCGCTGCCGTTAGAACGCGTGACTGTTAATGTTACGGTTCCACTTTTCTCATTAGTGGTAGCCGTACTGTCGATCGAAAGCGAACCCGCGATGTCATCGTTCGTAATATTCACGGTCGCTGTAGGAGCAGAACCTAAATTGGCTGCCCCTGTTGGATTGGACAAGGCAACGGTAAACGCCTCACCCGCCTCCTCTTGATTATCATTAATCAATGGAACTGTGATGCTCTGCGTTAGAACTCCCGCAGCAAAGCTCAGAGTCCCCGTGGTTAATGTGTAGTCTGAACCGGCGATTGCGGTACCATCGGCGGTCGCAAAATCAACCTGCACAGCTGAATCAGCGTCGCCGATTCTCTTAACATTAAGCGAAGCTGTACCAGCATTTTCGTTGACTGTGATCGAAGACGGATCAAATAACAATTCAACGTCATTCTCGAGGATGGTTACGGTCACCGAGGCAGGGGTACCTGCGGTGGCTCCCCCGCCCACATTGCTTAGATTAACGGTGAAAGTCTTATCTTCATTGATTACCACGTTATCGAGGATATCAATGGTAACCTCTTGAGTGGTCACTCCATTGCCGAATGTCAAGGTTCCAGATTTGCTTGTATAGTCTTGCCCGGCAATTGCGGTTCCATCGGCAGTGCTATAGTCAATGGTGACGATACCGTCGTTGCCACTCGTTCGGCTCACAACCAAGGTTACTGAGCCGCCATCTTCACTAATGCTCGCTGTACCTGCACTAAACGCCAAAGTACCCGGAACATCATCTTCGATAATTGTCACGGTCATCACTGCAGGCGTGCCTAGGGAAGCGCCGCCACTCGGTGAACTCAAGGTGACTGTCAGAGTCTCGTTGGATTCGATTGAAATATCGTCGATAATTTGCAGCTCAATGTCTTTGCTTGTTTCTCCATCGGCAAAGGTGAGTGTGCCCGAGTTGGCGGTGTAGTCATCACCAGCAGTCGCTGAGCCATTGGACGTCGCGTAATTAACGGTCACGGCACCATCTGAACCGCCAGTCCGAACCACGGTGATTGTCAAAGTTCCGTCGTCTTCATTAACCGATGCAGTGGCTTGTGAAAACGCAAGGGTACCAGGCTGCTCATCATCCACGATGTTCACCGTGGTGCTGGTGGTCGTTCCGAGTGTCGCACCACCCTGAGCGTTGGAGATCACGAACGTGAAGGATTCACCAGGATCAATTTCTGTGTCATTAAGAATCGTTACGTTGACCGTCTTACTGGTTTCACCATCAGCGAAGGTCAGGGTTCCTGCAGTGGTCGTGTAGTCGGTTCCTGCAATCGCGGTCCCTGGAACAGTTGTGTAATCAACCGTAACCTCTCCGTCCGAACCCCCAGTCCGTTGAACAGTGAGTGCGACGGAGCCAGCCTCTTCGTTCACCGATAATGACGCCGTACTCAGTGCGATGACACCGGGCAGAAGAACATCGTTATCAACGATGGTTACTGTCGTCTGGCCCGTGCCAATGGTAGCTCCACCGGTTGGATTGGAGAGAGTCACAGTGAACGTCTCATCGCCTTCAAAATCGGAATCATCCAAAATTGGAATGACAATCGTCTTTGCCGTTTCACCTTCTTGATAGATCAGCGAACCTGATTCCTCTGTGTAATCGGATCCACTCGATGCGGTTCCATTGGCTGTGGTGTAGGTCACAGAGACGAGCCCATCACTGCCACCAACTCGATCGACGGTCAGTGTTAGTGTTCCGGCATCTTCATCAACAGAAATGGTTGACACATTGAGACTCAACTCACCAGGAATTGCAACCTCATCATCAATAATGGTCACCGTCGCGCTTGATGCGGTTCCTAAAGTCGCACCACCGGATGGGTTGCTCAAAATGACGGAGAAGGTCTCGTTAGCTTCGATCGCCGTGTCATTGACAATCGGAATATTCAATGTCTTGCTTGTTTCGCCATCAGCAAAATCGAGCGTCCCAGAGGCGATATTGAAATCGACTCCCGCATCAGCTGTGCCGGCAATCGTCGAGTAGTTCACTGAAACAGCCCCCACAGAGCCATCTGTTCGAGTGACTGTCAGCGAAGCCACGCCAGCGTCTTCATCAACAGACAAAGTATCAGGATTGAAAGCGAGAACACCTGGTGCGTTGACCGTGGCATTGAGCACAACCTGATTGACCCCATTACCATTGGTGTCAATACTCTCGACCAATACGAAGTCCTGAGGAACCGCCTCATCACGGCCGTACAGCAACATCGCCTCTGCGTCTTCACCTGGATTCACGCTCACGACAAAGTCTGTCACTTCAGACTTCAGGTAAACACGCAAACTGAATGCATCGAACGGTTGATCGAAAGAACCATCATCCGTCAAATCAGGCACACCACCACCATCGAGTGGAACCAAACCTAATCCGCCGACCTCATCGAATCCAGTTCCAGGATCAAACGTGCCACGGTTCTGGGAAGCGTAAAACTTCTCACCCGAAGGATTCAGAGCAGTTGGATTGAAGGTACGGCTGTACGTATTCAAATTGAAACGGACGGCGTCAGGGTTCGGAGTTTCTCCATCAGCCAAAAATGGAGCGTACTCGATTGTTTCGGTGGGAACTTCAGTTGCGGGATTCACCTCAATGACATCCACCGACACGTTCGGAAGATCTACGTTGCCAAACTCATCACCAGTCCAATGAATCTGATAACCAATGTCTCCACCGGTTCCAAAATCCAAAGTGCTGATTTCAAACTGGCCTGTGGAGTAACCGAATGCCTCAAGCGCACTCGTCACTGCGGCCACTGGGTTCCCGCCGAACTCCGCCGCTGATGCGGTGTAGGTTAGTTGCCCTCCGGTTACTCCCGGGGGCGCCTCGGGAATTGAAAAGTCAAAACTATCAATATTGTTGT
This sequence comes from Rubripirellula sp., assembly GCA_049889895.1. Taxonomy (GTDB): domain Bacteria; phylum Planctomycetota; class Planctomycetia; order Pirellulales; family Pirellulaceae; genus Rubripirellula. Next base: position 3,811 of record JBMHCO010000179.1, read on the forward strand.
TGCCAAACTCCGTGATCACTGATGAATCAATGATCAGTCGCTGTGTTTCATTCAAAATCGGCATCAACACATTCGGCTGACTCACAGCAATATCGGTGAACAACTGAAAGACGCCAAGCTCAACTGCAGGTTGCAGGAATTGGTTAACTCGCAGATCGTCATAGGCAATTTCTAAATCAAACGCCTCTCCGACGTTCACGTTGACATCGCCATTGGCATCCGGGGTGATGAGAACGTCTGCTGTTGTTCGAGCAGTCAACAATAACTCGACGTATTCACCGACCTCTTCGCCACGACCCAATGCGTTGATCACACCCAAAGCATCTGAAGCGCTAATGCGACCATCCGCGTTCACATCGAGGAACATCGGAGTGTCACCGGTGATCTCTTCACCCTCGCCATTCTGCCCGAGATAATTAATGACACCTAGAGCGTCGCGTGCCGTAATCTGATGATCCGCATTCACGTCATACGGATTCCAGTAGTTGTGATTGGAAGCTGAACCCAAATCACCAGCTAATAGCTCGCGCTTTTCTAGCGTCTCATTCCCTAAACGGCGTTTGACCGAAGTGTTAGCAGAACTTCGAGATGAGCCTCTACGCTTTTCTGCGCGTGACAGCAATCCAGCTCGACGAATCAAACGACGCAAATTTCTCATCTCTTTACTCGGAAAGATGGGATGTTTGGTTGAAACTGCTGGGCACAAGCGACCGTCCCCACCGTCTTCTGACCGTTTCATTCACGGCATCAGAGACTGGCAGACCGCCTCCAGTTATCCAACAACTCAAAAATGGGACCTAGCAGCCTATGCTACCCAGAACCCCTGATTTATCAATTTTTATCAGCGACAAGACGGAAAAAACCGAGTGTTTAGAGCCATCATGAAATGATTGGTTCCCAAAAATTTGTCCACTCTTTGTCCACCCGTCTGACCGATTGGCCTGCGACACCAGTTCCAGAAGCCATTAATGATTTCGCATCAACCAATTTGCTGCGAAATAACGATGCTTCCAGCCCTGCTGTAACTTCCAAACTGCCTTGGGTCCGTATAGTTGCTCCTCATCCCTATCGGCATTTGGACTATCGACACTTTCGCGCCCACGGTCAGAATCCGCAGACTCGGCCCAATCCAACACCGAACCCCCCTCTGCGGGACCGTTTTCTATATCAGTCTCCGAAGTCAATTCCGTATTGGGAACCACTTCGTGATCCAGATAGTGATCAAAAGGGCCAGACCATGAGTTGATCCATTCCCCTGATCCACTTGGAATTTCCGCGAGCGAATTAATAACAATCAAAGCATCGAGTGCTGACACTGCTCCATCATCGTTCACATCAACCATGAAAGTGGTCGGGTCGTCCCAAGTCAGCACTCGAGCCGAATATCGGTTCAAGTCATTGATGACGACTAGAGCATCCACGGCCGAAACGCTTCCATCCTCGTTTACATCTTCGGCACTAACCACGTTGTGCTGTGGGCTACTAATCCTCTGTGCCGCAACTGCGTGAACTTGAAATTCGCCGTGATCAACATTAAGCACCTGAGCGGTTGCCCCGAAACTGTAGATCACCTCGGCTGATTGAAATTCTGCTAGATACTGTCCAGAAGGGAGGAACGGGATCTGCCAGACACCCAAGGCATCGGTTTTGACTTCAGGGTTGAATCCATATTCAACGCGGTTAACAAGAACGCTTGATCCGGCATAGCCATAAACCAAGATCCTTCGGATATCACCCTCCGGTCGCTCGATACGCAAATCCGTCTGCTCGCCAGCGTTTAGCTCCTCGCTTGTGACTCGTCCAATCAGATCCCCAGAAGCATTGAACGCCTCGATTCGAGCGTAGCTATTCTGTTGTCCGCCATAAACGCGAACCATCAAAGAACCGACATCCTCTTGCAACTGAGTCTCGAATGCTGTGTTCGCATCCCAACGTTCTACCCATCTACCACGAAAAGCATCGTAAAACTGAAACGTTCTAACGTCAGGCAATACACCCGAATCTTGAACGAATACCTGCGGATCAAAAACCTCACTTACCGCGGTAACGTCATAGGGAAGACTCGCCGTATCAAGCACTCCATTGCTAAATTCGCTCGCTGCAAAGGCACCAAAATACAGAGGAGTTCCATCGGTTCGGGTTAAATGAACATTTGTCTCTGGAAGAACCATTTCAGTTTCATCCCTGAGACCATTCTCATTCTCATCGTAATACGTCACTCCGGTAAAGCCTGTCAGCGGAACAGCTGGCCCAACATTCTTGCCAACAATAGACGGGCTAACCACACCGCTACTGACATCAATCACACGCCATTCAATGGTGCTAAACGGAGCACTGATTGGGACACTCAAGTCGAAGGAAACCGTCTGCAAGTTGGGCGTCAATGCAGCGATCCAATCTCCACCATCAACACGATATTGAACTTCATTGATGCGGTTGAGAGTGATATCGCTTTGATTCCCAGACGAATTAGCATTGATCAAAGGGACCGCCGACGCTTCCCCTCGAAATTGGTAGATTCCGTTCTCCGCATCAAAGTATCCGCTTGCCTGCATTGATAGCGGGACATCAGCGACATCGAAGATTCCGTCGCCATCGCTATCTTGCCAGCCAATCATTGCCAAAGTCGCTTCTGGACTCACTAGACCTGAGTATGCGTCATTGAGTGGAACACCGCCCCGCATGATACTTATTTCTTGCTGAAACCCTGGCGTCGGGTTATCCGCGGCGTTTGTGTTTTGAGTATCGTAATAACCTCTTTGATCCGTCCACGTTGATGCGCCGGGATACTCATCGCGAGCCCAAAAGATGTGGCCCATCTCGTGTGCAATTGTTGACGCAGGACGAGTGGACGGTGTCACAACAAAAAGCCCACCCGCATAAGCGAAAGCGGCGGAGAAATTACCACCTGCGGCAAATAAACCATCTGCATCGTCAGATGAGTCGACAATAAAGATCGTGAAAGACCAATCAGTACCAAGTTTTTCACGTTGAGCGTGATTGAATCCATAGACCGCCTCTTCGAGAGTTGTCGCTCCTCCCTGCCCCTGATCAAGGAGGAAACCTCCAGCGTAGAGCGTGAAATCAGTACTCGGGCGATCAATTGGCTCATACGGAGTAGAGAAGGGCGTCTTGGCAAAGGTGTCATCGATGATGAACTCAAGATCATGCACGGTCCCAAGGGTGTCCAACAAATCGGACCACCAACCAACTCCTTCAGTTACTTTTGCCAAAACGGCATCAATCTCCTCAACCGTCCAATTCTGTGTTTGATTATCGACCTGACCGTTACTTTCAAATAGAACGGGAGTTACTGCGACTTTACCAAGCAGAAACTCGCCTGTGTCAGTGGGCAACGCCCCAAGAGGAGTCGCCGCAAACAGCATTCGTTGTTCTAACGCCTCAGCGCGTAGGCGTCTGGGTAGACTTCTGCCACCTCGGGTTTTGAGCGGTTTCCCCAGCGAAAAGTTGCGAATCAGGCTTTCGAACATAACGCCAATCCAAACACTAAAACGAACAGAGAATGTGTCGCCTCATGAAACAGTTGTTTCACATGAACACTCAGATGGGTCGCCCAGTTTCGTTAGCAAGCACTTTGGAACCATACAAAACATCAGTGCCTAGATCCAATAGAGTTCAATCGAATAAATCAACAACTGCGAGGCTCCGCTTGATATTCATTTCGATCTAAAAGTGAGACGTGGAACACGTCAATTAGTTCCTCAAACATCACCAACAAACAAGAAACCCCAATAAAACATAACTCTAAAACCCAATTTAGAAGCACAGCCATAAAAAAACAGAGCAGCCCTAAAGGCTGCTCTGTGGTGCATTTTTCTTGGATCATCTGCCAACCAGATTAGGCAAGTCCACTAGAGACTTGCGAACCAATCATCGAGAGTGTCTGCTTCTGACTGCGATCTCGCGGAAGCATTATCAGCAGCCAGAGTATCGACGATCGAATCTAACTGCACGCTTGCTGCGTTATCAAACACGCTCGTCTTACTTACAACACCGCTTTGCAATTCGCTAGATGGCTGGGACGTTGGAGCATCGGAAACGCCAAGCAATTCTGACAGTGCGGTCGGCGTCGAGGCCATAACACCACTCGAATTAGGTACGTAAGTCGCATCAGCGGTTTCCAAAACCCACTCACCTGAACCGGATTGACCATTGACGATCCTGGATAGCTCATTGATGACCTGCAGTGAGTCCAGTGCACTGACAACACCGTCTCCAGAGACATCTGGATATTCCGGCAAGTCAACGGGTAACGGAAGCACATCAAGGAAGATGCTGTTTCCATCATTACGCCCTAGTGCATTAACAATCTGCAAAGCATCCAACGGAGTAACCAACCCACTGTTGTTCACATCGTATCGGTCGACAGGGTTTCGGAATGGGTTGTTGCTAACGTCGAGACGGATGTCTTCGACCTCACCGCTACCCGCCACACCAGTTGGACCAAGTTGGTTCTGTTCGCTCAATCGGAATCGGGCGTAGATTTCGGTCAATGCTGCATCAGCCGGAACCAAAACAGAGATCACGTTGGCACCAACATTCAACTGCGATCGACCGGTTCCAGCTGAGCCGAAGCGGTAAGCCTCTGATTCCTCAAAGACTCCATCCGCATCCCAGTCAAACCATGCGTCCAGGTAGAAATCTCTTCCGTCTACGTTATAGATTCCCACCTCGAGATTAACGCTAAATCCAGGCTGAAGCGACCCAATGACTCGAACGCCGTTATCTTCGTCAGCATTTGGCAATCGCGCATCGTTGTCGTATGTGAGACCTTTAAGTGTTCCATCGCTAGGATCTTGACGCCACAATGCGAATCCTTCATCGATGAAGTGACGAGGACCATCAGCCGCTGCCAAGGATGCGTATGGCTCTGGTGCGTCACCATAATCAAATCCACCACCGATGTAGATCACGAGTGGTGGTAGGTCTTCAGCGGCTGTTTGATTGCCAACTTTATCACTGACCCGATCTTCTACGACCGAGGTTCCTCGCATCGTCAACCCAACATAGTCCTCAGTTGAGCTCACAATCACGCGATTGCCCACCTGCTCACTGCTTACTCCGAGTGGCTCGAATTGAGTAATCACACGATTGAATGCGGAAGCAATTTCTGTCGCGTCAGCGTCAATCGGGACAACTATAGCCGCCGGATTAGGCTGCCCTGCGATACCCAATTGCGACAAACCAGTGTTTGTCATGTCGAGTGAAATGTCTTCCGTATCAACACCCGACAAAGTGATTCTTCCCGCATTTATATTCTCAGCTGTTAAAGCGAGTGCGGAATTGTTGATCGCGGCAGCAATTGCATTAGCGAGATTATCGAGAGTCGGCGTTTGAACTGTAACCAGAGTTGAACCAGCCACATCCTGAACTTGATTGAAATCAATCTCAAATTCAACGGAGATTGGCCCACGAGTGATCGTGAACGTTTGACCATCTTCAATTGAGCTATCTAACTCTAAACCACTTGCTGGAATACCAATACCGAAGCCTGGGGAGGTCCCAATAGAACCAAATCCAGAGACCGTTACCGAGTCGGTAGCAGAACTAATGCTGACAGGAGCTTGGTTACCTGCAACACGGAAACTTCTGGCGGCAGTTGCTACCTGAACGTCTAATCCAGATAGATCGATCTCTGCTTTCAGCGCAATTACCATATCACGAGATGTCGCATTGAATGGAATTGGCACTGCAACATTACCTGCGGCCACGCCAGGAAGTAATGCATTATCAAATTCAAATGTAACTTCGTTGGTACCATCAAAGATGGTGACGGTTGCACCATCATTGGCAGCAATCGCTAGATCAGTAAGTACCGCGTCAAGGGAGTAGTTTGAAAGCTTAAACGCGTCATCAATTGGATCACCAGTCATGGAACCGGGTCGCGCGTAAGCGAGAAGGCTCTGAGATGTTGCCACCTCTGAAGAGCCTCGCAGCTGAAGCGTTCCGTTGATAACTGTCGATTGCAACTGAAGCGTCGTCTGGCCTATGGCATCTTGAATCGCAGAAGCAATCACAGACCTCCCCGCATCCGAGGTAATCACAACAGGTACTTGACCAACACCCGCCGCGGCCGAATCAGACACCAGGATGAACTCAACTTGATCAATGCCATCGGAGATCGCGAATGACTGCCCAAGGACATTCAAACCACGAATTTCGGCAGCAAGTGAGAGATCAACAGCTTGGTACGCCGACGCTCCATGAATAGTCACGCCCGGCACATCGAATAAGGTAGCCGACTTGATAACGGAATCTCGTAGCTGCAATCGGTTACCCGACGCAGCCGCAAAAAGCCTTACATCTGAAACGTTGATCGCTTGCGCCAATGCTCCAGCGATCTGTTCAGCGGTCGCCTGCTCCCCAACTCGAACCGGTATTGCTCCCGAATCAACAATTGCCTCGTTGACTGCCGGATCATTTGTCGTCGTTAATTGAAAGAAGACGGGTTCGCTAGAATAACCATCGAATACTTCAAGTGATTGCCCCTGAATATTCGGGAAAGTGAATCCGGCGAAGGTGCGAGAGAGCGCCAAGTCCGAAACGGAAACACTGATTCCAGTGTCCACCTCAATGGACTGCTTAGTGATCACCTGGGTCGACAATCGGTTGTCGAACAGATCTAACTCGGTTAGCTGCCCATCACCATAAGAAGAACCAGATTGTCCCTTGATGATTCCGACGTCATCTCCGAGCACATCAATTGTGTAGACGGCGTCATCCTGCCAGACACCGGCGACAGGCGTCAGTCGAATCACATTGTCTGCGGCGTCGTAAGCGTATCGATAATCAACACCCTCTACCAAAGTCTCTGTGCTTTGAGAGCCAGAAATCAATCTTCGCAAGCGAATCAAAGACCCATCGTTGAGGATAAAATCGTTGACCCCAACACCGGCAGCCGGATCTGCAGGGGTAATTCCGTCGACTAGTTGAATGTCGAATGAATCAAAAATTGTCGCCGAAGTTACAACTTGACCGGCATCCTGTTGTAGATCATTCGCCCTCGGTGAAATCAACGTGATCCGAGGACCGGTGGTATCGGTACGCTCTTCCGCGCCTCGATCCTTGAACACATTGTTTCCAAGCCCAACCGGTGAATCGACCAACGGATCATCCACTCGGATCTGCCCATTAAGATCGACAATCGGTGCTAAGACTGGAACAAGTGGCAAGCCTACTGCTTGGCGAACAGTTGCCAAGGATGCGCGATCTTCGAGCGAATCAATCGAGCTATCGATCGTTGGCACATTAGCGAGTGGCGAGAAGATTAAATCGACAGGATTTACGAAAATCGGCTGTGAATCATTAACCAGAAGATTGAAGACCCCAAGATCGGATTCGGCCGTTCCGTTTGCGTTCTGAGTATTGCGATAATAAGCGTTCCCGCCGAGTACCGTCTGTGCCTTGGATAGCTCAACTGCGTCCGTATTTGGATCAACTGGGCCCGATGAGACATTCACGCCAAGATCAAGGTTGGCCAAGATGTTATTCATCAGTGTTGGACCAGCATTGTTCGTGACAACGATGCCCTCACTTCCTGCGGTGTAGAGATCAACAGCAACTGTGGAAATCGCTCCTACCGCATCAATATCAGCACCGGCCGGTCCAAAACTTGGAGTCGGTTCATCAAACGGGGTAACAATGTCGGTCAAACGCACGTAGGCGAAACGATCACCAGCACCAAATCCGTAAGCATCAAGATCAACAAAAGGCGAAAGACCACTTGCCACGCCGACGTCAAAGTAGTTCTTGCCGTCGCGACTAATCTCTACGCGTACCGATTCGCTCGCTCCAGTTTCAAAGATGACCAAGTCTGGAGACGGAGAATCATTTCCGGTGAGAAGATTGTTCGTGAATTGGAACACCGCTCGACCACCAGATCCTAGCGATAGCGTGAAATCACCGCTCGCTGGTTCTGGACCACGCCCAGTTCCATCAGGTGAACTCAGTGCTGCAAAGATATCGGTGTACTCGAAGTCAACATCTGACCCCAGCGTTACTCCCGCGGGATCGATAGCATCAGCAAACGAGATACCACCATGTGGGAATGAAATGCCGCTGAATACTTCAACTCCCAAATCAACACCAGGAACGACCGTTCCGCCGATGATCGTATTGTTAACGATCATATCCGTCGCGATTGGAGTGGTGATTGCACCGCCACCACCGCTAATACCGGAGATGTAAATTCCAGCGTTTCCATTGAATCCAACAACATTATTTTGAACCACCACACCTGGTATTAAACCTTGAGTGTTCAGCTCTATCAAATTACTTGGATACGTCAAAGCGACAGGGAATTGATCGCGGGCATCAGTGGATACCACTCCGTACTGGGCGTCGCGTACGATTGACACGCCATTGGTTTGATTAAACAAGAAGCGGTTATTCTCGATAATAATCGTGCCCTGCTGTGAGCGATCACGGTTGCCATCACCACGTTGCGAAGTCAACTCAACGGAGACAAAAGGCTGACCATTTGATTCGAGTCGCACATCACCGTAAACAAGAACACGATCATCCTGGAAATCACTCGTCGAGTCACCTGTCAAGGTTGCGTTGCTGCGAACAGCAGTCGTACCCAAAGCCGCCTGAACGCTGTCAGAATTGAGAACATTGACGATTTTTGTGACCACCTCCGAGGCCGTGTCTGAAGCCTCAACCTCAATCACGACTGCATTTGGATTCTGCGGTCCGTCAAACACAGGATTCGGATTACCAGGTGTAGGCTCTGGACGAATATCAAATTCAAAGTCGAGCTGGTTCAACGCTCCAAAGATTGAGAAACCATCGCCATCGACCATTGAAGCAGCTGCCTGCGCCTCAATTGAATAGCCAGCCGAGAGTCGGTCATTCGTGTCAAACGTTCGGAATCGCGACTCTGACGGGATGAGCGTAATCTGTCCATTTACCGGAGTGAAACCGCCATCGAGTTCAATGAGCTGAACCAAAGCGCCATTCTCGAGCGTCACGGCAAAGGTACCGTTGACGATCTGAGTAATCGGAAGACCAGTCTGAACATCTAGAACCACATCGATCGTTGGTAGATCGTAAGTCTGATAGGCTGGTCGCTGGCTCGCGGGAATAATCTCAGATAGAGGCACAGATCCACTAGCAACCCCATACGGTTTACCTTGGATCGGAATCACTACTGGAGCTGCTGCAAACCGCTGAATCGTCGGCAAAGCAACGCTTGTTGGCCCACTGCTTACGTACTCACTACCATCTCGAATCTCGAGTTGGTACGAACCAGTATCTGTCGTCTGCACCAGTTGCGGAGGATCGGTTAGCGTAAGCGTCCCGTTAGGTACAAATCCTGCATTGGCTGGCGTCACAGTAGCACCGGTTGCTAACTCACCACGTTCCGCAAAACCAATAATGAAGTCATCTAAGTAGATTCCTTCGAAGGCATTGTTAGCAACTCCGCCAACGTAACTTTGGTCTAATGCATAACGCTCGGCTTCATCAACGAACGGACCCGATTGGCGGAGCGTGAGCCCGGGAAGGCGAACAAATGGTCCGTCGGTTGGAATTCGCTCTTTTACACCATTGGTGAATCTCACTGCTACCGCCTCTTGCACCGCTGTAGCTACTTCTGCAGCGGACATGGAGCGGCTGACCTCAATCAAGGTAGACCCAGCGTTTACAGAGCTCTCTACAACAGCGAAAAGGCTTGCTGGTGACGCACTGAGCTGACGCTGTCCACCGAAGAATTCGACTGCATTATCGGATGCTCGATAATCCGCGGACTGCGTCAGACTAACCGACGCCGTGTACGAATCCACTTGTCCAGATTGAGCTGAACCAGCGATACGCGGATCGTAGGACGCGTTTCCAAAACCACTCAATCCAATGTAGTGAGTACCTGTTTTGGTTGCCGTGTAATCAATGGTTCCTGTGCTGATATTCAACGAACCCGTTAACTCATTCCCAACCGCATCAAAGAATCGAATGACGGCCGTTAGCGAGGGATCGAAATCTAGCGTCACATCAACAGCGATGGTTGTTCCCTCGCTGATCTCAACTCGTAAAAGATCGACATCATCAACATTTACCGGAGGCAAAGTATCTGACGCAAAACGCCCAGCACCTGTAATCGTCAAGTTCCCGCCCGAGTAAGGCAGCGGCGTTGCTTCATACAAGAAATCATTGCGGCCAACGGCAATGGCGGGATCGTCTTCGGGATCCGAGAAATTAAATCCTGAAACAAGTGGATTTTCTGGTAAATCATTCTGAATACTTGCAGCAACAAGATCTGCGATATTCGAAGCACTCAGCTGTGACAGAGTTGTCCCGACTGCCGAGCCAGCAAGCAAATCAATCTCAATCTGATCAACCGCCGCAACTTGGCTGCCATCATTCAACAAGTACTCCTGACCATCGACTGTTACCACAACCGGAGTCGGTGCGGCACTGGCATAGTGCTCAGCGATTTGCTTTCCAGATGGGAAGATGACCGCAGGAGCGAGGTTCACAAGGAAGCTTTGAGTGGAACCCGTTGCGGAGTCCTCAACAATGAACTCTAGATTATCTGCATCATCAAGAGCCGCACCATTGATCACTCGCATGGAGTTCGATGTGGTCATGGTGGTGCCCGATGTCGAGAATTCAACACGAAGACTCAAGTCCTTCTTGCCGGCAAAATCCCCGAGAGAAACGCGAGCCTGTCTCCATTGTGGATTCGCTGCCCCGTTGGCATCAAATAAAGGCTGAACATCGGTATCGATCGTGTCATCGTAGATCCCATTGATCGCAGGATCGGGATCATCGAACTCGTCATCAGTCTCGAGTGGACCGGTGGCTAGGTTGTTCGTGCTAACCAAATGCTCGACGCCGTCACTTGTCACGACGTAAACACGCAGGGCATCCAATCCGTCCTGATTTTCTGTTTCCATGAAGTAGTTGAAATACAACATGGGAAGATCTTCGGAAGCATAGCCCTCTAGGCTAAAGTTTCGGCTCTGCACAACTCCCTTGGCACCCCCGGGAACATTGTACGAACCTTCAATTCCCTGAGTGGAACTTCCGTCGAGCCTAGCGCCGATTGGCTGCTCAGCAACAGATGGATAGTTCGACGCAAAGACCAAGTTCTCATAGTTGAACGACAGGCTGGCACCACCTTCAGTCTCCGGTCTTGCGCCGTTGAAGGTCTCATTGATGCCGTGTCCTGGATCGGTGTCACGCTGCTCAGTGACGTGCCACATATTGAAGTCGACAACACTGAAATCGAGACCCGCTGCCCCAGGAATTCCCGTGCTCACGACGCTCTTACCGCCGGCAAAGACTGGGAGCAGTTCCCCGTTTGTATTGAAGGCGTAGATATCACCCCCAGCCGTAACCCCGAATAGAATTTGGCTGTAAGCGCCGTCTTCGACGGACATAGGACCGGCTCGCAATCCGCTAAAGTTGATTCCGCGGAGATCCGTCGAACTCTTTACGTAATTAGCCACGTTGCGTTGACTTTGTCCGCTCAACGCTCCAGCACCGACACGATACAAACCGCCTGCATTGCTGACCGCGTATAACTGGCCGTTCACCAATTCGATACCAGTGATCAACCCACCATTAGCAGCACCACCGACCGTAAAGCTGGAGGATGCGTTCAACACAAAACCGCCAACAAACTCAACGGAGTGACTCAACTGGCCTGTACCAAACGCAGACACATTGGGAAGTTCCCCAGAGTCGTTCGCAGCTTGCACCGCCAAAGCAATTCGATTAGCAAGAGTTGCTGCTGTATCAGTAGGAAGCAATTGGATTGGCACATTACCCAGGGCAACTCCGGGTGATCCATGAAGTCGCAATGCTCCAGCGACGATGGCCGGATCAGGACTTATCGTGACAACCCCAGATGCAGGCAAACTCAACTGAGTCCCAGCGTTGGATACCGGTATCCCAGCAGATCGAATCGCATTAGCAAGAGCAGTAATCACCAACTCTGGGTCGGTCAGAGCAGCAGCGTTTATTGGAACCTCAACCGCTCCCGGTAAGCCGACACCGTTTCCGCCACCGAGCTGAACTCCGGGCCCATTAGTAACAAGCGATACAGGCTCGCTATTGAAAGTTACTACGTCTGCAGAAGAAACCGCATTGACACCTTCGACATTCGCATTAATCGCAGCAGCCAGATCACTCAGAATCCGAGGGAGTGGCCGTGCGTTACCCAGAGCGTTCAAGATCTGAATTTCGACATTAACGGGATCTGTCGAGAGCGAATCAACAAATTCAAACGTTGTTGCTCCAGTTGTACCTTCAACGACGACAGTTGTACCTGCCGCCAATTGACCGACTGGCGCAACTTGGGTGAACCGCAAATAACTTGCTGTATTGAATTCAAAGGCAAGTCCATCGATTACCACTGCGTCACCATCGCGTACCGTAATACCGGTGTCAGCGATGAGGGTGAATGATTGGTCGAGTTCAAAAGTGATCGACTCGGATGCGTTACTTACGGTGAATTGATCTCCATCAAAGAACTGTGGAGATGCGACTCCATCAGCCCCTACCACAGTGGCGTCACTGATACCAAGATTGGAATCCAAGAACGGATTGTTGGAATCCGTTGTATCAATCTGCCCAACTTCGAATGGATCAACGCCAGCACCACCTAAAGTCGGTGCACCACCACCAACAACGGAACCCGTCTCGGGGTCAAACTGGAAAAGAACGTTCGTGTTGTAATCAATGAACGGGTCATTGGGTCGATTCCCAACAAAGTAACCGCGTTCTCCCGATCCAAAGAAGTCACGAATCGTCATCGCCTCGACTTGGAATCCAACATCAGCGACCGGTGGAGCAGCACCAGGAGCAGGTGGTGGGCCCTCATAGGTCGTGAGGTTCATTGGACCTAAAGTCGTTAATGTGGCGTCGGCTGTGTCAATCAGCACGTATTCCGGAACATCATCTGCCGTCGCAAAGTTATCGGTGTACCCAAATAACTCCCCGTTAGATCGGAACGCAACATCACGAATCACCTCTCCACCGGAGAAAAGGCCGAGCCCGTTGGCGGAGTTGGTCAGGTATCGTTCCCCAGTGTTTGGATTGACGATCCAAAGCTCACGTCCGGTATTGACATAAAGCATGACATCATCAAACGAATACGAAACGATTGAAGTATCGTCAAACAACAACGGAACCTGTGGATCCGAGGCTGTACCGCCACCGGAACTACCAATGTGATCCTCGACGACTCTCTGAATCGAATCGATCGGTTCAAGTCGCAACAATGGGTTCGTTGGATTCTCAGCGAAGAATTGATCCAACTGCGACGGAACTCTTGTTTGATTGGAGACGGCTACGAAGTAAGTGCCCTCGGAAAGCTCACTCACACCAATGAAAGGATCCGCAGTACCAAAGGAGCCTCTCGACAGTTCAGGGTCGGATCCCTCTTCAATGACCTGATCGTCCGCGATGTTGCTGTCGGTTCCCATCAGCACCAAATTGCCCGCTGCATCAAACACATACAACGATGTGTTTGGTCGCGCCAAACCGTCTGCATAATCAAGATCAAAAACGGTCGACAAATATCTTGCCGTCGAATCCTTAGTTAGCTGCGGATACTGAATCTCAAACTCATACCAGTCGACATCCCCCACATCATCCAAGAAGCCGGCGATACTTTTCGCCAATCGATCACTGGAAAGAGGCCCTGCGGGATTGTCTAGAATTACATTCTCAACGTTCGGATCACCAGCGGCGTTTCCGGCGTTGCGATCAATACCGATAACTCCTGTCGCATCATAAACGGTTTCATAAAGCCCCAACCGCTGCGCAGTGGCCAAGGTATCGTTCGAAGATTTGGTTTCGTACTCATCCGCAAGAAGCGGACTTTCTGTTGGACCACCAATAATCTCGATACCATTCTGTGCAAATCGAATGTCGCTAAACCGCACTTGCGTGCCGGGAAAGACATCTCCCTCCTGCAAACGAATCTGCAGTTGATAGGATCCCTCTGTCAATCCGCCCCGAATTTGGTTCGCGTCCAAAAGTGAACCATCCGATGCAGATAGAGCGTTATTACTCCGCACACGGACATGGTAGAGGAATCGCTGCCCCGCCGATCCCGGCAGCACAAGCCTCATACCCGCATCTCTAGGGTTGGTCGAATAAAGATCTTGGAACGCAGCAAGACCCGTAGCAGTCGGATCTTCGAACACGGTTTGCATCGACCGAGCTTGCTCAGCCTGAAAATTCGGCGTTAGACGATCCGTTGAACCTTGGGATTCCGTTACCGAATTATCCGACAGAACTCGAATATTACCGTTAGCGTCAATTAACTCAACGACGGTATCGAGATTGGAATTTGTGCGATCAATATCGAGCCAAATCTGCGTTCCAGCCTCACCAATGAATGAATAAACATCCAAATCACCTGGCTGTGCAATCGCGCCTTCGACAATGAAACCGAGTTTCCGAACGTTATCACCAGCAGATGGACTATTGGCAATCTCACCGAGGAATTGCGCGTCACTCGGGATCTCATTTCTCGCTTTGAAACGATTAGGGTCATTGACGGTTAGGTCACCAAGATTGCGAGGCTCATTCTCATTGGTAATGAGAACATTCTCATCCGAGGCTGCCTCTCGAATGGTAATACCACCCCACGTACCTGCTGCAGCTGCCGCAAGGTCCTGCGACAACTGAAGTGGGTTATCTCCTCCATCGGAGAAACTGCCGTTGTTATCGGTATCGTAATTTGCCTGACCATTCGGTGCGAACCCTGAACCGACGGTATCGTCCATGAGGGCAGTCAAGATGACAGGGAAATCGGGATGACCCACGACTTGAAGACTACCGCCAATTCGATCCGCAATGTCAACAAATTGATCCTCGGCAGTGATCAGATTACCACCGACGACAATCCCCGCATGACGACGCTGGAGCGTATCTGGGTTGTCCGCATCCTGACTTTGGAATTTGAGAACAAGAGACCCTCTTGCATCACTTTCCAATCTCAGACCGCCATAGATGTGCTGATTTGGAATTTCGATCGTGTCGCGAACAATATGGACAATATCAACATCATCCAAAACCACTCCAGTGGTTACTTCACCGCCGCGCACCTCAAGCCCAAGGAGAGTCGCAAAGATCGGATCACCATTTGCGTCGACTGGCGAATTTTGCGCTAGAGCATCAAACGGTGAGTAATTGCGATTAATGGGATCGCCAACCGCAACGCTCGGATCAAGACTATTAAGGCGTGTGGTGCCAATACGATTGCCCTGAATGAGCGGCCCACTGTTACCGTTTGAGTCAACGGATTGAAGTGTGCCGGTCGATCGCCCTGTGTCGACAACTTCCTGCCAAATGAAGCTATTTAAGTCAGCGGAAACAACTGGCCCGTTATTGTCCAAGAAATCATTGTTAACGATGATCGGCTGGCTTCCGCGAACAAAAACCGTACCGCTGGCGTTCCCCGTACGCCCCACACGCTCAAAAGTTAGATCCCGAGGATCATTAACGAATCCTCGACCATCCGCGTTATCCTCTAGGCGGCTGTTAGCCAAACGCAAATCGGCCTGATGCACTTCGATGGGATTGAAACTAGCGAATCCGCCCTCGATTCTGGTAGCACCCCCACCACCGGCAATGGTGACGTTGTCGAGCGAAAGAGTCGCACCAAAACCAGCGTAAATCCCACCCCAATCACCTGCTAACTGAGCTACTTCTGTCTCATCAGAAGCCATGGTCTCGAAGGTTCCACCAGTCCCAAATCGCACGTCTCGAGTGCTGGTAAAGACCACAGGATCCGAAGCGGTGCCTTCCGCGTAGAGATGCGCACCAAAGGTCAGTTCAATTCTTGAGCCTTGCAACTTGATCACTGCACCAGGATCGACAGTCAAGCCACCACTCAAACGAGCCATCCGAATATCCGAGGAGCCTACCAGAGCATTCAATGCAGCATCCGCCGCACTGAGTGTGTCAATGTAGACCAGATCACTCGCATTCAAATCAGCGACCTGTCTAAAGTCGCCAGCAACCCCATTCTCGACAGTAGCTCGATAGAGTCGCCTTCCAACGAAGCCATCGTTGGCCAGTTCCTGTGAGAGCAGCGGCAAACCTGTCAAGCTAATGGCATTCGCTCCAGCGCCGACAGTGATTAACTGTGTTTGATCACTCGGACTTGTCTCATAACCATCCGAGTTGAAGAAGGTGACTTTATACGTGTATTGTCCAACACTAACTTCACCACCAACGGCCGCAGTACCTCGGATAAGCAATGCTTCAGGGGATTGAACAGCACCATTCACCCCACCAGCAGAACCCTCAATAATCAGATTCTCAGTCAGAACGTGAACAACATCAACGTCATCCAAACGTGCGTTGGACCGGAGTCTTTCCAGTTCACCTCCGGAAGGAGTTTGAATCCGGAACAGCACTCCGTTGACGGTGTTATCAACCAGCGAGTTTCCACGAATGTGAGGACCAACTCGGCTTACATCTGGCGTGAATAATCCATCGCGTTGGAATCGATATTCGTCAAATCTCGTCTCGGTAAAACTGTCAGGAGTCGCTGCGATTGCAGCGTCGGCAGAATGGCCAATGGAACTATTGATGATCGTTGGTCGCGAGGAAGCGAGTTCAATCGGACTGATCTGAACCTGCTGACCATCGACTGATACAGGACCACCACCGTACTGAATATCAGCGAACTGAATGTGGTTGTAGAAAGTACCTTGGTTTTCAAAGTTAACTCGGCTTCCATCCGAGGAATCAACATCGGAGCGAATGTCAATTCCGCCCCAATCACCAGGCTGCGGGTTGGTTGCAGCACTCGTGAATGTCACGGGATTGCCAGGGACGCCAAGGATCTGAATCGATGCTTGACTACGATCAACACCTTCAGTGGTGCTTCCAACTCCGATACGACTTCGACTCATTTTAAAAGTTGAGCCGGCGTCAACAACAAGCTGAACACCCTTGGGTAGTTCCAAGGTCGCACCGTCGAGCGGAATCCCAAGATTATTCAGACCGATGGTGTAGGAACCACCGACAACCCGCACTTGCTGCAGAGCTGTAGAATCGGTGGCGTAATCAATCCCAGCTTGATTAACGGCATCATTAACGCTTGCATAAGGATTTCCAATCGTCCCGAGAGTCCCAGAACGCGACCCAGTGTAGGAGGAATCAACATAAGTGGTTGTGGTCGGATTTGTTGGCAAGAACCAATAATTAAAATCGCCGCCTTCTGCCCCGTCCATGTCACCATCAAGCTGCAACTGATGCTGATCGGCAAGGTTAGTTTGCCCATCAGCCTTGAATGCAATACGCAAGTCGTAAGCACCTTCGGAACGTCCGCCGATACCGGTGCCGCCAACGACTGGATTGTAAACATCATTACCTGATGCACTTACACCAACGATGTATTCACCCGCCGCTAGATTTAATTCAATCAGAGAATCTTTGCTGAAGTAGTCATCATTCGCAGCAATCTCAACCCACGCTCCCTGCTGGTTTTGATACAGACGCAAATGTGTATCCAATGAGCTAGCTGACTGCAGACGCTCAGCAACAGTCTGAATGCTAACACTTCCATCCTCATCGAGAGTGAAGCGATACAAATCAACATCATTGCTCTCGGGGCGGTAGAGATACTGGCCGTTAACAATATCTGCTGGGCTTGGGTAGGTTGCTTCATTGTCTACGCCTGGCGACAATACTGAATCGGTCGCTTGCGTCACAGGCTGAGATAAATGATCAGCGTATCCATAGCCAAGTAACTGCCCCACACCGAGCATCGCACCACGGAAAAATTCCCCGCCCGTTTGATCGTCGGTGGAATCACTGAAATCTTGGAAATCCATGACGAGCAAGTTATTACCGACATCTCGCTTGGCATCGGCGTCGGGATCGAGCGCTAAGAAAGTCGACCCAGCAGCATCAAGTGGCCGAGTCGCAACAGTCACTCCGCCCATTTCGCTGTTTTCAAAGACGGTAAAGCCTGCACCGTAGAGCTCACCCACAGCAATGGCCATGTAGGTAGCGTCCGCGGCATTCGCTTCAACAGGAACACCGCTAGTTTCGACAAACTGCACACCCAGGTATTCGCTGTAGAGGGAAAGAGCCTCGCGAACTCGCTGCTTTTGCTGCTCAGTAATCGAATTCAAATATTGCTTTAGACGATCCGGCTGTGAAACTAACCCACTATTTGGGTCATCGCCCATCCATGTATCAGGGAAGTCATAGTAAACAGTGGTGATTCCGCTTACCTCATCCGCTCCCTCACGCCAGACATCCAGCGGCACGGCCAGATCCAACCTCGCTGGGTCCTCAGGGCGAATATTACGAACACCGGGGACTTCGCTACCCCCAGGGAATTGCAAGTCATACTCACCGGGTTGATTCTCAATTGCACCCTGAAGCACAACCGTCTCGCTCGCCCCAGCGCCTCCGTTGAGAGCCGAACTATCAACCGAGTAAGCCTGAACGAAAGCATCTCCAGGTTCACCTGCTGGATTCACAACTTGTGGAACCCCAGGGCTTAATCTGGCACCGCCCACTCTCAAACGAGCGGCACCGGTCAAGGTAACTGCCGGATCACTCGGATCAGTTATTGAAGCGAGGTCAGAGGCGAATTCTAGCCTCGCCACCTTATTAGACGAATCGTACGTTACCGCGATGGGCTGAACGGAAACGTCATCCACGTTTGAAGCTGTATCGCGGGTGTAAATCAGTTCGTAAAACGCCGCGTTGGTTGGGTTTGCAATATCTTCGCTAAAGTAAACCTCAACAATATTGCTCTCAGATACAAGCGTTCCATCTGAGTTACGGCGAATCGGATTCGGCACAACCGCTGCGACCTGAGGAGCATTGTTAACCGAAAATCTTAAGCCGAGATTCTCACCGTCTCCAAACGCCTCACCTGCAAGATTTTTGAGAGCAAGTGGCCCCTCGCCAAAGACCTCCACTTGATAAGTGTCT
Source organism: Rubripirellula sp. (assembly GCA_049889895.1). Taxonomy (GTDB): domain Bacteria; phylum Planctomycetota; class Planctomycetia; order Pirellulales; family Pirellulaceae; genus Rubripirellula. The sequence continues at coordinate 22,753 of JBMHCO010000179.1, forward strand.
TGAGGCAACGGCTCATTGAAACGGAAAACCACTTCATGTGGAGTGTCGCCGAGACCAACGTAACCCGGAACAACCACCGTATCGGTAGCACCAACTAAGACCAAAGGCGAAAACGCAGTGCTGTTAATTACTGCGTCGAGATTACCTGACTGGAACTGCGCAGTAATCAGACTCGAAGCATCAATATTACTGTTGATCGCAGCAACTAAATCCCGAGCTGACGACTCTTTCCCAGGCGTTGAATCAAGAATGACCTGAACGGTTTTACCAGATACAGAAACGTACGGAAGTTGCCCTTCAGCGAGATTGAGAGGGATGCGTGAAACCTCAACCCGAGTTCCAACACCCTCACTGCCACTTGTATTAGCGACGAAACGTGTCCAAACCAGTCCATTGGTTCCTAGGTCTGTGACGTACTGCGCAGCGTTCGCACCCGTTAGTTCCAGATCGATGCCTGCACCGATGTTGTCCCCAACACCATTCAGCGACGAACCGGTTACCTGATATGCCTCAATGAGAGAACTTGCCTCTGGATCATCCGAGATTGCCGTTAGGACATCTCGAACGCTCGATGGGCTAGTCACGTTACTGTTCAGATCTAAGGTGATCACTCGGTCAGTCAGATCAACATCGACTAGAACCTGCTGGGTACCTGTTCCTCGATCACTGCTTTGCAGTTGAACTTGAATGCCATTCCCTGTTGCACCGGGAGTTAGCGAACGAAACTCAACGATCACCTGACCGTTTGTGCCCAAGTCGGATGTCACCGATGCAGTCTCAAAACTTCCATCGTTACCTGCCCGAGTGATGCTGATACCACCTTGGATGGTAGCCGGATCAATCGGTGTTTGATTGTCAAATCGGAACACCAATTCCCGAGGGGCGTCAGTCAGCACCTGAGAATCTTGAATGACCTGACCATCATTCGGTTGGATTGCAATCAGGTCTGGCCCCGCCAGCAACTGTCGTTGCTCCAACGACTCACTCAACAACCTTCGCTCCTTGCGGCGAAGTTTGTTGCGAAGTCGTTCCGAAAAGGTCCGGATTCCTTTTCGAGATTGATTGCGATCACTCGAGTCACGAAGAGTCATCAAGTTGCCTCGTTTCCAGTTGCCAAAATGAATTGGCAAAAATCGTTGATGTCAAATAAAGCACCTCGACCACCGAGACCTCAGTAGTCGCCATGCTAGTGCTAAAAAACCGCCTCACGCACCTCTTGCGGTGCATTCAACGGAGCGTCGATCGGTCAATTTGTCTTTTACATACCGCAAAACCTAGGTTGATTCCAAGATAGAACCTGTGTCGGAGTGTAGTTCGATGCCGCTGTGAAGCAACGAAAATCACCTGTGGCATTGATCTTAGGTCTCCGAGGCATGTGCTCACTGCGGTCATGACGCTCGGTAGCAGAATCAATGCGTTGGATAGGTACTCCCCAAAAAAAGTTCCGATCTTGCAAACCTTACCGGCCCATTGCTACCGTCCCCGATGACCGTGCAGGTGGATCCAGAGACTTGGGAAAACCCCAAACCCCCCTGCAAAGCTACCTCAGATCCGGCCGAAAGACTGGTTTTTCCTATGCCCACTCGGTACAAACAATCGATTTCAACGACGAACAGTCCGCTCGTACGCAAATCTAAGTATCGGCAAGTTAATAGCGCAAGGTTTTGTGTGTTTCGAATCTCTGCGCTTCTTGTTTTGGTGATTCCGCCGATTTTGACGTCTGGCGGCTGCAGGTGGGCAGCAAGCGGACAAAATACGCTCGGTGCGCGGCTCTACCAGCAGGGGCAATATTCAGCCGCTTTGCAACAATTTCAAAAAGTAATCGCAACTGACCCGGATAATGCGGACGGCTACTACAACTTAGCAGCAACCAACCACCGACTCGGGATTGAGCAAAAAGACCAAAAAATGCTCAATCAGGCTGAAGCCCTCTACAACCAATGCCTTGACCACGCTCCAAACCATGTTGAATGCCATCGCGGGCTAGCCGTTCTTCTGATTGATACCGGCCGACCCGACCGCGCTTTCGCATTGATGAAAAATTGGGCAAATCAAAACCCTGACTTCTCCGAACCTCGGATTGAGCTAGCGAGGCTTTACGAAGAAGCAAATAACCCACAACTCGCTCTGCAATATCTCGAAGACGCGGTTCAAAAAGATGCGAACAACTCTAGAGCATGGTTGGCGTTGGGGCGTCTTCGGGAGCAATCAGGTGATTTTTCCCAAGCGGCACAGAATTACCAGCGAAGCCTTGCGATCAACAATCAACAACCCTTGGCTTGGGAACGACTAGCAAAACTGAATCAGCAGAATTCGGGTACGTCCCCTGTTAACTCCAATAAAAACACAAGAATCGCTGCTCCCAACACACCATACGGAGGAGGCTTCAATGTTAGGTATTAAGGCTTCCGACTTACCGTAGCTGTATCACTTCGACCTGATTCACGACTTTCTGGTGCGAAAAACGCAACGATAGCAGAGAGATGACTCAAAGCACGCTGCCTCGCGAATAACCCCGTCTCTACCGATGACTCAGATTGTCAGACCCGTAAGACAAATAAAATATTCGCTTCTGATCAAAACAGAAGCGTTTCCAGTTCTCCAACCAGCACAGATTTACTCTCAATGAAATCGATGGAAAAAATCGTGTCGCTCGCAAAGCGACGGGGCTTTTTATTTCAATCCAGTGAAATCTATGGAGGAGTCCAAGGTTTCTGGGACTATGGACCGCTGGGGGTAGAACTAAAAAGGAACCTCAAAGAGGCGTGGTGGCACGACATGATTGCTGGCCATAACGAACTCAAACTCCATGAAGGTGCTCCAAGCCAATTTGAAATGGTCGGCCTAGATTGCACCATCATCATGCATCCGCAGGTATGGAAATGCAGCGGACACTATGACCTATTCCACGATCATATGGTGGACTGCCGCGAATCCAAGAAACGCTATCGCTTCGATCAAGTGCGTGGCAGGTGGGTTGAATATCAGGACAAAAAGATCTTTGTTGCAACGTTAGCGGATATTGAAAATGAACTAGAGGATGTGCGACGTCGCGGGATGAAGTTCTTCAAGCTGAGAAATAAAGACGCCGACAAATTAGCGATCGGCGATGAATCGCTAACAATTGACAAGCTTGACTCCACACAATCGGTGCTAGCTCCAGATGCAAAAACTTTGGACACTCTAACCGAGCCAAGAGAGTTCAACCTCATGTTCAAGACCACCTTGGGGGCTCTTGGTGGAGAAGATGACGCAACGTTTCTTCGCCCTGAAACAGCCCAGGGCATCTTTGTTAATTTCAAGAATGTTCTTGATAGCAGCCGCGTAAAAGTACCGTTCGGAATCGGACAGGTGGGAAAAAGTTTTCGGAATGAAATCACTCCGAGAAACTTCACCTTTAGGTCGCGTGAGTTCGAGCAGATGGAAATTGAGTTCTTCTGCCACCCAGATCACTCCAGCCAATGGTACCGATACTGGAGAGACCGTCGTCTTGCGTGGTACACAAAACTTGGACTCGCAAGTGATTCTTTAATCATGCGTGAACATCATGTTGAAGAACTCGCTCACTACAGCATTGGAACTGCCGACATTGAATATGCGTTCCCTTTTCTACCTGAAGGTGAGTATGGAGAACTCGAAGGGATCGCCCACCGCGGTGACTTTGACCTCCGAAGCCACATGGAAGGAAAACTTGACCCGAACACACCAAAGGGTCAGCGAATGGAAGTAGAGCTCGGCGAGAATGGCAAACCGAAGCATCGCGGATCTGGCAAAGACCTCACTTACCGAGATGAACTCACCAACGAAAAGTTTGTCCCCCACGTGATTGAACCCTCCGCTGGAGCTGACCGAGGTGTCTTAGCTTTTCTATGTGAAGCCTTCACCGAAGATGAAGCACCAGATGACAAAGGTAATTTACAAACACGGACGGTCATGAAACTTCATCCTCGATTGGCACCGGTGAAGGCCGCAGTCTTCCCGCTGGTCAAAAAGGACGGCATGCCTGAAGTTGCAAAAGAAATCTATGGTGAACTGAAACACAAATTCACCACGTTCTATGATGAAAAAGGAGCCGTCGGACGACGATATCGTCGGCAGGACGAAGCGGGAACACCCTTCTGCGTTACCGTCGACACAGATTCCCTTCAGGATAAAACGGTTACGATTCGTGACCGAGATACTCTCGAGCAATGGCGAGTAAAGATTGATGAAGTTGCTGATGAACTCAGCGCCAGGATCAATCAATCCTAGTCGGTCCTTGCTTTGCCAGAAATATTGAGAGCAAAAACACCAAGCAGGTCGACTCAGCGCACGAGCATTTTCGTGACCCAGCCCCGCTCGGGCTGTGCGTGACCACTGCAAAACTCCCAACCCTCTTCTCTGGCTAAGCTGGCGACCGCATTACGACCACTGATTACGGCACCTTCCATCGTTGAGGGCCAACCGGTCGCTGTCCAATCACCCGCGAGGTGAAACTGGGGCAGGGCAGTGCGCGCCGGAGGACGGTTTTTGTCGATATCCGGATGACAAACTATCACCGCTCTAGGATCTGTCACGATGCGACTGCAAACCAGTCTCGCATCTCGACAGGATGGTGACAGGTCTCGGATTTCCTCCAATACTATTTTTTGAAGCTCATCATTACTGACATGCTTCCAATGCTGCGAACCACTAATAACCACTTGGTAGTAATAGTGACTCGCATCAAGTTGATGGTCGGCGGACTCGACCATCGGTCTTGATTGCCATACGGGGCGAAAAATCCACTGAGTGGCTGTGCCAACCGAAATCAGATGAGACCAATCACCCAAAGGGCGATCGAACCATAAGTGAATACCAGTTATCGCAGATGTCTTCAAATCGGCTGCGGCCTTTAGACCACGAAGATCCGCAATGGTTTCGGTCAACTTACCAACCTGATGCCAAGGAACTGCTGAAATCACATGATCCGCTTGGTAAGCATCCCCTGACTTCGTCACGACCTGAAAACCAGCCTGGTGCTGGTCAATCCGCTCCACAAAACTGCCGAACTGCATTTGCACACCCAAAGAGCGCAAATGATTCACAAGCTCGACGCCAAAGATTTCAGATAGCGGTGCGCGAGGGATCCACAAATCAGATGCATCACGATGAGAAACGAATCCGTCCACAAATAAATGTCGCAAGGATGCAATAGAAATATTGTCTGTCGTTTCCCCTAGGGCACTGCATGCGAATACATCCCAAAACAATTCGATTGAATCACGCGACTGACCTTGCGCGAGCAACCAATTTCGTGCTGTCACTCCATCGCTCCAATCACCACCGCTCCGACGCATGATCTTCCATAGAGCGATCTGAATTTGAAACCGATTACGTATCGAAACAAACGGTAACCGCCATAAGATTGGCAATTGATGAAGTGGAGCGGGCAGCCATTTCCAAGTACGAACGAGACGATTGGAAAAGTCTCGGGATGCAAATCGCAAGGATGAAAAAACATCCCAATGAACTTCTAGGTTGCATCGGCGCATCAGGCCTAAGAAGTTTGCACAGCAACCCATAGCAACGTGCTGACAATAGTCGACGGTCATCTTCATCGTGGGATCCTGAAAGGACCCAACCCTACCGCCAGCACATTGCCTTCCTTCCAACACTAAGACCTCAACCCGCGAGCCAAAATGCCTGACCAAAGCCTCGCTCGCCGCTAGTCCGGCAAGCCCCGCACCCAGCACTACAACCCGACGCCGACGCGATGCCGCCTGCGTCCTAACCATCACATCGCGACGATCCGCATCCATCAGTGGCGTATCTCCTGCAGGCCACATAACTCCTGTGGCGGAACAGGCAGGCGATCAAACATTGGGTTGATAAAATGATGCAGAGCAAGGTTCAACTGCGTGCGCAACGGCAATGCAACACGATGCGTCATCACTTTCATTGGGTCATCTTGTATCTGCCGTAACAACGCACGATAAGTTCGCCACATCATGCTAAACATTCGACGTCCGTCAGGATGCAGACAATCCCAGACGCCCCAGCCAGATCGATAAAGGTCTTCGGCCCGTGCGACTTCCTCTAAAACCAAACATCGCAATCGATCATCTCGCCGGGGTGTGAGCAAATCATCTTCACTCAACCCATGCCTCTCGTAGTGCTGGCGCGGAAGGTAAATCCGCCCCCGTTCCGAATCCTCGATAATATCCCGCAAAATATTAGTCAACTGAAATGCGATACCACAATCAATCGCGGCCTGAAGAGGAAGTTCGCCTTCATGCTCCCATATATGAAGACAAGCGAGACCAACCGCTGAAGCCACAAGGTAACAATAGTGCTCCACTTGCTCATAAGTATCAAAACGCGTCTTCTGTTGATCTGCCATCACACCGTCAACAATCTCTAGAAAGTAACGCGATGGGATGGAAAACCTGAGTGCGGCATCTTGAAGTGCGGGGAAAATAGCCGAGGCACGTTTGCCGAGCCCACCTGATTCGTCACAGAGCTTTGGATCTACCTCTAATTGACGTTGATCCCGATTGCTAGAACTTAAATCGCTCAAGCTAATTTGAGCTGCGTTCCTCCACCAATTCAGACGCTGTGTCCGTATCTTTACCGGCAGGTGCGAATCACCCAAGTCATCGGTTACTCTCGCGAATGCGTAGAGGGCGAACATTGCTGCTCTTTTCTCTGCTGGCAGCAACCAGAATGACAACGAAAAATTGCTACCGCTGCGTTTCGCAATCTTACGACATCTTCGATAGCTTTCGGCAACAGAAATCACGGCAACGTTCTAGTAGCAGTAATGAGCAATTTGAAGAGAGAGCGACAGACATCAACCGACACGGTATCTGGCGAACACTAGGCTGAATTGTATTAGAGGCACCTGCAGGTCGCTCGTGATAGCAACCAAAACTGACGCAACTTGCTGACCCGCGTTCTAGATGTCCACACATCGTAATCGTTTTTTTCAATAACCCGTAACACTTCCAATCCCCCTGCAACAAAAAGACTCACAGTCCGCGCGAACCACGATGGCACTTCGTCAACTAGACCACGCCCTGATTCAAAATAATCCCTCGCTGACTTGCATCGAGATCTCACCAAGCCAGCCAAGGATTTTTGATTAATAGACTCAGACAAATCAGATAGATCAACTGAGTACCGTCTCAATTCATCCTGCGGCAAATAAACTCTGCCGCGGAGATAATCACCACGAACATCCTGCAAAAAATTAACCAACTGCAGGCCGGTACAAATCGAATCAGACAACTTGTTAGCTGTCTGTGAATCTACACCCGCCAACTGGAGCAACAGCCTGCCAACAGGATTCGCAGAAAACTGACAATAGGCGAGCAAGTCTTCTTCCGTTTCATAGCGGCTTATATCTTGGTCGATTTTAAAAGCGTTGAGCAAATCAAAGAATGGCTGCCTGTCCAAACCAAATCGTCGAATGGTATCCGACAAACCAATAAAAAGTAGTCGCTCCGGATTCATGAACTCATCACTGGACGAAAACACTGACTCCAAGTCCCGCTCCATTTCACACAGCCCCGCCAAAGCCTGCTCTTTTGAAGAAGACTCATCTGCGAGGTCATCTGCAACTCGACAAAAAGCATAGATATCGTAAAACGGCTGATGCAGAGTTCGTGGTAGCAAAAACGATGTCACGAGGAAGTTCTCGTAATGACTTCGTGCTAATCGGCGGTTTGAGGCACGGGACTGCTGAAGCAATGCTTGCTGGGCTGTTTCCGAACTGACTGTCACCCCGTTAGACGACTCACCAAATTGGCGGTTATGCTGAGCACTGGTCATGCGTATGATTCTTCTACTGGTATGAGAAAACTACACGGCACCTTGCTGCCTTGACATCGTCACCCACAAAATCTCACTCAACGGCCTATCACTGATGAAGATTATTCTCGCTGCTCCTCGCGGTTTCTGTGCCGGGGTCAACATGGCGATTCAGTCACTCGATCTCACCTTACAGAAATTTGGTGCTCCAGTTTACGTTTATCACGAAATTGTGCACAACCAATATGTTGTGAACGAATTCAAGGATAAAGGGGCCATCTTCGTTAACGAAATAGATGAGATACCAGACGGCTCGACGCTGCTTTTCTCAGCGCATGGTGTTTCACCTGAAATACGTAATTCCGCTAAAGCAAAAAATCTACATGCATTCGATGCGACCTGCCCCCTCGTAACCAAAGTTCATCTGGAGGCCATCAAGTATGCAAAAGAAGGTTACACGATCATATTGATCGGTCATGAAGGACACGATGAAGTAATAGGCACGATGGGTGAGGCACCGGAGGCGATCATCCTAGTCGAAGATGAAGCCGGCGTGCGCAACCTGTCCATCGCCGACGACTCCAAGCTGGCATACCTAACACAAACCACACTAAGTGTTGATGATGCTAATCGGATCATCAGCGAACTACGCAAACACTTTCCTAACATCCAATCCCCTCCCAAAGAAGACATTTGCTACGCGACTCAAAACCGCCAAGAGGCCGTAAGGAAATTAAGCGAGGACGTTGATGGCGTCATTATTCTGGGGAGCCAAAACAGTAGTAACAGCCAAAGGCTACGCGAACTTGGTGCTGAAAACGGAACGCCAGCCTACCTCATCGACGGGCCAGAAGACCTTAACCCGGATGATTTCTCGAATGGAATGAAGATTCTCATCTCTGCGGGGGCAAGTGCGCCAGAATCGGTTGTGCAGGCAACCGTTGAATGGCTTAGAACGAACTTTGATGGTGAAGTTGAAGAGCAAACAATCCGAGAAGAATCGGTTCGCTTCCCGTTACCGAAAAATTTACGAAAGATTCAACCCAGCTCCTAGTTTGCTTCGCGGAGCCTCATGCGGAGCAATTGGACAAAATCAACTTGCCCCCTTCAAGGCACGAATCTTCAATTGCTGAAACAGCGCGTCGGTCCCTGGATCGTGTCCTTGTATCATGATCGTACCCGCCTCGAGACGCTTACCACGTCGTGGATTTTCATTCGGGTCGCGATCATCCGTCCAACCACTTACTTGTACTCCATTGACCCACGCAGCCATGCTCGGCCCTTGCACTTGGAGCAGTATCGAGACCCACTTATTATTTTCACCTGCGATTAACCGGGCATCCTGACGTCGAAAAATTCCGCCAGCTCCACAATCAGCCGGCGTGAGCGGATCATTCTCGCTCGGATAATTGCTAACTTGACACTCGTAACCCATCATCTTGTCGCCCGGAATACACCGAAAAAAAATCCCCGAGTTCATTTCCGGAGTTGGCAGTTTGTACTGTGCCAGCAAAATAAAATCATCAAAAAGCTGTTTCGTTTCAATTTGACCGCTTCCACCCTGAACTCGCATCGCGCCGGATTCGGTCACTGAGTACTTTGCGTCCATTTCAGGGTACTGCTTCCATGCGGACAACTTCTCATCAAGAAGGTCGTCCATGTCTAGCGGCCTGATCAGAACCTTGCGAAATTCTATCTTCCCTTGATTGTATTGCAGGCCAATTCGACCGCTTTTGGGTGGTTGCTCATCGCGATACTGACAAACCTCAACTCCATCAATTTCTACAGCCACCTCATTCTGTTGATGAACGATTCGCATCTTTCGCCACACTTCACGATCAGCAACTGGGACATTCGTAGCGACCTTTCGTTCCACTAGGCTACCAGTCGAAAAAGAATGACTCTCCGGCGCAATATTCACTTCATAGCAATCTTTGGTAATATCCCCCGGACTCAAAGAAGTGCTCAGAAAAACCCCGCTATTCGTCATCTCCCCTGCACGATACTCAATCACCAACTCATAGTGATCCCAATTCATCTCTGTACACAGCAGGCTTTTTTCTCCTTGGTCCACCACAATGCAACCTTCTTCTACCCTGAAGTTGGCTTGAGCATTACTCTGCCACCCAAAAAGAGTTACCCCATCAAAGAGATGAACCCAACCTTCAGCGGACTCCTGCTCGGAAAGTCGCCGTTTCAGTAAAGAAACCCGATCGGGCGTACTGTCTTCTTTAGGCAAATCCGCGGATCGAGTCGATGGGTTTTCAGAATGAACTTCAGCTGACGCTGACCGCTGAGCGTCATCTGAGTGACCACATCCGCCCAGAGTGAACAGCATTAACAATACAAAGATGACTGCAGAGCAATAACCAGCATTACTCATCGGCTTAGTCACAGTGTGAGAAGCCAAACACTTGAAAGTCTTAGACATATTGATAAGTCTCGAAATATTCAGACCAGGCATCTCGGATGCGGTTTTCTTGCTCTGAAGGCAAGCGATGTTGATTGGTTTGATAACTTCGGTGCTCGTTTTCTACCCAAGCTTCAATTAAGGGTCTGACGGAATCAAAATCCCCAAGACGTAGATCACCGTAGATCCCTTCGAGTGTCTTGACCGGTGCGGCAGTCAAGTCTTCATAACGAACATCAATGATTCTGCTGGGATCGATTGTCTTTCGCTGTTCATGAAATGCACGATACATTCTTTTCAGACAGTGAATGACATAATCCTCGATACCTTGATGATTGGGTTGCTGCAAAGCCTGAACCTCGTCGAGTCCCTGCCACAACCGACAAGTCGATGGGAAGATGGACCTTGGATCTCTTGAGATGTGGATGAATTTCGCATCCGGAAATTCTTTTGCTAACCATCCAACCCTACCTGTATGCGTTGGACTCTTGATGATCAAAGGGCGTTGTGTCGAAACACTGACTCCAAGAAGGAAATGTCGTAAAGCATCCAGCCACTGCTGAATCGCCTCGGGACTTACGGAGTCAAAGTCCAAGTAGTCACTGTCGACGGGTTCTTGATTGGGAAATGCCATCCGACGATAGGGCGAGGGCAAACCCAAAGTTAATAGGGCAAACTCATCTTCCTGAGGGCGATCCCAACCGGTTGCCATGTTATCGATTGGACGTTTCCCCGGCAGCAACCAACCGCAGAATCGACGAAAAAACCATTCGGAAACAAGGAAGTGATGCGGAGAAAAACACTGATATGTCGAAGGACTGCTGAGTCGTTCATCTTTTACCATCAACTCATGCAACAAAGTGGTTCCACTCCGCCAATGGCCGACAATGAACACAGGTGGTCCCTGCATTTCGGCAGACTGAAGTTTGCCTGAAAAGAGCAGCTTCTGAATCGCAGCCAAAGTCGCATTGAACGGGGTTGTGGCAGTGACACCGAACGCGAGAGGGAAACGTGTTGGATGGACTTTGAATCCCGAACTTGCCAGGAGCTTAAACCACGTTTTCGGCAACATGCCGTGCCAAAAACGTGGAGCATAAAACGGATAACTGTGAAAACCTCGGTTGGGCTTCGACTTGATTTGATTTGCCTCCGCCTTTTCCGTTGATGCGGATTGCTCCCCAGAGGGTAGACTGCCCGCTCGGTCGGCATGTTGGCTGTGAGATTGTTCTTCCATCAATTCAAATCAAACGATAAAGCAGTTGACACTGGTACCCGCAAAGCATTGCAGCTTGGTAATTTAACCCCTGCACGCAACAAATTAGGTTAAGAAATCAACGAAAACTCAACGTCTACTGTAGCTCACTATCAGCGACCCGTGCAGCAGGATATTTTCCCCGAGCCCACCGTATCGGAAAAATCGGACACTTTTCATTCTCCGGAATACGTTAAAACACTGCTAACCAACACGAATCACTCGGTGAAACGCGATATGTGCAGCACAACGCCCCCCCCAAAAGAAGAATTGTCCATCGCGGACCTACAAAAACATATCCACAAGATGTACTTCGAAAAGGATGTGCTCCGAGGTGTAGACGGTACCTTTATGTGGCTGATGGAGGAAATTGGTGAATTAGCAGCCGCGCTACGAGGTGATGACCGAGAGAATCTCGCAGAGGAATTTGCCGACGTGATTGCTTGGCTCGCCACCATTGCCAATGTCGCAAATATTGATCTCAATGCAGCCTTAATCGCCAAGTATGGAAACGGCTGCCCAGGTTGCTCTCGGCTAGAATGTATTTGCCCGAGCACTGAAAAACCTTAGGCACTTCATACCCTCTTCTCATTCTTACGCGTTTGACGAAACCACATTTGGCATGTTCATAACTTCCGATTGGTCACCAAATTTGAAATCGACCGCTGGAACGCACGCGAGTTATTTGGGACGTGTTCTTTCCATCTTCCTAGCCGTAATTACTCTCACCGATCTTGCCGATACGGAAGGTGCAGAAAGCAATACAAATGAACTAAAGAAGTCGATTCAGGTCACGAGCCCAGAAAGCACAGACACCAATAGCTTATCGGTTGGTATCAATGGTCTGTATCGAGTTGGACACTGGACCGGTATTCGCCACGTCAATCATCACCGTATCGAATCGATACGAACCAGGGATGGTGATGGAATGGAGGCCCGTTACGAACAGTCTGTCCAAGAGAATGACACTCGATGGGCTTATGTGATTCCAGGCACTGAAGCCGCTCCCTTGATTGTGGAGACCGAAAATGGAGAAACGATTTCAACACGTTTTCCAGAAAAAGGGTCGCCTTCTCGCGGAGCTGCGATGATCCCACTGTCAATGCCATGGATCGTGGCGATAGGAGATCCCCTTGGTCTTGATCGCCTCGGCGCCAATGAGCTTCTTGATCGCGATGCGTCGATTGCCGTTTCGAAAACCAGCAACGCCGCTGGACTACCAGATTCTGAACTTGGCTATGACGGTGTTGACCTAGTGCTGATCGGTGGGTCTGGGACGGAAGTGCTACGCGGCATGTCAACACACCAGCAGCATGCACTGGTAAGGTGGGTTCAAGCCGGCGGTCGCATCCTTTTAACCGTCGGAAAGTCATCAACCATGCTCTTTCAAGAATGCCCTTGGATAAAAGAGCTGATGCCGCTCGAGGAAGTAAGAGTTGAAGAACTTGATCCATCTTCGATTGAGACATTTACGTCTTCCCAAACACCGCTAGAACCTTTCGAGGGTCTTCGATTACCTGCAGAACCGGGAAGCACTTTGCTGCTGGGTAGAACATCGAGGCGCGAAAACACACCCATCGCCAAGAGATTTAATCTAGGACTAGGAGAAGTCATCGCGATTAGTGCTGACCTAGAGGCCCCAATATTCTCGAACTGGCCAGAACGAACAGACCTATTAACTCAGATCTTGGGACCACTTGTTCAACCGGACAACGAGTTAACTGGCTCCAAAAAACGTTCCACCGCCTACAACGATCTTGCAGGCCAACTAAGAACCACTCTTGACCGATTTGAAATCAAAAAGGGATTTAGCTTCTCGTTTCTATCAGTCATCATTCTTTTGTTCTTGGCACTTATTGGTCCTTTGGATTTTCTATTACTCAACCGGCTTCTAGGAAAACCCCTACTCGGTTGGCTCTCGTTTCCGCTAACCGCAATTGCAGTTAGCGTTTTTCTCGCGTACCAATCTCTTCCACTCGCTCATGATTACGCTTTGGAAGAATCTACATATGAAACGCCCGCTGAACCGATCATCAGTCGCTTGGATACGATAGCGAATGAGATGTCAGCGACTAATCCGAGCGTCGAGTGGAATCGCTTCGAAGTGGTGGACATCGACACTACCATTCGATCTGGGTCAGTGAAGTCGATCCACTACTTCTACTGCCATGAAGCACAACTGACCAACCCGAACATATCTGGCCAACCATCACTGCTTGAAAAACTTGGCAAGTCGAACAACGAGGGACTAACGACTCCGTTCGGATACCCCGGTCAGTCATTTGGAGGGATTCAGATTGGCATTGAAGACAGTCGGCTGCCAACCTATTCAATCAGACTAACTCTGGATCACAACACCGGCAATCACTCATCTATCGTTACTGACGTTCCTATCGCCTCACGAAGCAGCAAGGGACTAAAATCGGAAATTCAATTCACTCCCACTGCCCTCAACGCTGAACCGATTACGCGTCGTCCGGGAAGCGAGCTTCTCCAAGGAACACTAAAGAATCCTGTGGATATCGACATCCTTGATGGGATGCTCATTTATAGAAACTGGATCTATTTGCTGCCAACCAGATTTCCTGCCGGCAGTCAGATCGAGTCGCTTGACTCTCTGCGGCAAAAGAATTTCAGATGGCAGCTTTCAAGGCAAAAGGCATTGGAAAGCTCAAGCGAAACGGAACCTTGGGATCCTGCTGATACCAAGAAGTTAAACAGAATTGGTGAAATTGTTTTGTTCCACGAGGCCGCAGGTGGAACTCGGTACACCACGCTTAAAAATGGCCCGTTAGCAGATCTCGACTTATCCCATGTACTCTCCGATGACCGCTGTATTCTCCTAGGTCATTTGTCTCAGCCAGCTACAAAACTACAGCTTAATGATAATTTCGAAGCCGAGTTACCAGGAATTCGCGAAACATTCATGCGGGTTGTCTTACCCGTAGAAAGCCTCTCTCGTTAGTGTCGAATTGCCAACCGACCTATTTCGCCATTTTGTATTTTCCAAGCACTGAAATCCGACCGTGATTAAAACTGCCGACTTGACGAAAAAATACGGCGATGCATTTGCCATTAAAAGCATCGACCTCAATCTAAACGCTGGTGATCTGTTTGGCTTCATTGGGCCGAACGGAGCAGGCAAGACCACCACGATGAGAATCATCGCGACTCTGCTTGAGCCGACTTGGGGCGAAGCCTATGTCTGCGATCATAGCGTTCATACTGCACCCAAAGAAATTCGCAGACTGGTCGGTTATATGCCTGATTTCTTCGGGGTTTACGAAGACATGACCGTCGTGGAATACCTTGAATTTTTTGCAGCTTCCTACCGCATCAAGGGCAACACTAGACGCCAGCGAGTGAATGAAATGCTCGAGGTGGTTGATCTTGATTTCAAGAGAGACGCCTTCGCCAATACACTGTCCCGAGGACAGACACAGCGATTAGGCCTAGCCAGAACACTCCTGCACGATCCCCAAGTATTGCTTTTGGACGAACCCTTATCGGGACTTGATCCACGCGCTCGAATTGAAATGCGAAACCTGCTTCGAAAGCTGGGCCAGATGGGCAAGACGATCATTGTTAGCAGCCACATCCTGCCTGAGCTAGCAGATGTCTGCAACAAAATTGGCATCATCGATAAGGGCGAACTGAAACAGAACGCAACGAAGGCGGAAGTGATTCGGATGGTGCGAGAGCATCTCGTCTTGGTTATTGAACCACAAATGAGTGACGATCTAAGCAAGATCTCCGATCTGCTGGCGGAACAAACTTCCGTACAAGCCTGCGAACCGGGTGACAACTCTATTCGTGTCATCATGAAATCGAATGTGGAAGACTACAGCCACCTAGCCAAGCTTCTCATTGATAACGGAATCGGGCTTAAGAAGTTTAGCGAGGAAGAACTTGACCTAGAGAGCGCCTTCATGGCGTTGACAAAAGGCACAAGCAATCGAATGTAGCCCATCCGTGTACAAAAAGGAATTCAACCGCTTCGGGATTCAGTTGAGCGATTTGATAACTTGACAATCAAATGCTCGATCATGAATCGATCCAGCCAAGGGCGACTGTGCGTGCCTTTGAGCCGCAAGTCCGCATCGAGCAACCATGCTAGTAATTGCTTTGCGCGATCACGTCTCAACCCTCTCAGATGGCTTTTTGCTCTGGGTGTCTCGTGAGTACGAAAGCCCGCACGGCCAAGTGCATCCTCTTCTCGAATCTTTCGCCCCATCTTCTCGCTATGATGAATAACTGAAGAAGCCACACCCAGTCGCCTTAGTGACCATGCGATTTGCGGGAGTAGCGCGATCGGTGGCTGACCGCCACTCATCAGTTTATCCAAGTGCTTCAATGCTTCGGCCGCATTGCCAGAAGCAATGGCTTCATTGATTTCCCAAACCGTTTTTCCCTGCCATCCGGTTACCACTTCACGAACTAAAGATTCATCGATCAGTCCGTTTGGCTCGCGATACAGCGCTAACTTGGCAATCTCCGAATCCAACATGCCCAGTTCCTCACCAAGCAGTTCAATCAACGCGTTTGCAGCATCCTTGCTTACTTGGACACGGTGCCTACCAGCCAAAAAAGTAGTGATAAACTTTTGCCTCGAAGCGTACGTAACACCTCGTTTCTTATCGACCCCGGCGTGGCATTGGATCAACAGATGATGCTTGTCTATTGCCTTGTACAAGCGAGTGCTGGAGGCCAAAGATTCAAATTCCAGAACCAGCCTTGTAGCAACGGCGGGCCGAGCCACATAAGACTCGAGTTCAGCTCTGTTGTTGCTCTTAGGTGAAGACTCCTCCGAGGATTCGTCAGGAGATCGCTTTGCACTCACAAATGAGTCAGCATCACGAATCACGATCGACTTCTTGCCCTCGCCGAAATCAAATAGAGAAGCAGTCGTCAACTCGTCTTTCAGGTCGGACCATTGAGATGACTCACCACTTACTTGCATCACATCACCGTCGACGGTGAGTTTCTCCATCACCCAAGAACGCAACGATGCATCATTACCAACAACGGCAATGACATCTGGATAGTGATTGCTCGACTGCTCGAGGAACTCAAATGCGTGATCAGTAGCCATTCATAAAAGGTAACAAGGCGAGGCGTATCTCGCGAGCGGTACACTTCGTAAGCCAACGTCTCCACGAAAAGAAAAAGAGACACCGCAGCAAAGGCTGGGTTGCTAGAACTGATTCCGTGTTCGGTGCGCTGTGGCTTCTCGCTTCTCCCCAGCTGGCAGCCCCTTGGATAGTGGCTGAAATCCTCGAATTTTTGCTCGAGGCGCAAGCCCCTGCGTATCGATTGGTTGATCCAACAAGTAGACGCCGCGATTCCCTGCTTCATCGATCGCGTCAATTCTCAAATACAACTGTCGCGGTAGATTTGGATCTGCGGCCCAGATGTACTGCCCTTCGTTTTTGAGCCCTCCAACAATGGTTGTCCACGGGCCCTCAATCGAATCACTGAACGCGAGTGTGATCGGTCGCGCCGGCAAGTTCAGGTCATCACATTGATAACTAATGACCAATGACCCCGTACGAGTCCCTTCTCCGTAACGGGCGCCTGTAATTTTAACTTGCGGCCTTTCGGTATCGACCACCACAACAATGTCTGGCAACTCCCCCGACTGGGGACGAGGACTTGCTAGGCCATTACGCCCAACCACACAAATCCTGAAACCGAAAGCTCCAATATCCTGAGTCTCGATGTCGAAAGGACTCATTCGATCGGGATCGCTTCCCCACAACTGCCAAGTCTTGCCTTCATCTGTTGTTCCATAAAGCTCAATCGAGTCAGCACCCTGAGCACCGATCGCTTCAAGTTCATAATCAAGGCTAAACCGCTTTCCCTTACTAAACCGAGTTGGTACTCGGTCCAGCAACGAAGAGCGTTGTGAATCAGTAGCAGAGAAATCCGTTA
This sequence comes from Rubripirellula sp., assembly GCA_049889895.1. Classification (GTDB taxonomy): domain Bacteria; phylum Planctomycetota; class Planctomycetia; order Pirellulales; family Pirellulaceae; genus Rubripirellula. The sequence continues at coordinate 40,116 of JBMHCO010000179.1, forward strand.
GATCTGCCCTTTGAGATTCGTAGAGTTTGGTGGATTCACCAAGTTCAATCGGTGAACTGCTAACCGGATTGCCATCCTGTTTTTCATGCTGCTGCAGGAGGGGCACAACCTCAGAAGTCTCCTCAATCGGTCTCATCGCCTGAGCTGGCGTGTCTGCTTTTCGGTTTGCTAATGAGGATGGTGAGCCGGAAACACCGTGACCCGCACGCTGCTTTGGTAACGTCTCCGGGACCAACTCGACTGCTGATGTGTCGCTAATAACTTCCCGCGACAGAAGCGAATCCGATTGCGGCCTAAACACTTTTTGCTCTGGTCCATTGAGACTAAAACCTTCTCCGATCTGAGTTGGGGAAGCAGGCGGCGGAAGCAACTCCTGCGGATTACCCACCAATCGAGATGGAAATGCACCAGAGAATGAAGACTCTACGGCTGAGGCTCTATTGGATGGTAACGGAGTAGCCGGTGGAGCCATTCCGAACAATTTTTCAAACAAAGATATCGGCCTTCGAGGTGGGTTTCCTAACTGCGCTATACGAACCCATTCCTGATTGTTATTTGGGTGATCCTGAGAATGCAAATCGCTAGCTGGTAACGCTATCGAATCCGTCGCCTGCTCTTCAATGTCCACATCATCATGCTCCCGAAATCCAACCAACGCTCCCTCCACCTTGGAAATGCTGGGCTGAATCGCGATGGTTGATGCTCCGTCAATCGCCAGCCTCGGGCGACGTAAGTGCTTGATCAACTTTGCAACGTTTCCAGCTTGATCCTTGGCTGTTAACTCAACCGAGGCATGATTCCAAGATCGTTTTGTTGGCGCATTGATTTGGATTCGACCACCTACCGCCGCCTGATCTGGCAGAACCGTTTCCCAAGATGGATCATTATCAGTGATATAACGAACAAGCATCTCTTCCATCAGAGATGCATCTTGGACGGCATACTCAACAAAGATTTCTCCGTTGATATTCGCATCGACGGAGAGGGTCAACTTCGGTTCAATGGTATCAACCAAGACAGACAATTGTGCCTGGAGCGATTCTTGACGTACATCCTGTGAAGACGGCTTCATAGCTAGTGTCGCGAAGAGATACAGCCCGTCACGATCGGCTACGTAATCAAATTTCTGCTGATGACTGCCCACCGGAACGGTATCGCATAGGTCCCAGCGAACTTGGTTGGGACGGATCACGTAAAGACGTATCTCAGATACCCCAATTTCTTGTCGGTCAACGCTAAAGGGGATCGAAAATGAGCGTACTGGAAGAATATACTTCGACGGCGCGATTCTTTGATGGGATGCGTCCGCAGTTGATACTCCGCCGTTGCTCGGTTTTGTGGGTGCAGTGATAGCAAGCCCATCCGCTGGAATCGCCAAGGCGACGGATTGAGCCACTGCAAACGTTGCCGCAAATAGCAGCAAAACGGTTGAATTTGCTCTCGTTTTCCCTTGCATTGCTCTGCCAATCGAGAAAATGGCGAAAAAGAACGACTCGAAACCAACCGAGTACCACTTCATCGGCTTCGGTTTTTTGCTCTGTCGGCATTAAACTTTCTCGATTCAACGTTGTTTTCCACTCAAATCAAGCCATCGCGTTCGTTGCAATCTCCGCAACCATCCCGTTCTCCCCCCTCACCGATCTCGATACAAATGACAGACACCACCTACCAATACGGCGTGATTGTGATTGGAGCTGGACACGCTGGAACAGAAGCTGCAGCAGCGGCAGCACGCTTAGGAGTTCGGACGGCCTTACTGACTACCAATCTGGATACCGTCGGTCAAATGTCATGCAACCCAGCCATTGGTGGAGTGGCCAAGGGGCAAATTGTGAGAGAAGTCGATGCGCTGGGTGGATTGATGGGGCAGGCCATCGATGCCACTGGCATTCAGTTTCGATTACTGAATCGCCGCAAAGGCCCAGCAATGCACAGCCCTAGGGCTCAGGCAGACAAAAAAGCCTATCAAAACCTCATTAAGTATCAGATCGAATCTGTTGAGAACCTCGATCTACGACAAGAAACCGTTGAAGACCTGATCGTTGCCCAAGAGGGTGCTGACCGACGAATCATCGGTGTCAAGGTTCGCGGCGGTGCCGAATATCGCGCTGACGCGATTGTCTTAACGACCGGAACCTTCCTGCAAGCAATCATGCACACGGGCGAGGCCAAAACTGATGGCGGGAGGGCAGGGGAGGGCACTACCGCTGGGATCAGCGGAGCTCTCAGGCGACTAGAGATTGAAATTGATCGGTTCAAAACGGGAACTCCACCGAGACTCAATGCGAGAACCATTGACTATCAATCGGTCGAAGAACAACCAGGCGATGAAGATCCCCAACCCTTTTCGTACCTAACCAAGCGTCTCTCAGGTCCACAATTACCATGCCACATCACCTACACCAACCAGAAAGTTCACGACCTGATTCGTGACAACCTAGAACGGGCACCGATGTACAGCGGGCAGATTAATTCGAGAGGTCCCCGATACTGCCCCAGTATCGAAGACAAGGTCGTTCGATTCGCCGAGAAAGATAGCCATCAGCTTTTCCTCGAGCCCGAAGGACATCAGACCCAAGAGGTTTATGTCAATGGAATCTCCACAAGCCTGCCTCGAGATGTCCAAGATCAAATGTTTCGCCTCATACCGGGGCTCGAGCAAGCATCGATCATGCGATACGGATACGCCGTAGAGTATGACTTCTGCCCGCCCACGCAGCTGTGGAGCCACTTGGAATCGAAAACGATTAGCGGATTGTTTTTTGCAGGTCAGATAAACGGAACCACGGGTTACGAAGAAGCAGCAGGGCAGGGGCTTATTGCAGGCTTGAACGCAGCTAGAAAAGTCCAACAACTCGATCCATGGGTTCCGACTCGAGACCAAGCCTACATCGGCGTTTTATTGGATGACCTCGTCACGGCGGGTACAGACGAACCGTATCGAATGTTTACCAGTCGAGCAGAGTACCGCCTTCTGCTAAGGCAAGATAACGCGGATCGAAGGCTCACGCCGATGGCCCAAGAACTTGGACTAATCACCCAGCAACGCGCTGAGCGATTCACAGAGAAAATGCAGCAAATTCAATCGGCAATGCAGATCCTGAAAAAGTCCAGAGTTGATCAAGTTGCCGGTGACACCTACCTAAGACGCCCTGAGGTTGACTGGTCAGAAATGTGCCAGCGAATTGAAGCACTTAGATCCATCGACGCAGAAGCTGCACAGCAGTGTGTCTACGACATCAAATACGAGGGCTATGTGACTCGCCAAAAGATGGAAGTAGAAAAGCAGCAACGACTATCCACCAAGAAGATCCCAGCTAATTTTGACTTCTATCAGATCAGGCCGCTTCGTAACGAGGCAAAAGAAAAGTTAAGTCGGGTCAGCCCCCAAAGCCTGGACCAAGCAAAACGTATCAGCGGGATCACCCCTGCAGATATTGCATTAATTCTCGCGCATTTGGAATCGCCATCGAAAAAAGTGGGAAATAGCAGTCGTGCCAGCGAATAAGTGCCTAATTTACGGCATTTGATAAATTGCGAACTTTCGATCAATCTTGACCTCGGCGGGGGAATCGATAGAATTCGCGTTCGAGGCAAGCTTGGCAAAACAGAGGAGCTTGGAGCTTCTTGCCGCCTGCGATCTTCACGCAGTATGGGTCGCCATCGCGTGTGATGGCAGACCAGAGAACTTTGCCAAGCTGAGAGCCTCTCCAGTTTTGCTTGCTCGAATCTGGCTGAAGTCATTGCGAGCCTCCGTGAGAGGCAAGCAAAAGCCGGACAACACTGACCACACGGATTTCAGTAACGAGCCACCAGCAAAACATGGGATACGGATTGGGCGTCGAGATCTCTACCTCTTTCGCTCAATCGATTTAGTTGGCACCGTCATGCAGGGAGGATGGTTTCTGAAATGACCACGAAAACGGTCTTTACGACGGGCGAAGCAGCCAAAATTTGTAAGGTCAGCCAGCAGACGATCATTCGCTGTTTTGACAACGGATCCTTGAAAGGGTTCCGAGTCCCTGGAAGTAAGTTTCGACGAATTCCACGGGACCAGCTATTCCTCTTCATGAAAGACAATGGCATCCCGACCGATGCACTCGAAAGCGGTAAGAAGAAATTGCTAATCGTTGACGACGATCAAGATCTTGTCGACTTGATGCAGGATGGCTTCGAGCGAGATGGCCGCTTTGATATCCGAACCGCGAATAACGGTTTTGACGCAGGCATGGGAGTAAAAGAATTTCGCCCAGACCTCGTCGTGCTAGACGTGATGCTGCCAGATATCAACGGAAAAGAAGTCTGCCAACGCGTCCGCAATGACCCTTCAATGGACACCGTCAAAATCCTGTGTATCTCCGGTATGGTGGAACACAGCAAGGTAGACGGACTCAAGGCCGCCGGCGCAAACGATTTCATGCAGAAACCGTTTGCTATTGACGATCTCGTCAGCCGCGCTTGTGATCTTCTAGACATTGAACGCGGCGTGATGGGTTAGTGTGAGTTCGGTGAATTCACGACGGCGATCCAAACGAAAGAGCAAGCAGACCGATGGCACCCCACCAGTTGCCATCGCTGAATCTGCTTTGGGGAACCATGAGCGAATTCGACCTAAACCGGACGATTACGGCCTACTGCCATGCTTAAGAGCGGGAAGTCATCGATGGTGGCTTCCGTGTGATGCTCCAACCTCTCTGCTGCTTGCGGAGATTGCCCTCTGGCATCCTTTCAATGACCAGCACTCTGGTCGCTCAGGAATTACTCATCGAGTAAAGAAAGTCCTGAAACAGAACGCACCGCTCTTTTTATTTTGTGTTTTTCATTTCACAAGCCAATCGCGAGATAAAGATAACTACTCGCTCAATGACCTTGCTCATTGGCTTGTAAACAATGTCCCCGATTACCTGACTCACGGTGATAGCTTATTAGCAACACCGCAGATTTCGGAGGATCTCTGTGCGCGTTGGAGCCGATTGCACACTTACTTCCAAACACTCCCGATCGCCAAGTGGGCGGAGCAGATGCATTTATGGCTGGAAATAACAGGCCCGCCAATTCCTGCCAAAGATCGTCAACAATGGTGCGGGTACGTTGACGATGAAGACCTTCCTACAGACGAACAAAGAAAATCTGATCAATCCGCTACACACACGCTCCTGGAAAGACTCTCAAGGCAGAGACAACAACTATGCCTTCTAGAGTCTGAATTCGACAAGCAGGTTCAGGCTTCTAAAAGTGATGCAATCAAGCAACTCGCTTACGGGCTCAGCCATGAAATCAATAACCCGCTGGCCAATATCTCGGCGCGAGCCCAACAACTTCAACGCGACGAGACTGACCCGGCGCGATCAGCAAGCCTTCAACGCATTTCGGATCAGGTTTACCGCGCCCATGAAATGATCGCAGACCTGATGTTCTACGCGAACCCTCCATCGAAAGAAGAACACGAATCAGATATTGGGATCATTGCGAAGGAATCAGTGAACAAATACAAGGCTGAAGCAAATCGCAGGTCGATCCAAATTGACGTCAACATCGAAACAGTTAGGTCTTGCGAAAACCCGAGCGATGAGCAGGCTTCCCACAGAAACCATCAACCACGATGCAAAGTTTCTGCAAAGGTTGATCCACTCATGATCGGAGAGGCGATTGGTGCTCTTATCCGAAATGCTATAGAAGCAATTTCAGATGGAGGACGGATTGGAATTTTGGTTCATGAAACAGAGTCAGCTTTGTTCATTGAAGTGGCCGATAGCGGGCCGGGCCTGAGTGAGCAGGCAAGAAAAAATGCGTTTGATCCCTACTTTAGCGGTCGAGAAGCGGGGCGCGGCCTAGGGCTTGGGCTGTGCCGCGTAGCAAGAATCGCTGAACTGCATGGCGGGACCGCTGAAATTACCGGCAGCATCGTTGGCTGTATTGCTCGAATTACCCTGCCTCGGTGAACTCTTTCACAGTAATTCCGAACTCACAGAGCAAAAATCTATGCGCGATCTTCACGGGCTGGTGGGATACGAAGCGATGGTTGATAATCTGTAATCGGAAAGTCATCTGACCTTCGGGAAATACGGAAATATCTAGAATGCTCGATTCGGCAACTGAAATACTTCGATTACAAGCGAGTGGCGAGGCGAGTGCAGTTGAAATAACTCAATTGGCACTCGAAAGAATTCATGCATCACAATCGGGGATAAACGCCTTCACCCATATCAACGAAGAAGGTGCGATTGCTGCAGCCAGGGCAGTTGATCAGAAACGCCAGAACGGGCTACCCCTAGGCCGGCTAGCCGGCATCCCAATTGCCGTCAAAGATATCCTTTGCACCACGGACATGCCTACAACATGCTCCTCGAAAATGCTGCAAAACTTCGTTGCTCCCTATGACGCGACAGTAATCAGCAAACTACGCAACGAAGATGCAATCCTAGTTGGTAAAACCAACATGGATGAATTTGCGATGGGTGGGAGCACCGAAACAAGCTTTTTCGGTGTCACCCGAAACCCTTGGAATCAACTGGCAACCCCCGGGGGAAGCAGCGGTGGTGCTGCAGCTTGCATTGCTGCAGGGACAGTTCCGCTGAGCCTCGGTAGTGATACCGGCGGATCCATTCGACAGCCAGCGGCTTTCTGTGGCGTGACCGGATTAAAACCCACCTATGGTCGAGTTAGCCGTTATGGCTTAGTAGCCTTCGCTAGCAGCCTTGATCAAATTGGGCCACTTGCTTGGTCTGTAGAAGATGTAGCCTTGTTGAGTGAAGTAATCTGTGGTTTCGAGCCACGTGACTCTACTTCTCTCGACCAACCAGCACCAAGCTTGTTATCAGCCATTCAATCCACGGATTTGAGGGGTATCAAAATTGGCATCCTAGAAGATGCACTCGTTAGAGATGGACTTGATGAATCAATCCGGCGTGCAGTGATGGACGCTGCGGAAATCTTCAAACAAGCCGGGGCAGAGATCATTGATATAAAATTACCTCATAGTGATCATTACGTGCCGGCTTATTATGTCATTGCGCCGAGCGAAGCCAGCAGCAACCTCTCTCGGTATGACGGCGCGCACTACGGCCACCGATCAACAAACCTAGCATCGGAAAGTGTTACCAAAAACGGGCCCCTGGCAGCAACTTATTGCCAAAGTCGGTCAGAAGGATTTGGAACCGAAGTTAAACGCCGAATCATGATCGGAACCTACGCTTTGAGCGAAGGTTACTCAGACCAGTATTACAACCAAGCACTGAAAGCGAGGCGGCTGATCAAAGGAGACTACGATGCAGCCTTCAACCAAGTCGATCTCTTACTTGGTCCCACCACCCCCACTACCGCGTTCCCTCTCGGCGAACACTTAGACGACCCCCTTCAGATGTATCTGGTTGACCTCTTCACAGTAGGAGCCAACCTAGCAGGTATTCCAGCAATCTCTCTACCGGCTGGCTTGTCCGAAGCTGGCCTACCCATCGGAATTCAATTGCAAGCGCCTGCATTACATGAGTCGCAACTGATTTTTGCTGGAGCGGCTTATCAGGCTGCAACCCCGCATCACCACCTACGACCCGAAAACTTCCGTTTTTGAAATCAACAAAAACATCTCGAAACATCATGACTCACACTGACGGCTACACCACCGAGACCATCATTGGACTCGAGGTACACGTACAACTCAAAACCAACACCAAGCTTTTTTGTGGATGCAGCACGACATTTGGTGCCGCTCCTAACACACAGGTCTGCCCTGTTTGCCTTGGGCACCCTGGTGCGTTGCCCGTCATCAACGAACAAGCCTTAGAGCTTGCCGTCAAAGCCGGCCTTGCGTTGAACTGCGACATCCCACCGGTAACGAAATGGGACCGCAAACAGTATTTTTATCCGGACTTGCCAAAGGGCTACCAAATCAGCCAATTCGATTTACCAATTTGCGCTGAGGGATATCTTGATATCGGAACAGATAGCAGCGGAGATGCGGAACGTAAAATTCGAATCCTTCGTGCGCACCTTGAAGAAGATGCGGGCAAGAGCATGCATGATGAAGCATCCGGTCAATTCGACACCAGAATCGACCTCAACCGATGCGGTACACCACTACTAGAGATTGTAAGTCAACCCGACTTGCGATCATCATTAGAAGCAAAGGCATACCTTAATGAACTTAAGCTTCGGATGACTCATCTCGGCATTTCTGATTGCGAGATGCAGGAAGGCAGCCTTCGAGTGGATGCCAATGTGAACCTACATATTCATGTGGATGGTAAGAAAATTGCCACTCCAATTGTCGAAATCAAAAATATGAACAGCTTCCGGGCAGTAGAACGAGCAATCGACCACGAGGTCGACCGCCAATACGACGTTTGGGAAGAAACCGGCAAAACCATCAAGGACGAATCAAAGACGACTCGAGGCTGGGATGATCAAGCAGGAAGAACCTTCTTGCAACGAGAGAAAGAAGAGTCTGCTGACTATCGCTATTTCCCAGACCCTGACCTGTTGCCCGTAAGAATCCCGAGAGAACGTGTCGAAGCCATTCAGAGCACCCTTGGAGAAATGCCCGGTGAAGTGAGAGAGCGATTGCAAACACAATATGGCATCAAAGCTTACGATGCTGAAGTGATCGTTAACCAAGGCAAAGACTTCATCGAACTCTATGAAACCGTGGTAACGATATGCGGCGATGGCAAACGAGCTAGCTCCTGGTTTCAGCAAGACATCCTAAGAACAATCAATGAACAACAAATTGCTGTGTCTGAGTTCCCTATTTCGGGCACTGACCTAGGCACACTCATCCTTAAAATCACGACGGGTGAATTAGACAACTCGCGAGCTCGTGATGTTTTCCAGCATATGCTTGACCATGGCGATAGCGCAGAAGCTTCTATTAAAGCTTTGGGTATCACATCGGTCGATTCATCTGAACTAGAAGGACTATGCCGAGAATTACTCACCGAAAACCCACACGTCGTTGAGGACTATCGAAACGGCAAGCAACAGGCCATCGGTTCATTGATTGGTCAAGCAAAAAAGCGAAACCCCAATGCGAATCCCAAAACCGTTCGCGAGCTTTTACTACAAATCGTTGAAACTCTTTGAACCTTAACGCGACTAAATCTGGTCCAACGTTTTCTCACAAGCTTTTTAGGGTTAGTCACACCATCTCAAAATAGCGAACTGCCATCGGTTAATCACACCACAAAAATGCAATGCACCCCGCTAATCATCTTTCAAAAACACTTCGAAACCTGGCGGTCTGGATCAAACAAGATGCGACCTTTTGCTTAATGCTTTCGGTGATTTTTTTGGTTTCAACTTGGCTTCTGTTGACGCCAATCTGGTCCCGTGTTTCGCATCAAACGATGCTCCGATTCCACTTGCAGTCGCAATCGTTTGCCGCTTGGGCTTGTCAGTTTCCGATACCAGCGATGTACAATTTTGCGAATCAGTATGAAATTGATGAGTATCCACCGGGATTGATCGACCCACTGTTTGACACAAATCAACCTCGTTTTCTCAATCACTTTCCCTCACGATGCTTCACCTTTGCAGATGCAAGGGGAGAATACCTGCGAGAAGGCACGAACCAGTGGTTCACGCTCACAAGTTCATATAGGGGGCAGAAACTAACTTCGAAGTTCCACTTAAAACCGAGCGGGTCGCTCACACCCTCCGCACCCCATCGACGATACGAAGTCATCCGACTCTCGACCGAAACCGAACATGTCGCCTCAAAGTAAAAAGCCAGGCGAAAAACCCGCCATCGATCAAGGTAACGTTCGCGATTCCGAGCGAGGCCGTGAGCGTGTCATTGCAGCCTATCGATTGGTTCAAGCGGGCATCCTTACCACGCTACTGTGGAAGATTTCATTCTTCAGCTTTGCCAATGCGATCTATAACACAATCGAACTTAACGATTCTTTTTTTCCAGACCTTTTGCGTTCACCACTATTCCTTCGACTCAGCTTTCTTGGCACGGCTGCGGCGACACTCCTGAATCTGTTGGCAACATCCAATGGATTGAGAAAAGGATGCAGCATTGCAGCCATTGCAGGACTGAGCATTCTCTGCATGCACCAAGGTAGCTACAACGACATGACGTTCGTTACGGCATGGTGGTGCGCAGGATGGTCGTGCTGGTTCAGTTACCGCATTGATCGGGATCCGCACCAAACTCTCCTGAATAAATCAGCATTCTTGTCCCGATCAATGATCTCAATGATCATTCTCGGTGGAGCTATTGGAAAATGGACCTCTGAGTATTGGACGGGGCAAGTTCTCCATGACATCTACTTTGTAGATCGTGACTTTTGGATCTTCAATTACCTTCGCGAGACCTACAGCTCAGAAGAACTCAGATTAATTGCGACTTGGCACAGCAGAAATGTCGTAATCGTTGAAACGACATTTGGCCTATTCTTCTGGCTGCTGGGAAATCGCGTTGGAGCTACGGTAGGAATTCTGGTTCTCTCGTCGATTGCAATCTTTTCTAATTTCCTACTCTTCTCAGTCTTATCCTGCCTGATTGCTCTTAGCGCGGTGGGATACTTTGCTAACGACAAAGCAAAATGATCTCAGAGGACGCCCTTGGTACTCGGCACATGATCCTGTCGTGGATCTATCTCGACTGCCATCCTAATCGCTCTCGCCGAGGCCTTAAAGATACACTCTGAAATATGATGAGCGTTGCGTCCATGATGCAAAACGACGTGTAAATTACAGTGAGCATTGGCCGCAAAAGATTGCCAAAAATGCTCCACTAATTCGGAGTCGAACGCACCTATTTTACTGGCTGCAATT
>JBMHCO010000180.1:0-4531 GCA_049889895.1 Rubripirellula sp.
TCGCCGTTGTTGCCTGGGGTGTGCTTTGTACCACCTGCATTCATTGGCAGGTTTTTGTACGCAGAGTGGTAATTGTGCAGAGCCAAACCAATCTGCTTGAAGTTGTTACTGCAGCTCATTCGTCGCGCTGCTTCACGTGCAGCCTGAACGGCCGGAAGCAACAATCCGACCAAGATGCCGATGATCGCAATGACCACCAACAACTCGACTAGGGTGAAACCCTGTCGCCGAGAATTCGACAATCTCATAGAAAACTCCTTAGAAGAAAAGTACGGGTGTGAATAATACCCGCAAAAACCAATACGCCTTCAATATTTTTCATGAAGGATATTGGATTTTGTAAAAAGTCGTGCGTTTTTTCAATAAGCATTATGGTTTTCTGGAAAAAGACACAGACATTTCAAAAACCTGCCTGCTCTTTTCGAATACCAGAAATCGGCACCACAACCAGCCTTAAAGCAACATTTATCGCCATTAATGTGTTTTAGACAGAAGTCTCGAACGCTACCAAGTTGATCCATCAGACCGTTATGAAACTTGCACCGAGTCTCGGACGGAAAAACGAAGGCAATACCTCCACCGGTGGGTTCGGTGGTTGTGATTTCAAGCATGCGACAGGGCAGGGGGTGGAAAAATGCCCTTATTGCTGGTAACGAGACATCAAACGCAGTCTAGAAGCGACTGAAGAGTAAGAGTGGAGAAACGAGATACTCAACTCCTCCGCCCCCAAAAAAAACAGCCCCCTCGGAAGAGGAGGCTGTCGTTGATCTAGCAAGCAGGAACCTGTTTAGCCCTGACGCTGTTGCTGCTGCTGCTCCATCTCTTTCATGTAGTCTTCAGCAGCATCGATTTCTTCTTGAGTTTGAGCGGCACCCTCTTCATAAACAGCTTCACCACCACCATCACTGCAACCAACGAAGGAGACAGTACCAGCGATCATCAACATAGCGAAGGTGAGTCGGAAAAATTTAAGGGTCATTGAACATCTGCCTTGTTTTGGCGGTGAAGAAACAAACGATCTGCCATGCGTGTCCGATAAAAATGGCAGGATGGTTCCCCTTAGACGATTGCTGGGGATGCCATAATTGTGCTGAAACTTAGTTGGTCGTCAACAAGATTTGCCGTTGAGGACACCGAAACAACGCACAAAAATGCAATTAGCCGATAAGATGTGAGCATGGAATCGACCACAACGCCGCGAAAATGCAACCTCTTTTGCTTTCGAGAGAGCTCGACACGCTACTCAGGGCAGCGTGGAAATGCCGTTTCGGAGCACTGCCTGAGTCCTTCCAACATCTCAGGTCGATCCATCTTGAGACAGAGCGTCTCCCAATCGAGCCCTTATCTCTCACAACACCCTGACCAGCCAAAAAGGCGAATACGCAAACGCCTTTCAGACACTGCTACCGCTGCGTTTTCCATACTCATCTATGTGTTTCTTCTTCCCGGCTGCAGCCAAGGCCCATCAGAACCTAATGTCACACAGAGCAGTGACTCCGACAAAAATTCGTCTGAGGCGCTGAGCCAACCCGCTATATCGCTCGATCAGATCAAGACACAGATTGCGCAGGGGAATCGATCCGGAGCCAGAAAAAATCTCCGCAATTACCTTCTACAAAATCCGACCGATGGCCAAGCCCTCGAGATCGCGGGTGACCTAGCTTCTGCCCAATCCTCGGTGGATGAAGCGATTGATCAATATCGAATGGCAGTCGAGGTCACCGAGAATCCATCGGAGCCACTGCTCAATAAATTGGCGATGGAGCAGATGAAGGGGAACCGTGCGATGGAGAGCATGGAGACCTTGGTGAAACGGGTTGATCAATTCCCCAATGAGCTTCAAGCGAGATACGACTTGATCGGGTTAAGTGCGATGCTTGGGTTTCCGGAATTGGCGGTACCGTCACTTCGATGGCTCACTCAGCAGGGAAAAACCGACCCCGATATCCTCCAAGTCCTCGCCGACCCTCAGCGGGTTCAGGCTGACGCCGAGCTTTGCAACAAGATGTTGCAGCGATATCCGGAAGACCAACGCCTTCAATATGCAATCGCTAGAATCGATGCCTCGGAATTACGTTGGCAGGAAGTAGCTGAAAAACTGGAGATCGTCTTAGACCAACATCCCAATTTCCTAGCGGCACATTGTCTCTACGGACGAGCTTTGGTTGAGCTTAATCGATTCGATGAGATCGCGAAGTGGCATCAGAAGATCCCGGCGGGCGCGGAGAGTTCACCCAGCTACTGGCTAGTCGCAGGGGCTTGGGCCGAGCATCTTCAGAGATACCCCGAAGCAGCCAAATGCTACTGGAGAGGTGTCAAAATTGATCTCGAAGGACACCCCGAATTACTTCCGCGACTCGCGAGATCACTCAGACAAATCGGCCAAGAAAATGACGCGAAGATCGTTGATGATCAGATCGCTAAGCGTGCTGCTCTGCGTGATGCTTTAACAACCCACTTCGTGAGAGAGGCTTCCTCGCAGCAAGCGGCCATGCAAGTTGCTAAGGCATTGATGTCGATGGGTCGAACCTGGGAAGCAGAGGGTTGGGCCAGACTCGCTACAACCCTCAAACAAAACCCACTTAGCAATCTGAGGGATCAGTACTTAGCGATCCGCAATCAGCTCTCGGTGGAATCACCGTGGCAAGATCCAAAACGAGCACTCTCGAACCAGATAGATCTCTCTGAGCTTCCGTCTCTTCAATGGGACAACCAAGGACAGAACCAGAAGAGCAAGCTTCCGCAAAGAATCGCACAACTCGGTTTTGTCGATGAAGCGGGACAGCGATCATGGAATCACACCTGCGAGGTGGCCCCGGAAGCGTTCACCGAGGGCCACTGGATCTACCAAAGCATGGGAGGCGGTGTTGCTGTCGTTGACTACGACCTCGACGGCTGGCCAGACCTAGCAGCTGCCATGCTCGATGGAACGCCGCTGAAAACGGATTCATCACCAAATCGGCTCTTCCGAAATCTGGACGGGAACTTCACCGAGACAACAAGCCCCGCGAACTACTTAGACACCGGATTTGGACAAGGCCTCACGGTCGGTGACTTCAACGAAGATGGACTACCGGATCTATTCGATGCCAACATCGGTCAGAATCGTCTGTACAGAAACAACGGAGATGGGACATTCACTGAGATTGCGGGCGAAGCTGGATTGTCAGGAGCTGCGTGGACTACCTCAGCAACCATTGCGGACTTCGATGGTGACGGTATCGCTGACCTATTTGAAACCGCTTACTGCGGTGGCAGCGAACCTTATGAGGTCCCCTGCAAGAACCAGCAGGGTCTCTATTCAACCTGCACACCACTTAACTTCCAAGCCGAACTCGATCGCGTCTGGAAGGGCACGGGGGATGGAACCTTTACCGATGCCTCAAACCAATGGCTGAATCAATCCGCTCCGGGACGTGGAATGGGACTTCAAGTCGGGTATCTGGACAACCAAGAAGGGCTAGATATCTATGTCTCAAATGACATGACCGTCAATCACCTTTGGTCAGGGCAAGTATCTCCTGAAGGCTTTACGCTCACTGATGTAGCGTCTGTTCGTGGAGTCGCAGTCAGCGGCCGTTCCTTCTCGCAGGCCTCCATGGGCATCGCTGCGGGGGATCCTGATGCTGACGGAGACGTTGACCTGTTTGTGACTCACTTCGCAGATGACCACAACACCTTCTACGAACAAGTGGGAAACGGACTTTGGGTTGATCGATCGTTTCAAGTTGGACTAGGTGACCCATCAATCAAACAGCTCGGATTTGGAACCGAATGGATTGACTTTGACAATAACGGGACCCAAGAACTGATCATCACCAATGGTCACGTTGATGATGTTGAAACCAAAGAGATTGCTTATCACATGCAACCGCAGCTCTTTGAACTCGATCAAGCGGGACGATGGGCTTTAATCCCTAACCAAGATCTTGGCAACTACTTCGAATCAGAACACTTGGGACGTGCGTTGGTCACACTCGACGCGGACCGAGATGGGTTGAGCGACGTTGCCATCACGCATCTCTACGCCCCGGCAACCCTCCTAATGAATCGTTCGCAAAACGCGGGCCGATCAATCACCTTGAAGCTTATTGCAACCGCATCTCAACGAGATGCAATCGGGACCAAGGTTAGTTTGAACGTGGAGGGTCGGCAGATCCACCATCAACTTTTCGCTGGTGATGGATACATGTGTTCCAATCAACGGCATCTCCATATAGGAATCGCAGAACAGTCAGAAGTTAAATCAATCCAAATCGTGTGGCCATCGGGCTACACTGAATCGGTTGGGCCGATTGCAGCTGGCACCGAAGTAACCATTGTGGAGGGTGAAGGATCGCCATTTATTATCAGAGCGCACTGATGAAACGACCTCAAACCTATTATTTAGTCACCTATCTTTTTCTTACCGCCTTGGGAACAGGATGTAACTCGTCCTCCGATGGCCCGACCGCTGAGGATCTGCTTCGAGCGAGGCAACGGAGAGAAACAGAAGAAATTGCGAAATCGAAATCGCCTGAAGAGCGTCTTG
>JBMHCO010000181.1:0-7696 GCA_049889895.1 Rubripirellula sp.
CAAAGTGCTGGAACTTGGAACTGGTCCTTCCAGACAACTGACGGGCCTGACGAAACTCAGACAGTAACCATCACTGCTACCGATAGCGATGGGGCGGTGACAACGACCACCTTCTCGCTAATCGTCAACAATGTTGCCCCTGCAATGGGCTTGGACAAAGCGACAGAGACCGTTGATGAAGGCACATTGGCTACCAACTCAGGCAGCCTAGGGGACGTTGGTGACGACGTGATGAGCCTCTCTGCGTCAATCGGAACCGTAACGCAGCAAAATGGCAGCTGGAATTGGCAATTTAGCACCAGCTTCCCCGAAGACTCACAGACGGTAACCATCACTGCGACTGACAGCGACGGGGCTGCCACCAGCGTTTCCTTTGAACTGGTGGTTGAGCCGGTTGAAGCTTCCGTTCGATTACTCGGAAAACAACTCGTGGTGCGAGGCACCGATGGCGATGACAGGGTCAGCGTCTCCAAGCATCACGACAAGATCGTCGTGGATGCGAACTTTGACTGGGGACGGAAGGGCAAAACCAAAGTAACTTTCGCGCCGTCCGAAATCGATAGCATCCGCATCATCCTGCAAGACGGCGATGACACAGCTAATATCGAGGGCAAAAACGGATGGGAACACTACCGCGGAGGACTTACGTTCTCAAGCTGGCTACCAAGTTCTGGCGACCAACAGTGGTACGAGACCGCTGTGATTGAGGGGGGTGACGGAGACGACATCCTTCGTGGCGGCAACTACCGTGACATCATCACCGGCGGAGCTGGACGTGACTACATCGAAGGAAGAGATGGCGACGATGTTCTCAGTGGAGGAGACGGACGTGACTGGGTTTACGGCGGAAGGGGCGACGATGTTGCGACTGGCGGTGATGGTAGGGACACCCTCAATGGCGGCCGTGGCCACGATGTCCTGATTGGCGGACAAGCTCGAGACTTTATCATCGGATCACGCGGTGACGATCTTCTGGTTGCAACGGAGTGGTTGCATGAGGATGATCTCGATGCCATTGACGCGATCGCGAACGAGTGGACAAGAAACGATGCGACTTACTCCGAAAAACTCGATCACCTCACCGGTGAAGAAAGCGGAGGCCTCAACGGCGCTTACCTGCTCGATTCATCTTCGTTACCGGATGATGATGCGAAAGACTACTTGATCGGCAATGCGGGCACTGACGCCTTCTTTGCTGCGGTTCATCGATCGTTATTCAACTGGGGTCGTGACCTCGATGAAGTGATCGGAAAACGTCGCAATGAAGTGATCATCAGGCTATTCTAGGCCTGTGTGCCATGATAAACCCGCAGTGACTCTCGCACCGCCGCGTGCGTGAGTCATTGACGGATCGATGTCAAAATCTTCCGCTTTGCTGAAGATTCGAGAGGATTGTGGCTGATAAAAGCGATATCGCCTCGGCCATCGGCATCCTTATCCCTTCATCATCATTGGTGTTTGCATGGACCCCAAGATTAGTGATTCGTCAGACGAACCAGAGCACGATCTATCAAGTGCCTACACCCAGAGTTTTTATGACCTGCTAACGCACTTAAAATGCTCGATCTTGGCTTCGACCTATCAAGCGGGCTATGTGATCGCCTTGCGTGCTACGGCGGGGGAGCTCAACACTCACTTTCGATCCTTCTCGCGACCCATGGGGATCGCAGCCACCCAAGGCCGCCTCGCCGTCGGAACGTCAAACGCAATCATTGAATTCAAGAACAACCCCGCGCTTGCACAGGCACTCTCCAGTACACCCCCGCTCGATGCCTGCTACCTACCCCGCAACACTCACTTCACGGGCGACATTGATATCCATGAGATGGCGTGGGGGATAAAGAGTGACCTAGCATCACCGCCCTCCACAGCGAATCCAACTGAGCCAGCTTTGCCCGAACTGTGGTTCATGAACACCCGTTTCTCGTGCATTTGCACCAAGGATAGCGAACACTCATTTGCACCGAGGTGGCGACCAACTTTTATTGACGGCTATTCGCCTCAAGATCGCTGTCACTTGAACGGCATGGCGTTGGTTGATGGGACCCCCCGCTATGTAACTGCCTTGGGTCAAAGTAACGAAGCATCCGGTTGGCGTGAAAACAAAGCCAGTGGTGGGATCTTGATTGATATCGCATCGGGGGATGTCATTTGCCAAGGGCTTTCGATGCCACATTCACCACGCTGGCACGATGGAAAACTTTGGATTGCCGAATCTGGCACCGGATCGATCGGGATAGTAGACCTCACAAATGGGCGCTACGAGCCTGTGACACAGCTTGAAGGATTCACTCGCGGGATCGATATCATCGGGCCATACGCGTTTGTCGGTATTTCTCAGGTCCGTGAATCTGCGATTTTCAGCGGTATCCCGCTCGCGGACAGGATTAAGGATCGTGTTTGCGGCGTCTCGGTCGTGGACCTCAGGAACGGAAATGAAATCGGCTTCGTAAGATTCAAGGGATCCGTTCAAGAGATCTTTGCGGTGCAAGCGTTACCGCACCAAGTTCCCGACTTACTCGAACCCGATGATGACGCGATCTCGAGTACATTTGTTTTACCTGATGAAGCACTAACTGAGGTCAAATGGGTCTAAGTCATCAAAGGGAATCACTAACCCCAACAAGGATCGATTGCGATTTATCAGAATCGATAAAGGAAAAAACGGTGACCTGCGGGAAGATGCAGCGGTTATCGGACAAAGCAAGAATCACGTCACCGACCAGAGAGAGAGTCCTAAGTGAAACCTGTCCGTCAAACACTGATCATCTGTTTCCTTGTAGCTACCACCTCATCGATACCTTCAGCGAACGCAGAAGATTGGCGGTGGTCCAAGCCGCTAAACCAGAAGGTGGGGAGCATTTTCTATAGCTCAAGTAGTCGCTACCAAAGCAGCAAGAACACCAAACCAAAGGTGAACAGCAACTCTCGCACTCTGCACGAAATCCTGCGATCTCGAAACTCTCGGCGACCGTTCTTCAAATTTCGCTCCACCGGCCGCTGAATGCTTCTTCGCATTATCTCGGGCCTTGCGATGTATGCGGGATTTACAAAAAGGCAACGAAACTGCTACGACCTTTGCCTCTCTTACTCAATTGGCACCAAAATCGAACAAAGCCAATACTCCTCGCTTACCGACGTAAAACTCCGGTTGCTGCTACCTATTCGGTCTCGTTTGAGCATCTTGTTCAAACAAGTAATCACTTGCACCATTCAACGGCAAAGCAACACGAAAAACCTGTTCCACACCTACCGTCACGGAATGTATACTTTGGTCCGAAATCATGCATGACTCTCGACTCCATTTCGATAATCTCCAATGGCAAAACATCTCAAATTACAAAACAGCGAAGCCGTAGTAATCGCAGCTGCGGCTCAAATCTATGCCGCTTACATTTCGGCTGGCAGAGTGACCGAGGGTGAGGAAGATCAATGGATGACTCGATCAATCAAGGAAGCGATAAAAATCGCTGTGGCAACTGATGACGCAATCATCAGCGACGATGAAGTGGAAAGCACCCAGTTTTAGTTCTAAAAACGTTTCTAGGTGCGGCCAACTTAACGGAACGCCGTTCAGGCTTCCGTAGCTGCACCTTCAAAGGGTCAAACAAATGAGCAGCGGTGGTTAAGTGCCTTCGTTTTTTTCGATCGCTACCGCATCATGAGGCGGTGAATCGGGAGTCATCAGGGCGTAGATGAAAACAAAGATCGCATAGAACGAGACAAAGAAGCACCAGTAGCTCGCAGCGCTGTCAGTGATCAAAAAACTCAAGGTTGCCCAGAACCAACCCCACGAACAGATCAGCAGAGCTTGCCACATCGGCTTCCACCAAATCAAAAAAGGCATGCCGATCACCAAGGCCCAAAGGGCATAAGCCCAGACGGGGAAAGTTGGCGGATTCTGAGGAGACCACCAGTTGAGAAATCCCTGGGGCGTGACCTGCGTCATGTTGGGATGCTGAACCACCCTCGCAATCACCACAAACAGCAAGCCGACAGTCATCAATCCATAGAATGCTGACTTGCGTTTTGAAATGGGAACCTCCCATGCCGATCCCAAAAGGGGCCCCCACGCCTGAGCGAGCAGAGCAACGGGGATCAATGCCACGGTCAAGATTTTGTTAACCGTTCCATGGGGCAGTGGGCCGTCGAGCCAGAGAAAGCCTTCAACCCACTGCATCATCGTGATGCCCATCAGTGCGACCGCACCCCACTTTAGTCTCGCGTGGTCCCTTCGCAGCAAGTACGCGGACACACTGTAAGCTGCCCCACCCGCGACGAAACTTGAAGTTGCATCAAAACACATTAGAAAACCCTGAATCGATCAATGGGACAACGAGAAAAGCCCGTCAGCAGCTCCAAATGATGTGACTCGTACTGAAGCATAACCGTATACAGATTACAATATGAACCGACGACTGATCAAACGTCAGCGAAGCCTGATAAAACCGAAACATCGATCAATACATTGAAACGCGGATTGCAAGACATCTCCATCTACCAATGAATCGCCTCCTAACACTCCTGCTAGACATCGCACTTGCTGCATGCATTTTGCCAGCCATATCGGCACAAGCAGCTGAATTTACCGAGGCCACTGAGGACGCT
Source organism: Rubripirellula sp. (assembly GCA_049889895.1). Classification (GTDB taxonomy): domain Bacteria; phylum Planctomycetota; class Planctomycetia; order Pirellulales; family Pirellulaceae; genus Rubripirellula. The sequence continues at coordinate 4,609 of JBMHCO010000181.1, forward strand.
GCGTGTATTGACAGAATCGTTGCAGAGGGACAGAAAGCAGCTGATCAGGAACAGCGTCTTCCCATCGATGACTACACGTTTTGCCGACGAATCTACCTTGATGCGATTGGTCGCATTCCGACCATTGATGAACTAGATCAGTTCATCCAGGATGATCGGGCCGACAAACGAAGCCACCTGATCGCCAATCTTCTTGACTCCAAAGGCTACCAAAGCCATTGGTTCAATTACTGGGCGGATCTCCTTCGCGTGAAATACGTCGGTGATAAATTGCATCACCCGGGAAACTATGGTGAGTGGATCAAGGAGTCGCTCCGAACCAACAAGCCATACGACCGCATGGCTCACGAACTGATTAACGCCAGCGGTTCCTTGTACAAGCCCGGGAACGGCGCAACCGGGTTTTACGCCCGTGAACCCATGGCTCTTGATCACCTAGCCAACTCCGTTAAGACATTTCTCGGCCTGAGTATTGAGTGTGCGCAATGCCACGACCATCCATTTGACGTATGGACGCAAAAAGATTTCTACAAGCTCGCTGCATTCAGTTCACGGACTCACCTTCGCGTCGACCCGACACCGGATCTTGAAAAAGACTACGCGAAAGATCGTCAGATCCTGAAGAACAAAAGCTTTGACGAATGGATCGTTTATCGTGAATCGGTACGAGTCAAACATGCAGCGATTCATGGCAACGGCACGGGCTTCATGCGACTGCCCCATGATTATCAGTATGCCGATGGAAAACCATTCGAAGCGATCGCGGCAGATGTGCTCTTTGGCAAAATGCCAGAGCTTGAACACGCCCTGACAAAAGCAAAATTAGACGCCTTAGAAAACAACAACTTTGGACCACAGATCAACGCTCGTGAATCGCTTGCTGATTGGATGGTTTCATCGGAAAACCCTTTATTCACCAAGTCCATCGTCAATCGACTATGGCATCAAGTGATGGGGACAGAACTCGTGGGTCCCTTGGGCAACTTGTCACCCGATGGACGAGGAGATCATCCCGAGTTGACCGACGCATTGATCGAAATCATGAAATCAGAGAATTACGATCTAAAAAAATTCCTGAGTGCGGTCTTCAATAGCCGCACCTACCAAAGTCAGGCGATTGCGATGGGAGAAAACGCTCCGCACTACATCCTTGATGGACCGATCGTGCGCCGTCTCCCTGCTGAAGTCATCGTTGACTCATTCCTGAGTCTCAAAACCGCGACACCTGACCAGTACGTCGAAACCGAGTTCAAATGGGATGGGTTCACGCACTTCTACGACAAATCCCAAACGATGGGTGTTCAGGATTTTGTGACCTATTCGGTTAACGGCCCGGGTCGTGGTGCGTTCCAGAGACGCGAAGAGGTGGAAGCAAAAAAACGCAACGGTGAAACGGGCCCGAAGCACCTTTGGCGAGTCTCTTCGTATGGCCACGTTGATGGCTTACATGAAGTTGCAATGTTAATGGGAAAATCGGATCGAGAACTGATCGATGGCGCTAACCGCGAACCCAACATTCCCCAAATCTTGTATCTGATGAATGGTCATCTTGAACAGGAAATCATCAAGCAAAACGATATCTATCTCCAACAGAAACTTGCGGAGTCCAACAACTCGGACGAGCAACTCGAGGTCCTATGGAAGGCGATTCTCGGTCGCCTCCCCAACGAGAATGAAAAAGCCCTCGCAACACATCCGACAGACGACCTTATCTGGGCGCTGCTCAATTCCAACGAATTCCGATTCCATAAATAGAAACATGCACCGCCGAAAATTTATCCATCGCGTTGGACTTGCGGGAATGTCTCTCCCGTTCCTCAACGTTTCTGCATCAACGACCAATCCGCCAAAAGCGAAGTCGGTGATCAACATCTTCCTATCAGGTGGATTGAGCCAGTACGACAGCTTCAACATGGAAGTGGAACGATCGGTGATTGCAAAATCGGAGATCATCAACAGCAATGTTGATGGCATTCGCGTGAGTCACCATTTCCCAACGCTTGCCAACCACATGGACAAGTTACTGGTGATCAATTCGATGAAATCGAATCAGGGCGCGCACCCCGCCGGCATCTACAAGATGCTGACTAGCTACGACCCACGTTCCTCGGTCACTCATCCCGAACTCGGAGCGTGGATCAGCAAAAGCCTGACCACCGAACAAGACAGCCTGCCTAACTTCGTGAGCATCGGTAAAGGCAGTGCGGGAACAGCAGGATTCTTCCCCGGACAATGGGCCGCTTTGCCGGTGAAAAGCACGAGTGCTGGGATCGACTTCGTCAGTCGCCATCCTGCTGTTGAAGAAGCCGCTTTTGAAAATCGGCTGGGGATCCTTGATTCCTTAAATCAGGACTTTGAAAGCGGATTTGGAAATGCTGACACAAAGGCCTACATCAACACTTACCAGGGATCACTCAAGTTCATGAACTCGAAGGACATCGATGCCTTTGACCTTGAAAATGAGAGTAAAAAGATCGTTGACCTTTACGAACGCGAAGAATTCAGCCGCAAGTGCATGTTGGCAGGTCGGCTTGTCGAACGCGGCGTGAGGTTTGTCAAAGTCGAGCTTGGTGGCTGGGACTACCATGATAACATCTACGGCAAATTGCCCGCCAATGCTGGTAAGCTTGATAAAGGTCTGTCATCACTGCTGACTCACCTAACCGAAAAAGGTCTGCTGGAATCCACGCTTGTCGTGGTCTCCACTGAGTTTGGCCGAAAGCCGGGGATCAACCCTAACAATGGACGCGATCACCACCCAGATGGCTTTACCTGTCTCATGGCAGGAGCGGGAATCAAAGCGGGGCAAGTTTACGGAACGACCACCAAAGATGGTCAGCATGCCGATGATCAGGTACTAGAAGTCACGGACTTCAACGCAACGATCGCATGGCGACTGGGTATCGACCCTGCTCGTGAAGAACAAAGCTCAAGCGGGCAGCCTTTCACTCTGGCCAACCACGGCGAACCTCGCAAAGAACTCTTTTCCTGAGAAGAAAGTCAGAGGAACCAATAGCGACGTCGGCCATCGGTTCGGATCGCCCATCCTGTCACCAGCTCCCATCAGCTAGCTGCGCACCCTCACTCT
>JBMHCO010000182.1:0-17468 GCA_049889895.1 Rubripirellula sp.
GTAAATGCGTTGTGTTCTCCATTATCGAAGACCTTTCGTATGTGGCTCACATTGACCTTAGGAAGGTCCTCGGAGAATCCCACCAAAGGCACGCAACCAACCGCCACAAAGAAAAGTATTCGCAACATCACAGCACCTAAATACATTACGCAAAAACAATGGGTTGCAGCATCCAGATCAAAATCATGATCACTAACAAAGCTAGGATTGCAAACGACCTTAATACCCATGGATGACTTGATGTACTTTCCTGTCGCATTCCGCGAACCCAAAGCACAAATGAAGACCCAATCATGATTGTCAAAACATTCACGGAAACCAGCAACAGCGGGCCGATAACAGGTGTTCCCTTGGGCGTCACCGCCCATCGCATAAAGACCGTCTGCAAACCAACAGTAGCAATGGGTGGAACCAATGCCGCGGCAATCGCTGCGCCCGCCAAAGCCGAGGAAAGATGACTACGAGTTCTGGCATAAGATGCGGCGATGCCCCCCACCAACCCAACACACAGATCGAGCGGGGATGGTGCACATCTAGCCCACATTTCATCAGTGATCACCGGATCGCGAAACACCATAAAAAGGAGCCCAAAGAACATACTTGCTAACAACGCGCTAAAGAAGCCAAGTGTGATTGTTAAGAGCGACGACCGAAACAGCGGACGATTCCCCTGAGTCAAGGCCATTCCCGCTCCAAGAATGGGTGTCATAAGAGGCGCAATGAGCATCGCACCGATGATTACAGACGCAGAATTCTGCAACAAACCAAAAGAGGCGAGCATCGAAGCGGCTGCCATCAACCCGATAAACTCGAGATTCAACTCGGACCCCATCTGCAGGTCATTCGCCAAATCGATACGCTCCTGCCTCTCCATGGATGGCGCCACACGATTTGCTGCCTTTTGAATCGCAGATGAGAACACCTCCGAATAAGACGTCCCGTCCCTTGCAATGACAACGAGATTGCGTGTCTGGTCAAGAATCAGTGATCGCGCGAGTTCATAATGACTGTGTCGAGCATCAAGTGCTCCCAAGTCCGACAAGACGACTTGGTAGCTAACCGGAGAATCTCGCTGCGAAGCGATTTCATCAATCTTTACCTTGAGCTGCTGCGAGGAAAAATCATCATCAGGCCATACGACAGGATCTCGAAGCGTCCAACCACGCGACTCAAAAAAGGTTTTGATCCCAACGCTTGGCGCACGCATCACGGGAACCACGGAACAACAACCATCCTCAATCTCTGCGTCCTGCTTGATCCACAAAGTGAGTACCTTGGAAGCAGCAAACACAGCTTGCTCAAAGACATGGTCGCCCTGCTGATGGTACAAACACAACAAGCGTGAACCATTCTTTCTAACCGAATGATGAATCGCCTGTTCGATCGAAACCCCTTCAGATGCCTGAAGGTAAGTGATGTCAAAATCACCGGAGCAATCTCGCTCCACTTGGTTTCGAACCAATTGACCGAGTGAACTTTCTCGGGGAGAAAGAACCAATAGATGGATCTTCGATTGAGCTAAATCATCCTCGCAAGATTGCAACTGCAGTGCACGCGAAAGACAGAAGGAGGATCGAATCACACAGGAGAATTTCATTCATTCACTCGACGCACAGAATCACTGCCACAAGGCATCACCGTCATGTGTGCTCACTTGTCGTTTTTCACGAGCCCGATCGCCTCCTTGGCAAATCGCTCCCCGAGCAGGCGATATCCATCGGCAGAATAATGCAGATCATTAGTGATCGGGCGTCCAGCACGGTTCACGCCGTCATTCAAATCGTCCGTATTGACCCATCTAAATCTGGGACTTGAATCTGCGACTTTGACTTGAATCTCACGCACAGCCGTCCAGTCAGGGTACCGCTCATTACTGAGATCAAAATCACTCAACCTACCGATTACAAAGCCAATATCATCGTTATTCATGTCGTCACATAATTGTTGATGCAGCCCACGCAAACTCTGCTCATAAACCGCCGACCATTTCATCTTTGCGTCCCGCTCGCCTTGCATCCAGATAAAAGTAATGGACGCCAGTTTTCTATCACCAACTGCATCAGATACTTTCGACACCAACCGATCATAGAGATCTCCTGTGGTCTTCGGCCGCTCACCTTGGGGCGATTCCCACTTCTTGTACCATCTTTGTATTGGCTGCCCTCCGAGAGCATCCTGAACAACGATCACTCCCTTCTCGCCAAACTCCTTTTGCACCGCTGGAAGGAATGCTTCTTGAGGCCGATGCCCCTGCATATTCGACTGCCCAGAGAGAATGAACAGATGGACACCCTGCTCAGAGCCCATGCCCGCACAAGTCTTGTTTACCACGAAAACAAACATCACGGCGCATAACGATACAGCGAGTGTTATCTGTCTACTCTTCATCTCAAATCCTTCGACGGCATGGCGAACTTGTAAAGAATCTAATTGGATTCAAGTTTGACAAAGATGGGATTACTGACAACTACCGGAGGGCGTTTCCCTTCCTTGTCGCCCATCACGCGTCCTAATTGCAATCGTTCACCGATCGCGGCAACAATCACAAACGCGTCCGAGTCGACTTCAATTGGCAATGACTGCTGAAACTTAACAACGCCCTGACCAAATTGGTCCGGGTGTTCATTACGCGTTCGCGACAACTCCGGTTGCATCTGACCGTTGATAAACACTTCAACGCGATTCACATCAAGCCAGTTTGCACATTGTATCTCTACATCCAAAGTAGCTCGCCCGTCCGGCAAGTCGACAGTGTCTCCGATCTGTGCTGCGAGGTCTCTACTTGGGTGCTTCAATTCCACAGTCATGAATGGGCCCGTCGACATCACAATCTGACCGGACTCGAGACGCTGAGTCATCTCTTCGGTTTTGATTTTAGATGGATCATCCGTGCTACATCGGATCCAATTCCTGAGTGACCCGCTACCATGAAAGTTGTAGTGTGCATCAGTATTCACTACCCCGGGTATCCTGCGCCCCGTTGCGATTAACTTCATCCACGGCAACATACGATTTGTATCAGGATTCTTTAACGCATCGGTCTGCTCCTGATTCATGAAAATCAATTCAGGTGGATGAACTTCAATCACATCCATAAAGTCGAGCATCTTTGCAAATCCACCGTCATCTTCTCCATCAAGATTGCGATCCTTCAACATTTGCCGCATGTTTGGATGGTTACTTTGCACAATTTTATCTGACCCCTCATCCCACATCGCTAGACGGGCAATCTGATTGACAGGATCTTGGTTATCCGTTCGCGGTCCGCCACCATCCTGCTTCCGAGGTGACCATTTAAGTGGGAACGCGTTCTGGTGATTGATCGGTAGCAATGAACCTGTCAATTCCATCCCGCTACAGGTCGCCATCAGGCGGGTCGCCCCCAGAATCTCCAACTGATCGTCGTACGATTCAATACGTTGATGCTCGGTGCAAGGTGCAAACTCAAGATGTTCACAAAGGAGATTCTCCACTCGGCCCAACTGATCCGAAGTATTATCACCCGAGGGACTGCTGTGACTGTGTAATTCGGCACTCACCCATCCTTTGGTGTTCACAACACGACGCAGCTTTGCAGTGAGGGTAGATTGCTGACCTTGCTGGACTTCCAATTCTCTGTATTCAACATCGTATTCCGGCCCGCGGCTGATTAGCACATCGTAAGCACCAGCAGGAATCGAACGAAGAATGGTTCCATCGGCGGAGTAAACACAGTTGCCAACCGATCCACTTTGACTATCAATCCCAAAGACAGGGTTAGCCGTTTCGGCACCGTTAGGTTCCTGCTTCCCAAAGAATGTGACTTTGCAGGGTATCTCCACATTTTCTTCATCAGTCACAGTGAGTCGAACACTTGTTGCTTGGCCAGCCTGAAACTGGTGCTTTGCAGCTTGATCACCAACATGCAAATTGACCTCTTTGGACTCATGTCCGATCGCATCAATCACAAGTTTGTAATCCCCCGGTGGCAAGTGAATGGTTGACACACCTGTCTCCGCGACCATCCACGAGGTAGTCACCATCTCCTCGACTGCACCAGCCCCTTTTAGAGTCAACTTCACTCGGGGTTGATCTCCTATCGCTCCCACAATTGAAATTTCCTGAGGCACACCGCCACTCAGTATCCCCCAAAGATCAAGTGGACTCGCTGCAGGAATCACTTCCGTCCGCCAACGCACCGCACCCGATTCCCCAAGCTCTTCGATGGCCTCTGCACCATAACGCAGCTGCCGCATTCGATCACTGCTCCACCCCGGAACCTGTGGAGACACAACATTTCTAAAACCGTAGGTCTGTCGAAAATGCAAATCTTCGCAATACGCCACCCCTAGCTTGTCGATGGACTTAAAGACGAAAGTCCGATCGGCACGAACACCATCGATGGGTTTTACCTTTTCTTTTTTGGACTCTTTAATTGTCAGAGATACTTTGACACCGTGATCGGAGTCTCCGAGTCGATACTCCAATTCAGCGACACTCCCATCGCCAGCGACTGAAGCAGATGACTGGCATTTCCAGTAAGCCTCCCCGCTCTCATCGACTCCATGCTCAACGGTACTCGCGTCGTGAAATAGATAACGCCCCGCCCCCGGATAATAACAACTAAGCTGATCAGATAATTCTTCGCGTCGCGTCAAATCAATCAAACAAGCTCCAACGCCCCTTACGGTCATGTTGGCATCGCGTAACGCACCAGGTCGCGCGATAACGGCAATCAAATGATCGTTTTGCAATACATAGTCACCATCGATCCAGTCCGCCTCTTTACCAGAAATGGGCTGTTTCGTCTCTGGAAGGATCTCCATGACTTCTGCGGCCCGAAGCATGATGACTGCGTCGCCAAGCAAAAGTGACAGCGTAAAACAACCAACAACACAAATGTGTCGCAGTGACTGATCTGATCGATTCTTATACATTAGATAACTCATCCAATGAGTTGACGAGTTGAATGGGCAAGATGGGGTTTCTAAGACCGCAAGAGTATAGCCGAAATGACTACCTCTATTTGGCATCTTAAACCTTAATCCCGATCTCACCTGAACTTGACATTCGATTCACCGCACCCAACCTCAACACCATACGGAGAATCATATGAGCAGGGTCTATCTCGTGTTCACGGTCCTAGCCATCAGCGCGGTTGCGGTCTTTGCGGTTCAAAATCGGGACGCCATTACGGTAACCTTCCTTACAGGCTCCATTAAAATCCCCAAAGTAGCCGTCATCGTTGGCTCATACATTTTGGGTATGATCACTGGATGGGGGCTGTTTGGCCTGCTGAAGCACGCGATCAAACGGTCGAGCAGCGGCCACAAGAAAGTGGTGATTGAAAAGCCAGTCGACGAATAAAAGGGTTCGCAATACGGCGGGACCGCAAAAACGTTCGGGTGACAAAGTCCACAGCTCAACAAAGCAGACTATCTACTGACTGGTGGTCACGATCTTTCGGCCCCATGCGATAACTTGCCCCCATCGCTCCGGTCACAGTGTTATACACGTCGATGCCCTCCGAATTGACATCCAATATATGACCTGTATTGAAACAACCGTTCGCGCCCGTAATCGCATGAAACACACCCGAAAGCTCTCGCTGCACATCACTATGCCGACCGTCGCCTGATTCTGTTGAAATAGTGATCAAGGAATTCTCAAGAATCGTTTTTCCGTTCTCGTCAACGGCATCCGATCCGTCTAAGGCTTTCAAGAAATACGCCAACTCACGCATCTTCAGGTGCGCGTGCGCTCGCAACGCTTCGTTGGCTTGATTCTCACGATATTCATGCCACCATTCGTGGCTACAGCCTTTTGAACCAGATGCGTTACGTTGCCCAGCATCATCAAAGACAAATCGCTTCTCACCTTCATATTGATAATCGCCTTTGAGACGAATTCTTTCACCTGCAGCTAAAAAGGTAAGCGATCCAAACCTTGCTCGGTCCATCTTCACTGCAGTTGCGTAGAGGTCGGCCATGAGTCGCCATTCACCGACCAACTGGTCAACGGTCAAATCGATACCCTCACCGCCGGGATCAGCGGAACCACCATGAAGGAGGCTGGATCGATCTGGTATGTCGGGAGCACCGGACATACGTGCTTGCACTCCATATGCACGCTGTTCGTACTCCCTCACACGATCGAGATGCTCCGAGACTCGAGCCTTCGAAGTTGAACCAAGCGGCGAACGCACTCCCACCATATGCCTGTACTGTTCAAGTACAGAATCCAAGACGCTACGACGTAACCGCTGCCTTTGAGGATCGTCACCATCAAGATGGTCGACCCGTCCAAAAACGCGTTCGAACAAATCACGTGGCCGCTCTTGCATGGTTGCTGCCACGGTACCGTTCATATTGTAACTATGCACATAGCGACCCACTCGACTGCGGCGAAAAAACGTCCCAGCTACCAAGGTTGGCACCATTCCCGATGGCAAACCATCAGGGTGTGCAGTATGTCGAATCACCTGATCGATGGAAGGACCACCTGCCTTTGCCTCCCCATCGGGTGGCTCAGCAGTAAAGGCAGCCGTGGCACCGTCATAATGAGCATTGATCCCTTTCTCATCCGCTCGAAGATGATCCACGCCACGCAGAATCAATAATTTATCCTTAAGAGGCTTAAGCGGCTCGAGCACACCGGCGTAGCCCTCTTGCTGAAGAGGAGCGGGAATGCCGAGCCCAAAAAACAAATTGAACGCCCGCTTGGGCACCGCAGGCAACGGTTCATCTGCGTGAGCAGACAAAACACTGCACCCCATTTCCTCGAGAAAAGGAAGGCCGACAGCTATCGTGCCAGCACCCCTGAGAATTGTTCTTCGATTGACCTGCCTGCTCATTGTGATTGCTCCGTCTGTGTTCTCTGCACCAAGTCACTATGAATCAGGGATCTCATTAACTCACGGTAACCGCCACCATTTTCTTGACACTTCGCATGAATCGCCTCCACCTCATCTGCATCACCAGCAGTCAACGGCCGCCCCAGCGAAAACTGCACAACTTTCCAAGTCAAACTCTGCTTCACCCTTTCAGAGGCAGCTAACAAATCCATTAACTCACCCACACCCTCGTACTTCACGGGATCTGCTTCTCCAGGGAACAAGATTTCTCCATCATCCCGCAGTTGGTTGCCGTGTTGATCTATCTCTTGGTAAGCACCAATACCGTTGAACTTCTCCAATCCAAACGCAAGCGGTTCGAATCGAACATGACAGACCCCGCAGGTCTGATCAGCAATCCGCATCTCAGCAATGGATCGCTGTGTCAGCCCTGCTCCAGTGGTAGGTGGTGTCGTATTCACACATGGAGGTGGAGCATTTACAACCCCACGCAGAAGATCATGCAAGACAAATAGACCCCGAGAAACCATCGAGGCATTGTCACCGCCAATCGTCAACACACTCGCGTGAGTCAGGATACCACCACGACCCGGCACCTTAGATAGATCATAGTGAACGCTTCGATCACCGGCATCGTCAAGGTTAACCACTGAACCAGACGGCAGTTCATAGAAGCTTGCTAACTCAGGCTGAAGGATGCTTAATTGGGCATTTAGCAAATCGGAGAGTGGTCGACCTTGGTTCAAAACAATCTCAACAAAGTAGTCAAGCGTTTCTTGTCGCATCTGATTTGCCAAAAGCTGATTCCACTGAGGAAACCGCTCGGAATCCGGTCTCAGATTTTGCAAACGCCCTAAGTTTAGCCAGTCTTCAATAAACCTCTTTGAACGAGCAACTGCACGTGGATCCTTCAACATTCGCTCAATCTGCTGGTCCAAAACAACCGAGTCTCTCAGTCCACCTTCATCAGCAATCCTCACCAACTCCTTATCCGGAGAAGCCCCCCATAACATGTAGCTGATTCGATTTGCAAATTCATGCTGACTAACTTGCCGACTTGATCCACTCCCTCGCTGGTACTCAACTCGATAGATAAACCTCGGTGACTGAATCATTGCTTCTAGTACACAGGCGATCGCCAATTCAAAATCACCGCCAACGCTCGCTACTGTCGTCGCCACTCCACTGTAGACATTCTGCTCCGACTCACTAATCGGTCCTCTGAGCACCCAGCGACCCATTTTCTCGATCTGATCACGCATGGTGTCATCGGTCGACAGTTTTCGACTGTTCCCGAATCGTGCGGCAAACTTCAAAACATCTAATTTTTCAACCACAGATTCCGCGAGTTTCTGGTACGCCTCCACATGCTTCAAATCAACACTCATGTTGTAAGCGGTGTTACTGAAACCATCTGCACGAATGTCCGGTGGCAACCAGTTTCTCGCTTCGTCTTCGACGTCAACGCCAAACGTTGCCTCAACGGTCGCGACGTACTCATCGACCGTCAACCGCTGCACCCACACCTCGCCTGAGTGTCCACGATGCCGATATATCGCTGGGTCAATCTTTTCAAACCCCCAAACACTCCCGTCAATCAACCAACTGCGAAGCACCTCCTTTTCCTCAGCACTCAGTGGTGCGCGTTCATGAGGCATCTCATCCGAAACTACTCTTTCCCAGATCAGGCTCCCAGAAAGATCACCCGAGCTAGCAAGATCACTGGGCGCCATTAGCGGCCCGCTGTCACCGCCCAACTTCCATCCGCTCTCTGAGGACAGATCAAGTTCGCCCTTGTGGATTGCAGCATCATGACACTCAAGGCAATGATTCGACAAAAGAGGCGCGACGTGCTCGCGAAAAAACTGCTGCTGCTTGGCCAGTTTTATCTGCTCGGAAGACAATCGATTTTCGCCCTCCGATCCCTCTCGATGCAAATGAAGCACCTGGCTATCTGTCAGCAGTTGATCATAAATGGAGACGCGAAAGAGTTTACCCACCCAAGGTCGACCACCGCCAACCTCATTCGAGACACACAACTTAAAGCTGTCGTCCCAATTGCTTAGATCACCGCTGACCGGATCCTGGTAGAGCGGATGACCATTTTGATAGATCGTCACTTCGCCGGAGACGCCTCGAGACACAACAATGTGGACTCTTCCAGCCTCCAAACTTCCTTCAGGTGCGGCGGTAGAGGGCATCCCGTTACGATCTCGCTTCGTCGTTCGCAACCGGAAATCAAAACGATCTCCATCTTGACCGAGGGTGAAATTACGATGACTCGGATCCTTAGAGACCGAGATCAAACGTGCGGGTCCCGATTGTGAAAGTTCATCAACGTCGACCCAAGCCTCAATCGCAAAAGACTCAGATCTCTTGACCGCCTGGATGATCTCACTTGCAGCTGATTCGGTGACCAATTCGACAGGTGACTCAATCTGCAACCCGCCAGCAATCCAAGCAACCGCCCCCAGATCACTGATCACGAGATCGACGTCTTTGAAGTGACCGATTCGGTCATGAATCACGCCTCCTTGGCCCTCATTAAAGTCGTATGAGATAACCGGAGATGGCAAAGGCTGCACCTGAACTGATTCAGATTTCTGCCCGTCGGTTGCCTCCTTCCCTTTTGCGTCGATATCAAGCGACCCAAAAAGAAGCAAAGCAAACACAATCGCTCTCGATACCGTTTTGATCAAATCTTTGTCTCCCGTGGTTCTACGCAATGATATCGTGAACCACTCTACCGAAGACATCGGTAAGTCGAAAATCTCGCCCCGAATGACGAAATGTCAAACGCTCATGGTCCAAGCCAAGGAGATGCAAGATTGTGGCATGCAGATCGTGCACATGCACTTTATTTTCGACCGCCTTAAAACCAAATTCATCAGTACTGCCGTAAGCCATGCCGCCGCGCACCCCCCCACCCGCCATCCACATCGTGAATCCGTGATGGTTATGATCCCGTCCACTTCCATTTTCAGATGTGGGTGTTCGCCCAAACTCACCACCCCAAACCACCAAGGTATCCTCCAAGAGACCTCGCTGCTTCAGGTCGGTCAGCAAGGCAGAAATCGGTTGATCAATCTGCTTGCAAAGACCGGGTACCGTTTTGTCGTGGTTGCTATGAGTGTCCCACGGTTGTCCGTTCCCGTAATAAACCTGCACAAACCGGACTCCACGTTCCACCATTCGTCTAGCAAGAAGACACCCTTTGGCGAAATGGCCTTCCCCATAGGACTCTAACGTACTTTTGGTTTCCAGCTCCAAATCGAAAGCATCTCTTGCCTCAGACTGCATCCGAAAAGCCGTTTCAATCGACTGCAACCTTGCTCCGAATAAAGGATGGTCATTTCTGGAACGTAGGTAGTCCTGATTCAAATCTTTCAAAAGCGATAACTGTTGCCTCTGAACCTCATGCCCCCAGTTGCTGTTTTTCAAGTTTGGCAACATCGCGTCAGGATCGAGATTTGAATGATTGACATAGGTTCCTTGGTACTCAGAAGGCAAGAACGCACTGTTCCAAAGAATCGAAAAACGAACAGGGCGTCCGGGACACAAAACCAGATAGCCCGGCAGATTTTGATTCTCCGTTCCCAATCCATAGAGAAACCATGCTCCCATGCTCGGACGCGTCGGTAAGATCGTGCCATTATTCATTTGCAGCAATGCAGGACCGTGATTCGGATTATCCGCATGCATTGATCTTATAACGCACAAATCATCAGCGTGCCGCGATAACTGGGGTAGCAGATCGCTGATCGGCAAACCACTTTTCCCGCGAGGTTGAAACTTGAACGGAGAAGGAAGAAGACCGCCAGTGGGTCGCTCGGTCAAAAGATCAGCAGACGCAGGGCGCTGACCGGCATATTTTTCCAGAGCTGGTTTTGGATCAAAGAGATCAGCTTGAAACGGCCCACCGTTCATAAACAGATGAATAACTCGCTTGGCTCGAGGCGGAAAGTGAGTCCTGCTTGCCTGCGATTCTCCTTGAATTCCGGACAATCCTTCGGGTGACTCAGCAAACGCCTGCAGGGCACCAAGCATGCCCACACCGGCACCAGCCTGCTTCAACCAAACGCGTCGATCGAAAACATTTGCGCCGCTGATATTCATTTTTCACCCAACACTCTTTTCAACCCAATCCATCATTCACAAACCAACACAGTCACTTCATTCGCCCGATCACAAAATCACCATTTCAATCGAGAAACTGAAGTTCATTAGACGCCAGCAAGACATGTAAATATTGCTGCCATCGCTGATCTGGAACCGCTACTGAGGACTCCCCCAAAAACTGTAGCGACAATCTCAATTCATCCTCTGTAGGCTGCCGAAAATACAACCACTGATAAACCTTTCCCACCGACTCCTCTACGGAGAGAATCTCCTGTCGCTTCAACCGCTCCAACAATTGAGAAGACTGTCGAATCATGAGTGGACCATTGAGTGCATAGAGACCTTGAAGAGGCGTCATCGTTCCAATACGCTTGGGACTATGCTGAGTCGGGTCAGGAAAATCGTGAATCATCATCGTTGTCGACATATCACGACGATGGATGGTGGCGTAAAGCGTTCTTCGATGATTCTTTGGATCCTCTAGGGAGTTTGCATCTCCACCGATATCTGTCCTCAAGCTATCAGCACCAAGCAACATTGAATCTCTCCATTGCTCAAACGTTAGCTTGCGAACGTCCATCCGCGACCACCAAAGATTGTCCGGATCTTTAGCCAAGGCAAAATCAGTTGCCACGCTACTTTGTTGCCAAGCCGAAGACAAAACAATCTCGCGATGCAAACGCTTCAAAGACCAACCCTGGCGGATGAAATGATACGCGAGATCATCGATCAAGTCGGGGTGCGTTGGCTGACTGCCCTGAACACCGAAGTTGCTAGGGGTGTCAACGATACCTCTTCCAAAAAATGCTAACCAAACTCGATTAACGATCACTCGCGCAGCAAGATCCTTTGCATCTGAGAAAATCGCGTCAGCAAGTTCCAAGCGTCCACTACCCAACTCAAAAGGACGGTCGTTTCCAAAGACCCGAAGGAATCGCCTCGATATCACCTCTCCAGTTCGATTCGGATTACCTCGAATGAACAGAGGCAAGTCCCGTGGCTCTTGACGATACTCCAGACGGCTACCATCCTGTGGCGTTGCTCCCGCTCGAACCACATACAATGATTCATCTGACAACGCGTTGACCAGAGGTGCATCATAGTTCGGCGTCCCCTGCTGAATCGCTTTAACTTGATTCAGGATCTCCGCAATTCGATTCTCTGCAGCCTCTTCGCTCTCACCACCGTCGCTAGTCTTTTTCGCTTCAATCTGTTTCGCTTCTTTTCTTAGCTTTTCAACTTCCGCGTTCAGTTGAGCAATCTTCTTTTTCGCTTCGATCACGGGTCGGTACAGTGTTTCATCGATGAGCGGTTTCGCAACCGACCTTGTGCTGGCAAAAACGCCTGCTAACGCGTAGTAGTCCTCCATGGAAATTGGATCAAACTTGTGATCATGACATCGGGCACAAGCAGCAGTCAAACCGAGAAAGGTCCTTGAAACAACATCGACTCGCTCTTCCCACTCATCCGCGACGATCACCTTAATGATTTCGCACGGCAGCTTAAGCTCTTTCCAATAAGTTGGACTTAACGCTAGAAAGCCGAGCGCAGACAAATCCTCTGCGGCCGTCTCTTCCATCTGATCGGTTGCAAGTTGGCGGCGAACAAAATCGTCATAGGGCACATCTTGATTCAAAGCATCTGTGACCCAATCCCGATAGTAAAATGCTTGCCCTTCCTGTGATAACCAACTCGCCGTCCGATCGGTGTAACGCGCCAAGTCCAACCACCATCTCGCCCAATGCTGTCCGTATTCTGGCGATGCCATTAATCGATCAACGAGCCTCTCATATGCAAGCGGGTGTGAGTCACGAAGAAAACGAGCGGCCTGAGATTCTGTTGGCGGTAATCCGGTAAGCGTCAGATAAAGTCGACGAAGCAAGATTCGGCGATCCGCCCTTGGATTCGGCGACAAACCTGCACCTTCGATCCCGCTGAGGACAAAATAATCAAGCCTCTGCTGAGGCCATGTCACACCACTTACCTCGGGTAGTGCAGGCATCACCAGAGGCGTGAACGACCAGAAGTTCGCGTAGGCGTCATAATCAATTTCACCTTTGATCAGGCCGCGTGAGGCCTCTCCCGCGGGCATCAATGCACCATCAATAATCCACTGTTTCACATCCTGAATTTGCTGCACCGAAAGGCGACCTTCAGGCGGCATTTGCAAACCCTCTTCCCCTACCAGCGATTGAAAAATCAAACTCGTATCAGGATCACCAGGCTGCAAGATAATGCCACTATCTCCGCCATTCCGAATGGATTCGACAGAATCAAGTAGCAGGGAGGCGTGTATCGTCTTCGCTTCCTCCGAATGACAGGCATAACAATGCTCTGCAAAAATTGGGCGGATCTTTCTTTCAAAGAAATCAGCTTCAGCAGCATCCGTGGCAGACGGAACCACGCACGTCATCAATAGCACCAAGGTGCAAAATAAATTGCTCGTTAAAACCGCTAACCTGCACTTCACTTTGCACATCATTCAACACGGCTTCCAGAAGCTTGCCGTTGCTCTTTGGCCTGCGCTGAACTTACCCAAGGTGGAACATCGCCATCACCTGTCGATTCACCGTCAAGCAGCCAAGCAAGATTGAATCGAGCAACCTTTGAGCCAGCATGTTCATAATGGAGGTAGATCCATCCATTGGTCACTGTCCCGACGCGTCCAGCATTGAGAGAAGAATAGGCAAATGCACCTTGCTCTACCAATCGCTTCAATGGCCAGTGCTTCCCGCCATCAAAGCTCACCCAGACCGTTCCGTTTTTACGCGATGAGGGATCATCGCAGTTGCTGTAAACCAAAACGTCTCGCCCCTTGATAGGCACACGAACCAAGCCTGCCATGCATCCGTAATTCGTGTTTTGTGGACCGTCAGGAAGCACCTCGCAAATGGAGGCAGGCCCCCAGGATTGGGCCGCATCGCCGCTAGTTGCAACCCAACGGCGTCGAGGATTCTTACCCTCCGGCGCCCAATGACGCCTGGAATTGTAATAGACGGTCCCATCTGCCAACTCGGCCAACGTCGCCTCCCCCGTTCCGTTCTCGGGAAACGGTTCGCTTGCTTGCCAAGTCTTGCCACCATCATCACTGTAAATTGCATTAGTAAAGTGAGTTGGCCATAAGCTTTCAGGACGATTCCCTTCCCCATAAAACCGAGTGGCTCGCACAAGCCGCCCGGCATGCGGTCCGCGCGAAAGCGTGACTCCGTGTTCGTTCATGTGCATCGATGGCACACGATCTTTACGGTCGCCGTGAATCACAAATTCACTTGGCGTCCAAGTCATTCCATCATCGCGACTTCGAAAGATCTTCAGAGGAGCCGGAGGGTGCTGAGACTCGACAAAAACCAAGATATCACCGGTTGTCTCATCAACCGTCGTACCACCGCCGTGAATCCCCTTCTCAGCAATGGTGATCTCGGGGCCCCAAGTCACCCCACCATCCTGACTTCTCCTCACACGGATTCGCGATGCGCCCCAAGTGGCGAGGACGGTTCCCTTTTTGGTGACAACCACATTCGGAAATCGCTCATCACCAAAAACCTGATGAGTTTCAAACTTCGGGCTTCCCAAAAAGTCACTCAGACCTGCTTCGGTTTGTGATTCTTGAGCAAATACTTTATTGCCGAAAAGAACACACGCTAAAACGCCCAAAGTCATCGTAGTCACGAAACGCCGCATCCTCGCTCCCCATCTTATGGCTTAACGCAAACGCAAACCCGCACTGCCTCTGAACAGAGCCAGAGGAGATCTCGTACGCTGCGTCACAGTCGAACAAAGAAATAGTTTATCCGATCGCGGAAGCTCCCGCTTAGGATCGCTCCCGCGGGCAACACTGGAAAAAGCAAACCGCTCGAACCGCTCGCCCCACAAAGTGAAAGACGCTGGTTCATCAAAATGAACCAGCGTCTTTGGGTGAATTTTTTGCGAGATAGCCCGAGTGCAAGCAGCGTCTTAGGATCGATTGAAAAACTAACTAGGCAGAACGGGAAGGCTATCTTCTTGAATCTGCTGTGCTTCACCAGTGCCTGCATGATCGCTGTGACACGCAGCCTTACCCTCGCCGGCGCCGACCGCCTTTTTGGTCTTGCTGGCGAGCTTGTGAATTTCTTCGGGACTCAAGACTCCACGTTTCTCAAGAATCTCAACCTGCTCACTCGATAGTGCAGCGGTCACCTTTGCTTTTCCGCGTTGGTAGTCTTCCGATTTTCCGGATGCAAACTCTTGAATCTCCTTACTGATTCGCACACTGCACCAATCGTGCCCGCACATGGCACAAAAATCGGTGTCGACATCGAGATCCTCATCATGAAAAGCTCGCGCGGTGTCGGGATCAAAACTGAGCTCAAAATGCTTCTCCCAGTTCAATGCGGCGCGTGCTTTAGTTAGCTCGTCATCTCGATCCCTCGTTCCAGGAATCCCCAACGCAACGTCGGCAGCATGAGCAGCGATCTTATACGCGATACATCCCTGCTTCACATCATCTTTCTTGGGTAAACCAAGGTGCTCTTTGGGCGTAACATAACAGAGCATGCTCGCACCGTGATAAGCGGCAGAAGTCGCACCGATGCAACTGGTGATATGGTCATATCCTGGGAAGATATCGGTGACCAACGGCCCCAAGACATAAAAAGGTGCACCGTGACATAGATGCCTTTGCAGCTTCATGTTGTATTCGATCTGATCGAATGGCACGTGACCGGGCCCTTCAATCATGACCTGCACACCCTGTCTCCATGCACGCTCTGTGAGTTCGCCTAAGGTGGCCAATTCCGAAAGTTGTGCTTGATCGGTCGCATCCGACAAGCCTCCGGGTCGGAGACCGTCACCAATCGAAAACGTCACGTCATATTCTCGCATCACTTGGCAAATCGATTCCCAATGGTCGTACAT
The DNA here is from genome assembly GCA_049889895.1 of Rubripirellula sp. Lineage (GTDB taxonomy): Bacteria > Planctomycetota > Planctomycetia > Pirellulales > Pirellulaceae > Rubripirellula. The sequence continues at coordinate 15,845 of JBMHCO010000182.1, forward strand.
CGGGTTCTGCTTACCATGGACAAGCATCCACTTCGCCAGCAATGAACCACCTCGGCTCACGATCCCAATGAGACGCTTGCGAACAAACTCGAGATGCTCACGAAGAACACCCGCATGGATCGTGAAGTAATCGACACCCTGCTGAGCTTGATGTCGCAGAGTCTCGAGAATGATTTCTGGCGTGAGATCTTCTAGCTTGCGACCGATGATCATTGAGTAGATAGGCACCGTTCCGATCGGCACGTTACTGTTTTGAATGATCGCCTCGCGACAAGCATCCAAGTCACCACCGGTCGATAGATCCATCACCGTATCGGCTCCCCACCTTTCAGCCCAGCGAAGTTTTTCAACTTCTTCATCCGTGCTGGAGGAAACGGGCGAGGCTCCCATGTTGGCATTGATCTTGGTTTTCGTTGCACGCCCAATCGCCATTGGATCAAGATGATGGCCGAGGTGCACCGTGTTGGCCGGGATTACCATTCTCCCCGCAGCCACCTCTTCACGCACCTGAATCGCCGTCAGATGCCCTTCTCGCTCAGCAACTCGCTGCATCTCTTTGGTGATCACACCGACTCTGGCGAACTCGAGCTGAGTAATCGGTTCAAAATCCGAAGGAAGCGAAACTTGGCGAATACTTTGATCGGATTGCTCGAAACATACCGACTCCGCAGAAACGCGGTACTCGGACACCGAGGCCTCTTCTCCCGCAGCAACTAGGCGAGTGTTCCAGCCTTCTGGGAGAAAATCCCAAGCGGTTTTCTCCGACACTCCGGGCATACCCGGAGTATCCGGTGACGAGAAAGTCCTCGCCCCTTCGACGCCTGGGTGAAGCGTTGGAGGCAAAGCAAAACTCCCCGGGGTTGTTCCAGCTTGCGTGCTAGACGGATTACTTCCCATCGGTGGAAGGACGTATTCGCGTTTCTCTGGGGAATGATTCATGGTGATTCCGAAAGTTCTCGTCTGAATTCTGAGTGACTCGTTAAAAGTACCGCGAGTTTTTGCTACCCGCCAACAACGAACAACAATGCGTCCTCAACCGCGTTGCCCCTCATTCGTACAACCACAAGCAAAAAAGCTGGTGCTGCGGCCGTCATCATTCTTGCAAGTTTTCACAAAAAACACAGGTAGCTACCGCTGAGGAAACAGAAAACTACTCAGATCCAAACTACTCAGATTCCTTTTTGCCAGAAAGCCGAAGTGGGTGAACGGAGATAGGCTCGATCTGCGATTCAAAACGACTTGCTTTGACCGCTGCCTCTACTTCAGCTCAACGATTCCGAAATTAGAGGTATCCTCCCAGGAATCGTCTTCATCGTGGTTCCATTTGGTGACGGCATCACGTCCCTGACCACCGCGATGATCATTGACCTGCATCTCCACACCCATCTTATGGCCCGGCTCCATGACTCGCCCAGGGATCAGGATGGACATCTCAACGACATACCCGGAATCATTCACAGAAGCAGCCGCCTGCAGATCCTCTGCCACGTAACCCTCACCTTGACCCGACACCTTACCTTCATAATTCACTCGATACTGAGCGTCATCGTACTGATAGAAAACCGTTCGCTTGAGGTTGCGATCAAGAAACAGCTCCACAGAATCTTGCTGCCAATCTTCGTAA
>JBMHCO010000183.1:0-88055 GCA_049889895.1 Rubripirellula sp.
TTTCAGACCCTTCCTCTTCCGAGGGCTCTTCTTCGTCTTTCTTCTTTTTCTTTGGCTTCTTCTTCTCCGCATCATCTGCTTCAATGAGTGTCAAAGCCCAATCCATTCGAGTCAAAGCAAGATCCAAGCTACGACCGCTCGCGGCCATACAAAGGCCATTCTTTTGACTGACTCGACCGTATAGGCCATCAAACTCATCATCACCCAAAAGCGTTGGATCCGCTTGTGCAAGACCAAATCCAGCCATCGGCTGATAAGCTTCTTTGGCCAATTTCTCACGAAGGAAATTCGCCTGCTCGGCAGGAGCCATCCGGACGCGTGGGTCCCACGTTGGATGTCGCCCCAACCATGCGAGCGTTTCAGCGGAAACGCCCTCCATCGCTAGTTTAGGCATCAAATCTTCATAGTTGAAATTGAAGTGCCTAATCCAACCGTCAGTCAAAATGATATCCGCATCAAGAATCTGTCCTGTCATTGGGTGAACCCGGCTTGGACCGATTGCAGTCCCAATGTCATTGTTCAACCAGCGAATGAAGTTGTACCTAACATCTTCTGGATCTTTTTCCATGTGCGCTTTACTGACCGCGTCTTGGTATTCGATCACGATCGCATCGACCAAACCAACCTTTTCAAAGGCCTTGTTCCAATAATCGACTCCGGCCTTGATCCAACGTCGATATCTAACCGGTGCAGTGTGCTCGACGTAAAACCGAATTGGCTCTTTTGGTGGACTCTTCTTCAAAGACGGATCCCGTTTCTCAAGTCGCCATCGATTGATGTACCGTACGCGAGTCTCGTCGTCGGTGTACTTACTGAGATCAGAAAAAGCTGTGGTGAAGTAGCCGACGCGTTCATCTGCAACACGTGGCTTAAAACCGGATGAAGCCGATGGTACCTCACTAAAGGAATAGTGGATCGTTTGGAATCGTCCACTATTTCCGACGATCTCAAATGCCACCTCAACATTGTCCGGGAAGACCTTTGCTGACGCCAATTTTGAAATTCTTGAATTGGTCACTCGCACCGACGAACCGAAGAACCTTGTGGCATTCCCTACTAACAACGAGTCGAGATCGATGACCGGCCCGCCGGAAGGCCCCATTGCAACGATTGGAACATCTAGCAGTACCTGATCTGTGAAGAGTCGCTTGACCGACGCCTTGCTCTCCGCATCGCCAGTAGCACGGATTTCGAGATTTGGGGCTACCAACGCGAGACGGTCATCGTAGCGACGCCATTCAACCACCCAATCACCCGATTGCAGTCCGGCATATCGATCGCCACTGCTGACGGTCAATGCGATGAAAAACTGCTTTCCAGCGAAGGTTTTCGGTAATTCACCGAGTAATTGAGCATCAGAGGTTCGAGACCAAAGGCTGAATAAACCTTTGGGGTTGTCCTGCCCTGTAACGGGCACCTGGGTGTAGCCCTGTGACACTTGATCAAAGGGAGGTAATGCTGCGGAAGCCGAATGCTGCCCAAACAAGGCGAGCAGGGCAATCGCTGCAATTCGATTAAGCTTTTTCATGTGTTTATCTATTTCTAGAAGAGGAACGAGATCCTTCAACGGTAGGTCACTTGATTCAGGACGTTGCAAAAAAGCGAGAATCAGCCGCTATCCAACAGAAGCTATGCCCTCAAAACCGGAACATTGACGCCCCTTAAACTGGATCATTGCCCGTTCGACCGTCGCCACTCCATCTTAACCTTGACGCCCTTTCAAAACGGGGGAGTTAGGCAACTTATTTATTTTTTTAGGTCACATGAAAGCAGAAGAAACACCCCCCCAAGGCACACACCCCCCAAAGAGGTGACTTGGGATTAAAAGGAATCACAACGCAGAAAACCGAGCGTGCGGAAAGAATTTGGGGAGTAGGGTCCAGTCCGTGTGGCGTAAAACCCACCGAGAAATTTGCCTGATGGTTGAGAATGCTTTGTTGATGCGGTCACTAGCCGGCGGACATTGACGATTCGTGTCCTCGGGCTGAGAATTAGTTTCTCGACTGCAACCGCATCGACGCCCTGATCCTATGGGTGCCCGTGATTCTCACCTTTTAGATCACCGGTAACCCTCCGTCTTTTCACTCATCCAAAAACGATATCGAATGAAATCTTTGCCTCAGCAAGATCCACAAGTTTGGGAAGCTATTGAAGCCGAAGCCTCGCGTCAGCAAGACGGACTAGAAATGATCGCGAGCGAGAACTACACCAGCCTGGCAATCATGGAAGCTGCCGGCAGCATTCTCACCAACAAATACGCAGAAGGCTATCCAGGTCGTCGATACTATGGCGGTTGCCACCACGTTGACGTGATCGAGACTCTTGCAATCGATCGAGCCAAAGAGTTGTTCGGTGCAGAAGCAGCCAATGTGCAACCCCACAGCGGCTCGCAAGCCAACACTGCAGTTTATTTAAGTTGCTTAAAACCGGGTGACACCGTCCTCGGACTCGACCTCGCACAGGGTGGGCATCTCACACATGGGATGCGACTCAACATCAGCGGCCAACTCTACAATTTCCACTCCTACGGTGTTGACCCAGAGAATCACCGCCTGGATTTTGATCAAATCGCTTCGCTGGCTCGTGAGCATCGACCGAAACTGATTGTGGCTGGTGCGAGTGCGTACCCTCGAGAGATTCCTCATGATCGGTTTGCTGAAATCGCAAATGAAGTCGGTGCTTTGCTGCTAGTCGACATGGCTCACTACGCGGGATTGGTCGCTTCTGGAGTTCACAACAGCCCCGTGCCGTATGCTGACTTTGTGACAACAACAACTCACAAGACGCTACGAGGGCCTCGTAGTGGATTAATCCTATGCAAAGAAGAACGCATTAAAGATATCAATCGCAGCGTTTTTCCAGGAACGCAAGGCGGTCCGTTGATGCATGTGATCGCGGGCAAAGCGGTTTGTTTTGGCGAAGCAATGACCGACGACTACAAAGCTTACGGCCAGGCAGTTGTCGATAACGCGAAGGCACTTGCCGAAACTCTAATGGGCCTTGGGCTGCCACTGGTTAGTGGAGGTACGGACAATCACTTGATGCTCGTCGATGTCACCGCGCTTGGCTTGGGTGGCAAACGAGCGGAAGCCGTCCTTGATCAGTGCGGGATCACGGTCAACATGAACATGATCCCATTCGATACTCGTAAACCGATGGACCCATCGGGTATTCGCATCGGTACTCCCGCATTGACCACTCGCGGAATGGGAGTGGAGGAGATGAAGCGGGTTGGGCAGTGGATTCATCAGGCACTTAAAGGCGCCGATGACGATTCAACACTGGAGAGCATTCGTCATGAAATCTCGGCTCTTTGCCAGAATTTCCCCGTACCAGCAGGGCGTGTTGCTGCAGTGAATCCTGTTTAGAATACTTAGAGTCAAAAAGCTGGTAGACACATCCTGAAAGAATTCGTCAACCGGCCAACGATCATCCACTGGCATTTAACGCGAGTGGAACCACCCTTTCGAGATTGACTTCGCGGACTTGTCTTCTCTGTAGCAAAAGCTGACTTCATGCACCGAATTCTGATTGCCGACGATAATGATGCAAATCGAGAACTACTCGAAGCTTATCTGATCAATATCGATTGTGAACTGGAAACAGCGGTCGATGGCCAGGACACACTGGAAAAGATTGAAGCGTTCAAACCCGACCTGGTGCTGCTCGACGTCATGATGCCCAAACTAAGTGGCTTCGAAGTTTGTCGGCAAATCAAGGACAATGCAGAAACCAGCCGAATCATGGTGCTAATGGTGACCGCTCTCAATGAGCTTGGTGACATCGAGCGGGCCGTGACTTCCGGTACGGATGACTTTTTGAGCAAACCTGTGAATCGCGTTGAACTCACAAAACGCGTTGAGAACATGCTCAAGCTGAAAGGGACAGAAGACGAGCTTGAACGTCTTCGCAAATACATCGAAGAGATGGAAAACCGGGCAGACGGCTGAATCGAATTACGTAAATCGATTTCTAACGCGAGCAAAACCTGAATCGTTAAGTCAGGAAAGAGCCTGCTGCATCAGTCAACGGACGACGGTGGTTCGCTATCTGCGACTGCTCCTCTCAATGGATCCGCAGCATTCAGTTCAAGCACGGTGTTGATTACATCAATCAGTTGATCTAAGCGGAAGGGCTTAAATAAAACACACTTCGGATGCAATCCGTTTTGCCTTGCCTTCACAATCGAGTGCCCCGGGTCGTACCCAAACCCAGTCATCAAAACCATCGGCACACGTTGCATGATTTTTCCGAGCCGAAGCATGAGCTGATAACCGCTGTAATCCGGCAAGCGGATATCGCTAATGATCACATCATAACTGTCAAAGCCGCCGCTACTACGCACCATCAAGACCGCTTCATCACCCTTGTGGGCCGTCTCAACAATACAACCATATTTTTCCAAGAGGCAATGAGCGTCTTCGCGGACCTGATCATCTGCATCGACGACCAAAATCTTTTTCCCTCGCAGAGCTAGGTGCTGTACTGTTTCTTCACCGACGGGAACCGCTTCGATTGGCGTCATCTTTTCGCCAATCTGCTGGATGGTTTGCTTGATATCTCGTGCGTTCTGCAAGATGCGGCGCAGCCGATCAACCACTTCGGTGCTGTGACCAATGTATCCTTCCATCACATTGACCGCGTCGTTGAGAATCTCATCCACTGGCAACGCCACGGCACTATGTATTGCGTCACAACTCTGCTGAGCCGTGTTGGCCTTTTGCGCAACAAGTAGCTCGAGCGTATTTAGAGCAAATGCCACATCACGAGCAAAAATCTCTAGGAACTGAAGATCACTATCCGAAAACGCTGCCGTGTCTGGACTCTCCACGTTAAGAGTCCCGAGAACCTGATCATGTAAAATCAGTGGAGCCGTGATCGAACTATTGGTGTTGTTGGCACCTGGTAAAAACAGCGGATCGTTTTCCACATCCTGACAAACGTAACTACGACCACTAGCCGCAACGTATCCCGTCACACCGTTGCCTTGAGGATGTGCATAAAGTTGTCGATCAGCGGCATCCTGATCGATACCAACACTCAACAGAGGAACCAGATTTCCTGTGGAATGCTCCAACAACCGAATTTCGATCACCTGAAAATTCAACAGATCACTGAGGTAGTGCCTGATATTTTCCTTTAGTAACTCAATGCGTTCATCCACTTCCATCATGAAGATTTCATTGGGACGCAAGTCTGCCAGATCTCGCCCAGCCTGATGAATTGCTTCTAGTTTCTGCTGCTGAAGGATTTCCTTGGTGATGTCATGGATCGTGACAATCAATTGCTGTGATTTCTGAGGGTGTTCAATCGTTGACGCATTTACCTGAAAGTATCGATTGTCCCTAGCCTGAAGCGTGCTGTTTCCCTCCTCACCGGTAACCATCGTTGTGTGAAATGGCGAGAAGTCAGGACCCATGATTTCGGGGTTCCCCAGCAACTCATAGAAATCCATGCCTACGGCTGTGTCTTCGGTCTTCTTGGCCCACTCCAATAACCTTCGGTTGGCCCATAAAACGCGATGATCAAAGTCAATCAACGCGACTCCTTCAGGCATGTCACGAAGCATCGCTCCGCTTTGAGCTAGACCTCGAAGCTCACTGACCCGCGGGAACTGATCCCTCGTGATCCAGACACCCTCAACCAGTGGCTCACTCAATTCATCAAGAACTGGGACGGACCCATCAAGGAGAATGATCTGTTCGCTTCCACAATTGGTTGGCATTCCGGATGGATCGCCGATGCAAATGTATTTCCGCTGCTCATCATCAGAGCAAGATTCCTGAGGCGATCGATTCATCGATCTCGTTCTCCCAAACTTCACCCGCCTACTTGCAGCTTACCGCTCGCGAAAAAAGCGGTGGCGATTGCATCCTCAATCGGTTTGCTGCTCAAAACGCTAGAGTCGTCATTTGTTTCAATCTTTACTGAATCATAGGTAACGGCAGACCGTTTGTCATAGGTCGATGGCAATAGGACGATGAGTTTCTTGATGTTGATTGTCGGCTGCCGGCCTAGGAGCCGAGACGATCGCAGCCAGCTAGGGAAGCCGAAGTCCCCTGAAGCCGTGACAAGGGAGCATAATTTTCCGGTACTGGATTTTCGAACGGTCTTGGAGGAGCAGCGTCTTGAAATGACGTAACACACACAATGGTTGTTAGGCGACGATACCTTAGGGGATGAGGAGGACCGCCGTGCGCGTTTATACTTCATGATTCAATGCTGCTCACCAACCGCTCTTGTCCCCGGTCTTTCCTGTTTCACTGGTCTTTCTTCACACCGCTTCTTCAAGGACTTACCAGTCGTGCAACACGTCGACGTCAAAATCCACCACGCTGTCGCGACCATCTTGCTAGAGCGGCAATCAATTTGTAACGCCCTGAATCCTCAGATGCTCGAGGAATTGACCACAGCATTTTCAGACGTTCATCAAGAGAAAAAGGTCCAAGCAGTCGTCCTGACAGGCAGCGGACCGAATTTTTGCTCAGGCTTGGATCTAAACATCCTGAGTGCAATCAGCGATTTAGAAGCAAGCGACGCTTTGCCCCAGTGGTTTTCCATATGGGAAAGACTGAGCGAATTGTACGAAACGATGCTTCGATTTCCGAAGCCGATTATTGCAGCGGTTGATGGAGGTGCGATCGGTGCGGGCCTAGGATTAGCCCTAGCATCGGATCTGATCGTGTGCAGTGAAAACGCATTTTTTGCTTCACCAGAGATTCGCCTCGGATTCGCTGCGGGCCCCACCGCTGGATTGCTTCATTTCCGCTTCGGCTCGAGAATCACAACGCACATGCTGCTCACCGGTTCTCGCCTCTGTGCTGGTGAAGCGCATGCTCACCATCTCATCGACAAACCTGTTTCGTCCGAACAGATCTGGGTCAAAGCAAGCGAACTTGCAAGCCAATGCGCATTGGCCCCACGTGAAGCGCAACAAGCAACCAAAAGAATTCTTAATGAATGCATCGGCGAACAGCTTCTAACGCAAATCGCTGCCGGAGCAGCGCAAAGCGTTGCGGCATGCACAACCGACGCAGCACGGGAGGGCATTAGAGCCTTTCTGGATAAACGAGAACCTCACTGGCCAAGCTAACAACAAAATGATTAACGCTTGCTTGGTTCTCCAACATTGCTAAAGAATCACGCTTCGCTCAACGTCATCGTCACCGAACTGCCCTTTGGTGAACATCTCACCTGTAAACAACATCTCGAACATGCCAACCTCGGTTCACTTCATCGCTATGGTTCGAAATCTATTTTTCTTGATCGTTTTTTTACTCATGTTCGGATCCCAGTTTTGCGCTGCGCAAAGCGAGAATGCGGCGCAAAACAAAAATACTGGGCGTCGATTGACCTCGAATGAATTAAGTCTCAGGAGCCTCTACCATCCGCTTGAAAAAATTAGTTTCTCGCCCGAGAGGCCGATGACTCATTGGCTCGGAAAGGAACCCTCCACGCTTCTAGTGAAGCGTGAGGGAAACTGGAACCAAATTGACCTAAACACCGGTGCAGAGACTAACTTCGAAGTGGTTAAAGAGGTTGCCAAAAAGTTAGCTCAACTTGAGGGGGTGGATGAATCGGATGCGATTTCAGCGGTGAATGCTGTGATCCCAAATTTGAAGGAAGCCAACGACAGGTTCATCGTGAAAATTGATCGTGGCCTTGCGTTAGCCTCGTTAAAAGAGCCTGCGAAATGGATTGCAAAGAAGGCCGAACATTGGCGTGATATGAGCAGCAATTCGAGCCTCTCCACGTTGGCCTACACCAAAGACTTTAATCTGTATGTCATGGACCTTGATTCCGGACGCCATCTCAAATTAACCAGTGATGGAACGGAAACAACGCGGAACGGTCGACTTGACTGGACCTATCAGGAAGAGATTTATGGGCGTGGCAACTACAAAGGCTACTGGCTAAGTCCAGACGGTAAGTGGCTTGCGATGCTGAAGATCGATACAAGATCGGTTCCTCAATACACGCTATCGGGATCGGATGGGGAACGAGGAGCGGGCCTAATCAGTCGCTACCCGAAAGCCGGTGATCCGATTCCACACGCCTCTCTTCTCCTCTGGGATTTGCGTCAACTGAAATCTGGCCGCATCCCTAAACCCACCATTCTATGCGAATCCAGCCCGAACAAAGAGCGATTGATTACGGGGGTCTGGTGGAATGCTCACGATCAAACACTTGTGTATTCGATTTCTGATCGATGCCAGACTTGGCGGGAAATCTGTCATGTCAAACCAACGGGCAATCGCCGCGATGGAACATTTCAGCGGGTAATCCACCGAGAACAATCGGAAGCCTGGATCGAGCCTCCGAGCGCACCATCATTTTTACAAAACGGAAACATGCTATGGCTCAGTGAAATCCCCTCCGGTTACTCACAAGTTTACGAACTCAGCTTATCCACCGAGAAACCAGCAGGGCCGATTCAGAGCATCACGCCAGACGGGACTCATGTTCGTTCGTTTTGGATTCACCCTGATGAAAATCAACTGGCATTTCTTGCTGATCAATCAACTGGCACCATTGAGCAGAACCTGTACTTGCTTTCCTTGGATCACACCGCACCCGAATCAGAGAAGCAAATAAGATGCGTTACTCCTCAGTCCGGTTGGTCAGAACCAGATATCAGCCCTGACTGGAACTGGATCGTGAATGAACACAGTACGGCGGTTGCTCCAAGCACACTCGCGGTACTATCGATCGATGGAAAAGAGACAACAAACCTTCATTCTGGAAATCTGCAAATCGAAGCACCGCTGCATTCACCCAAATTTTTCGCGGTACCTACTCCTGATGGTCTTCAGTTGCCTGCGGCATTGATTCGTCCCATGGGAACTTCAAAAGAGAAACTACCGGTGGTGGTAGAGGTGTACGGAGGGCCGGGCTCACCCATTGTCACTAATCGATGGCGGGGTACGCGCAACCTCTATCGTGAACTGTTAGCGCGCCAAGGAATAGCCACCTTTATGATTGACAATCGATCAAGCGCCGGCAGAGGAATGAAGGATGCTTGGGGAATCAAAGGGCAAGTGGGAAAGCTTGAACTGCAAGATCTCCGTTATGGAATCGATTGGCTTAAAAAACAGGATTGGGTCGACCCTGACCGGATTCTCATTCGCGGCTGGTCCTTCGGCGGCTTCATGACCATCAGTGCAATGACGAGCATGAGCGATTTTCGAGCCGGTATTGCAGGTGGGTCGGTCACTGACTGGAAGGAATATGATGCGTTCTACACTGAACGATACATGGGTCTTCCCCAACAAAACCCAACCGGTTATCGAAACACCGCTCCGATCCACCGTGCTGAGAAACTTCATGGCTCATTGCTGATGATCCATGGAGAAGCTGACGACAATGTTCACCCATCGGGTACGATGCGAATGGCAAATGCTTTGCAAAGAGCGGGACATCAGTTTGATCTAATGATCTATCCCGGCGAAGCTCATGCCATTAGGCAGGCAAATCATGTTTGGCACCTTGCCGAACTAACGGATCAGTTCATCAAACAGACTTTGTTGTCTGAAACTCAGTAGAACTGACCAAACACTCCCCCCGAAACCATCCGGTTCTACACGCAAACCGCGTCGCACTGGGGTCAGACATCGCCCCGAAACGAACAAACCCCTCCGAGGGGTGGATGCCCGTGGTCTGATTCTTCCACCACATGTGTCAGAAAAGCTGAAGATCCATTGAAAAATTCCCTATGGTAGGCCTTAACTTGGAGGCAGACCGGCGGTACACTACGCGGCTCAAAAAATTTGATAAGTCCTCTAAGAGACAGAAATTATGTACGCCATCATCGTCGACGGCGGTCGCCAATATCGTGTTGAACCCGGAATGGAAGTCGATGTCGATTTCCGTGATCTTGCAGCCGGTGAAGAGCTAACCTTTGAGAAGGTTCTCGCTGTCAGTGGAGATGACGGAATGAAGCTAGGTTCGCCCACTGTAGATGGGGCGAGCGTCACCGCATCGGTCATCGGAACGGAACAAGACAAAAAGATCTATGTTCAAAAGTTCCGTCGTCGCAAGAACAGCCGCCGAAGAACCGGTCACCGACAGTCACACACCCGTGTGAGAATCGAAAAAATTGCCGTCTGAATTTGAAGCTGGATTGCTTCGGATCTGATAGATCAATCAATGCTTCCCGTCACTTAGGCGGGAAGTTTTTTGATGCGCCGACCCAGTTAGCCCGCGATTGGACGATCTCTTTGGCTAATCCGCAATAGCCATAGCGAAAACGCAACCGAGCCGTAGCGTGTCCAACCCTGATTCTGTGTTACTTGTCCCACCAGAGATGGATGCTTCGCTACACTTATAGGTAGAGCTTCGAGACGCAGAGGGGATTCAACGGGCATCACCCCACAGCGTCCATGCCTTTTGAACGAGAGAGACCATGCTTTCGGCTCAACTGGACGACTATGAAATCGGGGAAGTGATCGGTGCGGGTACCGTCGGTACGATCTACGCCGCCACTCACCGCGAGACCGGGGAGCAAGTGGCCATCAAAAAACTCCACCCCGGAGTTTCTCAAGACCCACTGATCCGCGCTCGTTTCAAACGTGAAACGACAGTCATGGAGCGTCTTCGGCACCCCAACATCATTCGCTCAATGGGTGGTGGAGAAGACGAGGGCCAATTGTTCTATGTGATGGAACGGCTCGATGGTGGAACAGTCAAAGATCTCATTCAAGCATCAAATGTGATCGCTTGGCCGATTGTGGTTGAAATCGCTCGTCAGGTTTGCTCGGCGCTACAGTTTGCACATAACCACGGGGTCATTCACCGGGACTTGAAGCCAAGCAATTTGTTTTTGACCCGTGATGCCGAAGTCAAACTGGGAGATTTTGGGATTGCCAGAGATCTTCAGGGTGCTGACATCACGACCAGCGGAATGACCGTTGGTACACACGCCTATATGGCTCCTGAGCAAATCACGGGCGATGAGAATGTCTCCGGAAAGGCGGATCTGTACTCTCTCGGCTGCTGCCTTTTTGAAATGCTTGCGGGGCAAACTCCTTTTCAAGGCGATCATTTTGCTCAGCTTTTTGAGCAACATCTAAAAAAACCGGCCCCTCGCATTCGCGAACTCGTACCCCATTGTCCATCAGCCTTGGATGAGGTCATCGCAAAGCTACTGGAAAAGTCGCCAGAAGATCGACCATTCAACGCACGACAAGTACAGGCCGTCATGCTTCAACTGGACGAGACCATCAACTGCGAGGGTGAAGGTCAACCTCAGCTGAATGACGTTTCAGCGGCCGAGACATCACAGAGAGGCAATCTATTGCTTCAGCAGGAGATCGAGGAGCAGTTTGGCGCAAAGCGGCGAGAAATCGAGTGGATGAGAATTACCGCAATCCTGATTGCGTTAGCAGTGATCATTGGTCTCTCTATTCTCTTCGCTCGCTGAATGAGCAAATTATGAGTTTCAGAACAAAACAGGGGTGTCGTCGCTTACCGATCGACAGCTTTTCCTGCTATCTTGCTTGCAAGACGTTTGAGCCAACCGTGAATCTCTTTATCACTCCAAGGTGTTGACCGAGATTGGCTCCAAGTTGGGATTGATTGAGTCATTATCGATCACCGCTCGGACATCTCGCACTCAAACCATTTCAGACGGACTGTTCATTATCAAGTCAGCCATCTTCCACCCTCAGGAATACCAAATGCTCCACCGATTTTCTCTATTTGGGACCGTTCTACTGCATCTAGCTTTGATCGCCCCATCAATGGCCCAAGCTCCGGAAGGCAACAACACCGTGAAAGACCCCCTCAGTTATTTCCTCGGCATTTCGGTTGGACAGCAAATGGGCCAATCAGGGTTCCAAGTCACAGACCTTGATTTGGATCAATTACTTGTTGGTTTTCAGGATGGCATCCAGGGAAAGCCGCCCGCATTGAGCGAAGAGCAATTGACCGAGGCTCGCACAAAGATCCAGACCCTCCTCCAAGCAAGACAAGAACAGCAGCAAGCGGAAATGGCCAAAGCTGGTGAAGCAAATCTTGAAAGAGGAAAGCAGTTCTTGGCTGAGAATGCCAAGAAAGAAGGAGTGAAAACGCTCGACCAAGGAATCCAGTACAAAGAACTCAAGGCAGGTACGGGAGCTTCTCCTGCAGTGACCGACACCGTTCGCGTTCACTACACCGGTACCCTCATCAACGGCACCAAATTCGACAGCTCCGTCGATCGCGGACAGCCAGCAACCTTCCCATTGAATCGTGTCATTCAGGGATGGCAAATCGCGATTGCCAAAATGAAAGTTGGCGCGAAGTGGATCATCTACATCCCATCCGACCTAGCATACGGACCACAGGGAAGCCCATCTGGAGGCATTGGACCCAATGAAGTTTTGATTTTTGAAGTTGAGCTTCTTGGAATTGAATAGAACCATGATTTGGTGACTCAATAGATTGAGCGAATAAGCCACGTCAAATTCGAATAAAAAAGGCAGGCCTCACGGCCTGCCTTTTTCGTTTGTGCCATTGGAGAGCAAGGGGTTACTCTGACGCGGCATCAACAGGTGTCTCATCAGCGGAAGATGCATTTGGGTCTTCTGCCGCTGGAGCAGCAGACTCTGAAGTCGTCGAAGGCTCATTCACTTCTGCATCCTGATTGGCTTCAGCCTCCTCATCCTTGCGTTTCAAGAACGATTCTTCTCGGATACGCTGATAGTCTCGGGAATCAATTCGACCGAACTCGCCCATCATCATAGCGAACTCAATGAGTGGGAAATCTTCAGGAATTTCTTCCGAATCCGTAACAACCATGTAGCGACGAATCGAAGCGAATAGATCCTCGGCGGTATCGTCCAACGTCAGCAGTGGATAGTCATCGAAGATTTTCTCCCATATTGCGAATGCCTCTTCGTAAAGCCGGATTGATTCATCAAGCTCAGCCGCTGCATTCGCTTTTTCCGCTTCATAAATCAGCCGACGCGCTTCGACGGTTCTTTCTTCCTGCTCCGCGAGTGCCAGCGATTCCCAGTATGGATAGTTAATCTGCGTGCGGTACCCGTTGGTCTTCAGGATGCGTTCATTGAGATCCGAAATTTCATCGATTAGATTGACCGAAGCGAGTCGTGTCGCGTCATCACTCGCTTGCCGAGCAATTGGCTTCAGATTCGGAATGAGTCCATCAAGAATGGACGGCAACATCGCCCTCTGCTCGTAAGTTAACTCTTCTGGGGGCAACTCATAAAACGCTTTAAACTCTTCGGGAAGAGCTTCGACAAGCTCTGCACGAGCTTCATCATATGCGTCGAGATTAAGCTGCCTAAACTGTTCAATCTTTTCTGATCGCTGGACTTTCAGAATATCAAGTTCGCCAAGCTTAATGGTAAATGGTGACGTGGTTGGGATGCTACGTTGACCGAAACCAGCCCAGTCTTCACTTGCCATCTGCCAAGCGTTTTGAGCACGCTGGTCCAGAATGCCTTCCGCTTCAATGGACTCGGCATGCTTTAGACGCCACTTAGGGCCGGTCTCATAGAAATTAAGGGGTGTTTGTCGCCGGATCTTGACACCACTATCAACAATGTCATAGCCGTGGTTGAGCCATAAACGACCGACCAACCAATTATCGGGTTTACCGAGAGGACCACGAGCTTCGGGACTGTCCACTGCGATATTTTCGTTAAGCAATGATTCATGCAGTACTTCGTCCTCAGAGAAAAGACGACGAAACTGAACCTTCTCATCCGACATACCCATTTTGGCTCCGTAGAACCAACCGGTATACCAAACAAGACGCGTCGCATTGGTGTTCTGTCGTAGTCCTCGAGTCAAAAACTCGGTGCCCTCACGAACCATCTCATAACGCTGACGATAGTCATCGAACTCGGTTGAGACGTTGTAGGCGAGATTATGAGCCTGGTGTTCCCAAACCTTATCAAAGTGCGGCTGTAGCAGGGCGATGTTGTTTAGGGTCGCCTTGAGTCGATCCCACTCGTGCATCACACGGTATTCATGAGCCTTGTTCCAAAGCAGGGTGGCGGCGACCCCCCTCAGTCCGAGCGAAGCCAACTTCATGGTTTCACTCGCAGGACTAATCTCTCCAAGATCACTCTCGGCGATGTTGTATTCGTTTCTCATCACCGAGAGACGGCCACCCAAGTCCCCATCACCACCTGCTGGCTGTCCCAGCAGGTAAAGAGGAATCAACATGGCAACCATCACCGTTAGGTAAATGAGCTTGCGACGGAAAGACGTAGTACGATTCATGCCGCGATCTCGCGCGATTTCAGGAAGAAGTAACTAATGATAAAAGCGATAAAACAGTATCCGAAGGTCGCCACGGCGTGACGAGCCAACAACGCCCCGAAGATATCAAATCCACTAGCAGCGTACTCAGCCGTAGCAACCATTTTCGGAAGGTTTGGCAGAGCGGTAGCCACGGCATCGAGCGAGTAAATAATGCCGGCGTCCACGGTCTTGATCACACTCGCGGCCGTGGTATCCACATCCAGTTGTGTGGTCATTGCATCTTGCTTCAAGAGGCGGATCACCGACTCGATCGGTCCACCTCCACGCTCAATACCGGCATCAATGAAGTGCCGAGTGTCGTAAATTTGCTCAGCGGAGAAACCCAGCAGAACACAAGCAGCGGTGGAAATCATCGCCACAGGCCCACTCAGGAAAGTACTGAACATCACTCCAAACGCGATCACCATTGTCATCTGAAGCCAAATGGAGGCGTAAGCCTTAGTGAGGTTCCACTCGAATGAGTTTTCGGCTGGTTGCAAGAAGACGCCACTCTTGGTGACACCCAAATATTGATTTCGGTCCAGACAACGAATGATCAACTTGATTTGACCCTGCTCATCAACAAGGTCTTCGAACACGTTCAACTGCCGTGTCCCGGTAGCGTCAGATCCTTCAATCGTCAAGGGGAGCACGATTTCGTCGATTTCATACTCATCAATCACGAACTCTTTCTGTACACTCTGGATTTCTTTCGAAGGATGCTTCATGGTCACTGAGCCACGAATACCTGACTCGATATCGCCCTTGTAAGAACGATAAGCACGTAGTGAAAGGTTGACCGTGATGCCGTCAGGGTAGCGTTCAGGCGTCACGTCGCTAAACGTGAACTCCGCCACTCCCAGAGTTCCACCCTCGACATAACCGTGCTCAATTTTCTTACTTCCACGTTCGAGGCCGACAACCCTAGCAATCCCGGAGACGCCGTACCCACCGGCAGCAATTCTTTCGGCACCAATATCGATCCCAGCATCCTTGATCTCACCACTACGACCGAAGAACTGAATCTCGCCGTACGATGGAACCCTCGCCTGGAGAGCACCGACTGGTGGTCCAAATTTAAAATCATCGCCGTCGCGAGTCACCAAGTGATAATGACCCCGCACTTTATCCGTCAGCCCGACCCCACCGTCGCCAGCGTAGATGGTGAAGGTGTGCTGATGGTTCCGAACGAAATCGGTTTTACCCTTCAAATCGCCGTTGGATAATTCCTCTAGCTCGGTCACTTCAAGATGCTCATGTCGAAGACCCCGAGTCACGAAGAGATAACTCGCGAGTCCCATTGGGATCAACATCATGGTCCCCACGGCCACAAATCCAACCATCCGCCCAAGAATGATCTCCGTGGCACGGACAGGTTTCGTCACGATGGTGTAAATCGTCCGACTTTTGATATCCGCCGGCAGCGAAAAGGCGCTGATAAATAGTGCCAAAGCCAGAATCAAGTAATTGGTCGCGGTCAGAACAAAGCTGATGTAGAGTCGAGCGGGATCGTCACTCTCAGGGTTCAGATACCACCCGGCCAACAACAGGACCACCATGAAGAGACCGACAATGAACAGGACTCTTCGCCGCAAAGCTTCTTTGAAAGCGAGCCTTGCGAGTGCACCGATCCGTCTCAGGGAAGTTCCTGGCAAGTCGAACCGTAACAAATCGCGAACAGCTCGAGCCACCGCGTAAAAACCTTCGCTCGGCCCATACCGGTTAGCTGAGTAGACATAGCCTGCCAATAGTCCTAGGACGATAGCAAGCAAGATGAGGACGATGCCCTGCAACAACGCGCTTTGCAAAAACGCATCGGGACGCATCAACCATTCGGTAAAGGACCAGAAGTCATCCGGCTGCAATATCATTGACCAGCCTCTTCTTGTTGTTCAGTTTCAGTGGATGCCTCGGCCTGACTGGATGCCTCCGCTTCAGCGTTCGCCGATACTCGTCGAGCACCAGGCCTTGCTTCGCTTTCCCGGACAATGTTCAAGAAAAGATCTTCCATCGTGGTCGTTGGATTATCGATAGAACGAAGCGTTCCACCATGTCGCTCGATGACTTGGGCAATCTCAGTTTTTGCCGCTTCGCTTAGACCCTCGGCGTGGACCTCGGTAACGTCTTGAACCTTCAGAAGATCTGACACTCGACCGAGTTCCTTAAGCTCACCCTGATGCAGGATCGCAACTCGATCACAAACGTCCTGAACGTCAGCAAGTTGGTGGCTGCACAACAAGACTGTCTTCCCGCGTTCCTTGAGGGCGAGGATCAAATCCTTCATCTCCCTGGTACCAATCGGGTCAAGTCCAGTGGGCGGCTCATCGAGAAGAATCAAATCTGGGTCGTTGATCAACGCCTGCGCAAGACCGACACGACGAGTCATCCCCTTGCTGTACTCTCGCAGCTGGCGATGCTTGGCTCCAGAAAGGCCGACTAGCTGAATCAACTCGTCAACTCTTTTCTTACGCTCAGCGCCGGACATATTGAACAGGCGACCGTAAAAATCGAGTGTCTCTTCAGCGGTCAAAAATTTGTAGAGATAACTTTCCTCGGGGAGGTAACCAATTTTCTCATTTTTACTGGTCTCGCTGGCATCCTTGTCGAACACCAGAACTCGACCACTACTGGGAAAGAGTAATCCAAGAATCAACTTGATGGTGGTTGACTTACCACTTCCGTTTGGCCCCAAGAGACCGAAGATTTCACCTTGGCGAACTTCGATATCCAGCGACTTGAGAGCGTTTACTTTCTTTCGACCCCAGAAATCTCGGTAAATTTTACTCAGGTTACGAGTTTCGATGATCACTCCCGATTGGGCATCATCTTGAGGGCTGTCTTGAACCGCTGCGTTTGGCTCAACTTCTGCCGAAGCTGTCGAATCGGTATCCACGAGCACTGTTTCCTTCAAAGACAAATAAATAAGGGTTCAGAGGTTTGCGGGAATCAGGTCACCGAGGCGACGGTCAGCCCATCATATTTAGCGAGTCTGGCGAAAAAACCTTTTTAGCAACTAAAGCAATTGCCGCTGCTCGGGGCTACGCACCTTCCCAATCTCATCATTTCCGGCAATCACCCGTAGGATGTGATCGAGAAAATTCAGAATCTTCTAGCCGTTTCTATACGTCAGCAGACTCGGAACGGTTCAAAGCCTCCACGAAGGGTTCAACACCTTCGAGAAAGCTCACGAGACTTGCACGCCGCTTTACCATCAGCCTGCCTCGGAACAGAAATCGTTCCGGAACAGGCCATCATGCGGTCTATCGACCTTATCAAGGTAGAAATCGATCTAGAACGGCACCAACTCCTTCACCTTTCCTCGAATGAGAGTGCAACTCCCGAAGACTCCGCATTGCTAGGAGAGACCGCAAGTATCCACCGAGACGGATTTTCCTCGGAAACCGAACAAATCCACCCCCCTCGCTTGGATGATCTCTTATCTGCCAATTGAAACTGCAGTTCTTTGGGTGTTGTTGTCGGTTTCCATTTTTGGATGGTGAAATTGTCCAAACCGCGGGTTCTTGTCATCATCTTGGCTGCGGTTTGCAAGACCGCCACGCAGCTATTTGTCGAACAAGCAATTTATCCACAGAGTCTTTTCGTGCCTCGGCCCCCTTCATCCACTCGTTTCTCTGTATCTCAGCCGAATGGCTATCAAGAAGCCCTGAATTATCTCTACGGCGAGATTAATTATGAAAAGCTTGGACTATCCGGCGCCGCACAGTACCCATTCCGACTAGAGAGAATGTGTGTTTTGTTCGAGACCCTCGAGCTTGAACATTTGCTCCATGCTTCCGTTTCCACAAAACCTTCTTCCAAATCACCCGTTCCACTGATCCACTTAGCGGGTACAAAAGGAAAAGGTTCAACCGCTTCATTATTGGCATCTGCTTGCACCCTTTCGGGCTACCGAACGGGTCTCTATACCTCACCACATCTCACGCATTTAGAAGAACGCTTCCTAATTAATGGAGAGATGTGCCAGCAGAATGATTTCGTCAGTCTCGTTAACGAAGTCCGAGCAGCGGCCGAGGGCGTTGAGCCAAAACATGGAAAGGCGACTTTCTTTGAACTGACTACGGCAATGGCAATGCTTCATTTCACTTGGAATCAGTGTGACATCATTGTCGCTGAAGTTGGCTTGGGTGGACGACTTGATAGCACCAATGTCCTGAACCCAACGGTTTCCGTCATTACCTCCATTGGATTGGATCACCAACATGTGCTCGGAGACGACCTCGTTTCCATCGCACGTGAGAAAGCTGGGATTATTAAAAATGGCGTACCTGTTGTATGCGGAGTGGAACAAAAAGAAGCAAGAGACGTCGTACACGAACAATGCCAGAAACGTGATACCCATTGCTTCCAACTCAAAGAAGACTTTGAATTCACTGAGCGTCCACGCAAGACTTGGGGTTCACAAGTTCATTTCGTAGGAAAACGTGAACCCTTGCCAGCCGAGTTAAATTTCGACTTGGCGATGGAGGGGACCCATCAGGCAAAGAATGCCGCGACCGCAGCGGCTGCATATTTCCTTCTACAACAACAAATCGATGTACCGACTACAGCGGAATCAACCAACCGGTCGACAAAAGGTTGCAGCACGGAGTCGCTCACCAAGGCGTTCTCCAAAACACAGGTTCCGGCGCGACTAGAGCGGTTTCAACTAACGGGTGATGTCACCGCAATCATCGATTCTTCGCACAACGAAGATTCGATTCTCGCAATGGCGAACAGCTTGCAACGACGCTCGCCACATGCACCACACGTAATCATTTTCGGCACCAGCCAAGACAAATCCGCTGAGTCAATGCTTAAAATACTTAGTGAGATTCCGGGGCATTTGATTTTGACTCAGTATCAAACCAATCCACGATACCAACTAACCGAAACACTGCTGAGTCTTCTGCCAAAGCAGAAACAAAGCAGCACGATGGTTATCAAAGATCCCATACAGGCATGCCAGGAAGGCTTGGCGAGATCAAATCAGAGCGATGCAACCATGGTGATTTGTGGCTCCTTTTTCTTGGCCGCGGAAACCAGAGATTGGATACTGTCACAACAGCGACAGTAGTTTCTTGACAATATCTCAATGAGTTGTCTGTTACACCGTCTTGGGGTTACATTCCAAAGCATCGCAATCCCAACACCTGTTTCACGATCGACAGGTTTCACGACCCGCATCACAATGCCATGAACGAACTCCATTCTGACAAGGACAATGTTTTAGAGTTATGGCACGCCGCATCAGCGAAGAAAGAACCTACCTGGATCGAAGAACATTGCTGGTCTTACCTTACAAACGAAGAAAAAGACCGAGCGAACTCCTTCAAAGTTGCGACGACCCGAAATCAATTCGTTGTGGGGAAGGGAATCGCCAGATGGAGTTTGAGCGGCAACCAGGATCATCTCCACGAGATCGAGTTCGGGATTGAAGACCAAGGTAAACCTTTTGTCCGAAGTCCCGCTTCAGCAATCAAACCTTTCAATCTTTCTCATACCGATGGGCTAGTTGTTTGCCTCGTTGGATCGACAACGAAACACGATCGAATCGGCGTTGATGTAGAACGACTCGATAGAAGAACCTCAACCGATTTAGCTGAACGCTATTTCTCTGCGCCTGAGATCGAGTACCTGGATCGAACGACCGATGTAGCAGCTAAGAAGAATCTTTTTTTGAAAATCTGGACACTCAAAGAAGCTTTCATTAAAGCGATCGGCACCGGTCTTCGCACACCGCTATCTCACTTTGCTTTCAATAACCTCGATTCATCGAACCCAAGCATTAACTTCTTAGACCCAGTGCTCGGTAAGCGAATGAATCAAGAGTCGATGAATTGGCAATTCCATAGCTTCGAGCCACGAAGTGGATTCATTGCAGCAACCGCTGTTGCCTCGTCTAACGCTGATTGGTTGATGCCACCGGTTTTACGATCATTCGAGTCTCATATCGAAAAGCGTTGATGGTATTTGAACCGGTCCGATGAGGAACGATTCCGCCGCAGATCCGCCAACAGGATCTATAAGGGGACTAGAAAACCCCATCAGCATTGAGGGCTCCCGTCAAAACTTTCCTAAACGCATCCACAGGAATAACCAAACCTGTAGGTCGGTTTGTGCCGATAAATCCGCGTGGAGTGATTCTGCCGATACGGCTACAGCCCTTGATTGGGTAGCCAAAAATGCGGCTCATCGCGAGTCGAAAAGGTCGGAATCGCCTACTTAGCCTATGAGTCCAGGAAGCCCAAGTTTTGGCGATCCAGACGACCCATGGTGGAACTGCTACCACACTTCATGACCCGATGATGAAATCGTATTCGCAGTTTCACGGATAAAAAATCAATCTGCCCCTTTTGAATTGGGGTTCAGCGGAGAATTGAAATGCAGAGACTTTTTCTGGCGAATCGCTGTCTGAGCGCGGCAGCGGCGTTCATTGTCGCAATCGCGACGACATCCTCGGTCATGGGCCAGTATGTTGATCACGCCGGCTTTACCTACTTCGAAGATGGCTCCGCTTCACAAGATTTGTACGGACATAATTCGCCCCTCATGCAGGTCGGACACGATGGTGTTTTAAGGCCACTGTTCCCGAATCGGGATCAAACGTGTGAGCCGGTAGGCCTTGAGGGCTGTGAAGGTGAATGTGGTCATCGCGGCGGCGGCTCCGGATTGCTCGGCAGGCTCTTTGCGGGCGGAAATTCACATAACGGTAGATTGGGCTGCCTTTTCTGCGGAGGAGAAGGTTGCGGCGTCTGCATGAATCGATTGATCACACTTCCTGAACTCTTCGAAGCCTTGCGACCATACCGCGGAGCTGGTTTGAGCGCGATGCGTTGGTACGACGCATCGGTTGAAGCCACCTTCCTGTCCCATAGCCAAGGTGGCCCTCAGGGACTCGCGACGACAGATGGAATTGCCGGTGTTCCCGTGTTGAGCTTTGGTGAAGCAGAAACTGGTGACAGCTTGAAGGGCGGCATTCGTCTTTCGGCAGCCGTCATGTTCGGCCCCGGAGGTAACATGGAAGTTACTTACATGGGTGGAAATGAATGGGATCAAACCGCTTCCGCCGAAAGTGATCCAGCCGGCACTGCTACTCTCTACTCACTAATCAGTAACTTTGGCACGAGCCCCAACGGTGGTTTTGACGACACCGACCGATCAGTTAGCCAAACCATCCATGGTGAAAGCAAGTTTCACAGTGGCGAATGGAATTATCGACGTCGCTCCATGGGACAATACGGCCGCTTCCAATCATCTTGGCTGGTCGGCTTACGTTACGTTCGGTTCGATAGCACTTTGAATTACTCCGCGATGGGTCTGCCAAACAACACGATCACATCGAGTCTACCTCGCTACTTCTCGTCCTCTGACAAAGTTAAAAACAATCTATTCGGCCCTCAGGCTGGAGTTGATCTTTGGTGGAATGTACGTCCCGGAATCAACCTCGGTGTGGGCGTGAAAGGTGCTTGGGTTCAAAACGATTCCAAGCGTCAAACCATCATGACCGGTAATTCGCTAAGTGGCTTCGCAACACCCGGTTCCGTGATTCTTGAAGAAACGCGGCGCAAGGGAACTGTCCTTGGTGAAATTGAGGCAACAGCAGTTTACCGCATCAGCCACTCGTGGTCCGCGAAGGCGTCCTATCACCTTTTGGCGGCTGATGACGTTGTCTTCGGAAATGTCGACGTACCCGCCGCAAGAGACTTTGTCAGCGGAAGTACGATTCGCGAGCCATCATTCGCGAGAGACTCCTTAGTGGTTCAAGGAGCCACCATCGGAGCCGAATACATGTGGTAGCGAAACGACGGATGGCTATGCCTCACGAACGCACCGGCCACCCGCACTGACCAAGGCGAGCAACCATTTGTTATCGCTCGCTGATTGGTACCCAGGGTAAACCTGAGTACGACTGAGATGAATACCGCGTGATCTCTTCTCCCAATCTTGGGGGTCGCTGATCACTCGAAAACTGGGTTGCAGACCACCTTGGATGGTTGGAGCTGTTCTCCAGATGCTGAAAAGCGGACGCTGATCGGCAAACACCCCCTCCTTCGGGGAGAAGGAAAACTGGACCGTAAGGTGTGTTTTGGAATTGTTGGGGAACTTTGAAACAAACAGAGCGTCCCACCCAATACGATTCGTTGACACTCCAAGCGGTCGAATTAGAATCGCACTCGCCTCTTTCCCATTCGCTACATCTTGCCTATTCACCCGATTTCTTACGGGTTACGCACGGGTGGTAGTGGCTAATTGGCAAACGAAAGCGATTCAAACGACCGATGTAAAAGATGGTGCGTCTGTTTTGCAGAGCAATTTGCAGGCAGAAGTAGGCACATGACACAACCTTTTTGCGAGCAGTGGGCTAGTCAGAGACGATTAGCCGGCGGCAAGCGACTGGGTAATTAGTTCATCCATTCAAACCACTTTGATTTTCGCCGATTATGGTGCAAATCCTGAAAGTTTGGCAGAGACCCTCGATGATCGAACGAAGCAAAACCAAAGCGAAGTATTCCAAGCGCGATCGTGCTGCCCGAGTGAATAAGAAGCGTCGTTTGACGATGGAGGGTTTGGAGGCCAGACAATTGTTGGCAGCCGAGATCTATCTTCCAAACGTTGATCTCGACACCTACGACGGCCCCCGAAATGTGGGTGCGGTTCAAGCTCTGCAGTTGTCAGAACGAGAGCAGCTGACCGAATCAGGTAAGAATGACGTCATTGGGACCGCTCAGATTATCCCTCTGGGTAACGGTCCTGGGCAGAACGATACGATCGACCTTCGGGGTGCGATGCAGTATCAGATCTTCTCGTCCAACCCGGGATCCTTCTCGGTCGACATTGATACCTTCGGATTTGATCTCAAAGCTGGCGATATCCTCGATGTCTCCGCATTTGGAACTGCTGGGACAATCGACTTTTTCTACGGTGATGGAACGTACTGGTTCGGTAGTGAACAGGTGAATGGTGTGTACCTACCACCTGATTCGCCGATTCAGACCATCGGTAACGCGACGGCATCGGCGGTGATTCCTGAGGATGGCCGATATTATCTCACCGTAACTCCGATTGATACTACTTCGAATTACACATTGGGTTTGCGAACCTATCGGCCGATTGCTGAGCAACTTCCTGTCGGTGTTGGGCAGGTTGTATTCTTGGACTTTGATGGCGGTTTCTATCCGAATTCGCTCTTCAACCCACCGGACCCTGCTACCGGTGCACCTGCTCCCGGCATTGTCCGAGTTCCATCTTTGCAAGAGTCGCTTGGAAATCTTGGTATTGAACTCCAAGACACCGCAGCCCTGAACCGTATCATCGATCAGTCGATCGAGGAGATGGAGCGTCAGTTTGCCTACCTCGGCTTGAATGCAAACGCCGGTGATTACGATTCCACCGGTATCAAAGGTGAATTTGGAATCACGATTCTGAACAGCCGTGACCACGCCGATCCAGGTAGCCACCCTTTGGTGACTCGCGTTCTTGCCGGCGGTGGTCCTGTCAATCCTTATGGAGTTTCCTCAACGATTGACATCGGTAACTTCAGCATGGACGACCTTGTCATTGCTGAGATCCTAGCTCCACCACCGCTTCCGCTTTCGCCAACCGTTAGCCCACTCGACTACACCGCCGAGTTCCTCGGCTTCTTGATGTCCCATGAAGTGGGTCATTCCTTTGGTCTTCGCCATACCAATGCGATCAACCTGACTTACTCGACCACCGATGCAGGTGGCGGCATCTACAACCCTGGTGGTCCCGATGGAATCTGGGGTACTTTGGACGACGAGCCTTACAACTTCATCGATGACTATTACGGCAATGCCGCAGGGTCCGGCGGTGAAGGGATCTTCGGTACACTCCGAGTTACCAATGGCTTGGCAAACACTCTTGTTACCGGTTTAGTTGGTGGCACCGTTGCAGGTACGGTCTTTTCAGACTTCAACCGCGATGGGTCGATGATTGGAGATGCTGGTTTACCCGGCTTCAAGGTCTTTGCCGACCTTAACGAGAACGGTCAGCGTGATGATGGCGAGCCAATGACCCTGAGCGATGCTTTGGGACGTTACTCAATCGACGTTCGTTCTGGCACGTTCAATATTGTTGCTGAAGGCCTCGACGGCTTCGCAGCTACCACCAACCCATCACGCAGCACGACCGTAACCAACGGGCAGACGTCCGTGGTCAACTTTGGGTTTGCACAGATTATCCCAGACATCACGGGAACAACTTACGTTGACAGCGATGGCGACGGCAACCGTGACGCGGGCGAACCGGGTCTTGAAGGCGTCTATGTTTACGCTGACCTCGACGGTGACGATCGCCCTGACTTGGGCGAGCCCGGAGCATTCAGCGACGACAATGGTTCGTATACCATCAATTTCCCAGGTCCTGGAACCTACACGCTTCGTAGCGATCTTTCGCCAGGTTTTGAGCGGACATTCCCAGCAGGCGGCGAGCACACCGCTGTCTTCGATGGTCTTTCCCTCGATAACAACTACGACTTTGGGTTCCTGCCTTCGTTGGACTTTGGTGACGCGCCCGATTCGTATGGCACCACGGTGAGTGCAGACGGGGCCCGTCACGGGATCACCGCAGGCTTGAGCATTGGTGCCTCTGTAGACCGTGAGACGGACGGTCTTCCAAATGCAATTGCAAGTGGCGATGATACGAACAACTTGGATGACGAGGATGGCGTTCGGTTGCTTACGCCATTGGGACCAGGTGCTACAGCTACTTTCGAAGTAACTGCAACCAACACCACCGGTTCTAATGCCTACCTACAGGGCTTTATCGACTTCAACCAAGATGGCGTCTTTGGTGCTGGTGAAAAGTTTGCCAGCAACGTGCCGGTCGTTGCAGGATCTGTTGCAGCTACTCATCTGATCACGGTTGATGTGCCCGATGGAACTGCTCCGGGAGCCACCTTTGTTCGCTTCCGCTTAAGCCAGACAAGCAGCATTGGCGCTACTGGATTCGTTGAAACTGGAGAAGTTGAAGATCATGCTGTTCAGATTCTGAACGAAGCCAAAGTCGCCAACGACGACGCGTTTAGCGTGCCACGGAATTCTCTATCAAACATGCTGCCCGTCCTCGCGAATGATTTCCAAACAGCATCGAATCCTATCACGATCGATAGCGTCAACGCGTCCTCCGCGGCGGGTGTTGTGGTTAATGCGAATGATCGCTTATTCTACACACCTCCAAACGGATTCACGGGCCGAGACGAATTCACCTACACCGTTGTTGATTCCGCTGGAAATCAGAGTACTGCGACCGTCGTTGTTAATGTGACGTTCCAGTCCGATGTCCCAATTGCTCTGGACGACGTGTTCGAAGTCCCACAAGGGTCGAACAACCGAGCCTTGAACGTTCTCGATAACGATCTTGCGAGCATCTATGGTGGTCTGTCAATCACCAGCGTCACTGGCGGAACCGCTGGTGGATCACTCAGCGTTGTCGGTGGCGGTCAATCCATCCGATACACACCTGCTCCTGGATTCGCCGGCACTGAGCAATTCACATACAGCATTCAAGACGCTAACGGTTCAACAAGCAGTGCAACAGTGACGGTGAATTTGCTGCAAGGCTCGCTAAGCGATGACATCGTTGATTTCTCAATCGAGGTTCTTGACCCGTTGAACAATCGCGAAGTTTCAAATGTCCGCGTGGGCGATGAAATTCTCGTGCGAGTGTCCGTCAATGATTTGCGATCCGGCCTAATCACTCCACACGGAGTTGCGGCGGCGTTCACTGACCTCCTCTACACGGACGAACTACTGTCCACGATGAACACCGATAACAATTCGGCGTTCCCATTCGACATCACATTCGGTTCTCTCTTCTCGGGGATTAACACCCTGCAAACCGGGGACGCTCAAATCCCAGGTTTGATCAATGAAGTAGGTGCGGTACAGCGAATTGACAATCAACAGCAGCACTTCGGTCCAACCGAGTTGTTCACGGTTCGAATGCAGGCGACCTCGCCAGGGGTAGCCATCTTCCAAGCGGATCCCGCGGATGAGCCAATCAGTGAAACCGTTGTACTTGGATCCGATGTCGCTCTGACCGTCAATCAATTGCGTCTTGGAACAGCTGAATTGCTGATTCTCCCAGAAAGCGGTGACTTCACGGCGGCCGTCGACGATTCATTCCCCGAAGGACTTGACTCTGACGGGAACATCATTTCCAACGCTCATCCAACGGCGAACCGCTTGGACATCCTTGGGAATGACAACCTTGGCCCAACCGGGACCATTCGAGAATTCGGAATTCTTACCAGCCCTGCGATGGGAACGGTAACGATCAATGACAATGGCACGCCATCAAATCTCAATGATGACTACGTAGATTACCGAGCGAATCCGAATGCAAGTGGGCTCGACTCGTTCACGTACCTGATTGTCACGGAGGATAACGTTCGAAGCACCGCTGAAGCCACCATTGCTCTGGGGGCTCAAAATATCAATTCACGAGTCGCTTATGACTTCACGTTGGTCAGTGGTGATGGATCGGGAACACCAATTTCGGATATCGAAGTGGGTGATCGATTCGGACTGGAGATTCGAGCTTCAGACTTGACTCCTTTCACTTCGACGTTTGTGTTCGCAGGCTTCCTTGATGTGCTCTACGACAATGATCACATTACACCGGCAAATACAAACCCAACTGACAACTTTGATTTTGATGTCGAATTCCACGGCGAGTACTCCGAAGCGGCAGCGGTAGGAACTGCGTCAACACCAGGCATTATCGATGAGTTTGGAACTCTGTTCTCACAGGCAACTGTTCCTGCGAGTGCATTCCCATCATTGAATCCTGGCCTGATCGCAACGATCTACTTTGATGCTGTCAGTGCAGGTGTTGCGAGCGTGATTGGTTCGCCTGCTGATTCCTCACCGTTCCAAGACACGTTGGTATTCAACGATGACAACCCGATTGACCGATCACTTTTGAGATTCGAGTCACTCGAGTTCATCATCGGTGCCGGAGCTCCGAATCAAAACTCATCGTTCAACTTGGACGTTAACGACGACGGCTTGGTGTCACCGATCGATGCCCTGTTGGTTATCAATCAAATGAATCGTGAATCGGTTGCTGGTGAAGGTGAGCAATCGAGCAGCAACGGCAAGCGATACTACACCGACGTCAACGGTGACAATCGAACGACCGCTCTTGATGCTTTGCAAGTGATCAACTACCTGAAGAAGGCTTCGTCCTCGCAGGGTAGCGGCGAGCAAATTGCTCTCCTCAGCGATTCGGGTAACTCACTGAGCACCGACCAAAGTAGCGATGCTTTCTTCGCTGAACTTGCTGGTAACAATGGTGGCAAGATTGCATCATTTGACTCAGCCACGTCCGGCAGCTCCTCTTCGAGTGGCACTGCCGCGGATGACTCATCCGCCAACGACGACGATGACATTTACTCCGTTCTTGCGGATGACGTTGACGGTCGCTGGGCATAGTTTTAGTTCACAAATGGATCCACTCCATCGCGAAAATTGAATGGCATACAGACGCCAAGTACCCACAAGGTACTTGGCGTTTTTCATTGCCAAATGTTGGCAACTCAATTCAAAATTACAGCATGTTGTGCCATCCGCTTCGGCGCAAGAGATGTCAAGATTTGGGATTTTTCTGATCGATCAGAACCAAGATCTCCCAATTTCACTTGCCAACAGCTGCCGCTAGGTGCCACCATGAATGGACGCTTGAATTCATCTCGAGCGTCCACTCCCACAAATCCTCAGGAAGTCGCTTGTCGTTCAACCCATTTGCCGTTCAATGCCTGACGTGCGGTAGCCAACTGCGTGTTAATGATCCAAGTATCATTGGCAGTATCGCCACCTGTCCGAAATGTCAGTCCATGGTGGAAATACTACCTCCAGATTCAGAGAACGTTCAGGTCGAACCGAGCGGGCGGCCAGATCAAACTCCAGATTTCGATAGCCAAGCAATCACGGAAGAAGCGATTTCGGGCCAAGAGCATTCCAGCAGCCTTGGCTTGGCTCCTCCAACCATCTCAGGTTTTTCAGATGACGAAGCAACCTCATCGGATGCTCCCCCTGTCAGCGGATCTGAGGCGGTCTCCTGGGAGAGTGACGGAACACGTCGGAAGCGTCAGATCGGATTAATCGTTGCAGTATCCGCAGTCAGCTTGACGGTTTGCCTCGCCGGATTCGGTTGGTTCATCAGTTCTTGGCAGAAGGACCAATCCGTGGTGGACAACATCGAGATGCAAACACGGGAAATGTCCTCAGACGATAGACAGCCCGATCAGACCGAAGGAGTCGATACCTTACAACCGCCTGAAGCAAATGATGCGGGAGTGTCGCAGACCGATGGAGAAACCGAGTCGGTCAACGTAGAGTTGGGAATCACAGAGTCGGAAATCACAGAGTCTGAAATCACAGAGCCCGAGCAGTCCCCCATGGATACGACCAGCAATGCGACTGCTGGACTTCCCAATAGCCCGCAGGAGAAGCCAGGGACGCCTCCAGAAGCAAACGACTCCAGTGTCCCGTCCGACCTACTGCCTGTATCGCCTTTGGACGACATGCCAAATCCGTTATCTACGGCGGATAGGAGAAACGCAACAGATCCCAATTCTGAGAACGTCGGTGAAGTTCCAGGGATGCAAGATCTACCTCCCGGGCTGGAACAGTACACGCGATTTCTATTGGAAGAGGGTGCTATCGAGCAACCTAACCTGGATGCTCCACCGAGCATGGATGAGTTAGACATCGACGAGGCCACGCGTGAACTCGACAGTCCAATCGCACCCGTTCGTCCTAAAGAAATTAACATCGATGCCGCCCTCGCAGTCAAACTGGCCATCGACGGTCAAGGCTACGCGTTACCAGAACTTGCACTTCTGATCAGCCAGATCACTGGTGTTCCCATTCAAATTGACTGGGTTTCTTTTGACCTTGCGCAAATCGATCTAAGTGAGTCCCTGACATTGCCGCAAGGATGGAAACCAGCCAATGAACTCCTTCAAGCAGCAATCGAACCACTTGGCGGAGAACTAAGGAAGGAGTCGTCCTTGGTTACCATCACACTGAGCGATCAAGCGTTCTCTGAAACTTTTGCAAAGATCACGGAACTGGGCGATTTCAATGAGGGAAAGGCTTCCGCTGCTACCATGCTTGCGGAATTATTGCAGCTAGAAATGGCAGATGGCATTCCTGTCTTTTCTTCAGATAACCGCCAAGATCAGCAGCTCTCTGGTATTGTGATCGAAGCATTACGATTGGTTCGAGGCGTCCCACCGAAGGTTCACGGTGAGCCACTCAATCGTTGGATCTGGAACCCTGAGAATCCGACTGTTGGATGGAGTGAACCAATCAAGGGACAAAGCTTTCCACAGACGGACACGCCGATGTCAGTTGCAGAATTCTTGCGTCGACTAACGACTGAAAATGGTGTCCAGGCATTAATCAACTGGGAGGATCTTGCGGCAAGAAGAGTCCACCCCGAGCACGTCTTCCTACCTCATAGCGCCGCGACAGCTGCTGAGACGGTTGACGAAATCTTTACGTCCCTAGGGCTCGGCGCAAGACAGGTTGATTCCAAACACTGGTGGATTGGGCAGGATTCAACCTATGATCGTTTGCCTGTTGTGGTCTGGACCGAACCGCTATCCAATGCATCGACCAATGCTAAATCTCTGATCCAAGAAAGACTCAATCAAATCGTCACGCCCGATAGCTACCGACTTGCCATTGACGAAGCCAGTCGTCGTGCTTTTTTGGTGTTACCAAGATATCTGGCCGCGCAATTACCGAAGTTCCTGCATGGTGTCAGCGAAGTCGCTCCCTGAGACGCACTCACAAGTTCGCGTTTCTTACTGCTTGTGTTTCATCGAGGAGCCACTGTGGTGAGAGTACGATCGTCAGCCCAAGCAGTTCGTACCCTTCCTGCCTACGCTGCGGCGGTCTGATCGGTTGCCACGGGAATTCGAAGCACAAAAGCGGTTCCTCTTCCCACGGTGCTCTCAACACGAATACGTCCACGATGGGCATCGATGATTTCTTTGCAGGCGGCCAAACCAAGTCCGGTGCCTCCCTTGCCCGATTCGTCTGGCCCCTCTTTGGTGCTGTAAAACGCATCGAAAATTCTGGGAAGTTTCTCGCGCGGTATACCTTCACCCGAATCACGCACAACCAGTTCGACAAATTGGTTATCCGCCGCTGGGCGAAGACGAACCAGGATCGTTCCACCTTCCGGCATTGCTTGACGGGCGTTTATCAGTAGGTTCAGCAAAACTCGCTGAATCTGATTCCCGTTGGCCATTGCGAACGGCGTTTCAGGTTGTATCTCGAGTTCGACTGAAACGCGATACTTACGCATCTCTCTTTCGAGAAGCAACATAGCGTCTTGAATGATCGAACCAAGATCGGTCGGCGACATGCTATCGCTTCGATTTCGAGCTTGAGCCAAGATCGTCTGTGTGATTTTGGCAGCTCTCTCTGATGCTTCCAGGATTTTATTCAGAGCCTTGTCCCGACTTGCATCGTCTCGATTTCGAATTCCTAAACGTGCGTAATTCAGGATCGTCATCAGGATATTATTGAACTCATGCGTCGCAGTGCTGGTCAATTCTCCGAGGGCAGCTAACGCCTGCGTTCTGCGAAGCTCACTCTTGAGTGCATCCAATTGGACGCTCATGTGCTTGCTAGAATCCACAACAGGAACCGGCCCGCTGACCGAGTTTGACGAAAATTGATTCGTTGGAGTCGTCACGACAAATGGCTACATACGAGGATTGCAAGTGAGTTAGCGCGATGCACTTGTTATCGTCGAATCCGGCTCATTCCCTACAGATCCAACCCCACCGCCGTCACAGATTGCCATCTCGTCATCCTGGCGGGCAGCTAGGCTGGCTAGGTCGCCGGTTAGGAAAGTTTTGCGGGTCGGGCAAAAGAGACCTCTAGCAGTTGGTCTCTTGAAATCGCTAAGATCTTGGGAGCAGGACGCAACAAGGATGATCAAAATGGAAGAAAACGTCGTAAAACGCCTCCGCAATCGACTCACAGACGCGAAAACTCTTGGCTTTAAAGTCAGACTCGAACCGCTGGAAGATCAGACAGCGACCTGGTGTGAGATCGCTGGAATCCCCACCTTGTTCGTAGACCTTTCACAACCGGCGGCTGAACAACTGCAGCAAGTTGATGATGCCTTGGATTCCTTTCGAGAAGAAAAAAGACGGCAAAGCATCGCAATGCGAACAGGAAACCGAGTGGCGACAGTCCAATGATTTAGTAATCACTCAGTGACGTGCTAGACAAACGGGAGCGTGAAAAACTTCTTAGAAGAGCATTGCCAGCTAAAAAACCGTTCCTGAATTCAATCCGCGATTGAAGCCCGACCCATGAAATTAGAAGCCGCATCCAAATTCACCTATCGCTTAGGGACCGGTTTGGGGGCTGGAGCGGACTTAGTTCGTTTGTTGCAGTCAGAAGCTTCATTGGGTTCGGCCCGCCACCGCGCAGCGATCTGGCACTTGGTTCACGGAACCAAAGGAGGTGAGTCGCTGAGTGACCTGATGCAAAGCAACTCCTATTTTCCGAGTCTCATGACATCGATCGTTCGAGTCGGTGAAGAAACTGGAAAAATAGAGGAAGCGCTGTTAACGCTCAGTAAACATTATGAGCACCAAATTGAGACACGACGCTCCTTCATCAGTTCGATTACTTGGCCAGCGCTGCAGTTAGTAGCTGGGATCATGATCATCTCCATCATGATTTACCTCCTCGGCGTCTTGACGACCGGCGGTGGTCAGATGACGGATATGCTCGGACTTGGTTTGCGAGGTTCGGCAGGGGTTTTAAAATTCTGGCTCTACCTGGCAATCTTTTTTGGCGTGATTGCGGCCTGCATCTTTGCCTTTGCGAGGAATCTTGGGGGCGTGCAAAACCTAATTCCAATTATCTATCGGATCCCAATATTTGGCAGTTCTCTGCAGACACTCACCATCAGACGCCTCTGCTGGACGCTTTCCATTGCATTGGGTGCAGGAATCGATCCAATTCGTGCGATCACTCTTGGTTTGGACAGCACTGATAGTGACTACTACCGAGACGGGGCAGAGAAGTCGAAGAAAGCAATCCGCGGAGGCGCCTCACTCTCGGAGGCTCTACGAGCGACGGAGGTGCTGCCAGCCGATTTCATTCAGCGAGTTGACATCGCGGAGTTTGCCGGCGTTGATGCAGAATCGTTCGCTCAGCTTTCCAAAGAATACGACGAACGCGCAAAGCAGGCGATGAAGATCCTTTCGGGAATTGCAACCGGGGTCGTTCGCATTGTCGTCATGGGTGTATTGATTTTTATGATCTTCCGAATCGCATCTTCCGTCTTTGGGTTTTATCAGATACCCAATGAGCCGATTGACCCGCATCGACGATTCTAGTGTCAACGAGAACCAACAGACGTTATGCCAACAGGTAGCGAATAGCGAAAGGCCGTCATGCACCAATGCTCGCACCACCCTTTGCCAGATCGTTTTGGCCGTGCATTCTTGATTGGTATCGGGCTGAATGCTGGTTTTGTTGCGGTCGAAGGTATCTATGGCGTCGCGACGGATTCTCTCGCGTTACTTGCTGATGCTGGGCACAACCTGAGTGACGTCCTTGGATTGATCATGGCTTGGGCGGGCTACGCTCTTGCGAAACTCCCACCCAACCAACGACATACTTACGGCTGGCGAAGCTCGACCATTCTTGCAGCGCTCTTTAACAGCCTGCTGCTTATCGCCGCTGTGGGCGGTATCACATGGGAAGCAATACACCGGCTTAAGGAGCCAGCTTCCGTTGATTCAAACACCGTCATCACCGTTGCATTGATTGGCGTGGTGATTAACACGGGTACGGCTTTACTTTTCGCTCGGGGTCGCAAAACCGACCTGAACCTGCGAGGAGCATACCTGCACATGGCGGCCGATGCACTGCTTTCTGTAGGAGTGGTGATTGGAGGTGTTGCTATTTCGTTCACCGACCTTCTTTGGATCGACCCAATCATCAGCCTAATTATTGCTGCTGTGATTTTCATCGGCACTTGGAGCCTTTTGAAGGAATCCATTGCTCTCGCACTACAAGCCGTTCCCGAAAACGTCGATCCACAGCAAGTCTTACAAGACCTCCAATCATTCAAAGAAGTCACCGACGTACATGACCTACACATTTGGGCGGTTAGCACCACTGAAACGTCTTTGACGGCTCATCTGGAGGTTCCGGAGGCGGAAGATCAAGATTTACTTTTGCAAAAGATTCGCAAGATCCTTCATGATCATCATGGAATTTGCCACACGACGATTCAGGTAGAAAGATCAATCCGGCGAGCGAATTGCGGGCAAGCAACTCCGAATTCGCTTTGAACGCCAAAACATTAAACATAGCATTCGATCGCCAATCGATTCTTTCTCGGCACCGCGGAATCAATCCCCGTCAAAATACTTTGAATCTTCTTCCGTCGGAGAACATTCAGGTAAGCGAAGTCGATCGAGCATCGTATCAAGATCGAGTATCCCTAGAAACAGACCGGATGCATCCACAACAAAGTGCTGCCGCACGCGTCGATCAAGCCTCAACAATGCCTGATCTAACGGTTCATCTCGTGACACCGTTTTAATTGGCGCACTCATGTCCAGCAAGGAAGCGACGCTTTGCCTATCACCATCGTTGATGTGCTCATGCTTGCTCAGGTCTGACAACTTGATGATCCCTACTGGTTTCCCTGTCGCATGAAGCACTGGCAGCGATCGTGTAGAGAGTTTCTTCCACCTCAATGCCAAATCACGCACAGCTAAATCTTGCTCAACAAAGTTCTTTGTATAGATCATCGCCTCGTCAACGGTTCGTCCGCGAACCGCTTCATTGACTTCAACCTGTTTGTATTCTGAATAGCCTGCAAAGGCGACAAAGAGGCCAATGAAAACTGGGATTGGATTCGAACTTCCTCCTTGCAACGCGGCCAAAATCATCATGACTGCACAAAACACTCCAACCCTGAATGCAAATCGCGTTGCTCGAGTGTAACTGGTGAACATTGCGACAAAACTACGCAACACTCTGCCTCCATCCATGGGAAAAGCCGGTATCAGATTAAAAATCACCAGCATCACATTCACAACGATCATCGTGAACAGGTACCCCGCAATGGACGGAAATCGAAACATTGTGTCGATCGCCGTCGCGACATCCTGACTGATTTCCATACCTTCCTGAGGATTGGTGGCTAGATCACGGAGTCCGATCAGCATCTCCTCATTGACCTGTGTGGCAAAAACGAAAGCCAACCCAAGCACAAGAACGATATTCACAGCAGGCCCGGCAATCGCTACCACCATCTCTTGCCACGGGATTCGGGGCATGCGATGAAGTCTCGCTACACCACCAATAGGTAAGAGGGTAATGTCTGCCGTCCCAATGCCAAAATATCGAGCTGCCATTGCATGGCCGTACTCATGCAAGGTCACGCAAAAAAAAACCCCGAACAATTGCGCTAGCATGAACGACGCAACCCACACTCCTTCGCCTAATGACGACAAAAAGACATAAGCCGCCAATAGCAAAAAGGTCCAATGGATGAAGAGATCAATACCGAGGTATCTCCCGGCCCTAAATCGATGAGCTAAGAGTCTGTTCGACAAAAGCGATGCTCCAAGGATACGGTGCAGGAATAGTTGCGTTGGAAATTTCTTTACGTTCCCCCATCTCAAAAAAATGAACGAATCTTCTTCAAGATGTTGGCTTACCAACAGCAGAGTGTAGGCGGGAACAATGAAGTCGGTGCAGCATCTGTGCGTGACATCACCAGCAGTCTATTCTATGATCAATGAGTAACGCCACGGATCTGGAGAACCGTGGAGCAGGAGCCTCTAAAAACCTAAATAGTCAGCAATTATTATGCTACGCCACAAACTCATTCATCCTCAAATCTCTGCGGTTCTTGCGGCCGCCGGTCATCACAGCACTATCCTAATAGCCGACGGCAACTACCCCGCTGCAAGTAAACGTGGACCGAGGGCCGAACTGGTTAGCCTCAACCTGATGCCGGGGATCCCGACTTGCAATCAGGTGCTCGAGGCAGTGCTATCAGCCGTGCCAGTTGAAGCGATTCAAACAATGCAGACGGAAACCAGCGGCCCTTATGCTCTCGATGGCGACCCACCGGTATGGGAAGATTATCGGGAGACCATTCAAAAAGCAGATCTCGACCTACAACTCGAACCAATCGACAAATGGGCTTTCTATGAAGCGGTGAGCACGCCCGATCATGTCCTCACTATTCAGACAGCGGATCAGCAACGTTACGCCAATATCTTGCTTAGCATCGGCGTTCGTATGGATTGATCATCCAAAATGGTTTGATGGCGAGGCCCCATGGGGTATCGAGCTTAATCTTGTGGCAATTCGTTGATGATTTGCTCAGCGAGTAAACGCAAACGGACTTGAATGGTTGCGTCTTCTGACATTTCGGATAGGTTGCCTGCCGCCTGAACCGTTTGCCACGCCAACTCATATTCGGAACGACCAAAATAGAGTCGTGCTGCTCGACATAGCCGATCTGCTGCCACGGCGAACTGCTTTATCGACTCATAGGAATTAGCTGACTGGGTTAGCACCCTCGGTAGATCTCGGTAAAGACCTGCCGAAGAAAGAGTATCCGCCTCTTGGTCGTAAAACTCTGCAGCTAGCTTCGCTTGCCCTGTTCTGAAAGCTAAATCGCCCGAGACTCTATACCACTCTGCTTGCCATTCTGGTTGCTCAACAAAACTTAATTTTTGCTCCGCTTCTTTCAGATGCCTCTTTGCCTCAGATACCGCGTTCTTCTCTACCGCAACCGCAGCCTTCATGAGAAGAACCGGTAGATCTTCTGCTGCATCCTCTTGTTTCTGTAGTAGTTTTCCGCGAACACCACCCAAAGGTGTTCGAACTGAGGCAAGCTGGATTCTAGGTAACACACGATCCCCATCACCATCAAAAATCCTTAAAGACGTGTCGCTTGTGTTTTCCGTAGTAGACCGCTGTAAAAGATAAGCAACATCGTCATAACGCTTTTCAACGCGGGCGATCTTGGCTTCCAGCAACCAAACGTTCCGACACGAAGCTCCACAGCGATTCAATTCATAACGAGAATCAATCAGCCAATCCTTCGCCTTTTCCGCATCACCCACACTGAAATAACACGCTGCTAAATGGTATGCCGCTGTACCTGACTCGTAGGCGTCATCCGAAGCCCATGCCTGCTTAAGTACCTTGAAGTATTCTTCCTGCGCTCCCTCGATACCTCCAAGATTATACAGCTCCGATGCTCGATCACTGATTCGCGTTAAGGCGGGATCGCTACCACCCTCTTTCTTTTGCATGCTGCTTCGACAACCAACACACAGCGTTATGACGGAGCAAGCAAATACGAGTGACTGTAACGTGGCGCAGTAAGAACCGTTCTTCAAGAAATTTTGGTACTTCAGGAGGTTGTTCATCTGGAACCTCCCCCGCGAATGGATGAGGGATCCAGCTGTTTGCTCGTACCGGTCTCTTGGCGATACCTTCGCAGCAACCAATGACTACGTATTTCTTGAACCAGCTGCTGCGCCTCGCTCATGGTATTGTTGACCCGCACCGTTGTTCCCGGCAGATCCTCAGCTTCTTCATTCAGCACTTCGATCAGAACTTCCGTTTGAGCAGCTAATTGGCGAATCGCCTCGCTGGTTTCACGGACCATTGATAACGTTTGCATCATTTCAGCGTCTAAGGTTTTGGAGGTCTCTCCGACCTGTGAAGCAGTTTGTTCGATAACCGCATTGGATCGTTGTATTGCAGAGAGAGTCGTTCGAACATCTTGATCCAGCATTCTTTCGGTACGGTCAACCAAATCCGCAACTCGACCCTCAAGATTGATCGTCGTTTCTCGAATCTGCTCGTTCGTTTGCAGAAACGAATCCGACGCCTCCTGCGACTTACGAAACGCCGGATCGACCGCCTGGTCAAGTGAACCCTGCAGCCGTTCACCTGTCACGCGCATGCTCTCTAACGTGGGCTCAGCAACCTCTTGTATCTCTTGAAATGACTCCCTGATTTGCTTGACTTGATCCGACAACTGATCAACGCGATCGAGGTTAGGTAAAAAAGATAGGATCCGTTGGTTTGCTGCTAATGGTTTGGCCGAGGAACGTTCCCGAGAATCACGGCGTATCACCAGAACCGGTGCCCCCACACCAAATTTTCTCTCCAGTCGCACAACTGAGTCTTCAAAAACCATTGCGGTATTTTTCTTGGTCAATTGAATATCAACTCTCACACCGCTTCCATCCTCCAAGTAACTTAAATCCAGCACCTCACCAACAGGCTTACCCAGAATCAAAACTTCCGTACCGGGATGCAACTCATGCACCTCTTCCTCCGACGCCTCGATCCAAAACCGATCCTTGGCACCAAATCGATTGCCAAGCCGAAACACGGTGAAGGAGAGTACGATCATCAACACCAGAAATAGAAGCAGAAATACGCCAACAATCTGATTGGTGTACCTGAGGCGATAAACTTCATTCATTGTCACCTCCATGCCCGGCGGTAATGTTTTTAAGCTTGGCTCCATCGACTCGAAGATGCCGGCATTGACCGACGACATCACAAAACGGAAAGTCCATCCGACTATCCAACCAAAGTACTGCCGTCCCGCGATTTAATAATTCGTTGACCGCAGCAAGGAATACCTTGACCCATTTTTGAGCAAGATATTGCAATGGCGTTTCTAAAATCACCAACTTAGGATTACCCAGAAAAGCTCGAATCCATTGATGAACCTGCAAGGTTGCTGGGGCAACAAAGGCAGGCCGTCGAGTTGCTAATTTGTCCACTCCAAACTGATCACACCAGTGCTGAAGTGAAGAGGCGATATCACTCAATTGCACCCCGTGATGCCGTGCCGCCAGTGTCACGTTCTCATCAACATTCAGGTTTTCAATCCACGCCTGTCCCTCGAAAACCCTACCGATCAAGCTTCGCTGCCAGAAATGCCTCTGATAATCTGAACCTTGCCAATCTTGTTGCAAGAACCGAACACTTCCCGATTCTGGATGCAAAATCCCTTGAATCATTGATGCGAATGAGCGAGTTCGAGTCGCGGCATCAACTTGAATCGTCAACAACTCACCCGCATTCAATTCTAAATCCACATCCTGAAGCACGAGGCCACTTTCAAAAGCCGGTCGCAGCGTCACCCCTTGCAACTGCAATACCACAGGGTTTTCCAATCGAGCGTCAAAAGCCTTGTATAAACTCATCTCTAAATCACCTCAAAGATGAGAATGCGGCCGTAGATCAAGATCGATAAGATTGCCGAAATGATGAAGACCGCACCGAGTGCTCTGATCCCTGCTCGCGCGGACACACGTGGAACATCAGTGATTGTGGCTTTAACACTCAAGCCATCCAAACAACAGATTGCGGCAGCGAACGCGCCTGCAACAATCGTTTTGGGAACAAAGAAAAGCAGGTCCAGCGTATCAATCTCGCCAACAAGCTGATCAACAAATCCAACAAACGACACACGAATCACGCCAACTGCGCGCCCCCCGGCATAGCCCGTCAGTATCATCGCGGTCGCTGTAATTAACGCCAGACAAAATACGCTGAAGACCATGCTCGTCACGCGTGGCATGACCAAGCTGGTCATCGGATCGATTCCCTGCGCATCCAAAACCTCAAGTTCACCATCGACGCGCATGGTCGCTAACTCGGTCGATATTGCGATACCACTCCGGCCAATCACAACCAAGCACGCTAGCAGGGGCGCC
The DNA here is from genome assembly GCA_049889895.1 of Rubripirellula sp. GTDB lineage: Bacteria > Planctomycetota > Planctomycetia > Pirellulales > Pirellulaceae > Rubripirellula. Next base: position 39,044 of record JBMHCO010000183.1, read on the forward strand.
ACCTCACGGACGATCACACGCCACAACATCGGAGCAATCATTTCGGTGGTCATGCCAATAGCATCGACCCAAAGAGCTGCCTGCACGATTAACAGGACTCCCACCGCTGCACCAAAACGCATCGCCGCCCATGTGCCATCCACACCCGTGAAAAGTAGCTGTCGAGCCATAACATTTCGAACTGGTTGAGACCACGACCGCGGGGTGAAAGCCAGAGAAAAACTGGCCCACAAGAGCGACAAAATGCTTGCTACGGCGCGGCAACGCCGAACCACTGCGCCACCGACAACCTCAACCAATTGACCGGGTCGCACGCGATAGCCTAGGCTGAATCTTCGAGCTCTCGAACGAGTAACCTGCACGACGCAACCGCGTTAAGGGGGAATGACGTTCTTCTCACTAAGACAATTCCACAGCAATATCGCAATCGGTTACGAGTAACCCAATGAGGTAAGAAAATCGCCAGAACCGGCACTTTGCGAACAAATGTTGCCACAAAAAACTGCCTAATCGGCACAACCCGACCTCGTGAAGACACACACGGTTGCCAGCTTTGATTCGATCCCGCGGTTCAAATCGATCCTTGTCACCGATCGACAGACAAAAACAGAACCCACGAGATCAGACAATTGCAACGATCACACCGCGCTTGCTTTAAAGAGCAGGCAGCCCTGAGAAACCTCAGGACGCCCTGGACTTCCGACAGCGGCCACGGGACAAAGGATGTACCCTTCCAAATCCGCCCACAGCTTAGACAGGGCCAGCGGCACTGAGCCAGAACTAACGTTACCGACATCCTTCGCCAGGCCATTTACAACGTCTGCTTCAAGCCCCAACTGCTCAAATTTCATCGAGGCTAGCCGGATAATACCGTTCCCAGCTTGGTGGGGAACAACTCGTTGTACTTGCGAAGCATTGATTCCGTTCGCTTCAAGCAATTGACCGGCTGAAGCTGCCATGGCTCGCGGAGCGGTATCGGCAATCCCCATACCGTCCATTGAAAAGACGAGCCGCTCAGGAACAATTTCCTGACCACCATCAGGTGTCGGCACCAAGACATTCTGCTTCAATGAAAAATCAAAGTAGGCTCGATTAACCGCCTGCTTGTTGTAACAAACGTCAACTAGCTCAAACCGAACTGGGTAGCGTTGATTCTCGGTTCGGGACAGCACGGTAACAGTCGCGAAGTCGCCGAACAAAGCTCCAGATTGTCGACATCCATAATCCGTAATCCGACTAATGCGGTTGGATGTCACTAGCAAGATCATCTCAGTTCCTTGAAGATTCAATGCAGGAACCATTTTTTGTTTCGCGTACAAACACGCCTTTGCATACCCACTACAAAAGCCATTCATTCCCGCAATTTTCCTGGGATTCATGCCCAAACGTTTCGCAAGCTGATGGGCGGCTCGAGACGGTTGCTCTTGCCTAGCATGTTGCCGATCCATGTAGCGATTCGCGACATGCATTGGCACAAATGATGGTGTAACAAAGATTAAACCAGCGCAATCCTTCAAATCAATTTTTCCGTGGTCCACCATGCTCTCGATACATTCCGCCGCCATCGTCACTTCATCACGAAATGAGATATGACGTTCCTCAATACCGGTGTGGTTTACAAACTTCTTTGGAAGACTCTCGCCATACCAATTATTAGAAATGACCTGTTTAGGTTGATGGAGCGAAATATTGGCGATACCAAATTGAGTCGGATTCATCGAAATCCCGTTGATATTAGTACTGTTTTGTTCTGCCCAAAATCTGTTTTCACACAACACTTCATGACTTCATGCCGGTCTGACCTTGTAGAGCAATAAGGTCTCCGCCGATGTCTTATTGACTCGCATCTCCATCGCGATTTTTCCAAAGCATGCGTTCACACATTTGCGAAATCACACTGGAGGTCTCTTTCTCTTCACTGACAATTTGGCTTGCACCCACTTTTTCGAGTTCGTTGATATTTGAAAAATACCGACAACGAACAAGGATAAATAAATGTGGATTCGTCTGGCGGAGCTTCGACACAATCTCAATCGCATTGGTATCATCGGGAACGCTGACAATGGCAATCTGCGTCTCGGTCAGCTCCATTCTCGCCATAACGCGATCATCTAATGCATCGCCCGTCACGGTTTGAAACCCTTGCTGAGCAAAAGGGTACAAATTCAGGGGACTGTGATCTACCAGACAAACCTGCACACCAAGCGTCTCCAGCCTCGCAGCTGTGCGTCCTCCAATCACCCCGACACCTACGACCACTGCTCGAGTTGTATCACTCAGATCGGCGCCGTGCCCGACATGGGTCTCATCGTCCTCATCGGACAAGCGACCCCAGTTTAATCCGAATTTTATAAGTTGAGGCGTTAAAACGAGGGTCCCAATGGCAACCAACAAGGTTCGCTGATAATCCGCTTCGCTAAGAATGCCTTCGCTTACACCTACACCAACAAGCAAAAATGAAAATTCACCCAACTGAGCCAAACCCAAGCCGGAACCAATAGCTTGTCGCCATGGAAGACCGGTAATTCTAAGTGAAAAAGATGCGGCAGCGGTTTTAACCAAAATAGCCAGTAAAAGAGCTGAAACCATGATGAGGGGTTCATCAAAGAATACTTGGGGCCGCAAAAGTGTTCCGAGAGTCACAAAGAAAACGGCTGCGAACGTCTCTCTAAAAGGAAGCACCAAAGTATCAATCTGGTGTGTGAGTCGATTGCCGCTAAGCAAAAAGCCGGAAGCTAATGCTCCCACCGCCGCGGGCATCGACAATAGATAAGACACCCAACATGAACCCGCTAATACAATCACGGAAAAAAGAACGACCAGTTCCGTACTTCGCAAATCAATCAAACTAGGAACAACATAGCGAGCAATCAGTCGCCTGAGCCAATACACCGCGATCACGAAGACGCTGGCTACCAGACCGAGACTGCCGAATCTGCTCAACAGGCCTGATTCTGTATCGACCCCGAGCGCCGGGACAAGCAACATTACCGGAACAAGGGCAACATCCTGAAACAACAAAACTGCAATCGCTCGTCGACCATGGGGAGCGGATGCCTGACCCCATTCGTTAAGAGCTTTAAATACAAGAATAGTCGAACTCAGCGACACACTTGCGCCTATTAGTACACTTGCCTGCCATGTGAAACCAAACATCAGAGCAAGAAAGTAAACCGGTACGATCACCAGCAACATCTGCGCAGCACCACCGACAAAAATATAACGCCGCAAACGCTTTAACTGATCGATTGAAAACTCAAGGCCAACTGCAAATAACAATAACAGCGCCCCCGCTTCCGCCATCAATTCAAGCTCGTGGTCGTCCTGCGCTACCAACCCAAGGCAACCTTGTCCAAGGAGGCCGCCAATCACCAAATAGCCCACGAGCATTGAGATGCCACATCGTTTGCAAACCACACCCGCAATCAGACCACCCACTAAGACGGTCAAGAAATCTGTTGCGACATGTTCAATTGCAAAGTCAGCCATGAAAGCTCAACGTCTTCGTATCTTGGTTCCTCGCCACGTTTGACTTACAACGCTGGCTCACCTAGTTCGGTTCGATCTCTAGTTGCCTGCGCGTTAGCCGACAAACATGCTCAACGCAATAAACAGCACCAAGCAACCCCAGACCAAGGAAAAAATTCCGCCTAAGACAATCCCTATCCATGCGTGAACTGAACCTCGGACTGCTGGGTTGCGTTTCCTTGCAATTAATCCGAGTACACCAAGAATGAATGCAGGCACCGCAAGGAATAAGCCAATAACTGGAATAAATGAAAAGATCCCAAGGTAATAGGCAACCAGTGCGGATGGATTCTTGTACGGGATCACACCGCCCGTGCCATCAGATGCTCCCTGGGGTGGGGAGACCATCTCAGCGTCTTGAACCAAAGGGTCAAAAGGATTTTGCTCGTTCTCGTCACTCACATTATCACCCTGTCCGAGGCAGCTGTAGACACTCGGGATCTGGACTTCCCGAAGTTTGAAACATCGCCTGATGTCGGTGCTCGAAACAAAACAGAATTCCATCGAGATGTTCGTCGCACGGAGCACAATTTTGGCAGGAGGCATCAAATAATGACAGCCCCATTCCCCGAGTTGAGTCCAGCTTCAAATGCCGCTCTATTTGCGCTGCAAATAGATAAGGTTCCTCGTACAGGGACTGCGCTAATTGCCGAGAATTACGAACTCGAACACGTGGCTAGCCAACTCGATATAACCGCTAACTGGCAGCCACTCGCATTCCGCCACGTACTGAGCCCGCGGCAGTATTTCCGTAGCTGGCGGCAAAAAGGGGATCGAGCGATCGACTATTCGGCATTGAAAGCCATACCCTCAACAAGTGACGGCGGCGATTCTCGTCCTGATGATCCTCGAAGGCGGTCCTTCGATGCAAAGTAACAAAATTATTCAGCAAAACAATGTCACCGCGTTCCTGCCGAAACTCCAGATGCATTTCTGGTCGGCATGCGAGCTCTTCGATCAGATCCAACCCCTCTCGCTGTAACGTCGTCATTTCTGGGATATCGGGTGATTGATAAGCTCGATCAATTAACACACGAAGAAGACTCGAAGCAAATCTTTCTTGGTAGATCGAAAAGACCGGTTGCTGATAGAAAGCGTTTTTATTTCCAGAATCGACGTTATGTCGCTGGTACCAGAACGGCTCCATCAAGACCCTCGCAAGATCAGGTCGCTCCCGCTCAATTTTTTCAAAAATGGCTATCGAACTCACAATTTGATTATCGCCGCCATGCTTTGCGTCCTGCAAACAGAGAAAACTAATCACGTCGCAACGATCTGAATGAAAGGTGAGTCGGTTTTTAGAACTCGGGCCTCTAGCTCTCGGATCACCCTCCTTGTAACCCTCATTTCGCACATGAAAAACGGTCTCGCCATGAATGCTCTGCGACACAGGGGTGCCAACTTGGGTCATAGCGAGCAGAAAAATTCTTTCCACTGCGTCATCACTTACTTGGTCGATTGGAAAACCTGTGAGACGAGTCGCACCAGATCCGGTTTCAAGATCGGCTTGAATACGTTTTAACCTCCCGAAAAAAGTTGGAAGAATCGACTCAAAGGATCTGCTCAAATCCTCCGGTCCATTACTCCGTTCGTATTCAGATGCGAAGGCAATACACTCTGCTATCTCATCCGGAGTTAGCTGATGACACCAATCTGGTCGTTGCGGCAAATCCGCCCCCATCCAGTTAGCTCGCATATCATTGGGATGCAACTTCAAAACTTATCCCTCATTGGTAATCAATTACGACAACATACCGTGAGTGTATCATTGCGATTGCCACTCGCGTATGAAGTCGTTGGGCGCGAGCAACATGACAATATTTAATAACAAACTGTCTCGCATCCAAAACAAACAGACACCCTCCAAGATTACAAACAAAATCAGTCCTCTTTTCCAACCAATTCGATTGGTTACAAACAAACCCAAAAGACACATTAAGTAATCACTGAATGAATTGGCGATACTGTCGCCGTAATAATCGAGCGAAATTGTAGCTTCTCTATACCGATTGATAATAAACGGAGTGTTTTCAAGGAACTCCCAGACTGCCTCGATCACTGCCGTGACTCTAGCACGAACGGGGAATGACAACTGCCCTTTGCTAATCAAGCCAAGCATAAGAACAATGCCTATGCCGTGCTGGATATGCGTTAGTGAATAAGCATCAAATAGGTGCTGAGAATTGTGCGAGGACCAAACATCCAAAGACCACGGCAGCGGATCACCAAGCGGGCACCACCAATTTCGGTCAAGCGCCGACAGTGCAAAAATCATCGCAACAGCCACGATGACCAAAAACCTCACAAGCTTCTTATCGATCATCAATTCACCACTCCATCTCTAAATTAAATAGTCTCCGTACCGTTCTTGGCCCTCTGCATGAAAGAATCTTGGCACTCAGCCAAACCATGCAAATTCGCCTTGATAACTTATTTTCTCTCCATAGTCGATTCGGCTCATTCCATCGTTGGAACAACGGCGCATCCCCGCTCAAAAACGAGCAAAGCAGTGGCATTGCTCCATAACAGCGTCTCGAGCTTAGTGCTTCGCTACCTAGAGTCGATTACAATTCTCATGAAATACATTGCCTCGACAAAATTGCTTGAGCCCAATCCACGAGATCCAAATTGCCTGCCACCACTCGTATTCTAATTCAGCTAATTGCCTGCCTCACATTGACTCCGGTCGGTATGGCCAGCGAAAGCCGGAAACTTCGGTTTGCATCCGATATACAGCCAATACTTTCAAATCGCTGCTACACCTGCCATGGACCAGATGAAAACACTCGTGAATCAGGACTTCGCTTGGATCAATTCGATACCGCGACTGCTGCCGGTGACAGTGGGGAAACCGCAATTACACCTGGATCCACCCAACATAGTGAAATCTATCGACGTATCACAACCAACGACCTCAGTATAAAAATGCCACCCGCCGAGACGGGATCTCAACTAACCGAGGACGAAATTAATAAGATTGCGATCTGGATTGCACAGGGTGCCGAATATGAAGACCACTGGGCTTTTACGCCACCTCGTCCGCCACGCATTACGCCGAATAAATTAAGCTCATGGACTCGGAATACCATTGATCATTTCGTTGCCGACAAACTTGTTGAGCTTGGGAAAACTCCTTCACCTGAGGCAAGCAAAGAGACACTCATCAGACGTGTCAGTTATGACTTGACCGGCTTGCCACCTAGCATTTCCGAAGTCGATGCGTATTTAGATGATCACCGACCTGGCGCATACAATCGCATGGTTGATCGATATCTCCACTCGCCGCAATATGGTGAACATCTCGCTAAATACTGGCTGGATCTTGCGAGGTACGCTGACTCCAACGGATACCAATACGATACCGAACGACAACAATGGGCGTGGAGGGACTGGGTGATTTACGCCTACAACCTAAATATGCCCTTTGATGAATTCACAACAAACCAACTCGCGGGAGACTTACTCCCAAACGCGACGGACTTGCAAAGACTCGCAACCGGATTCAATCGTAATCACGGTATCACGATTGAAGGTGGAATCATCGATGAAGAGTACCGGATCGAATATGTCATGGATCGTGTCGTCACAACGACCGCAGTATGGCTTGGAATGACAGTGGGTTGCGCTCGCTGCCATGATCACAAATACGACCCCGTCAGCCAAAAAGAGTTCTATCAAGTTTTTTCACTCTTCAATCAGGTTCCTGAACGTGGAATGCGCGGCTTCGATCCTCGTGCAACAATTCGTTCACCGCTTACTGATCCATCCATCTCCGCCCTTGAGCAGCAGGTGGAATCGCTAGAGAGCCAACTTTCTAACCCCCTCGACCTCTCTCCATTGATCTCAAAGTGGATCGAGCAAATCAAAGCCAAACCGCCCACAAGATGGGAGATTATTTCTCCAGCAGACTTACACTCTAGCGGTGGATCGACTCTCACCAAACTCGATGATGAATCCATCTTGGTGAGTGGCAAAAACCCACAACATGACATTTATACAATCACCGGAGTAACGGAAAAAACCAACCTTACTGCGATTCGACTAGAGGCTTTAACGCATCCAAGCTTGCCGGGCACCGGACCTGGCAGGCATTCGAATTCAAATTTTGTTCTCAGTGAATTCGAATTAATTGCGACGTCGATTCGTGACCCCAAAATCAGTCAACGCATTCCATTCGCAAAGGCTGTTGCAGACTATTCTCAAACTGGATACGGCATTGAAAAAACTATTGATGGAACAACAGCCAACAATAGTGGATGGGCAGTGGATGGCCCAACAAGAAAACAGCCAGCAACGGCAATATGGATTGCAAAAGAGCCATTTGGATTTGACGGTGGTACTAAGCTGACATTTACACTGAAACACCAAGCAAACTTTGCCACGCACGGTGTTGGCCGCCCGAGACTCTCAGTCACCTCGGAGACTAACACACCATATAATTTTCATGGTTTGCCGGAGCAAATCCTTGAATTAACAGAAAAACCATTCAACCAACTTAATGGCGAATCGCAAAAGGTTCTTGAATCGTTTTATCTCGCCAGCCATAACCCTCGCTCCGAACTGCAAGAAAGAATCAAAACACTTCGCAATCAAATCGACCAGAAGGTTCCCGCGACGATGATCATGTCGGAGCTGGCAAAACCTCGTGAAACGAAAATACTGACGCGTGGTCAGTACGACCAGCCGACTGAAACTGTCGAAGGTGGGGTGCCTGCATGCCTCAATCAAGACACCAATACTTCCGTGCGTAACCGACTCGAGTTTGCAAAATGGCTTACCTCAAAGAGCCACCCTCTGACCGCTCGCGTCGCGGTCAATCGCCACTGGCAGCGGTTGTTCGGACGAGGACTGGTGGAGACTTCAGAAGATTTTGGAATCCAAGGTGACCTGCCCAGTCATCCAGAATTACTTGATTGGTTAGCAACCCAATTGATCTCCAACGATTGGGACATCAAGGCGCTTCAGCGCAGCATCCTGACCTCAGCAACCTATCGCCAATCCTCGATCGCTACTTCGTCCGAATACCAAAACGATCCCGAGAACAAATGGCTCGCCAGAGGTGCTCGTTATCGGCTAGATGGTGAACAGATACGAGATACAGCCTTAGCGGTCAGCGGACTACTTGCTTTTGAGCTGGGTGGAAAGAGCGTCTATCCATATCAACCTAAAGGCCTTTGGATGGAACTAAATAATCGACCTGGTTATTCACAGCCATACCCCCAAGGCAACGGGAGCGAACTGGTCAGACGCAGCATCTATTCATTCTGGAAGCGTACCGTCCCCTCACCGATGCTAAAAACATTAGATGCCCCAGAGCGGGAATTTTGCACGGTACGACGCTCACGCACTAATACCCCTATGCAGGCATTATTGATACTTAATGGCAAGCAATTCATCGAAGCCTCGCAATTCCTAGCCGCAAGAATGATGCTGGAATGCGATGGTTCCGTTGAAGAGAAAATTACGCACGGCTTTCGTCTTGCAACCTCACGCATTCCCACCCACGAAGAACTTTCAATTCTGATCGAGGAATTCAACTGGACCGATCAGAAAAAGGATGTCGCTTTAACACATCAAGAGTTCGGCGAGCTTTCACCAATGCTTGAGTCTTTGCCAATCGATGTACCGCAACTACGCTCTTACACCAACGTTGCGAGACTCATTTTAAATCTCGATGAAACCATCACAAAAGGATAATGCTATGGATGCGAAGAAAGCACCAATAACCAAGCAAACAAAGTTACCTTGAAACATCACTTTAGGAAGTTCAGATCAAACGTCAGTACAAACTCATCAAACTGTCAACATAACTATGACAAACCCGTTAAGTCGAAGAGCTTTACTGGAGCGATCAAGTCGTGGTCTTAGCAGCGTTGCGTTAGCGGGGTTGCTCAACCGTGATTTTCCTCATGCGAACGCGGAGGACTTGCAAACCAGTGGCAGCGGACTGAACAGCCTGCCGCACTTTGCACCCAAAGCGAAGCGTGTGATCTACATGCTTCAATCAGGCGCACCTTCTCAAATTGACTTATTCGATCACAAACCGAGTTTAAACAAATTACATCTGACAGAACTACCTGAGAGCGTCAGGCAGTCGCAGCGACTCACTGGAATGACTGCTGGACAGAAACAATTCCCAATCATTCAATCTCCGTGGAAGTTTCAACAACATGGAGATTCCGGTCTTTGGCTCAGCGAGCTACTGCCTCATTTGAGTTCGGTTGCGGACGACATTTGCGTTGTCAAATCAATGCACACTGAAGCAATCAATCACGACCCAGCTATTACATTTTTTCAATCGGGGAATCAGCAACCGGGTCGGCCGAGTATCGGCGCGTGGCTTAGTTATGGCTTAGGAAGCGAAACAGAAAACCTGCCAGCCTTCGTTGTTCTTCTCACTAACAATACATTTTTTCAGGCACAACCACTTTACGACCGTCTTTGGGGCAGTGGATTCCTACCATCAAAATATCAGGGTGTTAAATTCCGAAGTACCGGTGATCCGGTACTCTACTTAAAAGATCCATTGGACGCCGATCAATCGGTCCGCCGGGAACGACTCGATCGACTAACGGCTCTTAATCGCATTCAGTCCGAGCAAGTCGGTGATCCTGAGATTGAATCACGCATCTCTCAGTATGAAATGGCGTTTCGGATGCAAACATCGGTACCGGATCTGACGGATCTGAGTGACGAACCTGAAAGCACGTTTCAGTTATATGGAAACGAGGCGAAGGTGCCGGGGAGTCACGCGGCAAACTGCCTCCTTGCGCGTCGACTCGCCCAGAGAGGCGTAAGATTTATTCAAGTGTTTCATCGAGGGTGGGATCATCACTCTAATGTCCAAAAACACTTGCCCACACTCGCAAGAGAAACGGACCAGGGATCAGCTGCGTTGATCAAGGATTTGAAACAGCACGGGATGTTAGATGATACGCTTGTCATCTGGGCAGGTGAATTTGGCCGCACGGTCTATTCTCAGGGCAATCCGAATTCATTCGGGCGTGATCACCACCCTCGATGCTTCTCCATTTGGATGGCTGGCGGGGGAGTCAAAGCGGGTCACACTTACGGCGAAACAGATGACTTTTGCTACAACATTGCAAACAACCCTGTGCACGTTCATGATTTCCATGCCACAATGTTGCACTGCTTAGGAATCGACCATAAACGTCTGACCTATCGATTCCAAGGAAGGGATTATCGCTTGACTGATGTGCACGGAGAGGTTGTCACTGGAATACTTAGTTAACCGATGACCCACTCAATCAATCCCCGCCAAACATCACATTCCATAGACATCCTTCTCATCATGAATCATCTCACTTTCTTTTTTACCGCTTTGTGCTGCGTCGCCGCAATGATAGTTTCCCCTAGCAATCAATGTGCCGCAGCCGAAAATGAGAATCAGCAAACCAAACATCGAATCGACACTCATATCCATCTTTACGACACTCGGCGTGATATCGAGTTCACATGGCCTCCTGAATCTGACAAAGTTCTCTACCAACCCCATCTGCCCGCGGAGTACTCCAAAATCGCTAAAGCTGCAGGCGTTACCGGAGTAGTGGTTGTTGAAGCAAGTCTACGTTACCCCGACAACCGATGGGTTCTTGATCTCGTTCAAGATGATGACTTCTACGTTGGTCTGGTTGGCAACATCGATGTAACAACGTCTGATTTTGCAGAGAAATTGAATGCCCAAAAGAAAGATTCTAGATTCGTAGGCATTCGGCCGCGCAACCGCGAAGCAATTGACTTTACCAATGAGATCGTTCTCCAAAACCTAACAATCCTTGCCGACAATAATCTGACGATGGACTACCTAACCAACGGAGGTGGAATAGACGGCTTAAAGGTTATCGAAGAAGTGGCTCGTAAAATTCCTCATTTAAAAATCATCGTTAACCACTGCCTCGGCTACAACTTCGATGGCAAGGCTCCCTCTAGCGATTGGATCGCGACAGTCAAACAACTTGCCTCTCATCCGAATGTCTCATGCAAAGTTTCTGGACTTTATCAGCGATCAACACAACAGCCCGCTCCCAAAGAGATTGCCTACTACCAAGACGTTCTAAACGTTATTTGGGAGTCCTTCGGGAAAGATCGGATCGTCTACGGTAGCAATTGGCCAGTTACGAAACATAGCGGATCATATCAAAGCTATGTCGATTTGGTGGACAAGTTCATTAGTTCCAAAGGTCAGGATGCTCGAGAAAGTTATTACTGGAGAAATGCCGCAAAAATCTACAACCTGGGACTCGAATAGATCATCAATCTTCAATTGCCCTAGCGAGAAAGGATTCCGTTTGCAGAACGGAATGGATTAAGGATCGCACGGGATAATCTTTATCTCGCAAACCTGATGCAATTTCCCTCACCGCCACACGATCCTTTGGCGTAAGCTCTCTCGCCAATGCATATCGCATAAAATGTTGCGCAAATGCTTCAGCAAAACGATCTACTTCACTCAGTAAACCCTGTTTAAATTCAGACACGCTTGTGAACGAATTTTGCGACAAGGAACCGCTGGGATCGACCTCGCGACCATTCTCATATTTCACTCGCCAGCGTCCGGTGATGTCATAGTTTTCTAATGCAAATCCGAGTGGATCGAGTTGGTTATGACAACCTGCGCAGGAAGGATTCGCCCGATGCTCTGCGAACTTCTCTCGTATCGTTAGGTCGGCCTCACTCGCATCTTCATCTAGTGGAGGAATATCGTTAGGCGGTGGCGATGGTGGATCATTAAATAACACCTCCGTGATCCAGACTCCACGTGCAACAGGGTGAGTACGGTCTGGCCCGGAGGTCATGGTCAGAACGGCGGCGTTGGTCAGAATACCGCCGTATCGAGGATCCGAAGCATCGACTCGCTTAAATTCAGGCGAACGTATCAAATGACGAATCCTATTGTCATATGCTTTTTGGTTAGCTAACCGCACCTCCTCGAATTGCACATCAGGCGGAACATCGCTCAGTTTCTTTCGAGTCTCCCGCAGCTGCGAGCGCATTTGAATGTAAGCTGCATAATTGCTGGCCGATAGTATCTCCTTCAGATCTTGATCAGAGATGAAACTACCCGAGTTTTGGTAAGCTTCGGCGGCTTCCGATTCTGTAAGCGGACGATCATACAACTTAGCCTCATCGATTCGAACATTGAGGTAACGGTTTCCACCGGGTGGAAGGTGCCGTAAGCCAAAAAGAATGAATGACTCCAGCGGCTTGAACGTCACACTACCTTTCTGAAATGGATCACCATAACGAACTCCATTTCGATAGAGCGTCGTAGATCCATCAGACTGATAAGTCATCAGTAAATGAATCGACTCATCGATTAAATGCTCGGGAACGGAACCGGGGAAATCCTCCGTCCTTGCAAAGCCGTTGCTACCTGAAATCCAATGTTGATTCTGCCGCTCACCGATAACAATTGAATCAAATAAATTACCGGCCTGCATCGTCATGAGGCCTCCACCACGCTGATCCAGATCTGAGAGCGAGAATCTCACCTCCAAACTCTTTTCGGTAAAGGCGTCAGATAAGTTCGGGCTCTGCAAAAAAGATTTTTCTAAAACCACGCTACCAGCTTCAAAACGAATCTCGCCGTGTGATACTAAGTCCAAGTCGCCAATTTCATCTGACAGGTCACCCTCAAACCTCCAGACCGCATATGGCTCGAGATCGCCCATTTGCTCGGAACCAGATCTTTCTCCAAAGATCAATTCTTTTGCAGGATCAATCAGCTCCGCAATGTCTCTCTGTTGACCGTCGATCGCTAACCGCAACTCCTCGCGCGTCGCGCGTCGTTCCGTGTTTTCTTCGTTAATTGCAACGACATCAACCTCTTCAGGTTTTAAGTCTGTGTTGTACCATTCATCAAGGAAATCGCTGCGATAGACAACCTTTGGCGTGATCAACTCGTGAATTGAACGATCCTCAATAAACACCAGATCAAACAACAGCAGTGGCTCAATAAGCATCTGCAAGCCAGCGGGATAGTCTGTGTTGATTGAATAAAATCGATTGATCCGTGGACTTGGTGTCGCGGCGAGAACATTTTCAAGCTGCAACCATTGAACCGGAAACGCATCCAAAAATCTTTTTATTTTCGGATCCGCCATCATTCGATTGATCGTACGATTGAGGACTGCTTGATCCGATAGTTCCCCTGTAGCAGCCAACGACAAGAGCTCAGCATCTGGACAACTGGACCACAAACAATAAGAGAGTTTTGAAGCAAGCGAATAGCATGTGGACTGATTGGGTTCTACGTTGGTTCGGTACAAAAACAGGGGCGAAGACAACACAGCAGCCGAAACCTTTTTCATTCCTTCAGAGAATGAAGCCGATTCATCAATGCATTTGATGGCGTATTCGGTGTAGCGGCTAATGACATCTGCATCCACCTGTTGCCTAAAAGCGATCGGTATGAACTCAGCCAAACGCTGCTTAACCGCTTGTCCTACTTTGATCCCTTCCGGTGGCAATTCAAAAAATGTATCCCATATCCCAACGCTCTCTTTGTTGAAGTCCTCACTTTCAACAATTGAAACGCTCAACTTAAAGAACGAATCCAAAAGGAGCGGCGACAAGGTTAATTGACTGGCTTGGTTATCATAACCATGCTCAGCCCTCAAATCCTTCGGAAATGGCTTAACCCCTTTCATTCCAGCCCGCTGAACAACAGCGGATGATTGCGCCTTGACCTCACTGGGCAATTGCCATGATGCTAGGTCCGATCCCAAATCGTTAAGATAATCGGTCTCCCGCACCATCAGTTTCTCAGTTAAAGCAAACACATCTCGGTCGAGTTCGAAGAGATCACGAACCGTATTGTTGTACTGAAACCGATTCAACCGGCTTATCGGGACGACTTCCTCCGGTGTGTCTTTTACCAGTTCAACAAGCCTAGATTTAATCGCACTAACCACCGCTTTCCTTTGCGCCGGGGATATATCAGATACGTCCGATGGAGGCATCGTGCCGTTAGCTATCTCGTTTAATACGCGGTCGAGCAAAACCGCATCATGAAGAACCTCCCCATCGTCACCTGATACTTCCAACACGACATCACCGTTTGCGTCGCCCTGCGTATGACAGTCGACACAGTTGGTTGCGAGGAATCCAGTGAGATCCGATTCAAGATGATCAAATCCGCTGGATATTGATGGGCTAACCACCAACCAAATCAATAAAATCCACTTACTCATGGCCTGCGTACCCAATCAGGTCTCCAGAATTTGAGTTTTCCAAGATGGTTGTTCAAGGTGATTAGCTTGCCTGAAGCTCAGACGTTTCAACCTTCGCTACGACCAAAGTTCCGTAATCACTCCAGTGCTGTCCGCATAGGAATCGATTTCCAAATCCATCAGCCGTGCAAGTGTCAGCCAAAGGTTTGAATTAAGTGTCCCACTTGGCATCTTCAGAAATCGTCCTTGTTTGATCTGACCTTGCGCCCGGCCGGCGAGCAACATGGGCAGGTCGTAATACTGGTGGGTTGCACCATCACCCAATCCCGCGCCAAAAGCCACGAGCGAATTATCAATCATTCGACTTCCGTCGACTTCCGGTATCTCCTTCAATCGTTTGATCAGGTAAGCGAATTGCTGCATGTGGAAGATGTCTATTTTCTGCAATTCCTTGTACCCGTCACCTTTTTGATTGTGAGTCATATTGTGATGCTGAACGGGTGCATCAAAAACTCCTTCGTACATCAACGTCGCATCCCAACGCTCCGGTCCAATCATGAACGTGGAAACATTTGTAATTCCCATTTGGAAAGCGAGTAACATCAAATCCATCTGCAGGCGAATATACTCGCCCCGTGGTAGCACCTCATTCTGTGGCACCTTAATGTCTACACCTGATAACATTCGATCCATTTTTGTAATTCGCAATTCGATACTGCGAACCATCGACATGTATTCATCAAGCGTTCGACGATCCTCGGAACCAAGTCTTCGAGACAAACTCAGAGCATCGGCTAGGACCAAATCGGTAACATCAGCGACATGCGAACGGTAACTCTCATTCAAAAAGAGCCGCTCATAAAGCTTCCTTGGCTCCCGAATCGAGGGAGCGATCTTACCGGGTCCGTACCACGAGATATTATCAAACTCGATAGGCTCCTTCGGAGCAGTGAAGCCATTGCAGCTAATTTCAAGCGTGTTGTAAGCGGTCGAAAATCCAACTTGATCGCCAATCACCTGATCTAACGTCCGCCCATTTGGATGAGCTAAACCGAGTCTTTCTGCCTGCTCAGGAGAGACACTGGTCAGATAGCAGGACGCACCTTGCGCGTGTACATCCTGACCATTTTTATAAGTACGATCCAAACCAGTAACCAACGTAATATCATTCACATGTGGCTTTAAGGGCTGCATCGTCGATGTAAGCTCGAGTGGATACACACCAGGCTGATTGTGAAAACGTCGTTCGTTCTTGGTTTTATCTGCGTTGAATCCGCCAATAAATTCGGGAATTTCAGCCTCTTCCTCGCCAGGAAAAAAACACCTGCGAACAATCCCGTTGGGCAAGTAAACGATCGCTAATTTCTTACTGGGTTTGACTAACAAAGAATCAGAGTCTTGCGACCAAGATAGAGAACTCATCAGGGGCAACGTTAAGGTCACGCCACCACACCGAAGCACGGATCTTCGGGAGAAATTCATCGAGAAACCTCGCCAGCTTTTTTTTTCCAATTTCAAACAGAATGAAGGGCAAAGCATTGCACCTCCTACCGCCACACCGCGAACGCCGCCGCTGCCCTACAACCCGATTATAGACTCAATTCACTACCATCGTGCTAATTTCGTACTCTAGGTTAACGCCGCGATCCAATAGTCTTATGAGAAACTCAGAGCCGTGCTACGACAATTCACGAAGCAAATTGTCGACAGAGGATTTCGAAATTGGATCCGGCACTAAACGCATCAGTGATCGAATGGTTGCGGGGAACCGGGTGGATGAATAATTGCTAATGAACCAAGCAACCTGCCGATTCGTTTGCATCCCACGAGGACCGAAAGCCGCATTAAAAAAATTCAGATAACACCGTGACTTATTATGTCGAAAAGAGTCCAGATCGAAGTTTGCTCGCAGCATATCAATCTTGCCAATGGCCTCAGCCACCAGGAGAACGGGGAAACATTTAAAGCATCTCCCACAGTTCAGTACCCTGGAATTATCGTGGGAAACCCTAGCGCAGACATTAATCCTTGGCGCGAGTTCTGCGTTTCCCAACACCTCTAAAATTTTCTCCAAACGGGTATGCTCCCCTCCAAATTGACTAAAGAAATTATCTCTCGTCGCGAGTAGTGGCAAAAGTATTGGATTGGCCGCATCAAGTGTTCTCGACGGCATACTAGGCACCCCAACTTGGAGGTCGGTTCCGGAGGCAAATAGATAATGTTTAAAAATTGGTGCCAATGAAAGAGTGGCGGCTACTGTTCGGAGTGTATGTGTCTCAAGAAAAGAATAACCCTCAAAGAAAGGGCTTGCCTGAAATCTTGCACCAGCTAATTCAAGTTCATATTCTTCTGCGAATTTTTGCGTGTGCTGAAAATTTATTTGATACTGATTTTCTTGCGTCACACTCCCGACGCCGTGATGCATCAACATGGTCACCGCATACTCCGATGGCAATTGGTGATCACCGTGCTTGCGATGAATCAACTGCATGCTATCGATACCACCACTGAAGCCTGTGGCAATGTGCGTCGGAGCAGACGTCGTTTCTGGTTGTTTTCGAGATTCAGCTTCAATACTAACCGGAGCTAATTCGGGGAAGCAAAGCCTCAACAGAACCTGAACACTACCCCGAAGATGGAATAAGAGCTTTCCATCAACAGGGTCTTCTATCCAAATATCCTGCTGGGTCTTCATCCCGTGCATCAGTAGCATCACGAGAAAAGCATCAGGTCGTGGATCGCTCGAAGATAAACCTGCGACCGTACTTGTCCGCTCAAAAGCAAACGTTCCTCTAAAATCACTGGTCGTAATTTCAGCGGATAAATCACAGCGATCGTCTCGCTGAACGTGCTGAATTCGGTGAATTCGTATTGTCATTCTGTGCAGGCTTTGGCAGCGGACTATCTCTTCAAAGAATTGCCCGTGAAGCCTAGCAAATCGCGGCAGCCAGAGAAATCACAATCGAAGCTAATAAGCCCACATCGACTCGTTGATTTTTTCACGCTCTCGATAGACTCGAACCGTAGCCTCGCATTGATCGATCCAAGTCTCAAGGCTCGATCCTTTGTAGATCGCATCCGGATCCTCAGACTGAATTACTCTGAGTATCTTAAGTGCGTTCTCTTGGCTCTTAAGATTATTAATCATGCGTTGCTCTTCGAATTTTCTCCATTCCGCCTGATGTGACTGGGAGCATCCGATCAACGATAACAACAAAAGACTTAGCAAACACAAAGCAGCAGCGAAACGAACCTGCACCTTTCTATTTTTCCCGTTGCCCCCGAGTAAACCTTGAAGACCACGAGCATTAGCACGCAAAATAAATGAAGGCTGAAACCGTGGAAATAAATTTACCACCACGGCAAGTTTTCCAAGCAACATCTGAATGCATAGCTCTAAACGAGTCAACGAATACGAATCCGTGACTAGATCGCTAGGGCGTAACAGCGGCAGGTGGCTTTGAGACTAATTCGAAAATGCGAGAGTTTGGGTCTAATCATCTAGCAAGTTCGGAACTTCTGGGTAGGTGGGGCGTTCCACCGTTTCTTTGCCTAAGGCGCCCGCGGGAACAGGCGGACATCGCTTCAGTAAATACTCTAGTTCCTGACGAACATCTTCCGCATCTTTTGATAAAGATGTCCCCAAATCCTTCGACTCATCTAAATCGACCGGGACCTCGAAGTAACGGCCGTCCCTGTAAAGTTTGTACTTTGCTGTCCGAGCATACTGCCCCGGCTTCTTGTTCCAGTAACACTGGTAGTGACACAAAACCCATTCCCGGAGGACACCGGGGTTGCCGGTCAGTTGTGGAAGAAAACTTTTGCCGTCAATCGGCTCTTTCGCACTTGAGCCCAAACCGGAAGCATCGAGTAGCGTCGCATAGAAATCGGTAAAGTCGATCAGATCAGGCAACACCTTTCCCGGCGGAGTATGTTCAGTCCACCGTGCGACCAATGGCACATGAGTGCCATTGTCTTTCATCCCAGCTTTACCGCCTTTAATTTCACGGCCGTTCCAGTTTGAACGAATTCCGGTGTTGGTTCCATTGTCAGCCGTAAACAGAATGATGGTTTCCTCTCCCAGTTCCAGTGAATCAACCTTGTCGACGATACGTCCAACCAAATAATCCATGTACTCAACCATCGCCACAAAGTTTTTCTTCTTCTCTGCATAGCTTTTGGGTGCGCGGTTTAATGAATGGCTAATTGGCTGATCACCACGACTGTGCGGTGTTGGCACGAATGGATCATGAACGAGTAACATCGGGTAATAAACAAAGAACGGTTCATCCTGATTGCTCTCAATAAAGTCACAGACAAAATCAGTCAACAGATCGGGTCCATATTGACCCGCATTCTTTTCCTTAGAAATAAACTCCCCATTATGCTCCAACGGTGGATCCCAAAAACGCTCGCCGCCGTCTCCGCCTTTACCTCGCGTCACCTGCCAGAGCAATGACTCATCGAAGCCAGCTTGATGGGGACGCATTGGATCCAGATGGCCAGGCAATTGGTTATACAAACCATTTAACTGCCACTTTCCAGCGATTGCGGTTCGGTAACCGGCCTCTTTCATCATATGGGCGAACGTCCGCTCGCCAGGATGTAGGTAACCGAAATGGGTGTAGTTTCGAAAACCATATTTTCCCGTCATCAACTTAACCCGCGACGGGGTGCAAATAGGAGTTGAATAACAGTGTTCAAATCGAATCCCCTCTGAGGCGAGCCGATCGATTCGAGGAGTCTCGTAGTCCTCTCCCCCGTAGCAACCAAAGCACTCCCAACTGACATCATCAGCCATAATCAAAATCACGTTGGGCTTATCTGCCGCCACCAGTAAGACTGGTGAGAATAAAATGCAAATGAAAACAACTAGACCCTGAAGCATTACGACGACTCCGCACAAAACAGTTGGCAAACGCAATTTAAAAAGAGGATCAAAGATGGCGTTCTTCAAAGCAACATTCGGCTGCTCAATCACGTTTTCAGAGATTAAAAGTTGTGAACTCACCTTTGGTATCGCGGGTTAGGCGAACGGCACGCTGAAATTCCGGCAAATCTTCCCGAATGAAGAAATCATAAGCCTAAACCAGGCCATCGGGTATCTTCCGAAGTTTTACCACCTATGATGTTGTCTGACTTTCACTCTCAAATCTCAGTCCAAAAACATGAAATATTCGCTTTTCTTATTGCCTCTCATTGTCGCGTCCATGGGCATTCCCGCGCATGGCGAAGTATTCAAATCTCTCTTCAATGGAAAAGATTTAACGGGATGGTCAGGCAAGACTGATTATTGGTCGGTTGAGGGAGGAATGATCAAGGGCGAAACAACGAAGGAAAATCCAACAAAAAGCAACACCTTCTTGATTTGGGACGGTGGAACGGTTGGCGACTTTATATTCAAAACTAAAGTTCGCTTCTCAGGCAACAACTCTGGTGTTCAATATCGCAGCGAACGAATCGGCGAAGCAGAAGACTATGCGGTTAAGGGCTATCAGGCTGACCTTCATCCGAAAGCTGAGTACTTTGGCATGCTCTATGCCGAAAAGTGGCGAGGTATCGTTGCCAAACGGTTTGAGAGAGTTCTCGTTGATAGCGAGGGAACAGCGGAGGTCGTTGGGAATGTGGGAGATCCCGAGCAGCAATTAATCGACACTGAATGGAATGAACTGACAATCATTGCGGTAGGTAATCGCCAGATACATCAAATCAACGGAATCACCACCATCGATCTGACCGACAACCACCCAGAAGCAAAACGAAGTGGAATCCTCGCACTGCAGTTGCATGCTGGCGCACCGATGAAGGTTGAATTCAAAGACTTGCAATTACAAGAATTTGACGATGAAACAAGCCAAGAGGTGCTTAAAGAATTTACTGGTGGCCCTCGAAATACAGCTACACCGATCGATCGGATTACGGTTGCTGATGGCTTTAAAGTAGAACTACTCTATTCCGTTCCCAGTGAGACTCAAGGATCATGGGTGAACCTGTGTGCTGACCCAAAAGGACGGTTGATCGTCAGCGACCAGTTCGGCGGACTTTACCGACTGACGCCTCCAAACACCGATCAGGTTTTGAACGCAGACGAAATCCATCCGGTTCCTGCTCCAATCCGTGCCGTCAATGGCATGGCTTGGATTAATGATGCTCTTTATGTGGGCGTGAACGACTACGAGCGAAAAATTGCATCGGGGCTTTACCGTCTAAGTGATACCAATAACGACGACCAACTCAATCACGTCGAATTGCTGAGGGAATTTGAAGCACGTGGTGATCACGGCGTTCATGCAGTTGTTCCCAGCCCCGATCATCAATCGCTTTTTTTGGTAACGGGTAACAGCACCACTATGACCCAAATCAGTGATCAATCTCCGGTACCACAGATTTGGGGAGAAGATCACTTGCTTCCAAGTTTTCCTGATGGTCGCGGCCACAATCGAGGAGTCCTCGCGCCTGGTGGAATCATCTACCAAGTTGATCTTGATGGAAACAAATTCGAAGCCTTTGCAAATGGCTTCCGAAATATCTTTGATGCCGCGTTCAATCGTGATGGCGAGCTATTCACTTATGACGCAGATATGGAGTACGACTTCAATACACCATGGTACCGCCCCACTCGAATCAACCATGTAACCAGTGGCGGTGAATATGGATGGCGCAACGGAGCTGGCAAACGACCAGCGTTTTACCCTGATAACCTACCCGGAACCGTCGACATTGGGCCCGGATCGCCAACTGGTGTCACCTTTGGATATGGCGCGAAGTTTCCCGAAAAATATCAGAACGCTCTTTACGCTCTCGATTGGAGCTGGGGGAAACTTTACGCAATTCATCTTCAACAGAATGGAGCCACTTACGAAGGCACCAAAGAGGATTTTCTTACCGGCGCACCTCTGCCAATTACCGATGCAATTATCAATCCAATTGATGGCGCGATGTACTTCACCATTGGCGGTCGAAAAGTCCAGTCGGGGCTCTACCGAGTCACTTACGTTGGCGCACAACCCACCCAGCCTGCAAACGGTGCGACAGCTGTAAATAAAAATATGAAAATCAGGCGACAGTTGGAAGCTTTTCACGGCAAGACGGATCCCGAGGGAATTGACTTCGCTTGGTCTTATCTCTCAAACCACGATCGGTACATTCGACACGCAGCAAGAACCATATTGGAGCATCATCCTGTTGAGACATGGATCGAACGAGCAATGAGCGAAAATGACCTCGCGAAGAAGACAGAGCTTCTATTAGCTCTATCTCGAACCATCGCAAATTGCCCACTCCACTCCAAAGAAGAAAGCGTCAATCAGCAGCCAGAGCTAGAGCAACGTGTCTTGCATGCATTTATCGATCTAGACCTGAAACGCCTCAGTGACGACCAAAAGACTACAGCCTATCGCGCGCTGCAAATCCTGTTGCATCGATCAGGACGACCCACTCAGGATCAGATCGACGCTCTTGTTGCAAAACTGGATTCAGAATTCCCCGCGAACAGTTCGGATCACAATTGGCTACTCTGCGAAACACTTGCTTGGTTGCAGTCACCCAATACGGCGACTAAAGCGATGCAGCTCATTGCAGACGCACCAACACAAGAAGAGCAAATGCAGTACGCACGATCCATTCGTCTATTGAAAGCAGGTTGGACCCCAGAACTGCAAACTGAATACTTCGAATGGTTCCTCAAGGCTGCTAATTATCGTGGTGGAGCCAGTTTCGAAAAATTCATTGAGTTCATTCGCGAAGACGCTGTCTCAACGTTGTCCGATGACGATCGAGAATCTCTCAAAGTGATACTTGCAAAAAAACCAGAAAAAAAATCAGCACTTGAGAATCTCGGTGCAATGTTCCAAGGACGGGCTAAAACCGAATGGTCCTTGAATGAACTCAGTGACTATGCAAACGATCACCTACGTCAACGCGACTTTAATCAAGGTCGCAAACTCTTCGCAGCAGCAGGATGTTATGCGTGCCATCGATTTAACAACCAAGGCGGCATGACAGGCCCCGACTTAACAACAGCCGGCAGGCGATACTCGGTCCGAGACCTACTCGATCAAGTCGTCAACCCGAGCAAAGTCATCAATGATCAATTTTCTGCCGTGAAGATCCTTACCGATGACGGACGGATCCATACAGGAGTCATTGTGAACCTTGGTGTTCGACGCGACGGTGATATGATCGTGGTCAATACAGATTTAACCGATCCAAATGAACGAGTGAGTATCAATCGGAATGAAATCGAGCAACTTGTTGTCTCGAATACTTCTCCCATGCCATCTGGCCTGTTTAGCCGAATGACTAAAGAAGAAATCATGGATCTCACTGCCTATCTCTTAAGCGGTGGAGACGCTTCGCACGAACTGTTTCAATCTCGCTGAGGTAGCCGCTTGAAATTATCTCGCATCATCAGCGATGCAAATGAGATCTTTCATGGTGCGTGCGTAAAGTCGACCACCAGCGCAAGACAAGCTTGATAACGACCAAGTTGAACCTGGTGGTCCCAAATCACTTATCGAGACGATTGATTCTTCCGTCAATCGCTCTGAGTTCCATCGGAGGACATAAACGGTTCCAACCATGGTGGGCATGTACAGGTATTCTCCAACCACAATCGGACTTGCAGCTGAAACATGTCCCCATCCATCTAACGTGGCACGCTTGTCTTGATACACAATGAAACCGTCCCGATTGCGACCATCATTCGCGATTGCGCGATCCCAAAGCAACTTCTCTTCTGCTGTTCTTCGGTCAACCTGCACCGGCACCTGCAGATACTCAACCTTGTCGCTTGCTAAATCAATCCTCCCGATCAGGTGGTTCTCGTGTGTGCGAAAGTAGTGGTAATTCCCGACAATACAATTTGTGTGATAAGTAATTGGACGACCCCGTTTACTTGTTGGCGCATCCATACCAGCGACAGAAATGTACTGAGATTGATTCGGCTCATATAGCCGATAAATTGCATTATTCAGCAGAGAGGATGCCTTGCTTGATGATCCGCCTGTTAGATCAAACGTGTGGTGTTCAAAACCGATGAATGCGGCAGCGAAGGTATCAGTAAACACGCTATTTTGGTGAGCATTGTAACTCCGAACAGGAGCATCCCAGAGAGTCTTACCGTTGTCACCATCGATTAGTGAAAGACCGTAAGGTTCCTCGGGCGGTTGATGCCCACCTCCACGCCCAGTGAGAATTCGAGAAGAACCGTCTTTTGCAACCCGCAACATCGACAGGCAATGAACCGACGAAGCAGACTCCGCAATCCAGGACAAATCTCCAGTTGCTAGATCATATGCATGGAGGCGTGTCCACACACCCTCGCCTCGTCCCAATTGCTTTGCCCCCTCTTTGCTTGTTGCTTCGATAGATAAGTCGTCGGCAACCGTACGGAGAAAAATGACGTTTCCGTTGTAAAGAATTGGCTCTTGCTGTCGAGCATGATGCCTACCAAATGGAACCCATGTTTTCTGCCATATCAGATTGCCGGAGTAATCAAAGGTCTGTATCGATCCCCCCACATTAATGAAACAGACATATTTACCATCGGTGACGGGTGACGCAGCAGTATTGTCACTAAAGCCACTTGCCATATCTGTCACTCGTGATGCGGGCAACTCCCGCCGCCACAACTCTTGGCCGGTAACCGCGTCGAAACACAACCCGTAGATTTCACATCCGGATTCTGCGTCGTTGCTCATCGACTGATGGCTCGTAAGAAAAAGACGCTCTCCAAATACAATTGGTGTACTTTCGCCAGTATTGGGTAACGAAGTCCGCCACCGAACAGAAGCACCTCGGGTAACGCTGAAAGCAGTTGAAGCGCTTCCGTGAACACGATAGTTATGGTTCGGACCAGCAGCCTGTGGCCAATCCGCTAATCCTTCCGAACAAGATGCAGAATAAACCAACCAAACTGACAGCAATAGAAATGGCCTCAAGGCGATCCCCAAAAACAGCGAAAATCGATTTCGAATAAGCGTGTAATATAGACGACTCAAACCCGTTTTGTGGACGGCTCCCTTTGCATGATTTTTGGTCATGACTCTCGTTTAAAATCTCATCAGGAATTAGCTGCATAAAAAGGCCAACCAATATTCACCATCACTCAAAGCAAGGCTCAAACTCGTCAAATCATGGATCAAAAAAAACTACTCACCACAGCATTACTATTTTTGGTGCACTCTTTCTTCAGCCAAACTAATATTTCAGCGCAACGACCGAACATCTTGATTATCTTCACTGATGACCAAGGCTACGCAGATATCGGGTGCTACGGTAGCACCAAAAATCGAACGCCGCGACTCGATCGCCTCGCGGCAGAGGGTACCCGATTCACATCTTTTTACTCACAGGCGGTTTGCGGACCATCGCGTTCTGCGTTACTAACTGGACGACAGCCAATCCGTAGTAAAGGCTGGAGTATGCCAGCGTCCGAAATCACGTTTGCGGAACTGATGAAAGAGGTTGGTTATCAAACAGCATGCATCGGTAAATGGGACGTATCGAATCGACAACCAATCATTGATCGAATGCCAAATGCCCAAGGATTTGATCACTACTTTGGACCACTCGGAGCTAACGATGCTGGACGAGTGCAGTTCCATCTAAATAATAAGGCAGCTGGCACGACCACCGACATGGGAAGTCTGACAAGGCTATACACGGATCACGCAATCGAATACCTGAAATCAGGACGTGACGCCGAAAAGCCATTTTTGCTTTATGTCGCTCACACGATGATGCATACAATCATCGATGCATCAGATCGCTTTCGGGGAAAATCCGAAGGAGGGCTCTACGGAGATGTGGTTGAAGAATTTGACTTTGAAACCGGTCGCTTACTTGATGCACTAGATGAGTTAAAGCTCCGGGATAACACTCTTGTGATCTACACGAGCGATAATGGCCCCTGGAACCAAGACAAATACATACTGAAGAAAAAGGGGCATCCTGTGGACTCCGTTTTTTGGGGAGACGCAGGACCATTAAGGAATGGCAAAGGCTCTCCCTACGAAGGCGGTTACCGATTGCCCTGTATTGTTCGCTGGCCTGGCAAGGTCCCTTCGGGTCGAACATCAGATGCCATCTTTGCAACGATCGACTTCCTGCCAACTCTTTCAGGTATTGCTGGATACGATGTGCCGGCGGATCGACGGATCGATGGCATTGATCAAACTGAACTCTTGCTCGGGAAAACCGACACAGGGCGTGAACACTTCTACTTCAATCGCGCGGGCGTTAGACAAGGGCAATGGAAGTACATCAAAGCTAATGCTCATTTTTACGGCTACGCCATCGAAGACGATCGACCACGAACCGAAGAACTCTACGATCTAAGTGCAGACATTGGAGAACGGAAAAACCTAGCCAACCTTTATCCAGATAAAGTTAAAGAACTTCGAGAACTGACACACTCCATTGAAGGCAAGGACGCAACGGAAGCCGAACTAGGAATTGGCATTCAACAGAATAGCAGACCCAAATGAAACCAAAGAGTCACCTACTCGGAGTCGATTTAATGCGATTAAAAAAGCGTCTCATCTTTGTTCCAATTGCTTCTGTCAGCGTGGTAATTGTTGTTGCCCAACAACCGCCACCCCCCAGAGTGCATACGGTTACAAAGAAGCAGAAACTTAGTTTATTGCCCGCGAACTCGAGCAGTGACCAAGCCAATCGCGTCAGCGTTGAAATTGAGGGTAGCCAACGAGTTATTCGATCGAATGGGATCCCGAAGCACAAAACTGGTTCGTTTCCAAATGCAGGTAATCCCAATCGAATCAGAGAACAAGACCATGTCTACAGGGTTCCTGCCGACCCTCAAGCTGCGGATCAAACGACTCCGATCCAAGGTGAATTCGGAGTCGCTATTAATGGTGTCCCATTTGATCCAGGAGCGGGAGAGTTTTTTGATGGAGAGCCGGGATGGCAATATGAACCGCTGTCAGGCGCAATCGCACTCGGAATCGATGTCTCGCATGCTCATGTTCAGCCCAATGGCAAATATCATTACCACGGCCTACCCACCGGCCTTCTGGATTCTGTCAAACTCGACCCGAACAAACACTCACCCTTAATTGGATGGGCTGCCGATGGATTTCCCATCTATGCGGTATATGGTTATGAAGAACCCAAGGCAGATGGATCTGCAATCAAAGCATTAAGGTCTAGCTATCAGTTGAAACAAGGGAATAGGCCTGGTGGCAACGCACCCGATGGGGAGTACGACGGGACGTTCGTCAGTGACTATGAGTTTGTGGCCGGTAGTGGTGATTTGGATGAGTGCAATGGCCGGCACACAATCACTCCAGAATTCCCCGATGGCACCTACGCTTATTTCTTAACTGAGCAGTGGCCCGTGATTCCGAGAGTTTGGAGGGGAACACCATCGGATGACTTTCAACACCGTGGTGCGATGAATCCTCGAAATCGCGTTGCCGGCATCCAGGGGCAGCCGCCGCGAAATCGCGATCGAATGGGTCAACGACCAATCGGTCCCGATCGTTTTGGCCCTCCAGAGTTCGGCCGTCCAGGTTTCGGCGGTCCAGAACGGCAAGGGCAATTTGGCGGGCCTCCGAGACCCGGCCAAATCCTACCCAACTTTATGAAACAGTCGCTACGGTTGAACACAGAGCAACAAGAAAAGTTTGAACAACTACAAAAACTTGTTGATGAAGAACTACGTGAGATTCTGACACCACAACAGATGCAACAATTAAATAAAATGGGGCCCACGTCAGATCGATTACCCCCAGATAGACGGCCGCCTTTTTAGTTCAAGAAACAGCTTCTCGACGGGCATCACCATTTGACGCCCGTTATTGCATTATCTGTTTCACAACTCGGCCGACCAACGTGTTTTCTTTGGACAACGACTTCATGCTCCGCCATCTCTTACTAGTAAGTTCGTTAATAGCCACGACCACGATAAGCGACGGTGGTGAACGAATATCACTGTTTGATGGAAACACACTCTCAAATTGGGATTACGACCCTGAGCACTGGCGAGTAGAGAACCAGGCAATGGTTGGCGAGATCCCGAAGGGACACCAGCTGAACCACAACACATGGATCATCTGGAAGGGCGGTGAACTCGAAAACTTTGACCTTCGGCTTCAGGTCAAATTAAGTGGAGCACCTCAAGCCAACTCGGGTATCCAGTTCCGAGCTCAAGCAATGAATCCGAACCACGTGTCGGGATATCAAGCTGATTTAGACATGGGGGCAACTTGGCTCGGTCGTATCTATGACGAACACGGTCGCGCTTTATTGGTGGAGCGTGGTCAAAGCGTAAGTATCGATCGAGATGGAAAACGCAATGTGACAACCTTCTCGCCACCAAACCTCTTTGCGCCAATTTTTCGAGAGAACCAATGGAACGATTATCAAATCGTTGCCGTGGGAGAACGGGTGAAAGTGTTCATCAATGGAACGTTATTTTCGGAGCTTATTGACGTTGAGGAATCAGCACATGATCTGTCTGGTAAGTTGGCCTTCCAGCTTCACAGTGGACCAGAAACACGTGTTGAATTTAAAAACATTTCGCTTGAGGTGCTGACGGAAGATGACAATCGTTTAGGGCGACCGCAGACCTCACAGGAACCGGTCGAATCCAACCCAGAATCAAATAGGGAATTTGCGGCGACAGATGCTGACGGTAAGCCACTAAATCTGGGGTTTGAGGACGGCAGCCTAAAAGGCTGGACGGTCACCGGCGATGCGTTTCGTGGTCAACCAGTAAAAGATGACACCATCAGTCAACGATGGAGTAATCAAATTAGCAATAAACAAGGTGATTACTTCATCGGCGGCTACGAAGTGACTTTGACCGATGCGGGACGTGGCACGTTGACATCGGAATCATTTAAAGCGTTAGCGCCCTACGCGAGCTTCCTAATCGCTGGTGGAGACACTCCCGAAACTCGCGTTGAAATCATCGCGATGGAGGAAGACAACGCCACTGAGGAGGTGATTTTTTCTGCCTCTGGTCAAAAAACGGAACAGATGCGACGTGTGGTCATCAATCTTCAACCCTACATGAATCGACTGATTGCGGTTCGAGTGATTGATGAATCATCCGGTGGATGGGGTCACTTAAATTTTGATGACTTTCGCTTTCACGAAAATAAGCCACTATTTGCCGATAGCACACCTAACTCGCCACTCAATAACCCACTCCTTCACCACTTGGTAGAGAATCCGAATGCGGACTCCATTCCTGGTGAGACATTGTCCAAGATGTCTGTTCCAGAGGGATTCCAAGTGAATCTCATCGCCGCCGAACCTGAACTGCACCAACCGATGGCGTTCACTTTTGATGCCAAAGGTCGCCTTTGGGTGGTCGAAGGTCACTGCTATCCGACAAAACGTTCAGAAGGGCAGGGAATTGATAAAATCATCATTCTTGAAGACACCGATCATGATGGATCCTTCGAAACACACAAAGTCTTTATGGAAGGCTTGAACTTAGTAAGCGGGATACAAGTTGGTCATGGAGGTGTTTGGGTGGGGGCTGCGCCCGAGTTACTATTCATCCCAGATGAGGATCATGACGGTCGACCAGATGGAGAGCCCATCGTCCTTCTTGATGGATTCGGATATGGCGACACACATGAAACCCTTAATAGCTTCATGTGGGGACCTGATGGCTGGCTATATGGCAATCAAGGAGTCTTTAACCAATCTCATGTTGGCAAACCGGGCGACGCTAAGAATGAGAGGACTTATCTTGCAGCAGGCGTCTGGCGTTACCATCCAACCAAACATCAATTTGAGGTCTTCGCACACGGTGGGAGTAACCAATGGGGCCTCGATTTTGATAATCACGGTCAATTATTCATAACTCACTGCCGCAGCGCACACGGTGGCGGACCAACGACACACGTGATTCAGGGAGGTCATTACTGGAATCAAATCAATGGTAACTACGCTCCTTTAATCTCCGCTTCCCCAATTGCAGGTCTAGCGGATCGAAACTTCCTTCTCGCCTCTGCTCGATATGGCCACGGAGAAGGTGGAGCGGGAAAACCCGGATCGCGTGCTCTCTACGGTGGTCATTCACACGTTGGGACGATGATCTATCTTGGTGACAACTGGCCAGATGAGTACAGAAATCATCTTTTCACTCATAATCTTCACGGTCACCGCATCAACCATCAAGTCAACCACCGCTCCGGAAGTGGATTTAACACCGTTCACGCTGGATATGATGTCTTTCATTGTGATGACCCCCAATACATCGGTGTTGATCTTCAGTACGGTCCAGACGGAGCCGTCTATATCAGTGATTGGTATGACCCTCGGCATTGCCACAGCCCACACACGGAACAATGGCAAAGAGGAAACGGTCGGATGTACCGCATGAGTTATGAGGGATACCAACCAGCAAATGTGGATTATTACAGTGCGTCTGATGTCGAATTAGCTCAAGCACAGTTACATGACAACGAGTGGCATGCGCGCGCGGCTCGTTTGGTGTTAGCAGAGAGAGCTCATCGTGATGTCGTTGATGCAAAAGCCGTAAAGCTACTTCGGTCCATTGCGACCACGCATACCGCTAGTGAATACCGCCTTCGCGCGATCTGGAGTCTTCATAGCATTAACCAAATCAATGGCCAACTCGCATCCCAAATGGCCGAAGACCCAAGTGAATACGTACGTGGATGGATGATTCAACTGTTAGCCGAAAACGAGCATTTTTCAGATCGCGAGTCGATTTTCAACGATCTTCTAACGAAAGAAGATTCAATGCTTGTGAAGCTCTACTTTACCTCAGCTGCGGGACGCTTACAAAACAGCACAGGCTGGAAGATTATTGAAACGCTGGTTTCGCAGAAAAGTAATGCAGGAGACCGGACACTCTCGATGCTACTATGGCAGTCGCTAGCGACCTTTATAGAACATGATTTAGACCGCGCCATGGCGTTACTAGATAGAACGCAAATTCCTTCGATCGAGCAGTACATTTACTGGTTTGCGCCGCAGGTATCCGACCGAGGACGCTCCCTCATTACCCGACAACTCACAAAATCAGACGGTGATGCACGTCTTCAAATCATCAAGCTATTCGCAGCGGGGATTCAGAATCAACGGAATTTGAAAGCCCCCGAAGGTTGGCATCTTCTAGCCGATGAACTCTATCAAAACGAGGAAACTCGTGGACCCGCTGAGCAACTTGGTGCGAGGTTTGGCGATCAGATTCTCTATGGAAGAATGAGACAAGTGCTTAACGATGAGCGCAGTTCAATACAGGAAAAACAGCACGCGCTAGGAATTTTGACGGGAGATAGCAATCCCTCCAACCTGCCAGCTCTGTTGAAGTTAATCGATACCCCAGAACTTCAAATCGACGTAGTCAATCAACTCAAACACTATGACAGCGAGCAAGCTGCAGAAGCTCTCATCAGCCGCCTGGAGCAACTACCGCCGTCCAGCGTCAATTCTGCATTGGAGACTCTATGCAGTCGCAAAAACTTCGCGATAGCACTTTTAGTCGCGATTGAACGAGGGCAGATCCCGAAGGCAAGACTGACCAGCTTCTACGCAAGGCAAATGTCAAATCTAGGCAGCTCCGAGGTTGATCAGCGACTTGCAGAACAGTGGGGAAAACTTGGCCAATCTTCAGCGGAGTCCAAAGCCTCGATCGAAGATCTGGTGAATCAATACAAGAAAGCACCACTCTGGGCCTTCAATCGAAATCAAGGTGAAGCAACTTACAAAAAGCTCTGCAGTAACTGCCACAGTCAGACGGATCAATCGCAAAGGATTGGTCCAAAACTTGAAGGATCAGGAACAAAAGGGATCGAATATGTTGTGGAAAATATTATCGATCCGAATGCAGTCATTGGTGAAGATTTTCTCGCGAGACAAATCCTCACCGTAGACGGTACGGTCGTGACCGGTGTGGTTCTAAAAGAAAGCGAAACCGCACTAACGGTTCGAACTGCTACATCGACTCAAATCATTGCAAAAGATGACGTCGATCAAATTGTCATCTCAAAGAACTCCTTTATGCCCGAAGGCATTCTTAAACCGCTCTCCGATCGCGAACGAATTGAGTTATTGATGTATGTGATGTCAATGTAAGTTACGTTGCAGGTTAGATTGCCTACTACGAAAATTTTTTTGCAACGCGGAAACGCCGCATAAGATTTTTTATCTGCGAATTGCATGGGCCTAAAACCTTGTTGCGCTAAGTGGTGACGAACGAGACTCGCGTCGCAAAGATCAATCAGACCAACTAACCGCTACGCAAACCATCACCTGATCCATATGAAATGCTTTATCACTTTGATTGCGGTTATCTTTTTTTTGATCAATACCGCAGTAGCGAAACCAAAGAATGTCGTTCTGATTTTGGCAGATGACCTTGGCTGGGCCGATACAACCCTCTACGGCCAAACATCTCTGTACGAAACTCCAAACCTCGAACGACTTGCCAAGCGCGGAATGATTTTTTCTCGGGCCTACGCCAGTCCCATCTGCTCCCCGACACGTGCGAGCATCATGACTGGTCAGAACCCAGCGAGACTCGGGATGACAGCACCAGCAGGGCACTTGGAAATTGAACGATTTGACCCACTGCTCAGTGAAAACGGTCCCCCTCATCAGAAATCAACCAATGTTAAAACCACGACTCGACTTGACCCTGCTCTTCCGCTGCTAAGCGAGGTACTCAAGGATGCTGGCTACTCAACCGCCCATTTTGGAAAATGGCATTTGGGAAGGGAACCTCATTCACCGTTGGAAGAAGGCTTCGACGTTGATTTACCACACTGGTGGGGACCAGGTCCCAAGACAGGTTATCTTGCACCATGGGGATACGAAAACTCCGTCCTTAAAGAAGGTAACCATGGTGACCACATCGAAGAACGCATGGCAAGCGAGGCAATTCGGTGGCTAAAACAGCGCGACCCCAATAAGCCATTCTTCATGAACTATTGGCAATTTTCAGTACACGCTCCTTTTGGAGCCAAACAAGAGCTTATTACTCATTACCGAAAGAAACTCGGTACCTCGGTTAATCAACTAACGAGCAAAGAGGAGCGTGAACGACGATTGGCAACCCACCCACCCCAGATGGATCAGAAACAGCAATCACCCACCTATGCCGCAATGGTTCATTCTCTAGATGACGCTGTGGGCAGCCTCCTCGATGCTCTCGACACCGAGGGTATTACCGAAGAGACGATCATCATCTTCTACTCAGATAACGGTGGCAACATTCACTGCGGAATCGAAGAAACCTCATTGACTGGGCAGAAATATATCACGGCCATCACGAGCAATCATCCGCTGCGAGGAGGGAAGGGTGGAATTCATGAAGGTGGTATTCGTGTACCAGCTGTTGTCGTTTGGCCCGGCGCCACCGCACCGAGCTCACGTAGCGATTTACGCATCCAATCGGCGGATCTCTATCCAACTATTTTGAAGATGCTCAACATCTCCCTCCCCGAAGACCACGAAGTCGATGGAGTGGATTTCACGCCTGCTCTTCAAGGGAAACCGATTGAGCGCGGCCCGACCTTCACCCTTCTGCCAACTCACGGCAATACACCACACTGGCTCCCTCCCTCCATGGCTGTTCATCATGGTGATTGGAAATTAATACGCATTTTCCATTACGGCGAAAATGGCAGCCATGCCTATCAGCTTTATGACCTAGACAATGATCCCAGTGAAAATAACAACCTCGCCACGACTCATCCCAATAAGGTTTTAGAACTCGACGAACTTATTGAAGACTATATTGCTAAGGCTCAAGTTGTCGTACCAAAGCGGAATCCAAACTTTGATGCCAACCGATTTGAAAAAGAAAAAATTGGTGTTCAATTGGGCGGCTTGAAAATGCCTCCCGGTTTCAAACGAGGCACTTCTGTTCCGAACCAAGATGACATTACAAAGACGAGTGAACAGAAACCTATTCAAGGATGGATTGCAAAAAACGCCACAATCAATGTGGGTGCTAATGCTCTGCAGGTCCAACCTGTTGGACGCCAACCATTCATCACTAATGCATCGATTCAATCCGAGGTAGTCTCGGCAATAAAACTCCGAGTCAAAACAACCAGATCAGGTACGGCATTTTTACAATGGAGAATTGCTGAGCAGAAACGCTTTCCTGAAACCGGGCAGAAGCAAGCATTCCAATTGGTTGCAGGTGACTGGCAGGATGTTGAGATTCCTCTTCCGTGTGTAAAACATTTAATTCATCTGAGGCTTTACCTGACAGACTCGAAAAATCCAACGGAGATCGAATCGATTGCAATCGTCGCAGATGAAACCGATGAGTCCTCAACGGAAACATGGAATTTCAAATCCATCAAATAACAACATTTGCTGTTCTTCATCAGCCGCAGACGTTGGGCTTAGCGATGTCATGCTCAACAATGCCTCGTCGACTCCGCACGCAAAACGTTCAGCGAGTCCCTGACCTAACTGTGAAAACCACATCAAAGAGAAATCAAATATGAATCTAAGATTTGGCTTAGCGACCCTCTGCTTACTTTGGATTTCTCTAACAACCTGTATGTCGCAAATCGATGCGGCAGAAAAACCCAATATCCTGTTCATCTTTGCAGACGATTGGGGCTGGGGAGACCTTAGCTGCCACGGTCACCCTTACGTGGAAACACCAAATATCGACCGCTTGGCAAAAGAGGGCACAGACTTTCATCGATTTACTGTTGCGAGTGGTGTTTGCTCGCCGAGTCGAACCGCCGTTATGACCGGTCATTTCCCGGCCCGCTACAACATCGATGCTCACTTTGCTTGGGTGCCACAAAATGAAAAACGGAATATGCCGGATTGGCTTGATCCACAAACGGTCACATTGCCTCGATTACTTCAAAAGTCTGGTTATCGAACAGCACACTTTGGCAAGTGGCATTTGGCTAACGACATGATTCCCGATTCGCCGGTACCGAGTGCTTACGGATACGACCAATACGGTGCGTTTAATTGTGCTGGCGAACAAATGCCCGTACACGAGGATGCCAACAATGCGATAAGGTTTATTGAAAGCTGCCACCAAGGGAATGAACCTTTTTTTATCAACCTATGGATACATGAGCCTCACACACCCTTTCATACGGTCCCAAAATATGAATGGCGGTATCGAGATATCCAAAATAGAGAAGACCAGATTTATGCTTCAGTATTGTCACACGCTGATGACAGAATTGGTGAAGTGCTCGATACACTTGATCGTCTAAAGCTGACTGACAACACGCTGGTGATCTTCAGTTCGGACAATGGTCCGGCAAGAGCAGTCGGTAGTCCGGAACTCACACTCCAATATGACACAGCGACTGGCGCTGGCTGGGGAATCGCGGCTGCAAGAGGTGTCACCGGCGGAAGAAAAGGTTACAAGTCAGCTTTGTTCGAGGGCGGCATCGGGGTCCCATTTATTGCTCGTTGGCCAGGTAAGATACCGGCCGGAAAAGCAGATATGTCATCCTTAATCTCCGCAGTCGACCTTCTACCAACATTTTGCGACCTAGCAAACGTGCCCCTACCTGATGGCTATCAGCCCGATGGAATCAGCCAAGTCGCCGCGTTAATGGGTCAACCAACCGTAGCGCGTAGCAAACCATTATTTTGGAAGATGCAATCAGCGTGGCCCATCCAAAAGTCGCGTCCTCACCACTGGGTGGCGTATGCCATCGTCAACGAGAATTGGAAACTACTGCTAAACCGTGATTCCAGCTACCAAGAACTCTACAACATCACGCAAGACCCTTATGAGCAAAACGATCTCAGTGAGCAAAAACCCGAAATCGTGAAACAGCTGATGCAGCAAGTGGATCAGTGGAAAGCAACGCTCCCTGCGGCCCCAACAGGAAATGTATTCTCAGTCGAAAGATCGAATGAAAACCCCTGAAAGAATTCGACGGCGGATTCACAAACATCGTCAAATGTGCGGCAACCAAACCCAATTGGGGTATTAATCATTTAGAAACGCATTCGAAAATCATTACGTCCAGATTGGTCGACTCCACGCATCAAGAAAATCGTGCGGTTTCCCAAACCCAAACGCTCGTTAACATCTGACGACGATGCGGCATCATGACAAAAAACGGAAGAGGTGGGCATGTATCGCAATGTCATACCTCGACGCGAATAATTGGATTCGTTGGGTTCGGATCCATGAAACAAATAAACGTCATGCAGCGAGACCTCTCCCGGCTGTAGTTCAATATTCACAGCCTGCGACTCGTCAAATTCGGATCGGTCTAACTCGAGGTTCAACGCAATATTCTTCTCCTCACTTCGCTGATGCTTCGCTAGGCTTCTTGAGCGGTGCGACCCAGGAATCACTCGCAAGCAACCGTTTTCTGCTGTGGAAGCATCAATCGCAATCCAAACCGTGCAGGTGGCAAGTGGTTGGATCGGCCAATATTCGCCATCTTGATGCCAAGGTGTTCGAGTACCAACCTTTGCCGGCTTGGCAAAGAAACTTGAGTTCCATAAAGCAAAATCCGATCCAATGACTTGCTCAACCATATCGAGAATCTCGGTGCGACGCGCAATTTCCAAGAACCAGGGATCATAGGCCAACAGAGCAGAGCAGTAATCGTTGAACTCAGGGTGACGATCAACAAGACGCTGATGAGCTGCACGTATCTCATCAAGCGTATTCTCATCGAACCGAAACTTCGGCGTGACGTATCCATCGTCTCGGTATTGTTTTAGTTCTTTGTCGGTCAGCATTTTATCTGCGCATAAGTTGATTCGTAGCACACAATTCGTGAGTCCCGCAATTAATTACTTTGGAAGCAAACTTGGCAGCCAAAGACTTAATGCAGGCACAAACGTGATCAGCAAAAGGGTAATCAAAAGAGGTATCAGAAATGGAATCGTACCTCGAGTCACATTCTGGACAGAGGCACCTGTTACGCTGCTAAGTACATAAAGAACCAGACCAACTGGTGGCGTCAACAAACCCAGAACTAGATTGAGAATCATGACAATTCCGAGATGCAGAGGATCGACACCAAACTCAAGCGATGCGGGCAACAGCACCGGCACGGTAATCAATAATGCTGCAACAGGCTCCAGGAACATCCCGGTCACCAAAAGCGCAAGGTTGATCAGCAACAGAAAGACAATGGGATTGTCAGTGAATTGCAGAACCGCTTCGGTTACCGCCTGCGGCCCTTGTTCGCGAGCTATCACCCATCCGAATAGCCCAGCAGCAGCAACAATGAGTAAAATGGAACCAGTCGTGGTGGTCGTTTTTACCACAACGCCCTGAAAAGCACGAAACGACAGCGAGCCGTAAAACAAACTCAGAATCAAAATCCACATAACTGCGGCCGCGGCAGCTTCGGTGGGTGTAAAAACACCGCCCAGAATTCCCCCCAAAATGATGACCGGCGTCAACAGCACGGGAATAGCTGACTGAATCGCCTCCAGAACCGTTAGGTTCAAACCGCTGGCTTCTTCACGCAACGGATTTTTCCTCGCATCACGATACACAAACAAGCATAAAATGCTCGTGAGTACGAGAGCAGGAATGACTCCGGCAAAGAAAAGCTTTTCCACCGACACATTAGCTGACACCGCGTAAACAATGGCGGGAATACTGGGCGGCATGATTGGGCCAATAAGTGATGATGCGCCGGTCAAGCCTAACGAAAATTTCTCATCGTACCCTCGCTTCTTCATTGCAGGTACAAGAACGGAACCCAGGCCAGCCGCATCGGCAATCGCGGCACCACTCATCCAAGAAAACATCAAAGAACTGAAGACGTTCACAAAACCCAGATTTCCGGGAATCCCTCTGAACAACGTCAGTAACATCCGAAACAAGCGGTCAGCCAACCCAGCAGCATTACTTAAGTATCCCGTCATGATGAATAGCGGAACAGCCAACAGCGGGAATGAATTGATGGGACTGACGGTTTGCTGCAACGCTACACCAAGCGTAATGTCTGGTGACCAAACAACATACAGAAGACATGGCAGTAACATGCTGATGGCAACGGGTACACGCAGAAGCAACAACAACAGCATCGCAATGATTAAAAGCACTAGAATCATTTGTTCGGCTCCATTTGCAAATGAAACGCTTCTTCATCAGCCGTCGACTCGCGTGGAATCGGTTTTCCTGTCACGCAGACCTGCAACAAATTGATCAGGCAATGGATAGCGATAACGGACAGTCCCACCAAGCAGGCTCCATACCACAAGCTCTTAGGTAATCCTAAAGTGGGCGAGCCAACTTTCCCGACGTACCACACGAATTTGGCACCTCCAAAAACTAACAGCATGCAAGTTACCGTTATCAAAATGTAGCTACCCACTTCGAGCACTAATCGGCCGCGTTCCCCGAATCTCATTGAGAGCATATCAACTGCGATGTGTCGACCTTCTGCCATCACGTAAGCCGCGGACATGAAAGTCATCCAAATCAGAGCAAATCGCGACAACTCCTCGCTCCATTGATAAGGATTGTCAAAGAGATAACGTGCGATCACCTGCAATGACATGGTGGCGACGATCACGACCAGAAAAAGACCTGCGATCAACTTTTCTGCAATGACCATCCATCGGACCACTCCTGCCATCGGTAGCGCGCGGTCACCGTGAGAACGGGGAAGAACATCGAGCTCTTGCTCCTTGGCTATCCCCTGCTGACGAAGTTGCAGAGTCTCATCCACCGTATCTTGCTCTCTGTCGGTATTCACTTCCGCACATCCCCTTGCGACTGCTTTGTGATGCGATTGTAAACTTCGCTGAACTCAAAACCTTCCGAGAAATATTCGCGGCATCGACTGCGAAATGCCTCCATGTCAACGTCTTCGATGATTTCCATCGTTCCATCGATTTGCCACTGCTCAATCAATTCCTTCTCGTCTTGCACCAAGCCCTGATAGACGTCTTTCCCCAATCCTTTGATAACCGCCTGGAGCGATGCTTGCTGCTCATCTGTCATCCGTCTCCAGGTTCGTTCATTCACGAGGATCTGCAATGACGACTGTATGTGCCCGGTGAGATTCAAACACTTTTGCACTTCATGAAAACCCATTGATTTAATAACCGGAACTGGATTTTCTTGACCATCGGCAATTTCCTGCTGCAACGCGAGATACACTTCGCTGAATGCAATTGGCATCGGGCTCGCGCCAAGCGCTTCAGCAGAGGCTTGAAAGATGCGGGCACCTGGCGCACGAAGACGAAATCCTTCAAGGTCCTTTGGACTTCTTATTGGAACGTTTGATGTGACGTGCCTTGATCCGTAAGCCCAAGTATCTAAAACCCGTACGTCGTATTGCTTACGGAGCTCATCCCATTCAGGAGCCATTTCTTCGCTGTTGGCGATCTCCAGCATGTGATCCAAGTCACGGGAGCAGTAGGCGGCATCAAGCACGCCGATTGGCGGGTGCCACATTGCAAGGAACGAAGGTCCAGTGATCACTAAGTCGAGTTCACCTGCTACCAATTGCTCCAACAACTCCGACTCGCTCCCAAGCTGGGACGCGGGATAAACCGTGATATCTAAATCCTCTGATTTCCCCCGAATGCGTTCCGACAAGAAAGCAGTACCGTACGCGTGAGTAGGTGAATTGACCTCATAAACATGAGCCATT
Source organism: Rubripirellula sp. (assembly GCA_049889895.1). Lineage (GTDB taxonomy): Bacteria > Planctomycetota > Planctomycetia > Pirellulales > Pirellulaceae > Rubripirellula. The sequence goes on from JBMHCO010000183.1 coordinate 78,357, forward strand.
CGCAGGTTTAAAACGCCATCAGCTGAATCTTGAGAACTGCACCCACTTAAAATGAGCACGATAGCCAACGCTAATTGACCTAAATAAAAACGTTCTGCCACAAGCAAAAATCTCCTGCGAAGCGATGATAACTCGCACTACCGCGCGAACGAGAATTGTCGTTTGGCGGGGCGTCGGCGTGATGCTAGTAATCTACAGCGGTAATAGTCTATCGAGACAACGGACCGATCGAAACGCCTCATCAACTCAGGTAAAGGCTCGCGATGATAGTGAAGATGGTTCCGCCCACTATTGCTAGAATGTAATACCACGCCTACCGTCTCTGTCGATGACCGCCAGCGCCACACCACGGGCAGTTATATTCCCTATCTATAATCTGCCGTCTGCATTTTTCACAACGATCTGGGTTTGACTCCTTTGAATCAAGCAAGACTGCTTTCTTCCATTTATCCTCTTTGATTTTTGCGTATTCATCTTTGGAAATCATCGGCGTATCCTTTTTCCAAATAGTGGATTCACTCATTGAGGATGCAAAACGGTGTCATGGGCGGTCACTACCATAGCGGAAAAAAATGTTCAAAGTTTTTTTAGTTTTAGCGTCTCTAACAGCTTTGGCCTCAGCACAGGAAACCTTGATTTCCGGTCGGGTGATGGATGGGAGCAATGGAGTTCCCCTAGCCGGTGCAATCGTCTCACTGCATGATGCTGAAATCGTCACCATGACTGATGCCGAGGGTCATTTTAGCTTTGACAGTGCTATAACAAAGCAGGTTGATGTTCAGGCGAAACCGCCGACGATCGCGTCGTCGGAGATGATCAGCTTTAGCAAAGAGGGTTACGACACCGTTTCTCGAAGTATCAATGCAAGCAGTAGCAACCAGTATGCGGTTCTGACTCTCTCGGGAAAAGTGACTTACGTCTGCACAACGGCGGATTCCAAAGGTCGCTGGCAGATCGCTCGGACTATCTTTGATTTGGCCAGCAAGACATCTGAGATTACTTATCTGACCGACACAAAATGGTGGAACTTCAAGCCGAACTTTAGCCCTGATGGTAGCCAACTGACTTTCTTTAGACGCTATGCCGTAAACGGCCCGTGCTGTGAAACCTGGCGGTCTTCCATTTGTGTTATGAATGCGAATGGTAGTGCAGCCCATGAAATCATCGAGGGTGAATCGAGCTTTAATACTGAGCCTTATTGGTCGCGTGATGGCTCGAATCGCATCAGCTTTAATCGCATGAACGTGGAAACCGCTGGGCCCTACTGGAACGATTCCGATGGGCTCGCTGGTGCAGAACAAAAACTTGCCCCGTGGGGTTGGGTCAATCCGCATTTGGCAGACGGACGTCTATTTATCCAGCAACGGGGTGGAAGCAGTTTTCTTGCAACGCCGGACAAAAATGGGAAAGCCAAATACGTTCGGATTCAGCGACCGGACAATCACTTCATTCACAAAATCGCCCTATCGCAAGACGAAACGATGATCGCTTACCAGAAGTGGGTCGATCGCGATCACAACATGTATAAGGGCGGAGTGATGGTTTACGCCAAGTTTGATGCGAGTGCCCCTTCAATCACCGACGAAGTGATCTTTGACCAATTAGATCCGTCCACGATGGCATGGTACGTTTCGATCTCAACCGATAACCGGTTTCTGCTATTCGCGAAAGATGGAGCGATCATGCAGCACGACGTGACAACAGGCGAAACTATCAAAGTGTCGGCAGATTCAGATCCCTACAAGGCATATCCAACGTATACGACGTTTTCAAAATAAGAAACGACCGCTCGAGGGCTCGTTGAACCCTTTATGATGGATCATCGATTTTCACTAGGGTGTTCCTAATATCGCCAGGGAAGCATCATGAACCACAACGCTCTCATGATCCGTGTCGCTCTGTTTATCTTCTTGCTACAAGGAGCATTACCGGCCACGCAGCCAAACGTCTTGATGATCGTCGTGGATGACATGAATGACTGGATTGGCTGTCTCGAGGGTCATCCCGATGTGCAAACTCCCAACATTGATCGATTAGCAAATCGTGGCATGCTGTTTGTAAACGCCCACTGTGCCGCACCGGTGTGCAACGCGTCAAGAGTCGCCACGCTTACTGGCAAACGTCCCGGTATTACTGGCATCTACGACAATAGCGTTAAGTGGCATCAAGCAATCCCAAACTTAACAACCATTCCGCAGCACTTTAAAGCGAACGGATATCACGTGGTTGGAGGTGGGAAGGTCTTTCACCACATGCCTGACTTCAACCGACGCTCTGATTGGCACCATTATTTTGATCAGGTGTTTGACGGCCATTATCAAGACCGACTGCATCGCGGGCTAGACGTCAGCAACTTTCGCTTCCCTGCAGGCTTTCCTCTCAATGGAATCGCGAGTGTGAAAGCTCAAGCCAAGCCACCAAAGAACCCCAAAGAATTTGATTGGGGACCGCTCGACAAAGAAGAACTCGATACCGGTGATGGGAATCTCATTCAGTGGGCGACTGATTATTTGAAACAGAATCGAGACAGACCATTCTTTCTTGCCGCGGGTATCTTTCGACCTCATTTACCATTCTATGCACCGAAAAAGTATTTTGATCTCTACCCTCAGGACACAATTCGTCTCCCACAAATCAAGGCCAATGATCTCGACGATCTTCCAGCAACGGGTCTGAAACTAGCAAGTCAAAGACGTGAAGATTTCGAGCTGGTCATGAAAACCGGAAAGTACCGCGAATTGCTTCAAGCCTATCTTGCAAGTATCTCATTCGCGGATGCCATGGTTGGCAGGTTACTTGATGCGTTGGATGAAAATGGTCATGCAGAAGACACCCTAATCGTGCTCTGGTCCGATCACGGATGGCACCTTGGCGAAAAACAACATCTTCATAAGTTCACTCTTTGGGAACGATCCACTCGCATACCCTTTGTCGTCGTAGCGCCTGGAACAACACGGCCTCGCAGTGTGTGCGAGCAACCAGTGGGGATGCTAGATCTGTTTCCCACGCTGAATGAACTTTGTGGACTTCCTAAAATTGAGGAACTTAGCGGCCAGAGTCTCTTCGCTTTGCTGAAAGATCCTAGTCATCCGCGAGACCGTCCTGCATTGACATCGCACGGACCAGGAAACCATGCGGTTCGATCAAATCGATATCGCTACATTCGTTACGCCGATGGCGGTGAAGAGCTTTATGATCATGTGTACGATCCAAATGAATGGACTAATTTGGCAATGCGATCAGAATATTCAGAGATCAAAACTAAGCTTGCGCATTGGTTGCCGGAATCGGATGTTCCGCCAAAAAAGAGAAAGAGAAACTGAATCAATTGATCATAGTTAGACAAGTTTCAAGTCTCAAAGTAACGGGCTGGCAGGAAGCGTCTCAAACATTAATCTAGTGAGAAACATGAAGCAAATTAGCCTAACGCTATCGATGCTCTTACTGATCTCAGCGACCACCGCTGATGGCGCTTCACGAAAAAACATCGTTCTTTTCCTAATCGATGATTTAGGCTGGATGGATTTAGGCTGCCAAGGAAGTACCTACTACAAAACACCTCGAATCGATCAATTAGCATCCGAAGGTGTTCGGTTCACCGATGCATATTCTGCTTGTGCTGTTTGTTCACCTACAAGAGCCTCGATTCTAACGGGCAAGTATCCCGCACGATTACTGCTGACCGACTGGTTACCTTCGGGAAGATGGGACCCAAAGGCAAAATTGATCGAAGGTCGCAAGATACGCGGATTGCCAGTCGAGGAATTCACGTTGGCCGAGGCAATGCGGGAGGTTGGGTATCGCACAGTTCACATCGGGAAATGGCACCTTGGCAGCGAACCGTTTTGCCTGCCGCAACATCACGGATTCGATGTCAACATCGCTGGCAACGCCCATGGCGCTCCGGGTCAATACTTCTTTCCTTACCAAGGTAACTGGTCCATTCCCACAACCCCCCATCGCGCGAGGTGGAACGTCTTACCGGATGGGAATGATGGTGATTACCTGACGGACCGGCTTACCGAAGAAGCGGTCAAAGCCATTAAAGAAACTGGTGAGAAGCCTTTCTTTCTCTATTTTCCGCACTACGGCGTTCACACACCGTTACAGGCTCCCGATGAACTTATCGCGAAGTACGAACAGATTCCAGTAGCGAAACGTCAGGGCAAACCAGTGTATGCAGGGATGGTGGAAAGCATTGACCGTAGCGTTGGACAAGTGTTAGACGCAATCAAAGAAACCGAAAAAGAAGACGATACGATCATTATCTTCACCTCCGACAACGGTGGCTTCTATAAAGCCACAAGCAACGCGCCGCTACGGGCGAACAAAGGATCCTATTACGAAGGTGGCATCAGAGTCCCATTGATCATCAAATGGCCGGGCGTCTCGCTCAATGGCCGAGTCATCAAAGAACCGGTCATCAGCAATGACCTTTATCCGACCTGCCTCAGCGCGGCGGGAATCGAGTTAAATCCCCACCAACATATGGATGGCATTAATCTGAAACCACTACTCAACGAGACAGAACGGTTACCGCGTGAAACCCTCTTTTGGCATTTCCCTCACTACAACAGCCATCCCCAAAGTTATCCCGCCAGTGTGATTCGCAAAGGAGATTGGAAACTGATCGAATCATTCGATCCTGCCTCAGTTGAACTTTATGATTTGAAACAAGATATTGGTGAAACCAAGAACCTTGCAGCCACCTATCCTGACCGCCGCGATGCATTACTCGAGGAACTAGAATCTTGGCGAAAAGCTGTGCGAGCTGAACCGATGCAGCCAAATCCTAACGCTGAGTAAAATCCGTCCTTCCAAACGTTAGCGAAATTACTCAACGGAGCCGTCAAAACATACCTAGACGTAAAATGACTGACGTACACAGTATGTTTGCATGAACATCAACAGCTTTAGACCAGCCGCTAACATAAGAGTCGAATACTAGGTTTATGAAACCGCAAAGCTTTCAGTTCTCGCTTTGTGAAAACTCCACGTACCGCTTATGAGCATTATCCAAGTTGGGCGTTGGTCCGTGTAGCAGTATTCCGTACCGCAATCGCAAGCCGGCATCTCCTGAAACTTCGATACGGCTCTTGGAACCCTTTTTCATTGCTTGACGACCGAAAGAATTCGTGACGATCACACCGTAATTCCGTGCATGCATCCAACTCTCACGGAAGTTGTCAGGGTGACACAGGATTGTCATGCCAATTCTTTCGTCGCCAACCGCTCCACTATAGTCACACCATTTGGATGGCTGGCTCCAAACCTGTTCGGCTCCTCGCCTACCTTCCGAGTCAGTAATCTTGCCACTCTCTAACTCTGCAATCTCTGTTGCGACTCGAATGCCCAATCCCATTTCTTCTTGATCACCAAAATAGAAAAGATTACCGTCCGGGGACGAGAACGTTGAATCCAATTGGAGAAGATAGCCTTCCTCAAGAACTCGGATTACGCAACGAAAGTCCTCGAAACAGACCACGCTTCCATCAGCTCGTTGATATGCCTTGCGTTGTACGAATGATCCCATCCCTGAACCTCCGGTTGGCGTTTGGGTAAATCCCTTGTGAACCACTCGCCCTTTGTTGCGCCAAAAATCTTCGCCGTCCAAATCACCGAAAGCCAGCCATATTCCCGGATGCATGTCGGCGTGATCCTGCCGGTCATCTTTCCCAGGTGGGAAATTTCGAGTGACCTGAGTGCCGCTAGGCGATTTGACGTGAGCAAAGAATGGACGCTTTACCTTGTCGTGCTCGTAAATGTAGGTAGCAATTTTGTTTTTGCCGGCGTGAATCTGCAAAGCTTTGCCATCGTCCTGAAATGTAATCAGTGCACTTGTATCCGACAGTGCGGCTATGTCGCCTGACTCGTCAGTTGTTTGCCAGGCTGCGGCGACGGGCGGCGTATCACTTACATTCGCCGCGAGATTGCTCAGCGACCGTAACAGCTCAGGGTTCTTGCCGGCATCCACGATGAAACGAATTAGGTCGGCCACCTGTTGAGGACTAAGCTGCTTTGCTAGGCCCTCGGGCATCACCGATACTTGTTGACGTTTTCGCATCTCAATGGATTCGCGCGGAATCACAATGACTTTGCCATCGGCCTGCACCAGCTCAACATTCAAACCGCTTTCCTGCTTGATGAATCCTTGAAACACTTGACCCTCGTTGGTCAAAACGCTGACCAAATGAAACCCTTCCATGATCACGGCGCTGGGATCGAGGATGGATTCCGCAATCGTCTCTGGTGCGGCTCGCGTCCCCATATTGGTGAGATTAGGAGCGAATGCGTTTCCCCAATCCCCCAATCGGTGACACTTAGCACAATCGGATTGTTCAAAAAACAGCCGTGCACCGCGGTGAAAGTTAGCCGACGGCAACTTTTGCAGCGATTGCTCGATCGTCGTCGCTACGTCGCGAGGCTGCAGCGGTGCAGGTTTGATGATGGTTACAAATTGTGATCGAGCCTTGGTGACCCCATCGAGGGTGTTTCCGCCCAGTCGAACCTTCCCAGGTGGAAATCGTTTCGCGAATAACTGATAACTTGTGTCTCTGGTACGAGCCCGTAGGGAGGTTTCACGGAAGTCCTTCAACCACCTCGGCTTTTCAGTAATTCTCTCATCATGTGCGACGTAAACATCCGCGTCTGAATCGAGATCAAATGACAAGAACGAGTCGCCAGTGGATCCTACATCTGAATCTCCATTAAGCGATTCGATGAACGTGTGACCAATGATCTCACTCGGCAGCGACTGCCAGCTGTATTGGCGGTTTCCATAGGCGCGGCCTCCAACGGCGATCGTCGTTGCTCTGTAAGGCTGGCTATTCGTCGTCTTTATATTCGCAACGTCCATCGGAATTGTTGGGACCTCTGGTGCGTCATGATTTCCATCGAACTCTGCAGAGGCTAGGGACGCATAGCTGCGACGAAGCACAGGTCCCATTTTTTGACGCCCACGAAATAACGAAGCCGATACCACGTCGGGCTCTTGAATTGAAAACGGTTCGGCATAGTTAATTCCAGACGTATCCGTCGGCTCACTACCATCCCTTGTGTACCGCACATGCAATCCTTCTGGTACGTCTCCCATCAAGATTTCAACTTGCACGCTGCCTGCTTGCTGTGAACTATTTCGCTGGATTTGCAGTACAGGCGTTTGGCTCGTTCCCACCTTGGATACGAAAGATGATGCGATCTCGGCAACCCTTGGATCGGGATCAAGACGCAAGGGTAGCACTTCATCACCGCCTAGCTCAGCCAATTCCAAAAGATTCAATAGCGCTGCTAAACGCTGCCCACTGGAACTACTTGAAAGCTTTGTTCGCAAAGACTTCGGATCCGCAATCTTTCCTAGCGCCATCCGGGCCGCATAGAAGACGGCACGATCAGATTCTAAATCCATTAGATTCCATAATGATTCTGCATCCTCAACATCCTGACGCTCGCGGATGGCCTGAGCGGCCGCAAACCGAATTCGCGGATGTTCGTCGTTTAGGGCATCGCGCACGGCGGCTGGCAATCGAGAATGACTAACGCGTGCTCGCTGCCCGAGCACTCGAACCGCCTGAATCCGGTCAGCAACTTTCAAATCTTCTTGCGTGATCCGGTCGGAAAAGAATGCATCGATTGATTTGTCTTGCATGCCAATCTGTCCGAGCGTCCATGCGAGCCATGTTGTTGCTCCAGTCGGCAGGTTCTCGCGCCGAAACATCTCGATGATCTCATCTCGAACTTCGACGTCGCGACGCACTAGTTCATTCTGCGCATTGGTTCGGCAGATGGGCAACGCATGATGCTGAAGGTCGACCAGTAATTCATTGACCGTCCACTCGGAATAGGATCGGTCGTACTTTTCCAGCCTCTTGGTCGGTGCGGTATCACCATAGCTAATGCGATACACTCGGCCTTCGTCGACCTGCTCTCCATCTTCGATTGCAGCGCCGTATCCACGTCCCCAGCTGAGCACCCACAGTGCCCCATCGGGGCCGAACTCGATATCCGTTGGATCAAACAGCACACCCTGACTCGAGCCCATCGTTCGCCCGCTTGGTGCCTTGGCAAAAATCTCGGGCGTGTCCATGTTTCTCATCATTCCGCCATCCCATTTTGGGCGGTATAGAAAAATGTTGCGTCCCAACCAATCGGCGCAAAAGAATGCGTCTCGGTAACTAGCCGGAAACTGCGGCGATGCTCCATACACAACGCCGGTTCCGGAACCATGAAAGACGGGACCGCATATTGGAACCGTTGGAATGTGATCCTCGCCCGTCCAATGCGGACTCCATGCGTGACCCCAGCCAAAGTGAGCGTCAAGAAATGGACTCAGAACGCGATCACCACCATCTTGGTCTTGATCCGTTCCAACCCAGTTAAAGTCGGCATCAAAGTTCATGTCCCATGTATTGCGCATACCGCGACTGAAAATCTGCAGATCCGTGCCATCCGGCCTACACCGCAGGACGCCACCTTCGGTACCCCAATCGTCAGACGGAGTGTGGTAACCGTGTCGATACGTCTCACGTAAAAACACCTCTGCTTCCGGTTGAATCGGAGCGTTCTTTGGTGGTCGCATTCCCCACAGGTCAAACAGCGGCGATGGTGCCACAAACCTTTCGGGACTATCGCCGCGACCGTAGCCCTTTGAGTTTCCCTTGCTCATGTAGAGCCACCCATCGGGAGCAAAACAAAGCCCGTGCAACGCATGCTCCAGATTCCCGAGTCCGCCATAGACACGTCGGTATTCGTCGGCGACATCATCACCATCCACGTCGCGGACAACCGTCAAGTCTGGGGCGTTAGCGATCCATAATTGGTCACCATACCACGCCAAGCCTTGAATACTGTTGAAGCCTTCGGCAAATGTCTTGGCGTGATCGGCACTGCCATCTTGATCGACATCGATCAGTAAAGTGACGCGATCAGTCGGTGAATTGGGCTTGGGTGTGCGATATTGTGGACCTTGCCCAACGAACAGTCTTCCTTGCGCATCAAACGCCATCGCGCATGGATTCCGCACGAGTGGTTCTTTCGCATAAACCGTTACCTTGAAACCAGCGGGAACCTGCGGCAATCCGAGGTGATCCGTCTCCGATGCAATCAGTCGCGAAGCACAGAAAATGACTGTCAGTAAGAACGTGCGACTCATGCTTAGGCCTACATCAAACTCTTAGGGTTCTAGTACGTTGACAACACTTTATGTTTTTATGCCTCGCGAAACAAATAAGTCGTTCCAAGTATCCGATCTTACAAAACCCCGCAAATGAAAAAACCGATGATGGCACCAAACCAATAGCCAAACAGAAAAAAATCCGAGAACCGAGTCACTTGAGATCATTGGTATTACGAAGCATCCCGCGGTAAGGAACCCCGTTCGCTTAACGATTGAAGCACTTACCAAAGCATGCATGGATGCGCAGAGAGAGTCTCCCGCGACGACCACAACCAAATCCAGCAGACCAACCAAATCCATTGGCTATTAAAAAGATGTGTTCGCAGTGGACTGTAGATATTCACGGCGACCAAGGGAGCGCTGCTGATGAAGGAGTTACAAGAACTCATCTCTCCAAACAACGTCTAAAAAGATGAAAGTCAACAGCATGAAGACAAAATGACCAGAACGCTTTGAATGCAATCTGTTAAGATTGTGGTACGTAAACCACCAGCTACGACCTACATCACGAGAATTAGTGTCAACGC
>JBMHCO010000184.1:0-4549 GCA_049889895.1 Rubripirellula sp.
CTCTCTGGCTAAACTGGAGTCAACTTTGATTAATTTCGCCTTATTGTAGAAGAGATTTGATCGCGGTTTATTTTTTGGCCATACTGGATATGCTCGTTACGATTTTCGTAGCATTGCGAACACGATTCAATAACACGCCAATGTTTTTCGTTTTATTCCGAGGGCCTCGATGGTTCAGCAATTGACTAGGTCAATGTTGTTAGCTGGAATTGTTTTGTCGTTACTCGCGTGTAGCGCTGGAGATGACACTTCACCAAGCAAAGAGAGTGTGGCAAAGAAACCCGAAGGGTTGTTGCAGGGGATTGCTGGCAAATTTCAGGTGGTATTCTCAAAGAAGCCAGTGTCAGACAAGCCGAAAGATTGGAAGGTGCCCTACGTTGTTCATTCAGTTTACCAAAGTGAGTATCGCCAGCAGGTAAATGTCTATTACCAACCGAAAGAGATGACCGATGAGGAGGTCAAGTCAGAATTAAATGCGAAGGGGGCTCCTGGTTTTGTCAAAGGAAGCATCAAAGAGATGCAGATCGGAGACGAGCGGGCGATCCGATACGAATTTAAAGCTCCTCTTCGTGTGCCGAATGGGTTCAAGCTGATTCCAGCTTACGGTCTTTTGATGGTTGTTGATAAGAAGATAGTGATCGCAGTGAGTGCGTCAGGGAAAGATGCCCAAAAGTTTGTGGATTCATTTGCTGTTGAAGAAAAGAAAGACAAATAACCTCGCCGTATCGTATCGGTGCTCAATTTGGTAAAAATAGACATCAACATCGACGCGTTATAATCGATGAAATAATAGCGATTTCGTTGATACTGTTTTCGCACATGGTGTGTTGGAATTCTGCTCGAAATTTACATAGAAATGGTAAAAGGGGGTCAGGTCCCTTAAGGCAAGGGGGCCTGACCCCTTACCACGCGTTGACCACCTACCACGCGCTGCTCCGGTTTCCACACGCCTTCGTTCGCTATTCTTATACCTGGTTGCCACGCGTATTCCGTCTTCCTCCCCTCGCACTACAGCAGAAGACCGTACTGAAACTGCCGGTGGTGAGCTCGGACGGCGAAGAAAAGCCGAGCAGAGGTGGCTCATCGGTCCCTGATGCTACCGGCATCGAATGCAGTCAGCGACTCTCGACTCGCAGTTGCCGACACTGCGAATCAGCTTCTGAGGATTTGAGAGTGACGGACCATGTGCCATGCTCATTGGCAATGGTCGTCTCTGTCTGATCGACAAGAATGACAGTGACTTTGTCGCCTGCCTCCGCCCAGCCCCAAACATGAATCGGCTGATCCCGTTGTAGAACCATCTGATCAGCAAAAATGCCAGCCAGACGTAGCTCGGCCGACACATGCCGAGTTCCGACGCAAAGAAAAACGATCGCGATCATCAGATTGATGCATTGTTTCATTTTCAAAACCGTTCGTTACTCAAATAGGTCCAAGCCCGCTCCTTTTGAGAGCGTTCCTCGCCGTTGACGACTTCGCGGAACCAGTATTCACATGGCCTGCGGTTGTAATTGCGTTCATTGAGTCCGCAGAGATTGGCCGAAGAGTCTTCAATCAGGAAGGCAGGGATGGTATTATCCCACCCCTGATTGGAATAGATGAAGCATCCCAGCAGATCTGTGAATCCTCCTTTCTTCGTATGAATGATGGTGCCGATCTTCTCCGTTTTCATACCTAAAATCCAGAGCGATGCTCCGTTGTTGGTCAGCATCGTCCCTTGCCGTTCGGTGTTGAGTTGCCGACACCACGCATGATGCTGCGAGCTTTCCAGGTCCAACTGCCCGCAAAAGTCGTCCAGAAAAATGTCACCTCTACCGCGACCGATGACGTGAGCACCAATCCATGAACTCACAACAAGAGTCCGTTGCGACTCGTGAGAAATCGTGACGCTCTGACCGCCGCTTACGTTGGAACAACGCTCGATGATGACGACGGGGGCATCTTTCCGATTGTCAGGGTCTTCCGAGTCGATCAATCTCCAAACGGCCGTCTCACCAAATCGGCAGCGGCCTTCGAGACCGATAATGCGTTCAACCGCACCACGCAGGAGAACTTCGCCGTTGAAGTAGAGCTGACTCCCACCGGGCAAGTAGACCGTCTTCGCTCCCGAGTCGATCGCTGCCTGAAGTGCTTGAGAACTGTCAAGTTTGCAGTTGGGATCTGCACCGAAGTCAACAATGTTCGCCCAGTCAACGCGTGGATCGCCCCACGGCACATCGGGTGTTTCTTTGGGGGGCAGGTGCCGCCGTTCTTCCGGCAGCGTTCCGTCGAGATCAAGAAAGAGTGAGGCGACATTGGCATGCGATGTGTCTTCCGCAATGAGTCCATCAGCGACGACATCTCCCTTGTCACGGCCTTTGTCGGCGTTGTCGATCGACTTGCCGTAGCCGGTGATCGAGGTGTTGCGAACGTAAAGCTGGCGTTGGTTCAGGATACCGGCGGTCTGTTCCGCACCGGGCAACCCGCGCAATTCGGAATCCACCAGCGTGACGGTTCCCCAGGAATCCTTCCGATTGAAGATGGCAGGGACACGGTTTTCGCTTTTCAAACCACGGACGAAGATCATCTGATGGTAATTGTGCCAGCCGTACTTGTTTTGATTCTTGAGCGTGATGTGCTCGAAGGTGCAGGAGTTGACCGGCCACCAGGTGCGAATCCCTTCGTCGAATCCCTCAACCGTCAAATGGCGGACGAGCAATGGACCGATCTCGTCGGTATGTCCCAGATCGAGTCCGATGCGTCCCTGTCCGTCTCCAGAGACGATCCTCACATTCCGAATTGTCCCCTGATTGCTCGCATTGAACTGAATGCCGATCGCTCCCGGATTATCCCGGCCTGTGTTCACGGTCAGATCACGGATCGCATTGCGAAATCGCTGCGCCGGTCGACTGCCAGTCCAGATGACCGCTTTCGAGGAATCCTGCTCGGCACCGAATGATGGAGTTCCGTCAGGTACGCGGAGGATTGTGAGATCCCGACCCTGACCTTGCAGGATGGTCCGCTTCTGCTGAGTTCCCGAATGAGCACCATCTGCCCAGCGGAGCGTATCCGTGACGATGTACTCACCAGCCGGTAGATAAATGATGCGGTTCCCATTCGGAAACTTATCGAGGGCTGCTTGAATGGCCTGCGTGTCGTCCTTTCCGTCATCCGGGACCGCACCAAAATCAAGGACGTTGAGCACACCCGCATCGCTTGGAAACCGTACCCCATCGTTTGGTAGGTTCGTCGTCGAAAGCTGCTTCGGCAACGAAACAGGTTCCTGAGCAAAGAGAGAAGCCGTTGACGCAACGCACAGCACGATTGCAATCATCATGTTCAGACCTTCTCTGATTCGTTTTCTGCCTCGCAGCGCGGTCATGACATGGCTCACTACTCAATAAATCCCTCATTCATCAAACGGCGTCATTGAGTTTACCAAGAAGTCCAAAGTCTTTCGCTCTCGCTCCACCTTGAGCAGAGAACGATCGGCTTTGGGCAATGTGCGCAGGCGTTGTGAGACGCCGAGTTCAAACCGCTATTCGGGGTAGGGCTCCCCGTACAAATCTCTTCGTAACGACTCTTGCGAGATCGATTTTCGCAAATCCAACGCCGCAAAGCACTTGCTGATTTCGAGTCGCATTCGGTCGCCCTGTAGCGATGGCAACTGGATTAGAAACTGAGCCGAATCCGTTAACAGCGACCATCGAAACAGAGTTAACCTGATGGCAGTTTTTTCCCACCGCCCGAAGCAGGGTGGATCAGTTAACTCAGGTGGGCTGCCTCCCCGCACCGTCTAGTATTTGACGCCCACGGCATCGGTAATCATCCTGTCTGCGGGGTGCAAACCAACTGCTATCCCCCGATGAATGAACCACTTAGAGCTTGCACCAACGAACTCCCGTGACCCAGCTGTTTCATCCGCTGCTGGCGCTGATCGCCAGTGCTTCCGACTCTCATCTCCGTCGCCAAGTCCGTTATTTGAAGGAAGAGAACCAGATCGCCCCGTTAACCAGAAGGTCGGCGGTCGCAGAAATCAACCAGCCTGACCCCGATCCCAACGCTGCTGTTAAACAAACCGGCTAAACTCGGCAGAGAACGTGAGAGTCTTGGGGCAGATCGCCCAGAACCTGATCGCACGTTTTTACTCTAAAGAAAAACCGAGAGCTTTCTCTGGAAGTCGCCGTCTTCTAAAAGACTGCAAAACAGGGCCTATAAAACGACAAAAGCCGAGGCGTGAAACCTCGGCTTCTAGTGGTCGTCATGCAAGCGGAATGGGACGCTTGCGGGAGCAAAGCTCCCCGCAACGGACCTTCTTCGAAATGGTTCTCTGTTTTTTGAATCCTGAAGATCACACAGGAGCAACATTCTCTGACCGGCAAAGAGATCCAAGATCAAGAAGTCCACGAAGTGTTCAGCGACTTCCGCCGGCTCTGGGGTAACCTGCATCCGCGCGAACAGTGCCGGGTTATTGAATCACTCATCCAGCAAGTCAGCTACAACGGGGAAGCCGGCAGGCTGTCGATTAGCTACAAGCCAGCGGCCATGAGCCTGATGTCCACAGAGTCAC
>JBMHCO010000185.1:0-3416 GCA_049889895.1 Rubripirellula sp.
CAGTGGAGCAAGGACAACCAACTGTGGTGGACTGGAGCCAAAGTTGGGGATCGCTTGACACTAACCTTCGATTCAGGCCTCGAAGGCGACTACGAGTTGTTTGCATCCTTCACGAAGGCAATTGATTACGGCGTTTGCCAAATCAAGCTCAATGGCCAACCCATCGGTGGATCCATCGATTTCTACAATGACGGAGTCGTATCAACTGGACCTGTCGGGCTTGGCATCCACCATCTAAAAAGTGGCACCAACGCCCTGCAGATAGAAATCATCGGTGCAAATGACAAAGCACAAAAGAGCTACATGGTGGGCCTCGACTACCTCTACCTGCAAGAAGTCAAACCCACTGACAAATAACATGGAACCTAGCGAGGAAAGATTTGCCACCGCTAGCGAGCTGCAAGGCAGTGAGCTCAGAGTAGTTCGCTATCTTTCAACCACTCAACAAGCCTCTTCGGCCAGTCACCAGCTGCAGTGTTTGTCCCTTCTCGATAACCGAAACCGTGGCCCGCATTGGAATAGATATGCAATTCGCACGGCACCTTTGCTTCTCGATATTTGAGGTAGAGTTGTGCCATCCCGATCGCAATGTCATCTCGGTCGTTTTGCCCAAGAGCGATGAAGGCAGGCGGCATACCCGAGCGAACAGTGAACCGCGCGGAGCTGCCGGGGTAAATCAGCACTTGAAAACTGGGCCGCGCCGTTTGCCTATCCACATCATCGCCGTCGATTATCGAACCGTCCTTTGAATCCATCGACGCTAGGGCGGCGAGCTCACCACCTGCGGAGAAACCTAGAACCCCTAGTCGTTCTGTGTTGATCCCCCACCGCTTCGCGTTGTGGCGTATCAATCGTAAAGCGCGACGGGTATCGGCCATCGCGTGATCATCGACGGTGTAGGTGGATCCCTCCTCCCTCGCCAATCGATAGCGTAAAACGAATGCGGCAATTCCCTGACTCGAAAACCATTCAGCAAGCGCATCGCCTTCGTGCGCCAGACATAACACTCGGTGGCCGCCGCCCGGTGCAATCAGGATCGCGGAACCGGTAGCTATCTCCGGTGCTGGCAGGAAACAAGTAATTGACGGGTTATGGACATTGGAAACATTACAACGACCGCCCTCACGATCAACCTTTTCCGGCTCAGTCGCTCGATCAGTCGATCCCGGAGCACCGTTCTCCCAGAGCAGAATTCTCGCGTGCGGATCGCTTGCCCGCAGTCCTCCAGAAGCAAGAAGAAACGTAAGTAAAGCCGCAGCAAAGATTTGAAGTAGACGCATCGTTTTCTTTCTTTTTACCAATGTAAACTTCTGGGTGTTGAACAGGCCGTTCCCCACGTGAAACCATCCGATGACGTACAAGACTTTAAGTTCCTAGCCAACAGCGGTTACTCTAGCCCGACGCACACTCATCCAACCGTTTTGCAAATGTCGAGATCGCCGCTGGAAAGTCCATAGATCAAACCAATCATGCGAACCTGTCCCGAATCGACCGCATCACGTAACAGTGCACTTCGCTGGTATAACTGGTCCACGGCAAGGGAAACTTGACATCGCACCGCATTGGATAACAAATCCCCATCTTGAGTTTTGGCGAGTTCTACCGCTGGCTTGATCTCCTCAATCAGACTACCGATGGGACCATCAGCCGTCGCTACATCGATCGCCGCTTTCACGGCACCACAATTCTCGTGCCCCATGACGAGGATTAATTTTACCTCTAAATGCTGAACTGAATATTCAAGGCTCGCAATTTCAAATTCACCAACGACCCGAGCCGCAACGCGAACGACAAATCAATCCCCCTGCCCCTGGTCGAAAATCACTTCGGGGGAAACGCGGGAATCCGCACAGCCCAGAATCGATGCAAACGGATATTGGCCGCCAAGATGACGCAGTCGGTCGCTCGCAGTCACAACACGTGTGACGCCTTCGTTGTCAAGATAACGCCAATGCCCGTGGAGAATACGCTTGAATGCTTCTTCCTTGGATAAGCCTTGACCTGGGTTGGTGTTCTGATTCTCGTTCGTTTGCGAATCGGTCGTCATTGTTACGCTAGCCGTCTCTCTTTTTTTCCCAGCGGTACCCAACTTTATCCACGCGGCGATATGTTAGGCATTACGAGCAAATGATGTAACGGGGTGGCATCACGTGCACAAACTCAACGCTTTCAACCTCCGTTGCAACGTCTAAAGTCCTCGACACCGAAACCTTCACTGAGCGAATAAAGCGACCCCAGCAATCTGCGAATGCGTTAGACTGCTCCAAGATCAAACGGTGGAAGAATTTCACCGCAGAAACGACAATTCTCGCATCAGCAAATAATTAGCACATGGTGAACCTACAACCGGCGCGGTACATGTTATTAGCTTGTTTCTTTAGCACCTGCTCAGCCGGTAGATCGCAAGAGGCACCCGCTGCTACCGGATCCGAAAATCGACTCGACCTTCAAATAGCTGGCCAATGGGCGGATCTGGTGTTGAAAGGGCTAAACACCGAGTACCCAAATAAGCTGTCGCTGGTTTACTCATCCAGAAGTCAGATCAAAACACCGCGCGAACATTTCCCAGCCTTTTATGGATGCTTTGACTGGCACAGCAGCGTCCATGGGCATTGGGTCCTCGTGAAGCTACTTCGGAGTTATCCGACAATAGATTCAGCGTCGGCAATTCGAACGACCCTGAATGAACACCTAACGAAGATCAATATTGAAAAGGAGACTCAGTTCTTTTCACAGCCTGAGCAGAAGACATTCGAGCGTATGTATGGGTGGGCTTGGTACTTACGTTTAGTAATTGAACTCGATTCTTGGAATGATTCCGATGCGGTGAAATGGCGAGATAACCTACGTCCCCTCGAGGAACTTTTGGTACGCCGGATCAAGGAATATCTACCGAATCTTTCCTATCCAATTCGCACAGGCCAACACCCAGACACAGCATTCGCACTTGCGCAAATTCTTGACTACGCGAGTGAGATGGATGACCGTCAGCTAACCACGCAGGTGCAAAGTCGGGCTAGGATTTTCTATTACAACGATGTTAACTATCCCGTGAACTATGAGCCATCGGGCCACGATTTTTTCTCCTCATGCTGGAACGAAGCCGATTTGATGCGGCGTCTTCTCCCGAAGGAGGAATTCAGCGAGTGGCTTAATCTGTTCCTGCCGCGGCTAATTTCACAATTGGCCGATGGCACCATCTCACCAGTGATCGTGAGTGATGTAACGGATCCAAAAATTGTTCACCTTGCGGGCCTTAACCTCAACCGTGCTTGGTGTTTGCAGTCCGTGGCTGCCGCACTGCCTGAACAGTCACCACTACGAGCACCTCTGCAGGAGTCATCTAGGGATCATCTCGACGCAGGATTGAAATACATCAATAGCGGCCATTACGAAGGTGATCACTGGCTTGCCAC
>JBMHCO010000186.1:0-4395 GCA_049889895.1 Rubripirellula sp.
CTCCTAGATCACCTCATCGATTGCCTGAGATCGTGATCGATCTGGAGAAACTGCGACACATCAATTGTGGCTTGGGGCGATTCTCGCTGTATTTGGGTCAAGAACTACTTCGATTATCAGAAGATACATATCGCCCCACACTTCTACTTCCGGAGGGAGCGGAGCAGTATTTCCCCCCGAGTAAGCCTTTGCCTTACGAGGTCATCCCTGTCAAACCATGGAGAAAAGAAAAGTTCCAACGTTGGACGCGTCCGCTACTGCGAACATTTTCGTCCCAACGCCCAGACCTCTGGCACGTAACGAATCAAGCGTCAAAGTACCTCCCGATTGACCCAAGCGTCCCGGTGGTTTTAACTATCCACGACCTGTACTTCCTTTACACGGACAAGAGTCCAAAACGCATTAGCCGCAAGCTCAACGATATCCAACAGCGTGTAAATCGTTGTTCTGCAATTGTCACCGATTCGCAATACGTCGCGGATGATTTGGCACGGAACATCAATCTTGGACGACGTCCAGTGCACGTCGTTCCGCTGGGCATGAGTCCAACGCCATCCAAGGCGGCTCAACGCCCCGCATGGTTGCCACAGGGTAAGTTCGCTTTCTCGATTGGAAACTTTTTACCGCATAAGAATTTTCATACACTCGTGAAAATGATTCGACACCTTCCCGATCTCACTCTTGTCGTCGCGGGCAAGAATCAAACCCCTTATGGCGAACAGGTCCTCGATCTAGTGAGCACTGCGGGAGTGGCCGATCGCGTGTTCCTGCCGGGGATGGTGACTGACGAAGATCGTCAATGGCTCTATGAAGAATGCGACGTTTTCCTTTTCCCATCGCTTACCGAAGGCTTTGGATTCCCCGTGCTTGAGGCAATGCAATGCGGAAAGCCGGTCGTGATGTCCCGTCTCACCAGTCTCCCCGAGATCGCGGGTGATCACGGTTTCTACTTTGATTCCTTCGAAGAAAAAGAAATGGCAGTGGCGGTCGAGCAGGCGATGAATAGTTTTGACAAAGATCCGGACGCAGGCGTTCGGGTACAAGCACATGCGGGAACCTACACGTGGCAGGCAACCGCACAGGGCTATTTAAAAGTTTACGCTGAGATGTTGGGATTCTGATTCACGCCGCCATGCACAGTCCCGTCGCACCGAAATAGAGACAGCCTGAAAGGGTGACGTTTGAAATCATCTCAAACCCAGAATGCGAATTGCCACTTTGGTATTTTGATGCCTAATTGGATAGGCGATGCATGCATGGCCACACCGATGCTTTTCGCACTGCGAGCTAGGTACCCTGATTCTCGAATCACGTTACTTTGTCGGCCCGTGATTGGCGAACTGCTTTCTTCACTCAATTCGTCTGGATCGAACCTCTTCGACGAAAGCATCATCTGGGGTTCTCATGCTGGAGCGGATTCCATCGGTAGGATGGGATTGATCCGGCGAATGCGGCGAGCGAAATTTGACTATGGAATCATGCTACCCGGTTCTCTGTGGACTGGGGTCGCGATGTGGCTGGGCGGTGCGAAAGAAAGAATCGGATACGCGCGTGACTGTAGACGACCTTTCCTAACACACCCGATCGAAGTGCCGCGTCAAAACGGAAAGTACCAACCGATTTCGGCGATTGATTACTATCTAAAACTGACCAGTCCACTTGGATGCAGCGCAGAAGAACGTGAGATGAAACTCGCCATTTCTTCCGAAGATCTTGCCGAGCGGAAGAGACATTGGTATGCCCTACGTCTCTCAGCTAAACGGCGTACCCTTCTCATCAACTCTAACGCCGCGACTGACCCGACACGCTGCTGGTCTGTAAGTCGCCTTGCAAAACTCGCTCAACACGTCATTGATAACAGCGACTGGCAGATCGTTGTTCACTGCGGCCCTAAAGAGCGTTCCCAGGCCGATTGGATTGCAAACACGCTCAAGAACGAACGCGTCGTAAGTATGGGCTCACTCCAAGAACTGCCAATCACCGTCAGCAAGCAAGTGATATCTGGAGTAGATTTGGTTTTGACAACCGATAGCGGACCACGGCACATTGCGGTTGCCCTCAATAAGGTCGTGATCAGCTTATTCGGCCCTACGGAGCCAGCGTGGACCAGAACCTACAACGTCCCCGAGCAAGAGATCATCGCCCCTGTTTTGAATCAACCGACTGGTCCGAAGCATCATTTTCGTAACAGAACTCGGGGGAAGCATACCGAGCGGGTCGGCGGGAATATGGACGCGATAACAGAGGAGCAAGTCATCTCCGCGGTCATGCAAAAGATCGAAGAAATCGCCGCGGCCCCATTGTTGTCTTGAGCCGTTCTGAAACGTGTCAAAGACCGTTTTTTTCTCCCATATTTTTGCCGAGTGATCCCACGCTAAAACGGTAAGACTGTCGGATGCTGCTAATCCGACCGAGCACTGCCCCGCTCGAGAGTGGTTTGCGGCTCCGGTCACCGGTGGCTCCCTGATGAAGGTGAGCGCTTTATCGATGGAGCCGTTCATTGTCTGGACGAATCTTCGAGCTTAGGCGGGCTTTCGCCCCGCCGGTGATTTTCTTGATACGACCAAAAGTGTCGAATTTTTTGTTGGGATGGTCCTCGTCTTTGACGTGTTCAACCCTGTGCGGCCGAACGCACGCGTTGAAATACACAATCAAAGGTCAGGATTCATGTGCTCAGAAAAATCCCCCAGCCAGGCAGGCACTCAGCCGATAAGCCTCCGGTCGGCCGCCCCTGCGAAACCTCGCGTGGAACGTGGGCTTACGACGATTCTTTTCGTCGCCGCTGTCTTCCTCTGGGGAATCGGGTTGACAGCTTTATTCTCGGAGAAGATCCAGTGGACGACTTATCTCTTCCTCTGCATTCCAATCCATTGGTTGTTTCTAGTAGCAGCCCACGACGCATTGCACCAATCAGCCCATCACAATTCAAAAATCAATCGCTTGGTGGGATGGCTGTCTAACGGTTTCTTCCTCCTTGCCTTTCCGATGATCAAGAGAGCTCACCTGCTGCATCACGCAAAGGAAGGATCAAGCGAAGATATTGAAAGATTCGGACACGAGCGAGGCTGGACGCTGCCTATCCGATTGATGCTCGGGATGTGGTGTTTCTATGCATTCCTTCCCAAGTGCAGTCGTCGCGTTCAGGCTCAATCCTTCCTGGTACTCGCCTTGGCAGGTTTGGCCCTCGCCATTCGCCCATACGAGGTCTTTTGGGGATGGCTCGTGCCGATGCAGGTCATGAGCGCATTGACTGCCATATGCTACATCTACCTGCCGCATGGCCCGCTTGCCAGTTGGGTTCAAAAATACATCCCAGTCATTACGGGTTACCATGAGGATCATCATGATGCACCGGCCTATCCGTCACATCAAATCGGAGACCGAAAGACTCGATACGCCTTGCGTGAGATTCAAGCACATTCACACAACAGGCAGCAATCCGCCATCCAAAAAGCAATCTATCAACCACCAATCGCAGCAACCCAAGCACCGCAAGTTGCAGCACACTAACTCCCAGCTGGCCGCTCCGCCAAAATCCCGTCAGCGAAATCAAACCTCCGAAATTCAGAAGGTAATTCTGGTTTTACCGGATCAAAGTGGCCAGCGTCATCGGTAAGAGTGCGTGCCAAATCCGGAACAACCTCGCGTATTCCATTGACGACACAGCGAGCCAACAGATAAGCGCCGTATCCATTGTGATGAGTTCGATCCTTGAGCGTTTCGGTTTGCCCATCGAAGGTGCCAGCGGGATAAAAAACAAATGCATCCTCTACTTTTTCCGGCCCCAGCGAGGCATATAGGCCTAGGCTCATTCGGTTCAAGTCAATGACGGGAACATCAGCCTGCTTCCCAACACGCCGTACTGCCTCAGCAAATTCTGAAAGTGTCGGCGTTTGGTCTCCGTTTCGGTCCATTCGAAGTCTTTCCATCGAGGAGACCAAGATTGGATTTCCTCCCTTTTTACGAAACGCGCCAACGAACTCATGCAACTTTTGTTGATAGGTTGTGAACGGCCCCGCCCCTTCGCGTGAATCTTTCTGGTCGTTGTGACCAAACTGAATCAATAGATAATCACCTGCTCGCATCACATCGAGTATCTTCTTGAGACGCAATTGATACTCGAACGAACGCAGTGCCAAACCAGACTCTGCATAATTAGCCACCACAATTTGTGTTCCGAAAAAGCGAGGTAGCATCTGCCCCCATCCCGCATACGGCCCTTTCTTTTGGTCGGTAACCGTCGAATCACCGGCAATGAATACGGTGGTGATCTCTGATGCGGGCTCAACGGAAATTGACTCCACACCCTGCTGCTTGCCAGTAAACTCGATCGTGAGCATTTGATCCCAATTGGGATGTAGCGGTGGACCTTTCTCACGGTCATTGATCCGAACG
>JBMHCO010000187.1:0-13213 GCA_049889895.1 Rubripirellula sp.
CAATTAAACACACAATCAGAATCTGATCAATCAAAACTTAACGGACTTATTTAAGTAAGGGACAACGTTCTTGGCGATTGCCCAAGCCTCATTTGAGCGTGATACAAAAACTCTTAGTCGACTCTCAGCAGAAGTCACTTCTGAGACGAGTTGTTCGCTTGAGGGAATTCCGACCTCGTTTTTGAGGCGACTATATTGAACCCCAAAATTGGACACCCTCTCGCAGATTTGTTGTCGCACCCACCAGCTATTTTCACCAATGCCTCCAGTGAAAACTAACGCGTCAGCATGATTTAAAACAGCTAAATGCGAGCCAATCGATTGGAGCAAACGATGACAGAATATATCCAGTGATTGACGACACGACTCATCTCCTTGAACTGCAGCTTGCTCGATATCACGAAAATCCGAAACGCCGCCAGTCAAACCCAAAAGCCCAGATTGCTTGGTCAACAATTCTTGAATCTCATCCACCGAATACCCAGCCTCCTTCTGCAGCAACAAGGGGATCGCTGGATCAAGATCCCCAGATCTCGTCGACATCACCAACCCTTCTAAGGGTGTCATTCCCATACTCGTTCCAACACTCCTACCACGGTCCACTGCACAAACGCTACATCCACCACCAAGATGACAGCTAACAATTTTGAGGTCCGTTGATGGAACATTGAGATGCCTTGCTACCTGATCAACCGTAAAAGCATGGCTAATTCCGTGAAACCCATAGCGTCGGATTTCGTACTTCTTGGCGAGTGCCGATGGTAGCGCATACGTACTTGCCTCGAGAGGGATCGTTCGATGAAATGCAGTATCAAAGACGGCAAAATGAGGTAAATCTGGCAGCAGGTCCGCAGCAAGGCGGATCCCCGTTATCGCCGGTGGATTATGT
This sequence comes from Rubripirellula sp., assembly GCA_049889895.1. Classification (GTDB taxonomy): domain Bacteria; phylum Planctomycetota; class Planctomycetia; order Pirellulales; family Pirellulaceae; genus Rubripirellula. Next base: position 890 of record JBMHCO010000187.1, read on the forward strand.
AATGGTGCCAGATGCGAAAGCTGATCGAGTTGCTCTAATACCCGCTCAGAGACCAAAGTCGGCTCCGTAAACAGAGTACCCCCATGCACCACACGGTGTGCCGAGGCACACACAGAGTCACGCTGACTATCTAACAGAGACGGCAGTAATTGCTGAAGGGATAACGCGGCGTTATCAGGGGCGACAGATGGAGTAGAGTCGTTTATCCGAAAAAATGCTTTACCACTTCCTAAACGCTCAATGGACAAAGATCCTTGAAATTCGCCGGTGTTTGGCTCGACAAGATCGACTTTGATGGAAGTACTGCCAAAGTTAACAACTAAAATGAGACCATTCTTCATGAATCCTACGTCTCTTACGGGACTTTGTTGAAGTTTTACGGAGTGAAGATGACGAACGCACAATTACTGACTTTGTTTATCTTCCACGCTTCAAGCAAACGCTTCGCGTAAAATTTTACCTCCGGTGACCCCCAACGGTGTTTCTTGAAGACCATGATGGTCATACGTCAGAGTGTTTGCATTCAATCCAATTGCGTGCAGCATTGTTGCATGCATGTCATTAGGGCTAACCGGTTGCGACGTGACTGTGTAACCAATTGGATCGGTTGCTCCAATCACTTGACCACCACGTATCCCACCACCAGCGAGCCAAATTGAATAGGCCGAAGGCGAGTGATCGCGACCCCCTGATTTACCCTCCATGGTCGGCGTACGTCCAAACTCACCAGCCCAGACTATCAACGTTTCTTGCAATAAACCGCGATTTCTCAGATCTTTGATCAGTGCGGCAATCGGCTGGTCGGTACGCTGCGCGAGTTTTTCATGATTGGCTTTTAACTTACTATGCGCATCCCATCCGCCAACTCGAATTTGGATAAACGGAACACCTCGTTCCACCATTCTTCTCGCCAGAAGACACGCCTTTCCGACTTGCTTGGTGGTTGTTTCGGATACCCCATATGAGTCGAGAGTTCTTTGATCTTCCCCGCTCAAACTAAATAGCTCTGGACCCGCAGTTTGCATTGCATAAGCAGTCTCGTAACTACGAATCCTTGCCTCAAGGTCACTCACACCGATCCTCGACGCAAAATCTTGATTCAATAACTGGATCGCCTGTATTTCCTGCTCGCGTCGTTGTGCAGTAATGGTTGGGGGTGGAGAAGCATCACGAATGCCTCGATCAGGATTGATTACCGCACCTTGGTATTTTGATGGCAGAAAACCACTTCCCCAACCAGCGGGCTGAGGATACTGCATTCCGTCGTTATGAATATTCATTGCGATAAAACTTGGCAGAGACTCTGATTCACGCCCCAATCCAAACATCGACCACGCACCAACACTCGGACGTTCACCCGTAGAAGTTCCAGTCAGAGCAACGCATTCCCCCGGACCATGCACGGGATTGCGATGAGACATCGAGCGAACCACACATAGATCATCTGCCACTTCAGACAACCGAGGAAGCAAATCTGAAATTTCTAGACCTGATTGACCATAGCGACCAAACCCCCAAGGACTCGGGAGGAGATTCTTCAGACCAGCGCGTTTAATCTGCGGAACCGCCGAGGCTATCGATGCTGGTACATCTTGTCCGCCAAGCTTTGCGAGGTCTGGCTTCGGATCAAAAGTGTCAACCTGACTCGGTCCTCCGGACATAAAGAGAAAAATAATGCTCTTCGCGGTCCCGGTCGATTGCTGATGATTGACGCCCACTTGATCACCAGCCAATAGCGATTTCAATGCAATCCCACCGCCGAATAATCCACCGCTCATCAAAGCTTGACGCCGACTAAGCCATCTCGGTTCACTCATTGATCTACACTTTTCACGGCAGGTAAATAAATTCGCTGGAATTGAAAAGCACCAGACAAACGCTTTCTAATCCATGCTCTTCCGCCAGAACGCTTAGTCGCCCGATTTCTTCTTCTGTCGCCTTACGATTGAACGCCATTTGAATGGCATTCGCGACTGATTTCGACCGTTTGGCAAAAGCCGCAGCCATCTGATGGACAAATTGATTGTTCAGTAACCACAGTGGCTGTAGTGCATTCGTCGATGTTTGCCTTTTCGCGCAACTAACGACCGCGGTAGGGCCATCAAATAAATCTTGATGAATCGGAAAATGACCTCGCTTCTGTTTTAAATAAAGACTTCTGCGTTTTGAATTCAATTCTTGGCTTTCACCACCCACTTGTTCGTTCAACTGGCCAGCAAGTACCAACATTGAATCACGTATGACCTCGGCTTCAAGTCTTCTCGGTTGCCACCGCCAGTAGGTCAGGTTTTCCGGATCTCGCTTTTGATTATCTGGATTCAAATGACTGGATCGACGAAAGGTTGCTGAGTCAAGAATTAGCCTCTGAATATGATTGGTATCCCATTGAGATTGAATCAATTCACTTGCCAGATAGTCCAACAACTCTGGATGCGTCGGTTTTGTTCCCTGAATACCAAAGTCATTCGCACTCTCAACGAGCCCGCGACCGAAATGCCACTGCCACAATCGATTAACCCAGACCCGAGCAGTAAGCGGGTTGTCCGGTGACATCATCCAATTCGCAAGATCAATTCGTGTTTTGCCCACCGTTTGGATCGGGTGAGATTCTGAACGGAATACCAATGGCCAATCCGAATTCACCGCTGGGCCGGGAGTTTTGATATCGCCTCGGATTAAAATTCGCGGTTGATAAGCTGAAACAACATCAGGATCGCTATTGAGCGGCCAACGCATCTCGTGAGGCATCACCGTCAACACTCGCGATGACGCACTGGGTGCATAAAACCCCCACGTCTGATCCGCATTTGCCAAGTGTGTGTCATATTGCTTAAGCAACTGCTTTTCGCCTGGTTGCATCTGTGCAATAACGGTCTCTGGAGTCACGTAGATAGGCTCGGGAAATTTTTGCTGTCTCCTAACCCTAATCACGCGTTTTCTTACCGTATCGATCAACGTGTTTCTCTCTGACGCAATCTTGTCAATTGATGGATCGTTGGTGAGCAGGAGATTCTGCGGTTGTCCCACAGAGAAAAAACCTTGCAACTGGTAATAATCCCTGATTGAAATTGGATCAAATTTGTGATCATGACACTGTGCACATTGAACGGTTAGACCTAAAAATGTCGCCCCCACATTACTCGTAATGTCATTGAGGATATCGTTGCGTTGAATTGATTTATCAAGCTCGTTGCCACTGTATCGAGCCGCCGACAAGAAACCTGTTGCAATTAAATCTGCGTCATCCCCATCAACCAGCGAATCACCAGCAATTTGTGCTGTGACGAATTTTCGGTAATCCATTCCTGATGTGAATGCATTAACGACCCAATCACGATAACGCCAAGCGTGACCTCGTTCACGATTGTGTTGGTAGCCATTGCTTTCAGCCCACCGAGCAAGATCTAACCAGTGTCTCGCCCACCGTTCTCCATAAGAAGTGCTTGATAATAGATCACCAAGCACGGCTTGGTCTCGTGCTTCTTCAACTATCGGCGGTAATCCCGTTAGATCAAGATGAATCCTCCTCTGTAGTTGCTCTGGGGTTGCACGAGGGTTAGGTGTCACGCCGATCATCTCTTGCGACCGAAGAATAAATGAATCGATAGGATTTCTGATCGCCGAAGAATGAACGACCTGCGGAACCGGGGGCTTACTGATTGGCTTGAATGCCCAATGTTCGAACTTGGAGATCCGTGTTGGAAACCTTTGATGATCCCAATCCAACCCCTCGTCTATCCACGCTTCAATCACCTGAAGCTCATCCGAGCTTAAACGTGACGACGATGGCGGCATCTCGCCCTCTGATACCAGTCTATATAACTCACTCTGAGTCGCTTTAAAGGGCGTAACTTGATTCAGGACTTGATCAAATTGGTCTAATTCTAGGTCTGTATCGCTCAAATTATCCTGATGACATTCAAAACAATGTTTCTCGAGTACCGGCAATACATCTCGATTGAATTGAACGGTTCGATTTGCAGCCTGCATGGCAACCGAGTCACTATTTGGTTCAGAGGGGAGATCCATAATTTCAGCCCAGCTACGTCCGAGACGAAATCTTGAAATCACAATTTCATCGCCGATCTCGGTCTTGGCTCCGGTTGAAAACCCCACCCACGACACCTCGGCAATCGCTTGATCATTTGTGACTTTTAAATGCGGTTTCCCTGCATCCTCAGCCTCTGGATTCACCCACATCTCTAAACGATCAAATCTTTCTTCTTGCCCGATACGAGACTTAGATAAACGCCCCACAATCAAATAATCTTGATCACCAACCAAGACGTCTCCAAACTGCTGTTGATCCGATCGGTAACGGACCATGAATCGATTTTCAGCACCATCGGTGTGCAATCCAAGATTCGGGACGTTATTGGCATGTGAGCTCGCTTCAGAGCCTTCTAACGCATCAAACCAGAATACAAAAAACTCACCATTCCCATCATCTGGACGGTCAATTGATTTTGCGGCGTATCGCATCTGAAACCTCACAAAAATCTGTTCACTGAATCCATCAGCGTGAAGATTTTTTCTTAGAGGATTGTGTCGCCCACCGGTGCCGTGAATATGGAATTCCTCAGTTGCCAATTCGGTCCGTTGCCAAGCTCCACCCAGATCCTGCGCCATAAGCTCACCACCGATTGGCAATAAAACGCACTGACAGACAATCAGCACGCAATAGCAAACGCAAGGAAGTAGAGAGTGGTAAGGCACGTTGCTTGCCGTGATTGAGGTGACCTGACTAATAGAGCATCTTTAAGCGAAAAGACTTGATATCCCCACCCCGCGAACATCGGGTTGAATCATCTGTGTCATCATAATCGAAAATCCACGCGATTTTTTAATAACCGAGGGCCGCGGAGGTTCAAGCCGAGTACGCGACAGAATGCGTCGGGTGTTGATCTGCACAACCCTGCTTTATTGTTGATGCAGTAGTTCGCGTTTGACCGCCTCGATCAAAAGTGGATCTTTTGGTTTCTCTCCCGTAATCAGCAGCGAAAAGTTATCGGCCATTATCTCCTCAGGATGAATCACATAACGGGTGTTCCCGCCGATCTGACGCCAATAATCAGGATGATCTGGTGAAATAAAAAGCTCTGACAGTTCTTCCCCTGCAGGGATCCAATTCCCATTCGTCGTTTTGACTACTTTCATGAGCTGAAACTGCAAATAGCCGAACAAGCTTTTCTTTGTCGGGGTATACGCTTCCTTTGAAAACAAAAAGGGCGTTGCAAACACTTTCACATCAGCATCCAAGTGCAACTGAATAATGTGCTCTATTTTCGGGGCATCGGGATTGGTAATCCGCATCTCATCCAAATGCTTTGGCAGTTCAATCATCGGCACGCGATGAAACCCGATAAGCTTAAAGAGTCGATCCCTTAGTTCCGGTTTGGATCTTGAAATCACGTGAAATAGTTCATGAGCGAGCAATCTAGTGGGAAGCCGATCCAAAGTACCGACTTTGGATTGTGGAAAGATGATCGCCATACCTCTGGTATAGGCCGCATCGCTCTCTTCCTGTCCTGTTGTCTTAATGATTTTTATTGGCTCACTCCAGGTCATCCCCAATTCTTGCAACTTCGGCTCTAGACGACTAATTGATTCTGTCAAAATCTCTTTTTCTTCACTGGTCCACTGGCGGACTTGGTTCGCTGAGAAATTCATTAGTTTCGTCACGCCTTGATCTGCTTCAGAATGCAATCGCACTTGGCGATCAAAGGCGCTCATTTGCATGACGAATTCGTCCGTGGTCGACAACACCTCCTGTCCCTCGCTGACCGATGCAAATTTGAAAGGTCTTTCACCTTCACTCAGGCTTGGCTCAAAAGGTGCACCAAGGCAAACAGCATGGGAATGCAATGCAACAACTAATAAAACCCCCACCCATTTTTCAAACCTTATCAATCCACTACTTTGCATTGCCTTCGTTCTCTCGTAATAAGTATTCGATTCGCGATTTACTTTCATTGCTCACTCAACATTTTTTTACGGTGCTCGATAATTTCCAGCGGCTGTTCCGGCCAATGGGTCAGATCGATGTGATGATGCAAATCTCGTAGTGCAATGACCTTGAAGTGATTCAGTGCCAGATACCGCAAATAGGCCTCAAACTTGTCGACCGGACTGCTTACCCAATCATGCGCCGTGTCTGGTACACCGTGAAATTGCAGCACCGCTATCTTGTTCTTACCAGATTTCTCCACTGCTTGAATAAAATCGTCCAGAGTCCACGCTGGTCTAGCATCTCCTGCTGATGGGATGAGGTACGGATGATCCTTCCCAGGTTCAAATGCGAATCCTTGACCTGATTCATACGGATATTCAGGTGCACCACCGCGGCGAGCCAAAGTGATTCCATGCTTCTTTAGAATCGAGAATGCAGACGGCGTGATCGCGTTTCCTGGCCACGCAAACGAAGTCGGTGTCGGAATTCCGAATTCTTTACAGCGTGACTCAATCCCTGATAACTGCTCACTGAGTCGTGATACGGTCTTATCCGTCACACCAAGATGATCTTTTGTGTGATTCCCTATCTCGAATCCCTCACGGTGTAGAGTTCGAATTTGCTCCCATGTCAAATAATCAATCTTGTTGGACTCGAAATCCCAACCTTCTGTAATAAAAAAGGTAGCATTAAATTGATATTTCTTTAGCAAAGGTCGAACCACAGTGTAATGCGAGGCAGATGCATCATCAAAAGTGAGAACAACAATTCGGGATTTCACTGAGATCGCTTCTTGATCGCTTGGCAATGTAGAAAATGTTTCGGCATTTCCAACTTGACCAAAATGGATGAAACAAAAAACATTTAGACCAAGAACAAAAAGACACAAGCGTGAGTGCATGATTCATAATCTCTTCGAAAGTAACGTACCCTGAACCAAAATGCATAAAACCGGAACCGATTTGTGAGACACGTCTTGAGAACCAACCTGTTTCATCTATTGTTCACGCAATTACTTTTTCTTCACCAAGCTTTATTCAGTAATGCCCAAGAGAATTCGGTCGCAACATCGGCGACGACAGAGTTCCGTTCGATGCCGGAGGTATTATCTACCTACTTCGAGACGCCGGAAAGCTGGATAGGTGATTATGGAGATTATCGCTCACCTCTGGAGCTTGATAATGGCACGACCGTCGCGGATCAGAAGAACTGGGATACGCGGCGGAAACAGTTGCGACAGTGGTGGATGAAACAGCTTGGACAATGGCCTCCATTAATTACTAAACCAGAATTAGAAATACTCGACGTCACGAACCACGAAAGCTATATAGAGCAACGGGTTTCTTTTCTGTGGACACCCGATGAAAAAACGGTTGGCTACTTACTAATCCCCAAAACGCCCTCTAGAAAACCGGCGGTAATGACGGTTTTTTATGAACCGGAAACTGCCATCGGACGCGGTAAACCAAATCGTGACTTCGCCATACAACTTACAAAACGTGGTTTTGTAACTCTGTCAATTGGCACTACGGAAGCGACAACCAAAAAGACCTATTCGATCTACTATCCTTCCCTGCAGCAGGCGAAAGTTGCACCGCTTTCGATGTTAGCATATGCCGCCGCCAACGCATGGCATGTGCTGGCGTCACACGACGAAGTAGATTCAAAACGTATTGGCATTGTCGGGCATTCTTTCGGCGGAAAGTGGGCGATGTTCGCGTCTTGCTTGTGGGATCAATTCGCCTGCGCGGCATGGTCTGATCCCGGCATCGTGTTCGACGAGACGCGGCCTAGCGTTAATTATTGGGAACCTTGGTATCTGGGATACCATCAACCACCTTGGCGAAAGAGAGGAATGATCACTGAGGACAATCCTGCGCAGGGTCTCTACCTTTCTCTGCGAAAAGAAAACAAAGACCTTCATTTACTCCATGCACTGATGGCACCACGCCCGGTACTCATTTCGGGCGGATCGGAGGATCCGCCGAGTCGTTGGCAAGCGCTCAATCATCTGATTCAAATTAATGATCTTCTCGGATATGAACACCGAGTCGGAATGACAAACCGACCCAAGCATGACCCAAACACAGAATCAAACGAAATCATTTACAAGTTTTTCGAACATTTTCTTATGCATAAAAAGACTAGGCACTAAATTCACTTTGACGACTAGAAGTAGTCTTATCTTCAGAAAATACATCACCTAATTTCCTGCTTCCTCTTTCACCATCACAAACAATGAGCCCAGTTTTGCGAATCTTTGTGTTGCTACTCTCTACGTGCCTCTTCACCCTGAATTCATCAGCGAACGATACACGGAGTCCGAACTTTGTGTACATCATGGCCGATGAGTTGGGTTATTTCGAACCTGGTTTCATGGGAGGCAAAAATATTCTTACGCCGCACATAGACCAGATGGCTAAGGAGGGGATGAAATTCACACAATTATTAGCGGGATCTTCTGTTTGCGCACCAACGCGTTGCACGTTAATGACCGGAAAGCACAGTGGTCACGCCTCCGTTCGAAAGAACGGGGGTGGTACCCCATTGCGACGAGACGAAATTACGATCGCAAGCCTGCTAAAAACAAAAGGATATGCAACCGGTGGATTCGGAAAGTGGGGATGTGGGGGTCGTGATTCAACCGGCGTTCCAGAAAAACATGGGTTCGACATCTTTTTGGGCTACTACGACCAGGTACACGCCCACACGTACTATCCTCCTTATCTCATACAGAATAGCGAGGAAGTCGCCCTGCCGAGCAATTTTGGAATGAGCCGAGGTAATGAGTACTCTCAATACATCATCCACGATGCAGCAAAAGACTTTATTCGCAGCCACGCAGCGGAACCTTTTTTCGCGTACCTGCCTTACACACCACCGCATGGTCTCTTTGACATTCCCGAAACAGACCCAGCTTGGTCAAGCTACAAAGATAAGCCATGGCCCGATCAAGCAAAAAAATATGCCGCCATGGTGACGATGTTGGATCGCCAAGTAGGTGAGATCCTGACTTTGTTGAAGGATTTAAAAATCGACGACAACACTTTGGTGATTTTCAGTGGAGACAACGGAGGCGCGGATTACTTCAGCTCAAGGGAATTTCCCCGCGGGTTCCATCAAGCAAACGTCAACCCAAAGACCGCGGTTGAATACCGAGGAAAAAAAGGCAATCTCTATGAAGGTGGCCTGCGAATTCCATTTGTTGCACATTGGCCCGGAAAGGTGGCACCGAACCAGACAACCGATCATCTCGGTTATTTTCCGGATGTGATGCCAACATTCGCTGAACTCGCCGATGTCGAAGTGCCCGACGAAATTGACGGTATTAGTTTTGCCCCAACGCTTCTCGGCGAATCTGAAATTGGTCATCCCCAGCGACAGCATGAATATCTTTACTGGGAAATCGGTAATTGGACGGCCATTCGACAAACAAATTGGCGAGCGGTCCGAAGCTCTCCGCAAGGTCCATGGGAGCTGTACAACCTTACAACGGACCCGAGTGAATCTTCTGATCTTTCAAAAGATGAACCCGAGAGACTAGAGCACTTAATCCAACTTGCTGGTGAGGCTCACCAGCCGGCCCGAGAAGGCACCTTCTCTTCCACCGAGAGGCACGAGCGCGACCGTCGAGCTAAATTTGGTCGACAAGACGAGAGCGAGTGGTCAAGTAATCAAAATCGGTCAGCAAAACATTTTGAAGAGATGCCAAAGGAGGGACTCCTCGACAACCAACACTGGAAGCTAATCGCCATTAGTAGCGAAAATCGTGAAAACGGTAAGTTCGCACAAAATGCATTTGATAATGACCCAGCCACTTGGTGGCACTCACAGTTTTCAAATGGAAAAGCTGATCCCCCACATACGCTAACGTTTGATCTGGGCGAGCCCTCAAAAATCTCAGGTGTGGTCTATATGGCGCGACAAGACGGCAGCCGAAATGGAGCGGTTAAAGACTTCACCATCGAAATTAGCACTGACGGCAAAACTTATCTTGAAGTTACTGCCGGCCAATTTGATTTATCAAAAAAGCCACAAACCAAGACCTTTGCTGAGATAAACTCACGATTCATACGCGTTATCTGCCACTCTGATTACAGCGAACAGGGGTTCGCCGCTATCTCTGAAATTGGATTTCTCCGAGCAGATAAGGCATCAAAGTAGCAGTCTTCAAGCACGCAAAAAAAGTGCCTGCAAACTAAGGCTTCGCTACTTCGAAACCGTTCTTACGCAATTCGTCAAAACCGGCCTTCAAAGGCCGAACGTCAAAACCCATCTTCTTCAACAAAGGTGCAGCCACCAATACGCGACGTCCAGATCGACAATGAAAATAAACAGGCTCATCCTTATCTAGCCCATTAAGGATCGCTTGCACCTTTGCACTCGGCTTCGCTTTTTGGAGTTCACTTAAAGGAACTAACGAAGCTGATTTCAAGTGTCCTTCATTCCATTCAGAGAGTTCTCGGATATCTAAAAGCGCTGCTGATTTTGACTCAACTTTTGCTTTGACCTCGCTGAGAGAATCTTTGGTATGCGGAATATCTTCAGCAATCGGTGTAGCTGCGTGGGCGTTATTCACCTGCAGGGATTGATAAGAGATGGGCACGTTCAAAACAGAAAGAACACACGCCGTCACCATCATTTGAAATCGCTTGGAAGGAAGAAATTGGTTTTGCATGTTGAAAACTATACCGTTGTTTTAAGATCAAATAAGTAGCTTTTTATTCTGCTGAAGAAACCGATCCTGCACCGAGTTGTTTGCCATAATCGATGTTGAATTCAGGGGCAGTGTCTTTTTGATTCAAAAGGAAGTGCTCCATCCATCGGATCATCCTCAGATTGTAATCAAATTTTGATGCCGCTCGGCGATTACCATGCCCTTCGCCGGGATAAAGCACTAAACGCACTGGTGCCTGATTGAGGGTCTTCAAGTGGCGGTGCAATTCTAGGGACTGCGACGGATGCACTCGAGGGTCTTCTTTACCATGCAGAATTAAAGTTGGCGTTTGATTTCGCTCTACATACCGAATTGGACTTCTTTCCAAGAAATAATCCCAATCTTCCCACAATCGCTTTCGATGATGCACAAGATACATTTCCTCTGGGATGTCGGTCGTACCCACCTTAGAAAGATTATCGCTGATTCCAACGAACATGACACTCGCCGCAAATCGATCGGAGTAATACGTTGAACACCAAGCCGATGCATAGCCGCCATAGGATCCACCAGTCACACCGATTGCTTCACGATCCGAAATGCCCTCGCTGATGAGAAAATCTATTCCATCGATCAAATCCTGAAATTCTTTTCCCGCGGCATCCCCTTGCCCCATCATCGAAAATTCGACACCTCGTCCGGTGCTACCACGATAGTTGGGATAAAAAACCACGAATCCTTTTGCTGCCGCTACCTGACCAGGACGAGAATAAGACGTCAACCAAGCATTTTTTTCATGTGACTCCGGTCCTCCGTGCACGTACATGATGGTGGGATAGCGTTTACCAGCTTGATATCCCAGCGGGTAAATCAAAACACCTTCCAATCGCAATCCGTCTTTAGCTACCCACTCAACGGGAACCTGTTTTCCAAAATCGCGTTCTCCCAACCACGGGTTATGATCGGTCAACCGCGTTACTGTTTTTGTTTCACTCTTTAACAGAAACGCCTCGCTCGGGTGATTAGAGCTACTTCCAAGGAAAGCTAGTCTCGAGGCATCTTCCGATACAGAAAACTGAGTAAAAACAACATCACTCTCCAATTTCCACTGACTGAACTCACCCTCGACAGAGAGAGTTCCCAAACGTGACCCTAAACCTTCTTCAGCTAACAGGACAATCTCATTTTGAGCCAGCCATTGAAGATCGACCACGTGGCCCAAATAATCGGTGAGATGCGTTTTGGCGGGCTTGCTACCTGACAACTCATGAATCGTGATTCTGCCTTCTGCCGGGTCGTGCTTGTCTTTGCCACTAATGATTGCGATTTGTTCACCAGAAGGACTCCAACAGACTTGCCCTAGCTTGCCCTCTGTTTGCAGTGTAGCGACGATCTTTTCCAACTTGACGTCGTACACATCAACACCTCGGCGCATATAGCGATCGTCAACAGTCGGCGTCGGTGCAGAAACTATCGCTAAGTGATCCCCGCTCGGTGACCAATGCGTTTCATAGGCAGATCCTGTCAGCTCAATAGCTTTCAAATTAACAGCCTGATTGCCATCAAAATCTGCTAGCCATACAAGCGTAGATAAATCATCTTCCTCATAAATCTGCTGATTGAATCCTTGGCTTCGGTAATTCTCAATTTCCTTTTGGCGATTTTCGGCAGCGAGGAAGGCGATCTGCGTTCCATCTGGTCTTACATCAAATCCTTT
>JBMHCO010000188.1:0-5183 GCA_049889895.1 Rubripirellula sp.
CAGCCTAGGTTGCGCATCCCAGCCGATCAGGACGTTAGCGGGCTTCACATCACAGTGAACCACACCACAACGATGAACATGACCAAGTGCCGATGCGAGCTGTGAACCAACTCGCAGGATGAACCTTTGGTAATTTTCACCCTCTATTTTGGCGATAAAGCCCGTATTCGATTCCCACCACTTGTAGTTTGAATCTAAGTCGCTCGATTGCGGCAGACTTTGACGATTTTGTTGTCGAGCGTCTTCACGACTCTCAGCTGGACGCGTCTCGGCTGTAGTTCCTGCACAGCAATCATTGAATGGGTTGGACGGTGAACAATCTTCGCTTTCGTTACCTATTTGAGTTACCGTTGAATGGGACTCTCGGATCCAAGTAGCAACCATCGACTGCCGTCGTCGCAGGTGGCTCGCGATTTCTCGGCACGTCCACGTCGAAGGGCTTATCTCCGAAGTGCTCTCAGCTCCAGAGGACTCCACGGTATCATCCTGTGCCACGTCTTTCCGCGCTAAGGAATGAAATCCGTGATCACACAAATCAGCCAGGGTGCTGGTGCCAACGAATGGCATACAGATCCCGAACATTCCTCGGTACTCGTGAACCGAATAAACAGGCACCACGCCTGAATGTTGGATGCGAGCCAACAACTTTGACTCGGTGGTTTCTCGCGTCGTGATCTTCAACGCAACTAGGCGGCCAGACATTGAGTCTTGCCGAGCGAGGAACACTCGAGAGATAGCTCCTTCACCGATCACTCCGAGCAGACTGAACTCGCCCCAAATTGAGTTCGGCTCGGGATATTTCTCTCGAGTAGCTTTTGAACTAGAAACGCCCTGATTTAAACGATCACATTCAAACTCCAGCAGCTTCAGACCCTCGCTAGAGATTTCAATTCCACTGAGTTGCCCCAATGCGTCGAGCACCGAGACGGCCGCACCGGCATCAAACGCTAACTCCATCCAAACTCGCAAACACTCAACGGCGAGTTCTTCTCTCTGGTCCCCATTGAACTGACTGGCTTCGTCGCCGCTGACGAACTCTTTCATCAAGTCATTGACATTCACCGATGCAATGCCAACCTGCGCAACCCGCGTTTCAAGTTTCTCGACGAGGCGATCCACGTGGTGGAAATAGGACGAGAACTGAGCGCTTGAGCTATCGGATTCTGGAAACTGCGCAGATTCATTGGGGGCGGTACTCATGACCATTCCTCCAAGCGTCGCTGCATCTCACCTCGGAAATGCTGCAAAATGCGTTCTACGGTTCGTTTGCTACGCGTAGTGATCTCGGAAATCTGGCTGACTTCGTGCCCTTGGATCCGCAACTCAACAACGCGCTGCGCAGAAACTGGCAGTTCACCAATCACTTCGGATATCGAAAGCTCGAGGAGATTCAGTGCGAAATCATCCTGTGCTTGCGGCGATAGCGCGTCTTGATCTGATAGAGATACCGAGAGTGCGGCATCCCGCTTTGCAGCGCGATGATGCTGACCTGCGGCGCGAACCTTATTCAGCGAAATGACGAGCAACAACTTCCATAGCTCATCACCCGTGGGGACTTGATACTCACCGCCAGCTGCGCGGCGAAAGAAGGTACGAAATACCGATTGAACGACATCCTCAGCGTCCATCCGCTGCGATAACGCCGATGACATGTTGCGCTGCGTGGTGTGCAGCAAACGCTGCGAATAACGAAGATAAAGCCCCATTGCAGCATCTTCGTCTTCGCCGCTTCGGAAGCGGCGAATTAGCGTTTGATCTGTTGCTCCCCCGTGCATCAGACTTTCATCCAATGCACTCACTTTAATGCTCCGTTCTAGCTATGTATCAGTCGATACCAAGCTCTCTCTGCAGGCAGCATAATCAGCACAATCGTTAACACCAGTACATTCCGCACCATTTTCTGAAACGTCCACTGCACTTTGGGGGATGGGGACGAACGCTTACACGCTGCCGCTTAGCGACAGTCGTATGGTCAGCCAGTTATCACGGTCAACGACGAAGAAAGAACGCCCAAGCAATAAAAAAAGCGTGAGAACAGTCGTCCCCACGCTTACTTGAGTGCCTGACGGAGCAATCCAATTATTCAACCGCTGTGAGATCCTTGAACTTGGTTTTCTCGTCCATTTTTTCGAAATACCCACCTACGATCTCACCCGCATTATTGCCTAGCATCCTGCTCAATGCTGTGTCAGGCCTCCGAGTTTTGAATTGGCTACGCAATTCTTCCTCGCTCGGCTGAAAAGAGTCAGTCTGCACGACATACACGACGTTGCCTGGCTGATCGGTAGCGACTGAAACGGTCCCCGCTTCATTTGTGAAAACCGCTTTCATGAAGTCTGCACCGGCCGCCTCGACCCCTTCCACAACACTGACTGAAGCACCTTGCATGCCGATCTGAGTTATCCAAGTAAATGGCTTCAAACCTTCCTTCAGGGATTCCTGCTTATCTTCCGGAATTAGATCTTTTAGCTCAACACTTTCTTTGCCTTCGGCCCCCGCTGCAATCGCCTCGGCAGCTTTCACCGCGAGTTTCCTCGCCTCCTGACGACGAATCTCCATGACCACTTCATCCTTCACTTCTTCAAGTGTTGGAGTATAAGCGGCTACCTCATCAATCTTCCAAGCCAAATACTCGCGCATCCCGCCGGGATTCATACCGACAGTTGAGATTGGACTGAATAGACCCAAAGAAGGATCCTGGGATTCGGGGCTAGCGGGGCTGTAAGCGAGTTGCACGAAGTTAACTGCTTGCCCCATCCGCACGCTGTCCATTGAAAACGATCCGGCAATTGGTTCGATAAATCCACTACCGTCTGAGGTCTGCTCAGAGATCGAGTTCACGGAATAAGGACCAATTACCTCATATTGCAATCCTAGTTCTTCACTGAGCTGCTCGAGGTTTGGCTTTGCAGGTGGGTTTGCAGGTGGCTCTTCTCCCGCATCAATCTTGATTTCAACGGTCGTTTGGTATTTCGTGTGCTTACGAAGGTAGTCCTGCATTTGGTTTTGAACTTGAGCCAATGCATCATTCATCCGTTCCCGAGCCGCATCCCGAACCATGTCCTCAGCCACCTGATCTCGAACCGATTCAAATGACTCTACGGTTGCATTTTCCTCGGTGGTAGTCTCATCGTCGGCCGCATCCTTGGTGGATGCCACTTCTTGGTCCGTATCCTGTACTTCCTCAGCCGTCGCGGTCGGTTCACCCTGCTCGCTAGAGGCTTCTTCCGTGTTGGAGGCATCTTGCTGGAAAGCTGTTACCAACCGCACAGCCTCAATATGACCTGCTGCTGCCTGATCCTCTGATGATGGTGCGGTATTGTTCGGATCACTTTCGTCAGAGGCAGCACTTTCAACGGTCTCCGCAGCTGTTGCATCTTCCTCCGGGGCTGGCTCTTCAGGTGTAGGCTCCGTTCCTGCCGCAGCTTCAGCCGAAGCGGTTTCGGGCTCCACTTCGCCGTTTTCAGCAGATTCAGCTCCTGTTTCGGCGGTTGGTTGCTCAATCGGGGGAAGAGACGCATCAATCGGGGGAAGAGACGCATCGACGGGAATCAAGAAATCCCCACCCTTCACGCGTCGATCGTATTCAGCACGAATCTCGTCTTCAGAGAGTTTCGCGACCTCCGCATCAATGAATGATTGCAAATCGGCAGCAACATATTCAAACTTCGCAACGTATTGCCGGTGAAAACCAGGCTCGGAGCTAAACTCGCTAGGGTCCCGATCTTTACCCTCTTCGTACATCGCCTCAATTTCAATCTGACTTGGTGAATCCGTGGTTTCGGGAAGGTAATCCGCGACCTTGATCCCATAGGCGGAGACCGTCGCAAAGCGGTTTGTCTTCAGGAAATTGTCCCAATACTCCTGCGGAGTCAACTGAGGAAATGACCTGGACTGACCAAGAAAGAGACCTGATGTGCCACGTTTCTCATAAACTTCCGCTAGGAGATGCGTCCGCAACTGCTCGTACAGATGCGGTCGGCCAAGCCGATTCTGAGTCTCACGCATTAGGAGACCGATGATCTCTTTTTCAGTCATCGTGCCGTTGGTGTACTGCTCGAGCCAAACCTGCAACGCGTTGTCATCGAGCTCGAAGCCTTCGGCTTGAGCCAAGGAGGCAAGCATTAAGGATCGGATCGAACCCATTTCACTCGGAAACGGATTGATGCCAACCTGAGTGACCTGTCCAGATTGGTCATTAAAACTAAATCCAACCACCTGCGGAGTTCCACCGCGGCTAATCGTTTCCTGCCCCAAAAGTCTCAAAAACTCTACCACCGAATTGTGATTTTTAGTGAAATAATCCACTCGCCCACGAGTCAGTTCCGTTCCCGAATAGGTGGCAACCACATCGCTTCCGGTCGCACCAGCACTCTGACGACGCATGTAGGTGTCTAGGACAGGAAGTGCAACGAAAGCAAACAGAGCCAAGCCGGTAAGCAGAACCATCAAAGGCTTGAGATTGCGTCGAAATAGCTCAAAAGGACTACTGTTCATATTTCCCGGTAACTTTTACGAATTGTTTTGCGGACAAAACCGCTCAGGCAAAATCACCCTGAAAACGACTCTTTAGCACGCATTTTGATGCGTTTTGGATCCGTTCCAAGGCAAAGTGAAGGGTTAAAATTTTTCTACTCTGACGTCAATCTGGGAGGTTGAGTCACCTTGACAAGCCAGCTCATGCAACCAAATCTCTGAGAAAGTTGGTCATCACGCTGGTCCAAAATGGCTCGGGTCGAACCGGAGCAAGTAAGGCACCCTCCATTCCCCGCCGGCAGTTCCAGCCGGAATGACTGGCAGAATCATAACCGTTTTTCACCAACCCGACGATTCTTTGTCGGAGAGGGTCAGACAGTGTAACGTGATCTGCGAAGTAGAAAGCGTATCGCCCCTTGAATTAAAGGGTCAAGGTGAGATTCGCGGGGTGGATGAAACAAACGGAGCAAAATCTTGGCGATGGTGCCTCGGATTTCTGACCGCTTGATTCGAGCCACCCAGAGCAACAGAACAACAAATCCGCTGAACCAAATCGGATTAACCACCCAGCTCACCTCCCAATGAGCCCTAACCCTCCCATTTTGACCTCACACATTTCAACTTGAATGGCAACGAAGAAGCATCTGGTAATTGTCGAATCACCAGCCAAAGCACGAACCATCTCCAAATTCCTTGGCCCCAACTAC
>JBMHCO010000189.1:0-27534 GCA_049889895.1 Rubripirellula sp.
CTTAAATAGTTGGCCAGCAGGCTTAGGCCATTTTAGAGACGACCTTTCCGTGATGGGTCGAGATTTAATGGAATTCAAATAGGCATCTGCGTAACTCATTCCATGCCCAAGTTGTCCAAGGGTGCCAAAGTGATAGTGCAAACCGGAGTTAGGGTTGACCGTCATTGCGTTGTGATTGTTGGGAACGTAATGTACGCGCGGATCTCGTTTGCAGGCAGCTTTCTGCCCTTGGCTGATGCCATACATACGTGATCGGTTGTCCATGCCCCAAATTGATTTGCAGTGAAGTTCGCCGATAAAGAATGGCAAGGTGGGTGCTTCGAGATCGCGTCTCCAGCTCGCGATGAACTGTGTGAGATTGTCTCCGTATGCAGCGCGGAATTCGTCGTTGAACATGTCGTTTTCGCCTTGATGCCACATGAAACCTTCAAGCTGGTAGGGGATCCCTTTCTGTTTAAGGTTTGCGAGCGCTTCTTGCACGAGGCTCAAAGCTATAGGGTAGAGCATAAAACCCTGTGGAGATTTTGGGTTCCAATCCGCACCAAGAGTGGTTCCGCCAACGGCGCACTTGATAATTGCAATAGGCGAATCATTGTGTCGCTTTAACTCGCGCGCAAAGCTGAGTTCGGGACCAACCCATCGGTTGACCGACTGTAATGGAACCCAACCATCCGATACATGAGCGTCATTGCGACCAAGGTTGTAACGAAAGAGCACATCTTCTTGTGGTTGATCAAGTCCACGAAACGGTGGGAAGAGTTGGATTCGCTCCACATTGGAGTCCGCACCCTCCATATTTGACTGTCCAGCAAAGATAAACACCTTCGTTGTGGGAGTCGTCTCCTCTGCAAAGGAGTTCACCGTGTGTGTTGAGAGGATGTACAGAAGGATGAGTCGGAGGATGAATCGTGACACGGTTGGACCTGTGCAGGTGAAGCGGATGCGTTGAGGGGTGATTCCGCGATGAAAGTAATCATTGCAGCCGGTTGCGATGCTGTTCACAGTGATTTTCACGGTGAGTTTACAGTGCGCTGCAACCGAATGATTGGATTGTCGATTTGCGAACGGAAGATCAGGATAATTTGATTTGCAGGCGTTGGTTTTTTGCATCCCAGCCGACGATCGTACCGGAGCATTGCCAGGTGTCACCCGTTCTCGCATCAAATTCGCTTTTGCTCTGCGGCGGGAGATAGAGAACGAGCGGGAGTTGCGGTTCGGGATACGTTGCCCAGATCGTGTAACCACCGGGGTAAGCGTGATCATTACCGTCGCCATCGTATAGAAGTTTTCTGTCGATGGTGGCCGAGAATTCAAAATTCAATCCTATGACCGCACCCACAACTTGCCGCACTTGTTGGACGTCATCGCGAAGTATCCATAGGTGGGAAACCGTCTCAGCGAAGGAAATACTATCGCTGGTGGGTTCTATCGCGGTATCCGCTCTTGATGCCGGTGAGTCGAGGCGGGAGACCGCCGATGTCTGCTCGTTCAGTTTCGAACTTGAATCAACGCTACTCAAAGAATCGGTTGGCGATGCGGACGTAGAAACGAGATTCACCTTGGGTGTCACTTGAATTGGGATGGAGATTTTCCAGTCAGGCCACCTTGGTATGTCGACGCGTAAATCGACGGTCCACGCTATCTCGTTATCTTTTAATTCCAGGGTGGGGGCAGCGTCCGCGGGCACTTCGAAAAGTAGTGGAAACTGGTTTGGGTGTCGGGAAATGAGAGTGGTTGAATCACTCAGTCTCTCCGTGTCTTCGAGGAGAGTGTGACTGTGGGTTCTTCGATTACTGCCGCTACCGCTGACGCAGCGTTCTTCGGCAGTAATGACCATTTCGATCCCGCCGATTTTGACGCTCTTTTTGGGTGTGATTGTCAAATGGCCCTCTATTGCTTCACCCGTCCTAACGGTTTCGCTGCTGAGTGTTGCGTCAACTGTACCGAGGGCCCACTTCGGCAGTAGGTGAAAGATGACGAAATACCCTGCAGCGATGATCCCCAACGCTCCAACGAACCACGCGTAGGTGCCAAAAAAATCGAAGCCGGAGTCGATAAAGAAGTAAATGGCCACCGCAGCTGCAATCAATCCGAGGCAGCTAGAGTTGCTTTTGTGTTCAGTGCTTCTGCTCCATTCCTGTTCAAAATGGGTGGGTGTCAGCTGAAACGGTGCCGAGGTTTTTGGATCGCGCGCCCAGGGTAATTTCGCCCTCGCTTCAATAAAGTGATCGACGTTGAGATAGTGGCCGTGGTAGGTTGGAGGCCAGTCGGGGATCGGAAGTTCAAACCGGTATTCGTTTTGATACCCCTGTCGCCACTCGCCTTCGAAAATGGTGATCGGATCTCCCTCGCCGCTGCTGACGTTGCCTCGGCCGTGAGTTTTCCAGCTGGTTTTTAATTCTAAACCCTTGCATTGGACATCGCTGTTGACGGTTACCTCAACGGTACCGGTAATGATGCAGCCACCGGGATGCATTAGGTCGGGTTCATCCAGAACGATATTCAGATCACATTTTGGCATGATTGACTGCTGCCCCCTGATATTCTTCATAAAGATGGTGTTCGATGGATCGGATGTCACCACCAAAACATTTGTGTAGCTGTTTTGCGTCGTTCAGGCTGATCGTGGGAACTGGGCCATCGTTCAATCGTGACGATTCGATTCGGCGGTTGAGCACCTGCTGGATATGCTCTGGTCGATTCCCATTACCGATCGCGACTGTTTTGACCGTGTATCCAGATTTCTCCAGTTGTTTACGGAGATCTTTGTGAGTGGCAAGAATCAAGGGTAAGCCAGTTGCAAACAACTCCTTCATCACTCTTCGCGGTAGCCGTTGTGCTTCATCAACGAGCACTGGATTTCCTTCCGCGATTGAAGGGCACGGCTCATCTTCTGGTAGATAGACATAACTCGAGTCTGGGCAATGTTTATGGAAACAGAGCATTCTTGTGGTTTTGCCATTACCGCAGTCACCGATGAACTGAACGGCCTCCCATCTTCCGATATTGCATAGGTCGTATTCGTGCTTGCCGATCACAGCGAGCAGAACACGTTCATCACAGCTTAATTCCCCAAACGGATTGCGCCACAGATTCAACTGAGACAGCGGCATCCAGGCCGCCGCTAGTTGTTGTTCAAGTAACATCGATGAGGTTATTGATTTGGTGTTAATCATCGCAAACTAAGTGCGTTCACAGTCGATCGGGAATTAGAGTTCCTTGTCAGGGGACGGTGGACCGTTGATTCACCATGCTCTTCCTACTGCATTTGCGAGTCAAGCCAAGTTGCAGCTTGCTTTGGCCAATGAGTGACGGGTTGGTTCGTTGGTCGAAGCCCGTAGCCATGACCGCCAGTTGGGTAGACATGCAACTCCGCTGGCACTCCGACACGATTCAATGCCGAGAACATCGCGACACTGCTTTGGCAAGTCACACGATCGTCCGCTGCGTGTACGAAAAACATCGGCGGACTGTCCTTACTGACAGCGTATTCACTTTTTAATGAACCATCGTCCTCTGCGAGCCACGCCGGGTAAATGAGGATTGCGAAGTTGACGTTGCAGGGTGCTTCGTCTTGCTTGTCCGTACTTTGATATAGACGTTCGCCATTTTTGACCGCGGCCATCGCAGCAGTGTTACCACCCGCTGAAAACCCTAAGACACCCATTCGGTTTGGGTCGAGTTTCCATTGCGTTGCGTGAGACCTAGCAATTGAGACTGCCCGCTGTGTGTCCATCACGGGCCCCTCCCAGTTACCCGGTGACTGGTGCTGGCGAGTGGGGACACGATATTTGAGTACGATCGCAGCAAAGCCTAAATCATTGAGCCACTCTGCGACCTCCGTTCCCTCAAGGTCCCACGCAAGAATACTGAAGCCACCTCCTGGGCAGATCACCACGGAACCGCCGTTCGCTCGATCCGTTTCAGGTAGGTACACATGCATTTGGGGGCGACTGACATTACCCAATTTGATAATCCGCTTTCCGGCGATCAAGTTGTCCGTCGGCTTGGTGAAGTCCGCTTCAGTTCCGTCGGTTACCGCTGGCGGCCCCGGGATCGCGTCATGCCAGAGATCTATGACAATGGGATCAGCGGCTTGAGTTTCTTGTATGGCGAAACAGAGAAATCCGGCAAGGATACGGGTGTATAAACTCTTCATGGATGTCCTTCATGTTCGGATTGTGTTCGGTGGTGGGCTCTTACATTGATTCATTGCCGAACCTGACGAGCCAGATTTACGATCCGCTCTGGGTTTTGCGTTGTGGCGTCAATGGGAAGGTTAGTCACGAAATTCGTATTGGGCTCATTACTTCACAAGACTGTCGACGTGCTGGTGTAAGCGGCCATATCTCGAGCATGTGTGCTGCCTACTCTGTTTTGATTGCCTTTTTAAAGATACCAGACCTAGTGGTTGCTAGTGGGGCTGTTTTGTACTGAGTCGGTAGAGCAAATCAGGAATCGTTCAAACATTCGAATCCGTGGCCGTCGCGTTATTCAGATTTGCGTTCATCTCGCTATTAGTTGGAGCGAGCCAAGAAGCCGTCTAGTGTGCGGCAATGTGCGGTAGAAGACGCGGTAGCGAACGGGCTCCGCAGTAGATCGCATCGGTCCAAAAGAATATTTCAGCGTCCTATTGAGGATTCCCAGCAATTTTAGGGCGATTGAGGTATGCATTGATCTCGACATCACCGTTGCGCAGTTGGCGAGCTTGAGAAATGAAGGAATCTGATATTTGATTGTCATGGTTCAAGAGATCTAGTTCCACGAGTCGTATTTTGAAGCGTGGATCAAGAGGCGATGCTATGAGACCGTGAATCGCTTGATTACGTGCTTCGTAGAATTTGTCTACGTCTTGTGTCGGTAAGAGAGTTTGCTTAACGCTCTGGTCAGGTCGCGATTCGTTAATGGCATTTTGAATGATGACGGCACGAATTAACTGCAGTGAGAATAGTCCAGGAGTGAGGGAGTCGACATCAAAGCTTTTCTCAATCAGACCGGTACGGCCTCGCTCTTTTTGGTTTCGAATGATGACGTTTGAAAGTACGCGATGAACACCACTGTGATTTTCAGTAGACCAATTCCGTAATTGATTTTCTTCCAGCGTAAAAGGTTTCCACTGAGATACTGGTGCGCGTCGATTCTCCGCGGTGGTGCGTTCGATCCTCCGCAAAGAGTAATTGATGACTTGGGTGCTTGAGGTGTCGTAGAGGATGTAAAGAAGGCACGCGAGGGTGGCGATCGTGATGCTTGGTTGAAGATTTCGACCGCGTGGCGATTGCTTGGCGGTTTCCGCCTGTCGTTCCTGCTTACTTGGTGACGAGAAAGAGTGCAGAATTCCCACTAGGATCGCTAAAACAAGATAGAGACTCGGTAGCGTGATCCCAAAGTCGAATGATTGAGAAATTGTGACGGCAGGAAGTAGATAGACAAAGAGATTTTTGACTGCGGTTAAGGCCAGATGGCGATCTGTATCGTTTTCGTTGTTGATCGAATCAGTCAGACGTTTTAGCTGGATGATCAACATCACTATCGATACAGCGAACAAACAGATACCAATCACTCCTATTTCGACAAACCATTCCACGGGCATTCCGTCCGCGTTTACAAACCAACGATCCGACCCTTTGGTTTGAAATGGTAGGATGCGTAGCGATCGTTTCGATGCCCTCGGCTTGGGAACGCTGCTTTCCGTTACGGAAGAAGCCTCGCTTGGTCCATTGTGTGGTAAGCTGGAGCGATCTCGAGCACTTGATCTCGTCGTGAGGGCAGTTGAGATCGATTCCTCGATGCTTTACTCACCTTGCATCATTCCGGTGATATGCGGTCAATTGGAATGCAGCCGAAGAACTCTTGAATTAGCATTTCGCGAGATTGTTAACCTGAGCCCGCACAAGTATCTAACCCGAAAGCGTCTCAATCGTTTGTATCAGGATTTACGCAAGACGCATCCGGCGATGGGGAGTGTCACCGAGTTAGCGGCAAAGCATGGCTTCAGCGAACTCGGGCGACTGTCTGGTAATTATAAAAAGATATTCGGAGAAACGCCTGGTACAACGCTCCGAAGTTTTAAATCAAACAGCGGCCAAGTTCTCCCGCACTTTTTTCCATCGGAACCGACGCATTGGTTTTCAATTTGATGCGATCTAACAGCACTCATTGGTCTTTCATATTGGTGGAAGTGCATTCACGCTTTTCAGCAAGTGTCAATTAAAGAGCCCCGCGTTCACTACTCGAGCAAACGCGGGGCTTCTATCGCACGCCCCGTGCGAGAAGGGGTGAGGTACTAGGTGGTTTTTCAAGTGATCTGTGGTTTAGGCTATTTCTTTCGGCCTTTACCACCGCCACCGCCACCGGATCCATCCGATACCGACAGTTGGATGTTGTTCGACCAGTTCGTCGCTTGAGTTCCGCCTTCAGCGAACGCACGAACTCGGAATCGATAGGTGCCACTAGCGGGTAGGTCAAAGGTGTGTGAGGCCGTTACAACGTCGCTAGCTGGTGCGGTGACGAATTGGTCTGACCAGGTGATTCTGCCTTTGCGTTTTGTGCCGTATTGAATCTGAAATGCTTCTTCAACGTTTGAGTTATCATCCCAAAGCATTGTGACGCTCAGTAAGGATGCGGTGCCCGCAAGATTGGTGGGTGCGTTAAAGACGGGTTCTGGATCCACTGGGCCACCGCCGCCTCCATCGCCACCGGCAGTGAGTGCGACGGCTGCGGCCGCATCGACTAAACCAAAGCCGAACTCATTGTCTCGTCCCGTTGCTCCTAGATCCTCTGCGATCACTTGTAGCGCCAAACGAACATCGTCATTCACTCGGCCGTCACCATTTGCGTCGGCTACACCTCCAGAAAGAAGAAGAGCCGCAACGCCCGACACATGAGGACAAGCCATCGACGTTCCGCTCAGGTACGCATAACTGCTTCCGGGATACGTTGACAGAATGCTTGAACCTGGTGCAGCGATCTCAACAGCGGGACCGGTGCTAGAAAAACTTGATCGGCTATCTGAACGTGTGGTGGATCCAACGGCGATCACCGAATCGTACTTGGCGGGATATCCAACCGTATCAGTTCCAGCACCCGAGTTACCAGCGGAGGAAACCACGACGACACCAGCGTTGTAGGCACGGGTGAAAGCGTCACGAACCTGGCTTCCTGGATCTCCCGAGCTGCCTAGGCTTAGTGATGCCACCTGAATCTGATTAGCAACGCACCAATCGAGTGCGGAGATGACATAAGAGTAGGAACCGCTACCAGTGCTGCTGAGTACCTTAAGACCATACAGTCTCGCTTCGGGTGCAACACCAACAACGCCGAACCCATTCAGGGAGGCAGCGATGGTCCCCGCACAATGGGTACCGTGATACTGGTCATCATAAGGATCCGCGTCATTGTTCACAAAGTCGTAACCCCCCGCGTAAACCGCTGCAAGATCTGGGTGGTTGTAATCAATCCCGGTGTCGATGACTGCAACTCTTACCCCGGTTCCTGCAAGTGGCCCGATCTCCGACGCAACGTTCCCCTCGTGAACAAGTCTGCTGCCGATGCGAGCAATTCCCCAATCATCGCCATACTCATCCGCCATCACCTCCATGTCCGGCTCAACGATTTTCACCAGTGGATTATTGGCAAGGCCAGCAACGGCATTTGCTGGGATTTCGGCCGCAACGGAATCGATCAGGCGAAAGCGACTTGTTACCTTGCCGCCACCCTGCTGTACCGCATTGAGTTCTGCTTGCCCCGGCGGCTGGTGAAAACCAATGAGCACCCGCACCCGTTCTGGTTGCTGTGCGTTAGCCATCTCGTGGAAGCCCAAAACGCTCAACATTGCCAAGCCTACGGAGGCAAAGCGTGATAACATTTGTAGCTTGCAATATTTCGTTTTGAATTGGGTGATCGTTATTGTCATCTCTACTACAACCTTGGTGCAGTGCGGGAGCGGTTGCGGGGAAACGCTCATCCTACGAGCTTCCCAATTTGACACTGATGCATTCAGGCAACATCTGTGCCAAAAAGTAAAACCGTCAAAAACATGTTGGCCGGACTCCACAAACACCGCGAATTACGGCGTTTTTGTGATCCCCCTTGTGACGCAGTCGCGACTGATTGGTATCAGCATTTCTCAAAGCGAGACGATGATCTCATCGTGCGAACGAAAGTGCGGCGAAAAAGAGCGATTTGAGCGAGTCCAAAAAGATGGCGTCTATTGATTAAAGTTTGCCACTTTTGGCTAAACGACTGTTCGCCTCGGGATGTGCTACACTGCCGCCTGTCCATACGGGTATTTCCGTCCTATCGCCTCCGAGCGTAAGCAGAGATGACACAGGCATACAAAACTGGTGGTTACCTTCTTTGTTTGCTCGGCATCTACGTCTATGCCACGCAGATTGCACCTCTCACTCGCGAGGTGGCTAAGGAAAAAGAGATCTACAGAAAGGCCGATGAATATACTCGCAGGGGGCAGTACCACCTGGGTGTCTCCATTTTAATGGAGGAGGGTGATCCTGATCTCGCACTGAAATGGTTCCGAGAATCAGCGGAGCGACGTTTTGTGCCTTCAATCAAAAAGCTGACGCTCACAGAAGGGTTGAATTCTGGCAGCGACGCGGTGAAGTGGAGCCTGGTCAATCGTCATTACGAAGCGCTCACGGAAGGGAGATCAGATGCGAGGGATCAAAGCTGGAGATTGATCCGACAGGAGGTTGGTAAACTCTCACCAGCCGAGATCACAGACGCGGCGAATGGATTTCGAGACTTCGCAGAAACGCTTAAGAAGGGGTTTTACGTCAAGGGCGACGATGTCCTACCCGGCCCCGAGGATCGGGTCTATGCCAGACGGGAAAATTTCACGTTTTGGAAAGAGCAGTGGGATCAGTTTGCGGACATTGTTTCTGGAGCACGGAGAACCAAAGATGTGGTTGGTGATCAAACTTCCTATGAGCAGTGGCAGGCGTGCGAAGATGTCCTCAGGGAAAGACGCAAAATAGGCGGCTAGGATGAGGGCGTTCTTAGTTGAATCGCTAACGCGTGTTGCATCGTTATTCAGAGGCGGGCGAAGGTGCTTCACTTCCACAACCGCGGCCACGAAAGGTTCTAGATCATTCTAATCTTCTAGGATCTTTTGAAGTTGTTCAGGCTTCATGGTGACTCCAACGCGGTCGAGGAATTGAATCTCGCCTTTGTCAATCTTCTGCTTCAAGGTGCGAGAGAACCGCTGCTTGTAACTGGCAACTCCCGAGGCAACCCCTGCTCCAACACCGATTGCCAGTCCGATCGCAAAGCCCCCGCCGAAGCTCGCTTCCGCGATGACGCTGATCTCCGCCATGATGTTGGGATTTTCAATCATTACCACCACCCTTTTGGTCGTCGTTTGACGCAAGAACGCGATCGCGTCGACGGTGAAAGACGATCAATCCTGCAGCGCCTAGGAAAAAAAATGGGACAGTCAATCTTGGCTCGGGTACTGCAGCGGTGAGACTGACCACACGAAAGCCCGTGCCAAGCTTTTCCAGCGTCGCGGGGTTTCCGCTTCGTAGTGACGAACTCAAGTAATTAACGTTTGTGGTCGCCCAAGAACCACCCCGACGAGAACGGTTGAGCGTTGGCGATGAATTCGTCTGAGCAAAGCTCGATTCCTCCCACTCGTAAACATTGCCGCTCAACCCCATGATGCCGTAGGCGTTCAATCCGCCCGCCTGATCCACGTCGGCAGGTCCCGTTGCCGTGGCTTCATTAAATACAGCCGTGTTGACAGTTGTACCACTGGAAACAGCGGTGGGCACGCTACCATCCGAGGTGGCGTAATCAAACCATGCCGACCCGCTCGGATCGTAGAAGGCTGCTTTGTAGAACTCGTCGGTGCTCGGAAGCACATAATTGGCATTACTATTTCGATAGGGGTTACTCGCGTCGTATCCGGCATCGCCGCTGGTCCATAGCTCGATGTTGTCCGTGGCGCTGCTTGTCGAAAACTTATAGGCTTCGGAATAACCCTGACTCGTGTTCAGCCAGTTCACAAATCTGGCCGCTTCATTCCAAGAGATACCCGTGGCTGGTTTGTTCGCTCCATTACCGCCGTAGGAAGTCATGTCCTGCATGGAGATTGCAAGACCGTTGGCCGTTCCGTAGTTGGAGTTGTAAAGATCAATCATGTTGCGGCTCACCTCGTACTTCCCGATCTGGTAAGCGTAGGAAACCGCACCTGCAGGACTTGGACTCTCCGTCGTATCAGCCGTGTTCCCGGGGTTGCCGACCTCAACAAATTCCATCGTGAACGTGTTACCACCCGAGCCAAAGGTTACAAATTCAGCTCGCGCACTAGCTAAGTCAATGCAGTGCATTGTCAGGTGGAAGACGACGGCGAGAGGGACGCTAAGACACTTCATGATTTTTTGTGCCACCTCAGTGGGTGAACACTCGGTGTGGATCAACTTCCCTCACAGTGTCGTCTTTTTCGTGTGAAGGTTCAATCGAGCGATCTGACTATCGGCATAGAAAGTGCGTTATTTCTTCCGGTTAATTCGCTAAACTTTGTTGCTTGAACTGAATTCAAGTCACCGTTACGCCTTTGATGGATTGCGTATGAGAACCCCATTACTGAGCCTTGCCTGCGTCATCACGGTGTTTTCAATGCACCTAATTGGTTTACACACCGAGGTATCTGCGGACGATGGAATCGTGACGCGCCCGTATCGCGACACGGGGCACCCGCGTCACACTCTTGATATCTACAGTGCAGGGCAGGATGCTTTGCAAACTTTATCGCCAGTGGTCTTCTGGATACATGGTGGCGGCTGGCAGGCGGGGGACAAAAGTGACGTTGGAATCAAGCCGAAAGTGCTGATGGAACGAGGTATGGTCTTTGTGTCCACCAATTATCGCCTGCTGCCGGAGGTGGAGATGGAAACTTTGATCGGAGACGTTGCGGCATCTCTTGGATGGGTGCATCGTAACATTGCAAAGTATGGAGGGGATCCGAATCGGATCGTTGTCGGGGGCCACTCTGCCGGCGCTCAGTTGGCAGCGATCCTTTGCACGGACCAGAGGTACCTGAGTCGCGAGGGCGTAAAGTTGGAGTCTGTCGTTGGGTGCATACCCGTTGACGGTGATACTTACGATATTCCCAAGATCATCATGACAGCGGAACTTCGTCAGACACTCTATGGCGGTGAAATGTTCACTTTTGGCCATCGGCAAAAATTCGGGAATGATTCCAAAAAGCATGTTGATTTCTCTGCGGTGACCCACGTTGCGGCAGGGAAGGGTATTCCACCCTTTCTCTTGCTTTACTTCTCTGGTAATCCCGACACCCGAGCACAGGCGAGTCGACTGGAGCAGGTACTAAGAGAAGCGGGAATTGACGCCAAGGCTTTTGGGAAAAGCGATACAAATCATGTTCGTCTCAATAATGATCTTGGTCGAGAAGACGACGCTGCCACCATGGAACTCTATCAGTTTCTTGAACGATGTCTTCGTTAGTGAATGAGTTGTGGATTTTTGAAATACTCGAGCCAGATTGGTGCTGGAAACGGCAGCGTCTAGAATTGCTCGAGGTTGATTCGCGGTATTTAAAACAAATCATTGCATCGAAATAGATATGCTAAAGACGTCACTAATTCTGAGCTGTTGTCTTGCGTTAACTTCCCTAGGGTTCTCGCATGCTGGTCCGCCGGTTGTGATCTCTGCAGGCCAAGGAGATCGCGCACCTCGGCAACCTCGAATTGCGATCGCAGAGGATGGAAGGATCTTTGCTGCGTTTGGAATCGGAGAGGAGGTGTGGATTGCAACAAGCGATGCAGCTGGTCAGTCTTTCACCGAAGCAAGACGGATCGCACACGTACCAAAGTTAGCCCTTGGGATGCGTCGAGGTCCTCGCATTACTGTGAGCGGCAAGGCGCTGACGGTATCCGTCATCAGTCACCAAACCGGTAGTTTGATCGCATGGACATCGGAAGATTGGGGTGGCCACTGGAGCGATGGCGTTGTCGTGAATACCGTTCCGAGAAGCGCCAGGGAGGGCCTGCACGCGATGGCAAATGGGCCCGATGGATCGGTTTTTCTTGTGTGGTTAGATCTTCGAAGCGGTACAACGGAAGTCTACATTTCCAAGTCCGAAGATCACGGAAAGAGCTGGTCCGAGAATTCACTTGTTTACCGATCACCCTCAGGTAGCGTTTGCGAATGCTGCCACCCATCAATCACTGTTGGTCGCGATGGACGGGTCCGAGTGATGTGGAGGAATCTCATTCAGGGTCAACGAGATATGTACATTGCGGAATCGGTGGACGGCTTGGAATTTGGTGAGGCGCAGAAGTTGGGTATCGGAAACTGGACGCTACCAGCCTGTCCAATGGATGGTGGTGATTTGGCCGTAACCGGGGAAGGGAAAAATGCCGCGGTGTGGCGTCGAAATAAAACGGTTTACCTGACGACGGATCAAATGCGGTTTGAAAAGACGATCCAGGATGGAGAACAACCGGTGATCGCTTGCGACGGTAATGATCCGTGGATTCTCTGGTTGAAGTCACGCGGTGGATCACTCCAAGCCTCAGGACCCATGGGCATTCTGGAGGCGCCGTTGTCAACCAACGCGAATGACCCCGTAATCTGCGCTGGTGGTGGCGAACCCAAGGTGGTCGCTGCTTGGGAAGATGCTTCGGGCGATACCGTCAGACTGCTGATGCAGACCTTGAATCGTTAAATGGCTTTCAGTATTTCATTCGGTTTGCGACGAAGAATTTAGACGCTCGTAGGCATCGAGACCGAGGATTGCAAAAGCTGTACCCATATTAGTGAAGTACTGCTTGCTGTCCTTTGATGGTGACGGGGTGAACCATTTACCGTCATCGTCTTGATGTGTTTCTAGCCATCGAATAGCAGACTGAATCCTTGGATCGTTCTGTTGATAGCCCAACCCGCGGAGCAGGATTAGCCCTAGACCCGTCGCGTACGCATCTGACTTGAGGACTTCCGGTTCAAGGTTGTCTTTTCTCTTAAACTCATTCCAGTCCACGAGGAATTGAGCTGTTGACCAACCTCCATCCGATCGCTGCGACGCAAATAACTCTTCGATGATTTTGTTTTGCTGGTCAACGCTCAGCACTCCGTTGAGATGAAGTGAAGTCCAGAGCATCATCAGGCGGTGATGAATGGATGGGGCGGCTGTTTTCTGAAGATAGAGACGGAGACGCCGGATACCTTCAATTGCCTGCGGTGATAAGGTGTATGCATCGGAAGCCGTACCAACTGCAATGGCGGCAAGCGTTACACCGTAGTGATCATCAATCTCCATTGGTGCCCAGCCGCATTTGGCCCATTTCCAGCTTCCGTCGTCTCGCTGGGTCGTCCACATTAAATCCAAGGCGGCATGTGACGCATCGGAAAGTTTGGCATTGCTGGCGATATCGTTCATCACCAGCCCGGTTGCGATCACAACAGGACGATAATCGCCATCTTTCGGGGCGTTACCTTCACCGGACCATCGTGAGTCGATGTATTGCTCAAAAAACTCTCGGACCTCTCCTGAACTTGGGCTACGCCCCACAAGTGCAGGTCGAGCCATCAGGTAGGCCATGTTCGTGTGACAGGTGGCACACTTTCTGTCCCGTTGCCAATTCAGTGAAGCGATGTCGAGATACCTAGCCGCCGCAACTGGGGAAAATGTCGTGTTGTATTTTCCTGTCGGTTTGATCGGGGCAGCTTTCGGGACGCTTGATAAGTCGTAGGGCACGGCGTCTTGACCAAGTGCGATTGCTGGCAAAATGAGCAGGATTGGAAAGATAGTAGAGCGGCTCATGGTTGATCGGTGGTGGCACTGAGTGTGGGTTGGTCATTTGGCTGGGTGGGTAATGCTAAGGATACTGGATGTCGGTGAGCCAAGTGGTATGCACGAAGCCGTGGAAGTTGAGTCTTTGTGAACCAGCAGCCAAAATTGATGTTGCTTGTGTGAACGAACATACGAAAATGGAGACTCGTCGTTCTGTTCCTCGAAAAACGGTTGAACCATGCCGAGAAAACGCCCTTCCAAAGTCGCACGGTCACTCCGGCGACGCTCGCTGGTGGAGACACTGGAGAGCAGACGTTTACTCGCCAGCGTGGATGTTCTTCCGGAGCCTTGGTGGAACGATTCCTTTGTCGTGCGTCGAGATGAACGAGAAGCGGTGGAGCTGACGCTACATGGGTGGAATCATCTAACGGGTGGCGCAGACTCTTTGGATGAACTACTTCCAGTCGCAGAACATGGTAGTGTTGAGATTGTCGTCGACGATAAGGATCGCGCGATTGACTCCGCTTTGACTCTCTTATATCAACCGCAAGCTGGGTTCACCGGCATTGATCGTATCGCTCTTCTCGACAGTTCAAACGAATTGGGTGAACTGGCTGGACTGGGACACACTGGGCTAGAAACTCTACAGTTTGATCTTGCTGTGCACGTCGTGGAGCCTCTCTTTGGTGTCCAAGATTGGTTTCAGGTGGCGGTTAATTCTGGCCAAAACGAATTGGACGTCATTTCCAACGACATACAGAATGCGTCACTTGTTGGCGTGTCATTTGGCGGAGGTGGATTGGATCTTCAGCTGACGTCGGCTGAATTTTCGGACGAACATTCTGGTGGTTTAGTTGAGATTTCGAGCGATGGCAGTCATCTGCTTTTTTCTCCGTCGCCGGACTTCGAGGGAGTTCGGACGATCTCGTATATCGGAATAGACCCCGACGGTTATAAGGTATCCGGAACGGCGTTGGTGCGTGTATCGGACGTTCATAGCAACGTGGCTTGGCCGGAGGAACTGGACACACAGGTCGTTCAGCTTGCGGTTAATCAGAATCGCTATCGATTCGGAGGGGCCTCGAATGACAATCCCTACCTCAGGTTTGCGGATGATATTGCAGCGACACCGCTTGCGGAAAGTGGAGACGCCTCTGGAACCAACAATCAGGTTGCCGGAGTTGAGGAGTCGGATCGAGTCAAGACCGATGGTGAATACCTTTATGTTCTCTCGACCCCAGAGCCAGAGCACTGGTTTGGTTGGGATCTCTTTCCTCGGTTCTCGTCGGATACGGTTTCTGGAGAACGCGGTGACCAAGGAAACTTGCTGACCATCATCGACGTTCGCCAATCTGATCATCCGACGATTGTGTCCCGACAGATCTTTGAGGATCAGGTTCAGACGCTTGACCTGAACGGTGAACAATTGACTGTCATTTCCCAAGGAACCGGACGTACGGTGATCACCTCGATTGACGTAACCGACCCAGCGACACCAAAGCGTTTGTCCAGCACGTCGATCAACGGTAACTACGTCGAGTCTCGAAGGGTCGATGGGGTTCTTTACGTTTTCACCGAAGAATTTGGGTTCGCCGTTCCGTCTTTAGAGAAAAATCGCTCGATCGATGAGCAATTCTCCTTTAATGAAACACCCCATCAGTTTTTCGCTCGTATCACCGCCGAGCAAATCATTGAGTCAGTTTTCCCGAGTTTCCAGTCGGTTGATTCATCTCAAGGGTTCGGGGAATTGTCAGGTTTGCCATTCGATCCGTTAGTGATCTCGCAGGATTACCTGTCGAATTATGGCCGTTCACATATGGTCGCGATCAACGCTTCAGTCGCTGACGGGACGCTGTCGCCGGCACTGGTGCTGGATTGGCAGTGGAGTGAGAGAAGTGAGTATCGATTGGTAACACGTGACTCAATCTACACCACGCGCACCGACCACCGGCCAGTCGCATTGCCACGAGACCAATGGAGTGATTTCCTATTTGCTCCGGAAACGTCGTTGGTCAATACTCTTATCACGCGGTATCAAATTGGTGCCGACGGAATGATCACCGAGACAGGACAGGGAACGGTCCCTGGGACCCTGAATCATCAGTTTTCGTTAGACGAGTATCAAGATACCCTGCGGATAGCGACGCAGAACCCATGGTGGACTCCGATCGATGATCCGACTCAGCCTGCGGGTTCCAATCTTTATGTACTTGATGTTACACAGAACGATTTGGAGGTCGTCGGTGGTGTCGAGGGACTAGCACCAGGCGAACAGGTCTATGCGGTTCGGTTCGCGGGCGATCGTGGTTACGTCGTGACATTTCGGCAAGTTGATCCGCTGTTTGTGATTGACCTGTCTCAACCGTCCTCGCCAGAGGTAGTTGGACAGTTAAAAACACCTGGCTACTCTCAATACCTGCATGTCATTGATGAGAATCACCTGTTGGGGATTGGGAGGGATGCCGATGAGGTGACCGGACAGTTCGGGGCGCTGACCGTATCATTGTTTGACGTCAGTGATCCTCATCAGCCCTCTTTGCAAGATCGATATGAATTCGAAGGCGGTCGAAGCACCTTTTCACCGTTCGCCGGTGGTAGTCCACGAGATCTAAGAGATCACCACGCAATCAATTTCTTCTCGCAACAACAGATCCTCGCAATTCCAATCTACAGTGAGTCGTTCGGTTTCTTAGACCCCAACCAGCATCCAATCTTTCCAGATGGCAGCTCATCGGCGATGCGAACGCTTTCGATTGATCCTCTGATAGGAATTTCAGAGCTGGATTCGATCGAATTCGATGATCGGGTTGATCGTGGTATTCGTATAGAATCTCTTCTTTATTCAATTTCCAATCGCCAGCTAAAGGTATCGCGACTAGGTGAGGCGAATTCACTCTTTGCGACGTTAGATTTTGAAACCGAGGGGCAGGATGATCATATCGACTTCCCTAGTGGCGAAGAAATCTTCGCTGACCTAACGGCAAACGACCGAATCAACGGTGAATCGCTTGAACTGTTGAAGGCAGAATTGCTGAGTGGAGAGGCGGAGATCGAAATCACCGGAGATCATCAGTTACGCCTTCGGCATTCGGGGCAAAAACTACAACCAATTCGAGTTCGGTACGTGGCTCAATCGGATGAGGGCACACTGGTTGAGGCGGTCGCCACGATTGATCCGGATCTTGTTTGGCAGAACAATGAACTGCAGCACGATGTGAATCAGGATGGTTTGGTATCAGCGAGGGACGTGCTGAATGTCATCAATCTTCTTGATCAGTATGGTGCCGTGGATTGCGAGGTGATCGAGGAAAGCCTCGATTTTTCTAGCGGGGACGAGTTGCGATTTCTGTTTGACATTTCCGGTGATCGAAAGCTATCAGCCATCGACGCACTAAGAATCATCAACCGTTTGTCGGATAACCCATCGAGTGAGCCAGAATACCTTTCGATGGATTTGTCAAAAGAATCGGAGCCGAGCGTTGTAGACGCAGATGCTAATTTCGAAAACACCTTGGAGTCGAGCACGCTGGAACAGGTGAGTCATGAGGTGGTCATTGATGCGAGTTTAGATGATCTCTTTTCGAGCTCTGATTCACAGTTGAATTGGTTTGATTTGGATCAACTGAGCATGGATTCTGATGGACTAGCGGATCTGGCCGTTGGTGTCTCCATGCCTCACCAAATCGATGGCATTCAGTCTCAATTGCTAGCGGTATCATCCCGTAAATAGAGATAATGGATTGCCATCGCTTCAATCGCTTGTTTTGTTAGGGTCGCAGTCGAACCCCGAACAGCAAACGCTGGAACTTCAAATATCTAGAAAGAGTTCGAAGATAAACCCAAACACGCGTGGAAAGAGGAAACCCAGGATTAATCCGCTGAACGCTCCCAAAGATAAGAGGCCAATGAGCCCCGCTGGACTTTCTGGAACATCGAGGAAAATGCTGTAGGCAATCGGTACGAGGATCCCAAAGAGAACTCCGCCAAAAATTGCCGCCAAGATTCGCTTAAGCATTTGCATGTTCCAAACCATTAACTAGTAGCATCGATATTATAGATTTACCGACGCAGGCCTCTCGGTCCGCATTTTGGACTCTCTAGCTTTTGTTGCTTGTTGATACGGCGCGATCCGGTGAGGATTATTCGGTTGGGCCTCGCTGTTTGCCTTCCCAATTTCTCATGCTATCCCTCGTCCCGACCATCCCAGTTGATGAGGTGATTCCGTCGAAGACTAACGGCATGAAAGGTTCGGGCTTCTCTCGCATCGCCCAAGCTATTGCACGAAATAGAATAATGCGCAATTCCGGATCGTAATAACTGAAGGTGTTGTGTCCGAGTGTCGTGCCAAAGACTCGACCGTTGCCCGGTTGAAAAGTCCAGAACATCGGTGAGTAGGTTTCAGAGAGTTGGGACGGTGTAACGGGGGCGAGGCTGTTCTTGTCAGGCCCCGTTCGCACAGAGCCTAATACCTCCACGCCATCCACCTGATTGAGATCCCAATAAAACTCATCCGCGATGGATAGCTTATTCGGAAATCCAGCAAAAATGGGATGTCCATTTTCGATTGTGATATCTTCAAAGATTGCACCCCACTTTGATCGACCTTCGTCCCACGACATGCCAAGGCATTTGGCGAGTTTTTTTCCTTCTGAGGCGGGACGGATGATCGCTGTCTCGTGTATGGCAACCAAGCCACCGCCGCCGTCGAGGTACGAGCTTAGCGCGAGGTACTGTCTCTCGTTAAGTTGAGGCAGGTGCAGGTACATGACAACTAGATCTGCGCGATCGAATTGTTCAAGCGTTGGAAACTGGTACGCCGTTTCAACGTTAAGGTCGGGGACACCGTCGAGTAGTCCGGTCATTAAGTCTCGGACGCGCAGGTAGTCATGGGCTCCAGGTTGGTGCGGCTTGTCATATCCCCAAACCCAAACAACGTTTCTTGGTTTTGTTAGAGCAGATCCGAGATAAGGACCAATGATCGCTTCGACTTTCGCCTTCGGAATGGGGGCTTTCGGTGTTTGCCACGTGTGCTGAGCGGAACCGATTCGAGGTAGATAGATGGTCCCGCAGCAAACCGCAAAGGTAAAGAAAAATAAGTTGCGATATTTTGCCATAGCCCGACAGTCCTGACGCCGTTGTGACACACTTTGTTGAATAGGCTACAAGATAACAGACTCGAACTGCAATGTGATGGACATCTCAGAAGTCAATGACTTCTTCAAGACACAGTAAGACGGGTGTCCTGAAGATTGCGAACTGATTACCTAGGTTCTGATCATAAGCTTTCCCCCCTTTCATTAACGCGACCTGATTACAATAGGGGCGGTGTGTCCACCGTCTCTGATCTAGAGATTTTCTTATTACTAGGAGTTTTAGATTGCGAATCGTTCGCTTCGCTTTGGCTCAATGGTTGTTGTCGCAGATGCTGATGATTTCATGGCTGTTTGCTGATGACGATAACGCTGCGCAGGTAAGCCAGATCGTTCAGGCAAGGTGCGTCGATTGTCACAACGCGATCGACAAGAGCGGCGGCGTGGACCTGGGAGCATTGCTTGAAAGCGAAAGTATTCATGATTCTGTATCGCTATGGGAGAAGGTTGAGGCTGTGATTGAATCTGGTCGGATGCCTCCGGAGTCCAGTGAGCCATTGAGTGACGATCAGCGTCGACTCTTCGCAGACTGGTTCGTCGATCAATTCGTCCTACCCTTAGGAATTCAGCATGCGGGACATGTCTTACCTCGGCGTCTAACCCGCGATGAGTTGCAGAATACGCTCGAGGATGTTTTGCATGTTCCGATTCGCTCTGAGGTGACCAACAGCCGGCTGCACGTCATTCCGGACACGTTGATTGAAAAGTTCTTTCCAGCGGGAGTGATCGGAGAATCGGGATTTTCTAACGATGCGGATACGCTGAGTAGGGAACCCTTGAATCTGCAGAAATACGCACGTTGCTTCTCGCTGCTTTTATCGCGTCTCGATACTGATTCGACGGCTAGGGAGAAGCTTTTTGGTACCGAGACGATCCCCCTTCAGTTGAATGACGCCGATGCGGATGCTGTTCTCCGGAACTTTGGACGCAGTGCGTTTCGTCGGGACTTAACTGAGCTGGAGTTTGCCACGTTCAAACAACTCTACGAGAAAAAGAAGACAAATCAACTTAGTGCGTTCAAGTCATCCATGCTTGCGATTCTTCTCTCTTCTCCGTTTCTCTACCGTTTTGAAGAACCGGTAGACGGGCAAGCGGCTGTAACTGACCAAGAACTCGCCGTGCGTCTTTCCTATTTCCTCTGGTCCGCACCTCCGGATTCTGAGCTCATTAAGCTTGCCGCAGCTAACCAACTGCAAAACGAAGATGTTCTAATCGAGCAAGTTGACAGGATGCTTCGTGATCCCAAGCGAATTACCCTTTCGGAAAATCTTGGCGGCGAATGGTTCGATTACAAAAAGCTGCGGCAAAAAAGCTCGGTGGATCGTCGGAGCGATCGGATGGCGGGATTCTATCGAACGCAGTACGAAGAATCACTTTTACTTTTTGATAGTTTTTTGCGTTACGACCAATCGGTGCTTCGCATCGTGGATGCAGATTGGATCTTTCTGAATCGGCATCAAGCAGGGATATACGGGACGCAGTTTGTCGAGCACCAGATACAGAGTCCGTCCGGTTTACCGCCGATTAGTATTCATTTTCGTTCCGAGAAGCAAAAAGTTAGTGAGGGCACTTACGAGTATCGTCATGCTCCGCTCACGTTGGCACGACGACAGGATCCGAACCGCTTTGGATTGATCACCACGGGATCAACGCTCTCTGCCACTTCCACTGAGAACCGAACGAGTCCGATACGACGCGGAGTGTGGGTGATGGAGCGGATTCTTGGTAGAGAGTTCGAAGTTCCAGAAGACGTTCCGGATCTTGAAGAGACCCAAGCAAGAGTGGAGAAGGGGAACGGTAAGCTCGAGTTTGCTGAATTGCTAAAACTGCATTCATCGCAAACGGGCTGTTCCGCGTGCCATCAGTACATTGACCCGGTTGGGTTCACGCTGGAAACGTTCGATCAGTATGGTCTTGCCAGACCTGTTCAGTTTGGAACCCCGCAAGGCGGTGAAAAGCTTGAGTGGAATCCAACCACGATTTCGGGCAGTTACGCCGATCGTGAGTGGGAGCTTGGTGATTCGTTGATGCCCGGAAAGCAGACAAAAGTGTTCTTCAATTACACCAAAGGTCGACATCGGTTGGATGTCCGAAATGTGAGGCTTAATAACGCGAGTGTGCAGCTCGTTGATGAGCATTTTGGATTCACAGGCGGTGCCAAACGCGACAATATCTGGGAGTTTACGATTCCCGCGGATGCTCCCGCGGGCGGCTGGAAGTTAATTGCCAACGTCAAGGGTGATGGAGGCAATGACTCGCACGGAATCATTACCGTGATAGAGGGCGAAGCTGCCGCACAGGAGGACACCGGGTCGCAGCTACCACGCGGTAGATCTTTTCGGTCGCCTGCAGAACTCAAGGAGGTGTTGTTGAGTGATTATCGAGATCAGGTAATCGATCATGCAATTCGAAGGGTTTTGGCCTATGCTTTAGGTAGGAAGCTGTTACCAATCGACCGTGTGGCGATCGATGATATTAAACGACGCATTGCAGACGATGGCTATCGTTTCAATGCCTTGATTAAGGCCGTGGTGCTTAGCTATCCATTCAGGCACAAGGAGTTCCAGTGATGACACGATACCGTATCCCGCGGCGTAGCTTTCTACGTGGTGCTGGCGTGTGCATGGCCATTCCGGCACTTGAGATCATGTCGAGTCCGGCTGCGGGAATCGAGACGTCAAATCAAGAGATCCCGTTACGGCTGGGTATTTTCCATAAAGGAAATGGGATTGACCCTAGAGCATGGCAGGTTGAGGGTACCGAGGATGATTTTCAGCTGAGTCAGAATCTCGAACCGCTCTCCAAGGTCAAGCAGGACATCATTGTCCTCTCAAATGTAAGTAATCAACCCAAGGGTGATCACTACGGGGCGATGCCACTGTTCATGACCGGTGTGCAGAACCGCAACCCGAAATACACCTTCGATCAAGTGATTGCTGATAAGATTGGCACGACCACCGCCTTCAAATCTTTTCAACTTTCGGCTGAGCCTGTGGATATTCGCTCCACCACGCTCAATAGCTTGGCTTACGATCAGCAGGGGCGAGCTAAATTCGTTGAACGAAATGCGCAGTTTGCATTTGATCGTCTATTCAGAGGATTGAACGATGCCGGTGTCCGTGACGAATTAACAAGTGTGCTCGATGCGGTACTGGAGCCGAGCAGGGACCTCATGAAGCGAGCGAGTCGCGCTGATCAGGTAGTTGTCTCGAATTACCTCGATGCGGTACGCGAGGTCGAGGTAGCGATCGAGAATCAGGAGAAGGTCGAGAGGATCGGTGTCCGAGAGCGTGTGGTGAGTGATGAGGTAGTCCAACTGGGTACCTTCCCAGAAAAAATGAAGACCATGTCGGATCTTGTTGCCCTTGCGTTCTGGACTGATGCGACTCGGGTAGCATCCTGCATTATGGCGCTTGAAAGCAGCAGAAGGATTCATGATTTTCTGGAGCTGAAAGCAGATTTCCACTGGTCTTCCCACTTCGAGCGAAATGATGACTTGGCAAGACAGTTCAATACTGCCAACACTTGGTACGTTGACCAATTCCGCTTGGCAATTGAAAAAATGAAGTCGCTCAAAGAGTACGACGGCAGCAGCGTGTTTGACCACTGCGTGCTCATGTTCGGTTCCGGCCTAAGTCATGGTGGCCAGCACGTCGGTTCGAACTTACCGATTGTCTTGGCTGGAGGAAAATCCAGTGGCCTGAGCACTGGCAAATTCCTTGACTACCCCGACCAACCGCCGCATGCCAACTGCCTGTTAACTTTGATCCAGCATTTCGGGGTGGACGTTGAGCAATATTCAAACTCGACCGGAACCCTCGATCGAATCCGCAAGGTTTGATCTGCTGTTTCTTCTATGAAGGCAACCCGATCGTGGTACGCCGCGGGGTGAACGGAACGTCCTTGAACATCTTTAAAGGGCAATGATGCCAAACTCGTGCGCAGTAGATGTCGAGCTACTCACTTGAACGTTCATCAAGCTCATCGAGAACGCGTTCGGTGATGGCATCGGTGTACGAATTGAGCTTCCAGTGTCCTGGGGACCAACCGGTAAGGAACCGACAGAAATCTGCCCAAGCGTAAGCATAAAGTGCTCTCCACTCACTTTCTAACTCAGCGAAATCAACGGCCGCACTTCTCGCGGTGATCGCCTGCTGAAGCTGGTCAAAATAAAACGCAAGGAGTTGCTCCTGCATGCGTTCAGCATCGCGATCGCTGAGACAACTACTGATGAAATAGGCCACGTCCTTGATCCCACAGCCACCTCCAACATACTGAAAGTCAACCGCAGCGACGGATGTTGGCTGTCCATCGGTGAAGCAGAAATTGGCAAGTTTCGCGTCACCATGCACCAGCGTCTTGAAACGAGCATTGTTCAATCGCTGATCGATTGCGGTTGCCGCTCTTTTAAGCCCTCCATTTGGCATGGCGTTGTACTCATCTGGGCGTGTCTCGAGATGCCAGTAGGTTCCTGTCGGCCAGAGGTTATGATGGTCAATACCCAGAAATTCAGCGTGAAAATTAGCGAGCCAATTGAGACAGGCGTGCATGTCCTTCAAAGTGGCATGGTCCTTCCGAGCGTCGAAGCCGTAGGAGTTAAGATCGGAAAGAATGATGATCCAACCGCTCGCGTTCTCTGTCTCCTCTGCTGCGATCAAGCGGGGAACTGTGCACCGTTCCTCACAGCGAGCTGCAAGAAGCTCGTAAAACGACTTCTCTACCTGATAGGAGCGAATTTTTCGTTGATGTGATAGGTCGGAGCCCCAGCCGCGCCGGTTTTCACGAACCTGGGACAGGTCGATGTGTTTGATGACCACAGGCAGCGGGTCAATGCTGCCGCTTTGTTGACTCCCATGCAGTAAAGCGCGCTGAATCACGCCATATCCGCTCCAAAGGCTTTGGATCACGTCTAACAACTGCACACGTTGACTACCCGTGATCGTTTGGACGAATTTCTCAAGGCTTTTCATGGTCGAATCCCGAAAGACCGGAAAAGGGGTCAGACCCCTTTTCGTAAAATTGGCGACGAAGGGGAGAAAGGGGTCTGACCCCTTTTCTCTTAGCTATCAGCACCAGTGATCTCTCTTGCAGGTACTACTTGATCGTCCGCGTCATTCGATGTCGAAAAATCACGCTGAATTTATCTGGTTTTTGTTTCCGCTCGCTCTATCGCGAGGACTTTGACTCAGCGTTTCTGAATTCGTTGATGTCGTGGAGTAAATCGGGTCTCGGGAGATCATCAATACGGATCGGAGGTAGATTCAATGATTCCCTACGCTGATTTTCTCGGTCCCATTTCAAATGCCACAGGAACAATTCTGCGGCGAGAATTTGCTCGACGTACGTCGCAAAACTCCAACCGAAAGCCGCATAGAAAATAATACCGAGCCAGACGATATCAGGTACCTCGAAGCCTCCACCGTCAGCAATCTGGAAAAAGACCATCAGGGGTAGGCCAATGAGGATAGCAACCGCCTCCGAAAGGATGAAACCCGACGCAAACTTTCTCAAATGATTCATGAGTGCCGAGTAACCGTGCTTGGTCGCTGTAAGCGGCCCACAACCGAGCCAAACGATTCCCGGAAGAATCAGGAAAACGAACAGACGTATCGCCTTGTTTAACAGACGCAGCAAATAGCGTAACGAAAAGAGAGGCACGCCGCCGGCCAAGGTTCGGGCTGCATTCTCCATTGATAAATCGCGATCTTCTCTGTCGTCACTGTCCCTTCTGCGTCTTGAAAAAATCGCGGAAAGCAGAGTCACGAACAACCACGCTGCTGCCCATACAAGAATGATCGGAATGGCGCGAACGAAGTGGCTTCGTACCGTACGATATAAAGCTCTAATCAGCCTTGGCTTTTTCCCAAGTTCAACGTCCCGAATCATCTCGAGTAGGACGAGTGATGATGTAGCAAGAATTGATGCAAGGAAACAGAAGAAAATAAACACCACGGTCAGTCCACCGCTCGCGAATAATTGACTCGATGTCGCACCAAACTCAATGTAAAGAATCAATGCCGCATAGATGGACCAAGTCGCCAGCAGCGGCGTTAAAAAGACGGGATACTTCCGAAAGATCGATACTGCACGGCCAACCATTTGAAGGCCATCATCGAGAAAGTCAGTGCCGAATTCATAGATTCTCCACAGCAGTCCGAGTCGCTTCTCCCGGTGTTTCGCGATTTCAACCGCAGCTTTTGCCGACGAGAAATCGCCGTACTTGGCCAGTGCAGCTTCATCGGTCACCGATAAACCGGGAGTCCCATCTTTTTTCGCAGGACGTGCTTCTGGAAAACTCGCAATATTCGGCTCAACCGCACTCGCTTGCTGCTCGACTGCTTCTGCCAGATCTTGACCCCACAGATCGTCGCCATCGGTATCTGTTAGTGAATCTTCAGTGGCTTCCTCGCTACCCAAGTACTCGACCGATTCCACCAAGGGGAACCATGGCCCGTCGGTTGATTCAGAGAGAAGATCTGCCTCGCGAAGTTTCCGTGACTCGACACCCTTTTTAACCTGATCCCACGTGTAAGGTCCGTGAATCTTGTCTCCGCGTTTGACGTAATAGTCCTTCATGATTCACTTCGTAACTATACAGAATTGCTAGCATCAAGGCGTGCAGGGGAGACCCCTTAGTGCTGTGCGGAATTTTGATTGCACCGTACCAAGTAGGGTGCCCTGAAGCAAACCCTTGGCAAAAAACCTCCAGCTTTCGATTGTTTTTTCAGTCCGTACGAGTCTTGACTCGGCGGAGTCAGATTTCTTATTTCCGCTGTGTCGGGGCATTCAGACAGATCAGCCGCGGCGAGTCTCTGGGGATCCAAAAACGAAGGGTACACGAGGTCGATTCCGTGACACGGCAGCCAGAAGTAACCATCCTCGTTACGTCTTACAATCGACGTCAGCACCTGCGGAGATGCCTTTTGTCTCTGTCACGCCAACGTGGCTTGGTGCATCACGCCTTCGAGGTCGTCGTTGCTGATGTTGGATCCAGCGACGGATCTTGTGAGATGTTGCGTCACCTTTCGCGTGATTTACCCTATCGTGTACGCGTCGTTTCTCAAGAAGATCTTGGCTTCCGCAGAGCCCGTGCCCTGAATCAAGCCCTCAAGATTTCGGAGGGCGATTATGTTCTGCTTACCGATGCGGACTGTATTTTTCCCAATCATTATGTCCAGCGCCAAATCGCTGATCGTAAAGTTGGAGTCGCGTGGGCCGGTGATTGCATTCGCCTGAATAAAGAAGTTACGCAACGGATTACTGAGGGTGCAATCGTCTCGGGTGATTTTATGCGTCTTGTTCCAACGGCGTTAACAACCGATCAGATGCGGGACCACTATAAAAACCGACTCTACCAGTGGTGGAACCATCCAACGAAACCGAAGTTAATCGGATTCAATATCGCCTTATGGGCCGACGATTTACGCTCCATCAACGGGTTCGATCAGAACTTTGTTGGTTGGGGATGTGAAGATGATGATCTCGCACTGAGACTGAGAAAGGTGGGAGTTAAGATCAAATCGAATGCAAATCGAACTTTTGGATACCACCTGTGGCACGAACAGGATTCAACGGTACGGAGCAACTGGAACGTTGGGGCAAATGTCAATTACCTCCAACGCCCAGTGGTCCTTGCTCGTTGCCTGCATGGCTTAAACCAGGAGAGGTTAGATGAGCGGTTGATACGGTTTTCATTTGAACCCACCAACCTCAGTTCTCAACAACTTGACGTGGTCCAATCGCTTCAAAATCGGTTCTTGCAACCCGCTGATGAGGAACAATCGGGGGGTGCCGAACTAGAAGTGAGATTCGGCAACGCACGTGTCTCGTCTACATGGGCCTCAAGACATCGTGTCCAAATTATGTTTGATGGTGAACGAGTTACCCGCGTTCGCCCCGAACCACATTTAGTGTTGGATCTCGCGAATCATTCGGCCGAGAAGGTACCGAGGGGGTTACGTCTTTTTGATCCTGAATCCGGTGACAATCAAGTGGAAGAGGCCACCACTGGGAGTAATGTTCCCGTGACGTCCGACGCGTCACCTGAGGGGATCGCAGATTGGTTGCTTAAGCAGCTCGAGGCTGGTGTGAACGGGCAGGCATCCAACAGCGAGTTGCTATCTTGGCCAAGGGCATCTGACTTGGAAAA
Organism: Rubripirellula sp.; assembly: GCA_049889895.1. GTDB lineage: Bacteria > Planctomycetota > Planctomycetia > Pirellulales > Pirellulaceae > Rubripirellula. The sequence goes on from JBMHCO010000189.1 coordinate 27,068, forward strand.
GGCACGTCGCGCCGCGTGACCGCTCACAGGCTTGGCAACAGGAAATGCACCGATCTTTCCATCAGCAGCAGACTACCGATGGCGATGACAAAGACGGAGATGGAGGAAGATTTAAGACCAAACATCATACCGCTGGCTATTGTCGCTGATCACCCGCAAGATTTCGTGAGCCACGCCTGCGTCGCAGAAATGCCAGAGAGACCACACCACTAAACGCGAGCAGCGAACTGGGTTCAGGTGTCACGGTGAACGATAGGTTGTCGAAATTAATCATGTAATTTGCATCGCCTGAAGTTGTCACAGTCCCCGGTTGGGTGTATGTCCCAACATCGTCATTCCAGAACCCGCTGCCGGTCATGCCAACACCATTGCCTGTTGTCCAACCGGTGCTGGGGGCGTTCGAAGTAAAATTCTTACCTGCCTGATACACCACGATCGCGTCGATTCCATCGGTAAGTCCACTGAAG
>JBMHCO010000190.1:0-8597 GCA_049889895.1 Rubripirellula sp.
CGAAGCGTCCGGCTGCGACACCAGCGTTCACAACGGAGCTTTCACCAAAACGGTTAAGGTACTGAGCAAAAAGAAGTACACCGAACCAGGTTGTGAATACAAATGGTCGGTCAATGAAGATGGAAGCTGTGACGCAGGATGCGAGTCGGCTCAAGCTCTTTCGGCACCTGTGGCCCCAAAAGCTTCTATTGCAGAACGCGTCTTCAATCAGCCCGTGCTGAATGTTGCTCCCATTCGAGTCCGCTAACAACGAAATGGCCCTTTGATTCGTGAAACACTCTGATTCGTGAAACACTGTGGCTAGCTTGTGCCACTCAAAGGGTTAAAGAGCATCGTCGAACGCCGCAGCATGCCACGCTGCGGCGTTTTTTTTGTGTCGACTGTTTTTATGCATCACAAGGAAAGATCACAACCTGGTCGAGTGGACTTTTCTGCTGTAGGTAACGTTATCGCTGGCACTACTATGGCCGGCACTGCGGCCACGCGGTGACGTAATTGACCACATGATCAAGCAAGCCAATCGAACTGGGTACGAACCCGCTAGATTGCTTCTGCTCCTGTTTCCCCGGTGCGAATTCTCACACAGTCATCCATCGGCAGAACAAAGATTTTACCGTCGCCGATTTCACCTTCATCTCCACTCCGCCCACCTTTGACGATCGCGTCGACGGTCGGTTGCACGAACTCTTCATTGACGGCGATCTGGAGCTGAACTTTCCTAAGCAAGTTCACACCTATCTCGAGCCCACGATAGAGACCCGGATGCCCTTTCTGACGACCGAACCCCTGACAATCGAGGACAGTCAGCCGGAACACCTCCACCTCGGTCAGCGCTTCTTTAACAGCCTCAAGCTTCCCTGGCTGAATAATCGCAATGATGAGTTTCACGAAGTGCCTTAAATAGTTGCGTTAAAAAAGTATTGGTGCCAATGGCATCAGCAGCAAATCACCACCAAGATACCCAACGAAATCTACTTCCATCCGAGATGCGTCATCGTTTTTGGAAATCGATCACTTTGGATTCGTATAGTGCGTCAATTTTAGATAGTGCTTCATTTCCAATGTAATCTTGTGTCATTGAGCCCACAACTCGCCTCGTAGCCTCTCAAACGGCGACAGACGCTTGCTCGACACTGCGAGAAACGGTTTCCCGGTGAAAGTTGCAGCAAACGGACTGCCCGATACGCCACCGCCAGATACGCCACTGCCAGAATCCGAAAATAGGCGAGTCTTTCTAACGATGAGGGATTCATACCACTCTGAAGAACTGCCGGTTGCTCCGCCAAATCGTCTTTCGAACGAAATGGCGGAGCATCGGTAGGTAGACGAGAGAAGCAATGCAAACGTCTGAGCTTCGCATCACTTTCCAAAAGGTTGAGATCGCTAATCCCTTAACCCGTGTCGATGTCCTGTAATGATTACTAGACCGATCTCAATGGCTCGTGTTTGTGATTCACGTCAATCAAAACGTTCAAAGGCAGCAAACGTCATGCCACCGAGCGGAACGCGATTAGGAACCCCGCGCAAACCGAGATCAAATAAGGACTTAAAACCAAATATTTCAACCTGAAAATCGAAGAAACGACCTGACGCCGCTCATCATCGCTGAAAGACTGTGCAGTCCTCTCCGCTATGAGGATTCGATTGCCCACTTTTCAAGCAACGCATAGGTCATCAGGCAGATAGCACATCGCCATGGAATCATCCTCTAGCAGTTGAAAATTGCTGACCACCCTGAGCGTCAGTTGCTTGCGGTCAGATCCTGGGGACGCGTTTGGGGCAGTCGTCATTGAGATCCCCTTTGCAAGAAACTAGAGCGTGCATCCTCCGCTGAAAAAAGTGCCAACCCTATCACGGCACGTGCTGGCAAGACATCGGCTCACATCCGACATGGTCATCCTGACACGCTTATAGAAGATTCATGATAAGCAACGCAAGACACCGCCGGTGATAACAGCATCAACTCACGCACGGTGGGTCGAGGCGTGGCGGAATTTGTTATGGCTGATTTCCCAGAAGGATCAGCCGTAACATGAACCAAGCCAACGAAGCTTACTTGGAAGAGATCACAAAAAAACCCAGGTGCCGTGACAGGCACCTGGGTTTATGTCGTGTTTATTCGTGCGATTGGCGATTGAGAACGTCGGGGAGAATCGCTCGGCAATCCCCCGTGCACGAATTGCTAAGCCAAACTTAGAAGGTCAAGATAGCGTCGACACCGAAGGTGGTTTCCTCGTCACCGAGCTGAGTCCAGTCCCAACGAACTTCCGGACGGAAGATCAAGTTAGCATTGTGACGGTAATTGACACCCAGGGTTAGGTCATGCACGTGGAGACGTGGGCTGTTTCCACCCTTCGCTGCCCACCACTCGTAACGAAGACCAGCACCGATTCGATCGTTGTACTGATGAATCAAGTATTGGTTGATGCCATAGGTGTTACGAGCATCGTTGTCGTCTAGGTCAGTGGTGTTCAACCAGTCAGTCTGGAAGACGTAAGTTGTCTTGTCAGAAACAGCGTAGTCAGCAACGACGGACTGCATGTAGCCTTTTTCGCCACCGCCAGCCCATGGCTCGCTGAATCGACCAGCAACCGATGCGTAGGTGACGCTCAAACGATCGGTAAGACCGAGAGAAACTCCACCCAACCATGAGTCACCATTGTCGTCGAATCCGCTGTCCCATCCCATGGTGTATCCACCCATGAAGGTCACGTCTTCGCTAGCAGCTAAAGTTGCCAAAACACCAGTGTGGGTGAATGGCTCGCTGTTGTACATGGTGTACGCGTGGCTGTAGAAGAAGTTGTCGGGAGCTCCGACGACTTCGTAGCCGATGTTGGTGTAGAAGTGACCAACTTTGACGGACAAGTCGCCATAGCCAGCTTCAAGGTAAGCCTGTGGAAGAGCATGGCCGTATTGCGAGCCATGATCCCAACTGTTGTCCCAACCACGATCGCCAGTTCCGAACGCCTGAGTGTCAGGTCCGTCAGTCCCGTAAACGTAATCGATACGTCCACCGAGGTCCCAACCGTTCGATGAGTCGATTGCACGCTCAGCGTAGATCCAAGCCTGCTGAAGTTGCAGGTGGTCTGCGTACGAGTTGAATCTCATGCCGTTGGAATTGCTGTGGTAGCCAAGTTGCAACCAACCGCCGACCGAGTAAGGTCCTACTTCACCGAAGAGGGTGAAAGGATCGTCTAGGCCACCTTTCTTTAGCAACCCGAGGTTGCATCCCATGCCATCACAGCTTGAATCGCAACCCGCGTCGCAGGCGTCTTCTTCAGCTACAGGCTCACAGCCGCAGATGGGCTCATCGCAATCGCAAGAAACTTGCTGAATGCCGGTTGCTTGTGCTTCGGTAACATTGCCGGCAAAGGTGCCGCAAGCGATAGCAGCAAGCAGTGCTAATTTGCTTAACTTCATCTCAGTTATTAACTCCCCTGTTTCCATTTCGGGTGGTAGTGCTCAACTGGGCAGAGCACACACGTCTTCCCGTTAGTCCTCGTTGACTAACGGAACCCCACAACAAAATGTGAGATTTTCTGAATCGGAACCTCCAAATTTGTCGCGTCCTCGTGGCTCAAACCATTCGCCGAAGCGAATGCCGGAACCGATTGAACGCAGCTAATCTTTGGATCTGTCTTGTAAATCGGCAGGGTGGGTGAGCAAGTTTCCAAATTCCTCCGGCGTCCTGTTACGAAAACCTGGTAAGGTTTGCGGCTTGGGCAAAACAAGCAATCAAAAGTTGCTAGCATGGTCAGTGGATCAATATTGTGCTCAGCGAGCTGGTTAATGGGGTATGAAGCAGAGATAGTTGCCGCAACTCCTGCATCAAAACATCGGTGAAATCACCAAAACGCTGGATTTCGGGGATTGGGCTGCACAGAGCACCTGTTCGCCATTGGGGGGATCGGTAAAAATCGGAGAAAAGTTTCCGGCCCCAGTGACCCCACAGCTTGCAAAATGGCTTTTTGGCGATCCAAAAAAAAAGAAATCCCTGCCGAGGAGACATCTTCCTCGCATGAGCCCTCCTCCATACCAACTGTCGAAGGAGAGCCTCTCGTAAGTGATCAAGACGCGCTGACAACCGCTCCCGACCAACCTAATCGTGAGGAGGTCGTCAAAACCGAGCCCCAAAAAACCGGTGGCCTCTTCGCCAAAATGCGTGGAGCATTAAGCAAAACACGACAGGCTCTTAGCACCGACATCCGTGACCTTTTCAAAAGCGAGGGGCGACTTGTTGACGATGAATTCCTGGGTGAATTATTCTCGCGGCTGATTCGCACCGACATGGGTGTCTCGTGTGCCGAAGCAATTCGAGACGACGTTGAGAAGCGTCTTAAGTCACGTGTGGTTCAGATGGAAGAAGTTCTAGCAACCATCACTGAACAAACTCGCTCCATGCTTGAACAAGAATCAACTAGCCTCCGCTACTCCGAAGATGGTGGCCCAACTGTGATTCTGGTCGTGGGAGTCAATGGTAGCGGTAAAACCACCTCAATTGGAAAACTAGCCAACCACCTGCATCGATCGGGAAAAAGGATTGTCTTGGGAGCAGGGGATACGTTCAGGGCTGCAGCGGTTGAACAGTTGACCATTTGGGCCGGTCGGATTGGATGCGAGATCGTCACCGGCAAGCCAGAAGCCGATCCCGCGAGCGTTGCATATCAAACCGTGGAAAAAGCGGTTGAGATGAACGCAGATATTGCAATCATTGATACTGCTGGCCGACTGCAGACTCAAACGAACCTGATGCAGCAACTCGAAAAGATCCGCCGAGTCGTCGGAAAGAAAATTGAAGGTGCACCGCATGAGGTGATTCTTGTTCTTGATTCCACAGCAGGCCAGAACGCAATCAGCCAAGCTCGCGGATTCAGCGAAGCAGCACAATGCACCGGAATTGTCCTCGCCAAATTGGACGGTTCCGCAAAAGGCGGAGTCATCCTGCCGATCCGAGAGCAATTCCAACTACCAGTCAAATTCGTTGGCTTAGGGGAAGGGATAGACGACATCGCTGAATTCGATGCATCGGCTTTCGCCAAAGCACTGTTCGCACAGTGAGCCGAAAATCATTCTTTACCCAAGTTCTTTTCCGCAATCGTTGACGTCAATTACCCGCTATCATGCTAAGCCTACAATCCGAATCGACGCAGCGTTGGCTCGAGCAAGTGGATCAACATCTCGACGAATTACTGATTGATCACGCGCACTGTGAACGCAAAGCAGCCTCAACGGCCATGAATTTGATGAATGCGTACACAGAGAATCGGCGATTGTGTCGAGAAATGAAACGCATTGTCGAGGAAGAGCTTGAGCACTTTGAAATGGTGCTGGAGATCCTTGATCAACGCGGCGTTGCCTTTCGCCGCATCGCCTCTGGCCCTTACGGAAAGCAACTCACACAACTCATTCGTCAAGATGAGCCGCACCGCGGAGTGGATCGTTTATTGGTCGCTTCTCTCATTGAGGCAAGAAGCTGCGAGCGATTTCGTTTGCTAGCAGAAAGAATCAAAACTCGCGAGCCAAAGCTCTCCGAGTTCTATTCGAGTCTTTTCGAAAGCGAAGCGAGACATCATACAACCTACGTGCAGTTGGCTGAAGATTTCCAACCTCGTGAGGTCATCAAAAAGCGACTACACCAACTGTCCGAGAAAGAAACTGAAATCATCTTAAAGGGATCTGAACTACCGAGAATGCACAGTTGAGAAGCGTGCTGATACACCATCGCACTAAACTGTTAACGAGTGCTGAGAAGGGTCCACTTAACAATGCTCTTGGTGCGTTTCTAGAGTGAATGTAAGCGTATTGTTTTCCTTGACTAGTTTGAAACGGAACTTAGCATTCCTGCCAGATGCCACTCGAGTCGCGGTCGGTGGATCCCCGTTCAACAGTCTCCAAACGCCCGAGCAAGATCGAGCCAGCATGCGAGATCAAGAGACTGCGAAGAACAAGCTACCGCGAGCGATTGAGATTTCGGAAACGCACTGCCCCCCCACAAAGCAAGTGGCCCCTGCAAAGTAATTGGCCGGCGACAATGTGTTCTCGATGACAAGCCGATATCCATTTAAATACTCTTGATCACCTTTCCATGAAGGAAAAGGATTCCCATTGCGTTGACATCTTATTGAAGACGTCCAAACGCGGCACGCACCGAACAAGAAGGAACGGATGCGAGTTAGGTCCTTCGACACTTCAATTGAAAGGTTAAATGATGCCGTGCAAACGTGTTGCTCGCTCTCTGTGGTGTGTCACCGCAACAGGTCAGTCGAAAATCTCTTGGTTTGACCCGCGTGATTCCTTCGAAATCTTGAAAGAAGCACCTGCTAAGTCTTTTGGTGTCTTGCTCTCGTTTGTGCTGCTAAGTCTGATCTTCGCTACCCGATGCCCTGCCAAAGACATCACCACCCTGACCGCTGACAGTCCTGTCACCTTTGATCTACCGAGTGTCATGACGGTGACGCCCGTCGCAACGAATAGCAGCCAAGTCATTGTCAAATTGCGTCTCTCGGCGCTGACAAATCCCGTCGGCAACGCACAAACGCAACATTGGTGGATTATCGCGTGCCCCGAACAGCCAACGATGCAAGTCGTGGATTATTCGCCGCGAACGGAAACCGATTGCGAGCTATCAAGCGGCATCGACACCAAGAGTTCGACCGAGAAATCGACATCGCTCGGACTTGGAATTTCATTTGACTACAACCATTTGGCAAATCTTCGTGGGGCCGGTGACCAAGCAACCAAGGAACTGGAAACCTTGCAATTCCAAACGAAGGCGAAACGGCAAGCCAAGATTGCATCAGGAACGATCAACCGTGGCAAAGGCGTCTACTTCAAGTGGATGCGAACAGCAGAACAGGTTCTCGATGGGGAAAAAGAGTTTCAGTTCACCCTTCAGACACCAGACCGATGGAGATGTGGAACAATCTGCTTGACAGTGATCGCATCAGGAAGCGATAAGCAATTCAGTTTTCAATCAGCGAGCTGGCAACAGAACACCAAAGAGCTACAGTCTCAAGAATTCGTCATTGCGATTCACCGTGAGGACGATCCCAAAGCCGCTCAAGCCGCAGTGGAACTGACCGAACTGGAACAGAAACTTCGAAGATTAGCATCAGCCAAAGAACACCCCAGTGATCAATTGCCTTGGATAAAACGCCTAGGTGACTTCGGAAAGAAGATAGAACAAGTCATCAAAGACACCCCCAATCGGTCTTGGCTTGACCAAGTGATGCATGGATCAATCGACCCTCATCATGACAACGATATTCAGAAGCTACCGGTCGAAACTCGGGTCGCAATTCTAGAATACCTCGAGGAGAGAAGGCACTTTCTAGCTCTGAACCAAGAGCGAATTAGCATCGCAGAAAAAAAGACGTTGCACGCACCGAGCGAGGTCAACTTTTCTAGGCTTAGCGAACTGCAGATGGACGCATCCATCCTGATGAGGGACTAGTCGACGAATCGATTTAACTCTTCTGAAGGAACACCTTCTGATGCTTTGCCTTTAGGTTCGGCACGGTGATTCATGGGAACCTTGACCTCAATCAACATTCCAGGCAGAAAATCTTCATCAAGCTCCTGAATGGTGCGATCGTCCAAAATTTTAAAAACATAGCCCCGCTGTTGGCATGCGTCGCGGAGACGTTCAATCGCTGGGCGATGCCCATACGCAAGTAAACAACGCCCTCCGGGTTTAAGATGTTTTGGCAATCCATCGAGAAGGGAATCCATTAATTCAAACTGTGGATCATAAAAAGCATGATCAAGCGGCTTGCTCACTTGTCCGTCCTCCCAAGGAGGATTCGACAGAATCACATCAAATTGTTCGTCGTCGCGAATCACGCTGAAGGCTTGAGGCTGATCACCGGGGACCAATCGCACATCAAAGACTCGATCATCAGCCAACATCGCCGCGTTGTACTTGGCATTCGCCACAGCAGCAGGATTGATGTCAGTCGCAATCACTGAAACCGCATCATGCCTAAGCGAGAGAACGGATAGCAAACCCGTTCCCGTGCCAATCTCAAGCACAGCGCGACCGTCAACTACGAGCCCCTCTTTAATGAGTTCTCGAAGCGATATGGTGTCGTCAGGCTCCCAAAAAACCCTCTCGAATTGAACGACAACCCCATCCTCGATCTCGTCAATTTCCCAGGTTTGCAGGACACGATGAGAGTAATCAAGATCGTCGCGTTGCTCGGCCCGGCATCCGAGAGTGGTCACCAAGCATGTCAACAACAGAAGCACCGCACCGTAAATTTGCTTTTGCATCTGATGCTTCATCCATGTGCCAGTTTTTGGGGCAAACAGGTTCTATTCACCCTAGTTGGTTACCAAAGCATTAGCGAACTTGGCACTTGAACTGGATGGTTACACTCTCACCGACGCCGAGAGGTTCCTTGAGTTCCCATCGGAGTCGAAGCGATTGGGCTTGATTGTCCACCGCTTGGAAATCGACTTCCGCTTCGCACTCGAGACTGCCTTGAACGTATTCCAGGCGAGTGGTGAGGTTGTCAACGACAACGACCTCATTGACTTCACCATCACCGACGTTTTCGATACGGATACCGAAGGTGACCACATCACCAGGCCTCGCA
>JBMHCO010000191.1:0-10281 GCA_049889895.1 Rubripirellula sp.
CGGACACGAATTCATTACCAACTTGTGGTCTACCCGCGATTCGGGGCGGTTCACTTACCGTTTTAGAGGAACGGTTTTGCTTGGTTTCAGACTTTAGTGTTCGCAGCGTGCTAAACTTGGTACTTCAACGGCTTCCTGTTCCAATGTGAATCATTGGACAGAATTTGGCACCTTGCGCCTGCAAATCATCCGATGGACCTGAAGCCAATCATTGCAATTCAATATCGGACTTGCAGCGGAGACTGGATACTTGGGTCTAACCTATTTCAAACGATTCCGAATGGAACTCAATTTTGATCCATCCGGCCTTCAGGTCTCGAGCATCCCGCCCGGCTTTGAGATGATCCCGTTCTCGAGCGAACTGATTGGCGAACACGCCTCGGCCAAGTACGAAAGCTTCAAGAATGAGATGGATGTCAACCTCTTCCCCTGCTTGGGCCGACGAGATGGCTGTCTGAGATTGATGAGAGAAATCACATCACGTTCAAATTTCGTCCCCGAAGCGACATGGCTTTGCCGATATCGTGACCCAGTTAGCAAAATGCCCCTAGCCATAGGGACCATCCAAGGTTTAGAGATCGATGGATGGGGAGCCATTCAAAACATCGGCATCTCACCTACTTATCGCGGTCACGGGCTGGGATCTCTATTGATTCAACATGCTGCGAGGGGTTTCAAAAGTGTCGGTCTCCGCCGAATGCATCTCGAAGTCACTACGGATAACACCGCTGCAATCAGGCTCTACGAACGCATCGGCTTCAAAAGAGCCGAGGTGATCTACAAGGCAACTGATGTAGCTGGCGCGTAAATAGCTTAACCAAATGCACAACGACCAAAATCAACCCAATAATCAATCCCGCGATGAACCGATGAAACATCTAGATGAATGGGAGTCGGACCTACAATCGCGATATCCAAAGCCAACATCAACCGCGGTTAACCTTGATGCCAACGGTGATCGCAATTGCGACGGTGAACCGCACAAGGCGAAAGAAGCATTTCGCGACTACGATGCCGAAACTCGATCTTCAGTCAAAGAGTTCTATCGACTGAACCATCAATTTCAAACGTATGATTTTGTTCAGCAGAAACGCAACCAATACCTAAGTCTTACTCAGCGTCGTATGGGTATTTGGGAAGCGATGGAATACCTGAACACACTGGTGGACGACAGTGATCCTGATACCGATCTTTCACAAATCGAACATCTGCTACAAACCGCTGAATCAATTCGCGCCGATGGGCACCCTGAATGGTTCGTCTTAACCGGCCTCATTCATGACCTTGGAAAGATCCTCTGCCTGATGGGAGAACCCCAATGGGCAGTGGTGGGTGACACTTTTCCCGTTGGATGTCAGTACGCAAAGAGCATTGTCTACTATGACTTCTTTAAACAAAACCCTGACTGGAATCACCCCGTCTATTCAACCGAACTCGGCATCTACCAAGAAAAAATCGGACTCGATCAAATCATCATGTCGTGGGGACACGATGAGTATTTATATCACGTTGTGAAGAATCACCTACCGATCGAAGCACTTTATATGATTCGGTATCACTCATTTTACGCCGCTCATCGAGAGAATGAGTATCGACGATTCTTTAACGAACAAGACGAACATTATTTTTCGTGGGTCCAACGTTTTAATGAATACGATTTGTACTCAAAGAGCGACCAGCGTCCTAATGTTGCTAAGTTGAAACCCTACTACGAGACGTTAATTCAGAAGTATTTTCCGAGCACACTTGCATGGTAAATTATCATCACTGCTCAGTATCTTTTTTCTTCAATCGATAAGCGGCACGCTGAGAAGCATACTCTTCCGCGTCGGGTATTTCCGCGGTTTCTGGATTGGCTTGTTCCATCAGCTTTCGCAGATAGGGGCGACACCATCCACAACCGGTTCCTGCGCCGTAACACTCTGATAATTGACTTGCGTATTGGGGTCGATTCACACGAATGAACTGCATGACCTTGCGCCGCGACACATGGAAGCAGAGGCATAGTTCCTGATCTTCATTCACCGTCGATTCTCCGTGCTACTGATTTGATCCATCGGTAATCAACCAAGTCGCGACACGACATGCATCGAGATAATCCGCGATATCAAGTGTTTCATCGGCAGTGTGTATGTTTCTCTGCCCGCATCCAATGGTGACCGCAGAGATGCCATGCAGGAAGAGCCAGTTTGCATCCAATCCTCCATTTGAAATCTCTTGGAACGGCTCGCGGCCAATCATTCGTACCGCTTCGGAAGCTTTCTCAATGGATGGATGATCACTCGGCAGACAAAATGATTCGTAATCAACATGCGACTCAAACTCAACACTTCCGGCAACACCTTCATCGTTCATCACTTCAGATGCTGCTCGTTCGAAAGCACTTCTGATCGCAGACACAATTTCGGTGCGCATTTCAGGGTCGTGGCTTCTCGCTTCTGCTGCGAGATCCGCAAGTGGAGTGATCACGTTCGTCGCATCACCCGCTTGTAGCACACCCACATTGGATGTTCCAAAACGGCCATCTTTTTCAACTTTTCCTAACCAGCCATTAGCATCGAGTTCGGCGATTGCGCGTGCAGCCATCACAATCGTGCTCGCTCCTTTTTCAGGAGCGACACCTGCATGTGCCGGCACACCGTGGAGCCGAATTTTAATTCTTTCCCCACCAATGGCCCCCGTGGTCAATTTCTCAACAGTCCCTCCATCGAAATTAAACGCTCGATCCACTGATCCGACCTTATCCACATCGAGATGACGCGCACCTTCGAGCCCCACTTCCTCCTGAATCAAAAATGTGATCACGGCGGGTGGAAAATTCTCATCACCCCGCTTCAGTCTCTCGACAACTGCTGTCAGGATCGCAGCGCATCCAGCGCGGTCATCGGCTCCCAAGCCGGTGTCCACGGCACTGCGGACACAATCACCGTCGATCACTGGCTGACTGCCGACACAAATCGGCACGGTGTCCATGTGAGCAGAAAGGAGAGTTCGTGGGCCGCTACCGTTTCCAGGCAAGGTGACGACGAGATTGCCACAATTCCCATTTCGCCGAGTTCGCTCACCAGCGCCGTCATACGCAATTTGTGAGGAATCGACTCCGGCAGCGACCAACTGATTGACAATCTCAGCAGCGACGTCAGATTCATTACCACTGCTACCGGGAATCGACGTGAGTGTGATGAAACGATTCAGGGATGATTGAGTCTCTACTTCTGTCTTATTCATTGTTAAACTCAGTGATCAGTGATGAGTCGGTCTCGGAAAATGATCCTTCTTGGCTCCCATCGTACGCAAACCTCAGTACCGTTGGCGACACCCCGTGGTCGAATTCTGTGCTGGAAACACACCCTCAAGTTCTTCTTAATCAACGTTTTCTACCTTGAACTTACCAACGATCCAAAACGCTGTTTCCTCGGAAACGCAAACATCAGATCCTAAAAAGCAGCACCTGCTTAACCTCTCCGGTGAGGATTTAACCAATTGGCTGGTATCCAAAGGACACCCAAAATTTCGCAGCGGGCAGATCCTCCACTGGGTCTTCCAGCGAAGAGTCCACGCTTTTTCAGACATGAGCGACCTCCCGAAGTCGCTAAGAGAAGAATTGGAGGAGAACTTCCGAATCTACGTAACTCAATCTGAGGCAACCGTCACTTCTCCCGATGGTACCGACAAGCTGCTGGTCCGACTTCCGGATGGCGGGGAAGTGGAGTGTGTGTTGTTGAGAGACGGAAACAGACGAAGTATTTGCGTCAGCAGTCAAGTCGGGTGCGCGATGGGTTGCGTGTTTTGCGCGAGTGGACTGGATGGCGTGGATCGAAATCTGACGCAAGGAGAAATCCTTGAGCAGATGTTGTTACTGCAGGATAGACTTCCGGAACAAGAACGTCTCAGTCACATTGTGATGATGGGAATGGGCGAACCACTGGCGAATCTGGATCGTGTCTTAGCGGCACTGTCAGTGGCCAAAGACCCAAAGGGGTTAGGAATTAGTCCGCGCCGCATCACGATTAGCACCGTCGGATTACCGCCTGCGATCGATCGATTACGTGAGAACAGCATTCCCTACAACCTAGCGGTGAGCTTGCACGCACCCAACGATACACTCCGAAGCCAACTGGTACCGGTGAATCGAAAGATCGGAATCGACGCTGTACTCGATGCGGCTGACCGTTACTTCGAAAGTAGTGGACGCAGACTGACGTTTGAGTACGTTCTTTTGGGCGGCGTTAACGACTCGGATGATGAGGCGCGTCAATTGGTTCAATTGCTTCGTAAACGCAACGTGCTTCTAAACGTGATCCCCTACAACCCGGTTCAAGGCTTACCGTACGTCACACCCACCAAGAAATCAATTGCCGATTTTCGTCAGATTCTGGAACATGGCGGAGTGAATGTGCAGTTTCGGCAACGGAAAGGCAGTGAAATCGATGCTGCCTGTGGTCAGCTGAGACGAAATCGCGGCAAGCAATCATCATCTAGCTAATGACAGGTCATGTTGCGTTTGCTGAGGTCCTAACGACTCGAATACTTTTTAAGGTATTTCTCATTGAGCATCTTATGGCGACTGCCCAGATCAACCTTTCGTCCTTGAATGTACGCATCGACCACGTTCGTCTCCGTCTCCAGGATATTCCCATCGGCAATGATCAAGGTTGCATCTTTCTTTGGAGTGATGGAACCAATACGATCCTCAAGCTTCAGGATCTTCGCAGCTGAAAGCGTGATCGCCTCAACCGCTTGCTCCTCGCTCAATCCAAATGCAGAGGCAACTGCAGCGTGATAAGGCAAGTTCCGCGCACTCGCAGACCCGCCAGGTCCGCTTAAGCCAGGTCCACCAATCGAGAAGGCCACACCTGCTCGCTTCAATCTTGAAGGCAACGTGTAAGCGTGATCGTAGGGATCATCTCGTCGCAGTGGCAATCGATACGTCGATGCAATAATCACCGGCACCCGATGTTGCTTCAACAATTCAGAACATCTCTCCGCATCGTAACCTCCATAGATGATCAAATCGAGGTTCTGAGAGACCGCATAGGTCACAGCCGATTCAATCTCAGACTGGAGATCCGCATGCGCGATCAGCGGCATTTCTCGATTGATCAGCGGCAACAGGCTCTCTAGGCGAACGTTGGTTACGAATTCCTCAGACGATTGACGACCCTTTGCATAGAGCCTGACAGCCCCCAACAGCTCATCGAATTCTTCTAATCGGCGCTCACGTTCCTGACGTCGCTTGGAGTCATTACTGTCGCGAGGATGCACTGACGACCAATCAACAAACAATCCGGCAGGACCACTCAACATCATCTCCTCCACGGTCCAGCCGTCTAATTGAATGACCGCAGATTGCCCTCGAATGAATGGCCCGCTAGGAGCCGTCATGGCAACCAACACACCTCCAGCTCTCGCTACCGGTATCAGTTCACTATCGGGATTCACCGCAACCCAAGATCTAACATTGGGGTTTTCACGACCAAACTCCCTGCGATCATCGGTTTCTTCCACCGCTAGAATTTCGCGCAGACCTAGGTCAGTGAGTGAATCAATCAGCCCGGGATAGACATGCTTCCCTTCTGCTTGAATTTCCAAAACATTCTTGGGCAACTTCACCTTCTTACCGACCGCAACAATTTTCCCTCGGTCGAACACAATGGTCCCGTTTTCCAGAACTGGTTTGTCAATGCAATGGATCGTTGCATTGCGGATCGCAATCGGACGCGTTTGCGGTTGACCGGGGATTTGATCATGGGCAATTACGCAATTGTTGATTAACAACGCAAAAACGATGATCGCCTGTCCGAGTCGTTTGCCTCCACTGGCCGAGTGGTTAGAACCCCAACGAAGATTAAACTGCAGAGAATTGTGATGCTTCTTAACGCCTAACATTTGATTTGATCGTCTCATTCTTGTGCTCCCTGAACAGTGGTTTCGTGTCGAAGGCCGCCATGGACCGCACAATAAATATCTTTCCTAACCCAACGATCCTCCTCGGGTACCTGCTTAACGGCAACACTTCCGGCAGACTCACTTTTCATTGCTTTCTGAATGAGGCGAGACCTCAGGGATCGGTCACGTTCTCGCAGTTCGCGATCTTGGACGATGTCAAAATACTTTTTCCCGTCAATCCACGTCTGCTCACAACGCGTTAATGTCGAGAGCGGTCTTCCGCTCCAGACGACCAAATCAGCATGCTTACCAACTTCGATTGATCCAACCAGATTATCAATGCGAAGTTGCTTCGCAGGATTGAGCGTCACAAACTTCAACGCTTCTTCCTCTGGCACTCCACCGTACTTGGTTGCCTTAGCTGCTTCGGTGTTCAAGTGGCGAGCAAGTTCACGGTCATCACTATTGAATGAAACCACCACACCCTGATCATGCATGATGGATCCGTTGTAAGGTATCGCATCAAAGACCTCGAATTTGTAAGCCCACCAATCTGAGAAAGCCGACGCCATTGCTCCGTGCTGCTTGATGCGATCTGCAACCTTATAGCCTTCAAGAATGTGTTGCAGGGTACCAATGCGGATACCAAATTCCTCAAGCACTCCCAGCGTTGCAACGATCTCGTCTTGCCGGTAGCTGTGACAATGGATCCATCGTTCGCCGCGTTGCACTTCTGAGAGCGATTGCAACTGCAAGTCCACTCGCGGGGGTATTCCCTGACGATCACCAGATCTCCACTCTCGCCAACGCGATTCATATTCTCTAGCTGCAAGTAGTTGATCTCTCAGGATCTGCTCCACACCCATCCTTGTATTTGGGTACCGCCCCTGATTTCTTTTGACATTTTCGCCCAGCGCAAACTTAATTCCCGGTGGAGCCTGATCCATCTTGAGACCCTCCATAGAGTCGCCCCATCTCAATTTGATCACCTGATTCTGGCCGCCAATCGGATTTGCCGATCCATGCAAGATATTAGCCACCGTCAATCCACCTGCTAATTGCCGGTAGATATTGATGTCACTGTTGTCAATGAAATCGCCTATTCGAACCTCAGAAGTCACCACCTGCCCCGACTCATTGACGCCACCATCGGTTCCCATGTGCGAGTGGCAATCAATCAACCCCGGCGTAACATGCTTGCCCTTTAAATCAATGATCTGAGTGCCCTGGGGTACGTCTAATTCCTCACCAATTGCAGCGATGAGACCATCTCGGATGTAGACGTCAGCCTGCTGAAGAATACCCTCCGGACCACACGTCCATAGCACCGCATTTCGCAATACTACCGATTCCTGCTTCTGAACAGGTTTTTCCAATCCGTAGGCTCCAAGAGGATGAAAAATGGGTGTATCCGTTGGTCGGTGGCTTTGAGTAACGGATTCGTTTGGACTCTCTTCACCTTTCGGGTTCGAGGCACTGGGATCAACATCATCATTCTGTCGATCTGTTTTCTCATCCAGCGATGGCAGCAACCGAGCTACCTGCTCATCACCCGTTGGAGTCTGCAAATACAAGAAAGCAATCCGATTGAGATTGGTCGAGGAGCTGCTTGCATCCGAGGGATCGGATTGAACAATGGTTACCAACCAAACGCCGGAGTCGGATCCAAGTCCCAACGTACTCAGATCGCAGGTAGCACTCAAACGATCCCTCTCCACCTTAACGGATTTGAGTTCAATCTGATTCTCCGCCTTTCGTCGATTCTTTTTCTTGCCATTGTCCTTTGCGGCAGGATCACCCTGTTTCCTCACCGGTTCAGGAATCGAGTCGATGAATCCTGTCACCTTTCCATCTACCGAGTCCAACTTGAGCCTAAGTCGAACTGTCTTACCTGCCACCGAAAGATCCGTCTCCCAATTTCCAGACCATGGCATTCCTTTGCGAGTTTGGCTATCAGCCGTCAGCTGATAACGAGTACCGGCAACCCAACACTCGCTCAAAGTGGATTGTTGCGAAGAGAACTCACTATCAAAAATGGCAAGGTTGGCAATCTTCCCTTTCTCAATCGAACCCAGTTGATTCTCAAGACCCAGCAGTTTGGCGGGGACTGTTGTGAGAGCTGCCAGAGCATGATCCGGATTCAGTCCGCAAACCATCGCACTTCGAAGATTTTTTAAGAACACGGACAGGTCATCTAGGCCATCCGTTGTGATGCAGAATGTGACGCCGGATTGTTGGAGAACCGCCGGATTGGTCGGCGCGAGATCCCAGTGCATTAGATCCTGCAGCGACACTGATTCACGCGATTGTGCGTCATGCACATTGGGTGCATCGGGAAAATTAACTGGAACTAATAGGGGACGATTCATCGCAGCGATCGATTCAATATCTCGATATTCGCGACCAGACCCCCTAATCGCGATTTGCAATGCGAACTCACGCGCAAGCTGATCCGCTCTTAGCGCCATCCGCTCGTTGGGTGCATCAAGTACAAACCGAGTCGTCCTCATATCCTCAGCCAGAACTTCAAGCGACGCATTAAACTCTGGCGCAGCCTGCGTTGCATCAGCACGATGCGACTTCCATGACTCTGCATACCACTTTGCGTCGTACAAGGCTTGCCTGAGTAAAGCGACTGCGCCCATCGGTGAATTGGGATAATCGACGCGCGGACCTGACCTTGGCACCGTTAATTGTGCATGTTGCCAACGCGTACTCTTGAGTGCTTGATGTGATCGCTTCACTCCGCCGAGCAGATAAACTTGGCTAGCACCTTTGATGATCCCACCTCGTGGCGCCACTAATCTCGCGGCAAAACCCTGCTGTCGTAGCTTTTCTGCATCTGACGATTCTGAGATTGATCCAGCAACCGATCTTTGTGGAGAGATATTTGGGTTCCAGTAGCTTGTGGCTGTCCCAGGTAATCCAACCTCTTGCTCACTCCATGCATCAATGAAACCGGCATAAATATGCTTTCCGGTGCAGTCAATCTGCTGATAGAAATCCGGAATGACAATATCTTTTCCCACTTCAAGGATTTGCTGATCCAAAATCAAAACTGTCGCTGGGGAAACCACTTCTCCGGGCCGGACGACGACCGTGGCCCCCGTCAACGCATAGGCACCCGCGCGAATATCGCGGAGCCCGCTGATGGGTTTCGTGTCAAGATTTTGGGAGTGAATCTGCGTTGGAAGTGTAAGTGTTGTAATCCACAACAACACAAAGAAGGAACAAGCTGGTCGCACGTCTACTACTCACTGTCATTTGCAATAATATTTTCTTTGGAACAGCATAATCCAAGTTTTTCCTTCTCGTCGAAAAACTCACGAACGATTTTTACGAAACCCCAGCGTTGAACAAGGCATTAGCAGCTGCACTGCGTAAGAACTCCAATTTTGCGAAAGTGTTGCAAAAAGCAAACATTCACCTATTCGTAACTTTCATCGATTGCCAAAATGACGAAGTAAGATCGTCTTTTTGGAGATTGATATCGATGACAAATCAAGCCACAGGTTTCAATTCGACTTCATTATTGAGCCGATTCCTGACTGGAATCAATGAATCGGTGTTTCTGACAAAAATTGGAATCGCCAACATTGAACTAGTTAATTATCTCAACCGGTTGCTCATTCAATTTATTCGAACTGATGCGGTTCCGATTCCCAACGGCCAATCGCATTACTCGGCGATAAAACTTCTTCAACTCATGAATGAAGCAGAAAAGTGTGGGGACCATAAACGTCGCAACCTGTATCAGGCAATCGGGGACTACTCCTTATTTTGGGCAGGTGTTTACCCCGAAAGTTTGGAGAAACACAAGCGACTTCACACCGCCGGCTGGCTCCGAAATCTTACACAGCACGGAAAACATTGTTACGCACTCGCTTCAAAGATGACACCAGAAGGAGAGCAACCCAGCAAGCAAGTCCTTCGATGCCTAAGTCACCAATACGAACTTTGCACCTATGGACTAAGGGAAGCGCGTCGTGAGTGGGAACAGGTTAGCGACAAGCCAACACATTTGATCGTCTAGGAATGATTTTGATTGTTGAATTAATCGATTCTAAAAATAGCTTCCCACAATAATTCTTCTGACTGAATCCTTTCAGTCGAATCAACAGAAAAACACTCAACTGTTATTAAGACACCATGACCGACAGCCAAGCATTTCAGTACGTTCGCCAGAACGCGCAGCAAGCCGCCTTACTTCATTCTTCAGCTGATATGCTTGAATGGGACGAACGAACCGGCATGCCCGCTTCGGCGGGAGATTACCGAGCAGATCAAGTCTCATACTTGCGAGGCCTCGCGCATCAAAAACGCACCGAACCCAAGTATCGCGATTATCTCGACGAACTTTTCCAAAACATCGATTCAAAACACCAACCGGAT
>JBMHCO010000192.1:0-2830 GCA_049889895.1 Rubripirellula sp.
CGAAAGTTTCGCAATCAAACGATGTCGCATCACTCCACGATTCATGTTGGCCGTAGTCATAATTCTTTGCCATGAACCGCTCCGTAATGAAGCAGAGGAGTGGTATCAATTTCGAGGCCAGAATTCCGCGGGAATCGGAACTGGCTCGCCCCCCAAACATTTCGACTCGCAAACGAATGTTCTCTGGTCTACTGATGTCGCTCCCGGACATAGCTCACCGTGCATCCACGGTAATCGCCTCTTCCTGACGACGTTCAATTCCGATCAATCGACAGTCAGTGTTGTGTGCTTTAATCGCCACGATGGCGATCTTCTTTGGTCTCGCTCCTTCACCGTTGAAGCACTTGAGAAAGGCCATCCCTCGTTCAATCCAGCCAGCAGTTCACCCTGCTGCGATTCCCAAAACGTCATCGCCTATTTTGGTTGCTACGGCTTGATCTGCTTGACTCACGACGGGCAAGTCCAGTGGGAAAAACGCATGCCACTTGCCAAGTCATTTGGTGGCAATGCAACCTCCCCCGTGATTCATGAGGACAATGTCATTCTCTATCGCGGCAACTACGTTGATCATTACATCGCCTGCTTTGACAAGGGAACAGGCGACCAGCGGTGGAAAGTACAGCAAACGGAAAAGTTCACCGGCGAGATGGCATGTACTGCCTGTCCAATCGTTCACGACAACGTAGTCATTTTTCATTCTGCACGCAGTGTGCAAGCCTTTGACATTAATAGTGGCCAACGAATCTGGATTGCTCAGTGCGCAACCACTGCCACCAGCACTCCAATCATCTCGGGCAATGAGGTTCTCGTTTCAACTTGGAATAAGCTGGGCGAACCCGATCTCCGTCCGCCTCTTCCCGCCTTCAGTCAACTCATTTCAGACCATGACGCCAACGGCAACGGAATGATCTCTCGTGATGAATTCCCCTCGCTGTGGATCTTTCATCGACCAGAAGGCATCGAAGCCCCGATGAACGGTGCGCCGGTCTCATTCAAGCACTGCGACAAGAATAGTGATGGTGAGATCAGAGAAGAGGAATGGACGGTCGCCACCAACCAAATTGAGAACTTTCGCGACGGCTACGAAACACACGGACTACTCGCTATCCCGCTAAACAGCAAAGGTCTAATCGACGCCGAAGACGTGCGAGTCCTAACAACACGCGGAATACCCGAGGTACCTTCACCGGTCGCGTGGGGACCGACAGTCTATCTGATCAAAAACGGTGGACAACTTAGTTGCATTGACATAGGCACGGGTGATGTCACCAAACGCATGCGAACCCAAGGGAGCGGGACACACTACGCTTCACCGGTGATTGCGGATGGTCATCTTTATTGTTTTGCAGGTGATGGTTGTGTGTCAGTCATTCAACTGAACGATTCCAAGTCGGTCATCGCTGTCAACGAATTGAATGACAACGTGTACGCAACACCCGCAATTGTGGATGGAGTGATCTATCTGAGAACGCACAAGAAACTCTTCGCCTTCAAAGAGAAAACCAGAGAACTCGACGAGTAAACTTGGCTCCCAACACTGGTGGATCAACAAATTGGTGAACCGACATCCTTGAAGTGTCCTGACGTCAGGTCGCCAGAAACCACACTCCGCCACGAAACTTAACCTTCACAAAATCTTGCATTCTGAATTCACGAAATCAGAGATTCGACATGCGATCTAATTCGATCAAACTGCCCGCCCTCATTAGCATTACCCTGACGTCCATTGCCTTCTCACAAGGCTTTGCGGCAGAAAACTGGGCGCAGTGGCGTGGCCCACTCAATAGCGGCGTTGCCGAGTCGAGTGACCCGCCGACCTCTTGGAGTGAAACCGAAAACATCCAATGGAAAGTTCCCATCGAGGGCGATGGCACCTCAACTCCCATCATTTGGGAAGACAAGGTTTTCATTTTGAGCGCAGTAAAGACTGACCAGAAAGATTCATCCATTCCGGATCCCGCTGATCAGCCCAAAACCAACTTCTTTGACATTAAACGCCCCAATGCAGTCCATGAATTCTTGGTGATGTGCTTCGACCGAAACACTGGCCGTCGAATCTGGCGAGAGACCGCAACAAAAAAAATACCGCACGAGGGCGCTCACAACGATAACGACTTTGCATCCGCCTCACCGACCACCGACGGCAAGCGATTGTTTTGCTGGTTCGGCTCTGCTGGACTGTTCTGCTACGACCTTGATGGGAAGAAAATCTGGGAACGCAACCTAGGCGAGGCTAAGGTCGGCTCAAGTTTAGGCGAAGGCTGCTCACCCGTCCTGCACGAGAATAAACTTGTGATTGTACGAGACCACGGCGGTCAGAGCTCGATCGAAGTCCTCGATTCGGCCACTGGCAAGACGGTCTGGAAACGGGAGCGGGATGAGGGCAATGCATGGGCAACGCCGCTTGTTTTGGAACACAGCGGTAAAACTCAGGTGATCACCTCCGCGAGCAATTTTGTTCGCAGCTACGACCTCGACTCCGGCGAAGTCATTTGGCAGTGCAGCGGACTTACCGGTAATTGCACGCCGTGTCCCCAGGTCGAAGGCGACCACGTGATCTGCATGAGTGGTTATCAGGGCTACGCGGCGATGGCCATTCCACTAACGGAACGTGGAGATATTTCTGGTTCCGACAAAATCCGCTGGACTCTAGATCGCGGCACACCCTATGTTCCCTCAGCCCTTCTCTACGATGGCCTCCTGTATTTCAATCAATCCAACCAAGCGATCCTCCGCTGCGTGAATGCTGAATCCGGAACACTTCAATTTGGTCCTGAACGCGTCAACGGTATTTCAAACCTGTACGCTTCACCGGTCGCAGCAAGCGGCC
>JBMHCO010000193.1:0-5910 GCA_049889895.1 Rubripirellula sp.
AATGTCGCGAGTTCCAAGGTCAGTGATGATCTCGCCCATCGCGATCGTGTTTGCAAGGCCATCAAGGATGTCACGGAACTTGGTTCCACGACGAGTCTCGAAGACACCTCGGCTCACCGATCGGTGTGCTCGCGCGTTCCACTCGGGACCAGGCTGCAGGGTACCGGTCTTGTAGCTGTTATGCCACGGACTGGTCGCATCACCCTTGCACACTGCGTAGTTGGTGCGGCCGAGAGCTGGAAGACCAACGCCTGGATCGCTCGGGCAGCGAAGGGTTGGGATCTCGGTCGCCCACGGTACATACCCCGGGTTGGCGGAGAAGTTACGAGGGTTGGGTCCCATCGCTGGCCAACGATTTGGATTTTGCAAACCAGTGTTTCCGGGAGGCGCCGCTCCGGTCACGGTTTCCGTTGAAGGGTTCGAAATTTTTTCCCAAAGAGCTTGTTGCTCGATAAAAGGAGTCAGACCAACCAACGCACTGAGGCATTCGTGACTTGAATCGTTACCCTGCTGCCACCAGTTGTTGTTGGAGATAGCACCAATAGCGGTACCGGCTCCATGAATTGGTAACTGCTTGTAAGCAGCGTGATAGTTGTGCAACGCCAAGCCGATCTGCTTGAAGTTATTGCTACAACTCATACGACGTGCTGCTTCTCGTGCAGCTTGAACGGCAGGCAGCAATAGCCCTACCAAAATGCCAATGATGGCAATCACAACCAACAATTCCACAAGCGTGAAACCGTGTTGCTTTCGTGAACGCAGCTTCATGTGAAGCCTCCGTGACGATTAGAAATGGGATGAATAAGAACAAATACCAAGGGCGCAGAATCTCACCCGGCAGGCGTAGAGTAGCGTTCAATTCCACCCAAAGAACCTGAGAACTTCACGAAATTAAGCCGAATGGACAATTGGAAAAGCCACCGATCATTTATTGAACGCTTCACCCAGCCCGCCGGCAATAAGCTCGCTTCGTTGCGACCACTGGATAGGTTGCGTTACGATGGGGAAGGTGACGAAGTCTCGGCATCGAGCTCCCGTAAAAAGCTCCCGATCAACCAACTGAAATAACCACCAAATCTCGCTTTGCCCCAACCATCTTTTCCTCTGCCAAATGCCCCAATTGCCACTGTCAAAGCGTTTTCTCGCCACTGCGGTTGCAATTTTTTTGCTGTTAGCCGGACTGATTGGCTGTAATAACCAACCGTCCCAAGATTCTGGACTGAATCAATCTGAGCTTCGCGGCCCTGAACTCGACAGCCCCAACCAGCAAGCAGCAGACATTCCTGCGGGCGGAGTTAACGCAGAAGACTTTTCCGGCAACTCCTCCGAGCAACTGATAGCACAAATCAACCGAGCACTTGGTGCGGGGGAGATCGACAGAGCGATCCAATCGGCAGACCGAGCCCTTATTCAATCACCAGATAGTCCTGAGGTGCAATTTGCTGCGGCAAACGCATATGTCTCCGCGGGCAGAATTGATCAAGGGGTTGAACTACTTAAATCCATTCTGAGCAAACCAAAACCAATCGGTGTCCCCAGATCAAACCACTCCGACATTACGGGAACTAACACGCTGGCGCAAGCCGCAAAGCTATTTTCCAAAACGATATTCCTCAAAACACGGTCTCGTAAAGCGTCGGACAAGTACGAAGAAGTCACCGGTGCACTCACGGTTCTTCGCGGAGTTGTTAATCAGTATCCAAGCAACCTTCCTCTGAGACGAGAACTCTGGGCCGCTCTCAATCGATTGGGTCTTCGCGAAGAAGCCTCGCGAATGGCCGACCAACTCTGCTCTGCGGGTTTCGCGAGTCGAGACGACTTGATCTCTCTACTGCAACGCAACCTTTGCTTTCCGCTTGCTATCCCGTCCAATTCCGACCCGGAAGAACACTTTGAGCGCGGCCTTGGCATGGCAAGATGGTTACACGCGAATGACCAACTTCAAGATGCCATCGAACAACTACGCAACTATCCCCGATCAGAATCACAACAGGCAGAGATTGCATTGCTGGGACGTTTACTTTTCGAATCTCAACAGCATGAATCATTCTCCGAATGGATCCTATCCTGCAATACTCAAACACAGCAACTCAATGATTTCTGGGCGGCACTGGGCACCTACTTTCTCGACCAACACGAATACGCTGCTGCCACGCGAGCACTGATGGAAGCATTGTTGCGTGACCCGACCGATGAACGTTCAGCGCACCGTCTCGCAAAATCGCTTGATGCTCTGGGAAGAAGCCAAGATGCGGAGCAAGCGAGACATCGCGCGGTGCTGATCGTTCAGTTGAAACAGGAGGCATCCTCTTTACAACTCTCTGGAAACTCTGCGGCACCTGCCATCGTCGACCAACTCCTAGAACTCGGGCGGCCCTTCGAAGCACTTAACTGGAAAATTCAGGGTGCAACAAAAACTCAAATCAATCTGATCACCGCCTACCGCGAACAACTCCGACAACTATGCCAGAACCCAGATGCAATCAGTATGGCGTTCGAAATGTCGCAACTCGATCTTGATCGCGAGCAATTCAAGATTCCAAAAGAGTTACTACAAAGCTATACACAAAAAGACACGAATACCAACAGCCAACCCCAAACCGCTGTGGGAAAAATGCGGGGGCCGGTTTCGTCACAACACGAAGACGCAATTGCGCTGCACTTAGTTGATCAGGCGGAGGAGAGCGGGATTGATTTTCAATGGTTCACGGATATCGAAACCAACCTTGCAGAGATTCCTCTGCACGAGGTTATGGGTGGTGGCGCAGCAGCAATCGATTACCAACTTGATGGTTGGCCGGATATTTACTTGGCGCAAGGATCCGGAGAACCTCCTACTAACCGAAGTACACGGTCCAACCAACTCTTTAGCAACCTCTCGGGATCTTTCCGCTCGATCACCACTGAGTCGCAAACCTCTGACTACCATTACTCGTCTGGGATCGCATCAGGCGATGTGAACCAAGATGGCTTCCCAGATCTGTGGATAGGAAATCTGGGTCCCAACCGACTGCTAATCAACAACGGTGATGGAACGTTTCATGATGAGAGCCAATCATTAGGCACAAGCGACGATCGATTCACCTCTTCTGTCGCCATCGCTGATCTCAACGGCGATCACCTACCGGACCTTTTTGAAGTTGCCTACGTTGAGATGGACGGAGCTTTTCGATTACCGGAAGTAGGATCAGATGGCAAGGCTATTGTCCCGAGCCCGTTATCGTTCTATGCCGCATCAGACCGTTGGTATGAAAACCTCGGCAATGGCAAATGGCGAGAACATCTAATCGCCGGTGACGGCATCGAACCAGGGACAGGCCTCGGGTTGCTGATCAGTGACCTTGATGATGATGGTCAAAATGAAGTGTTTGTCGCAAACGATGGTCGTGCCAACCACTACCTGAAAATCCAACCTAACGGAGAATTTACCAATCTCGCCGACCTATCGGGTCTCGCTGCCGGTTTCGACGGTGGCTTCAGCGCTTGCATGGGCGTTGCCGCCGCAGACTTTGATCACAACGGATTGATCGATCTTCATATCAGCAATTTCTCTCAACAAGCCAACCATCATTACCTTCAGTTGAGTGACCATCTCTTTACTGATCTCGCAATCAAATACCAACATGCGAACTGGTCATCTCCTTACGTTGGCTTTGGACTAAAAGCCACTGACTTGGATCGCAATGGATGGATCGACCTGGTCGCCACCAATGGGCATATCTTTGATCTTCGTGATCGCGGTGAAGCACTGCGAATGCCCGCACAAGTCATTCTGAATCGCGACGGAAGGTTCGAAACAGCGCAAACCGAATCATGGTCCGAATACTGGCAGAAACCACACATCGGACGATCCATTACCAAAATTGACTTCAATCAAGACCAGCGGATCGACTTCATTATCACACACCTTGATGATCCACTTGCTCTCCTGACAAATCAAACCGATGCCTCAGGCAACTGGCTTCAACTGGAGTTGATCGGCACGGCTTCAGAAAGAGATGCTGTCGGTGCAAAAGTCGTGCTAACGGTTGGCAGTAAGCAATGGTGTGAATGGGTAACCGCCGGGGATGGTTACTTATCAAGTGACCAGAAACTACTGGACTTCGGACTCGGACCGACATCAATTCTCGATCAAGTTGAGATCCATTGGCCATCCGGGACAACCCAAAGATTCAATGCAGTTGAGACCAATCAGCGACTTTTGGTTGTTGAAGGACAGGCAAGCCCCATCATTCGCCAGTCGGTCGCACATTAGAAATCCTGCACTGAATTGGAATACTTCATTCCTACCGAACCACATCCCCCCCTAAAATCGCCTCCTCTCCTTCCGGTTCAATGATGGAAACTCAAACTCCGGTCTGATATACTTCGGCACTCTGATAGCACGCGTTGTCATGTGAATAGCAGTGGAATGATTCCGTTGAAGCGGTTCCTCGATGTGTGCAATAATTACTCCTTTTAAAGTTTCGAGGTATCCCGATGAAAAAGCTTGCAATGGCTTTCTCCTTTTTCGCAGCGTTCTCATGCATTAGCTTCACCGGTTGCACCGGCGGAAGTACCGAAACGTCTGTCGTTGAAGCTCCACCAGAAGATGAAGGCCAAGCAATGGACGGCATGAGCGATGACGAGTACAACGCTCAGATGGAAGCCTCCATGAACTCGCAAGAGTAAGCCCGTCGAAGCCCCGATCTTCAGATATCGATCAGAAATCGACTGCGATTTACGAGAGATCATTGATTGAGTCGGACACGTTCAACTAGCTAACTCCCGGCCTCTAAACTTGAGGGTTGGGAGTTTTTTATTGCTCCAACCTCTCCTCTGACCCAAGAGTCTTCTTCGTGCCGAAGTTTTTGGTGCCGAGAAGCGTCTCAAGTAACGACGGATCGCAACGAGAACCCACCCCTCAGAGCTACACGATCGAGACGAGCTCCAGAGTGGCACACAGCCGTAAAGGAAGCAAAAGCTCCATTAAGAACCGTTGGAAACAGAATCCCCCGCAATGTCCCCCGAAACATAGCGTGATTTCTTACTTTTCAACTGAAACACCAACGCCAATGCGTGCTTCACGTGATGCGTTCTGGTATTTTAGGAAAGTAAGTTAGGTCTTTTCCTTTTCTATTTTTTCGTGTTCGGAGTTTCTGAATGAGACAGTCTAAACGAGCATCCAGCGGTTTCACGCTTGTGGAATTGTTGGTTGTGATTGCCATTATTGGCATTTTGGTGGGGCTATTGCTGCCTGCCGTTCAAGCTGCACGAGAAGCAGCACGTCGTATGAGTTGCAGTAATAACTTCAAGCAGATCGGCTTGGCGTTGCACAACTATCACGCTGCTTACAAGCAGCTACCAATTCACGGAACTGGTACCGCTATTGGTGCTATCTCCAATAACAACTGGTGGCAGCAGGGTAACGATTCAAGCCACGAATGCCTCAGTGCGTTGGTTGGCCTGACCCCGTTTATCGAGCAGCAAGCACTTTGGGAAAAAATTTCGAACCCTTCAACGGAAACCGTGACCGGAGCGGCGCCTCCCGGAAACACTGGTTTGCAAAATCCAAATCGTTGGCCAGCGATGGGCCCCAACCCTCGTAACTATTCGCGAAACCCCGGATATGTTCCATGGGCGACCGAGATCCCAACCCTTCGCTGCCCAAGCGATCCAGGTGTTGGCCTCCCTGCTCTCGGCCGTACCAACTACGCAGTGTGCAAGGGTGATGCGACCAGTCCGTGGCACAACTCCCTGAAGCGAGGAAATCTCACTGACGGTCCAGCCTGGAACGCGCGAGCACACCGATCGGTGAGCCGAGGTGTCTTCGAGACTCGTCGTGGAACCAAGTTCCGTGACATCCTTGATGGCCTTGCAAACACGATCGCGATGGGCGAGATCATCACTGACCTTGGAACTCGCGACATT
>JBMHCO010000194.1:0-12493 GCA_049889895.1 Rubripirellula sp.
CGAGTGGTTTCCCCGTCCTGTATTTCCAGCTTTAGTTTCTGCGAACCATCGCCGGAATAGGCAGCCCTGATCGCTCGATTGAGTTCAGGTTGGCGAACGGTTTCGCCGAATGATCGATCCGCCGTGTTAATTGATTCTGAGATACCCAAAAGGCGTTTGGCGGCAGGGTTCATCAACAAAATCTGATTGCTCTCACCAAGCATGATGACGCCGTCACGCATTCGGACAAGCGCCGAAGTCGCATCCTGAGTCTCACGGTGAAGTCGCTGCCAACGATCTTGCCATTCTTGGAGTTCCCCCAGATGCTTTCGGCGAAAGTCATCCAGTCGTTGTTGCTGAGCGAGAAAAGCTCTGTAAGCTCGGTGTCCAACGATCGCACCGAGGACAACGTTGACGCCAACCAGCGTCGAGGATGAAAAGTCGAGCACGGTCAGCAGTACCGATACAAACACCAGCCAACCGATGCCTCGTAACGCGACTAGCAATCCATCCTCTTCCGTTGCGTTTCCTCGCTTACTGGATCTTTCGCTTGGCATCGGTTTTCAGAAAAAAGAAGGGTACGCCTATGTTGTACCCTCAGGACGGGATTGTTGTCGTGAAGATATGGAGAAGATCGGTCTGGCAAGCCAAAAAACTTTCGGATCCTTGTCGGCATAAAAGAGCGAAAAAGGGGTCTGACCCCTTTTTCAATTACGCTGCACGGGAGGCAGCGGGGCTCATCTGAATATTTTGGTGCAGGCGATCGATGGCGCGGCAAACATCACTAACGTGGATTTGCCGCATGGCTGTATTGTCCGCTTTACGACGGTGTCTGCGGCTTCCCGATTCGTAGGCATTCTGTAACGCCATTTGTCGGTAGGGCCCGCTGTCCCCCGGTTTGGTCGAACCATAAAGTCCAATGGTCGGTACACTGAGTGCCACTGCCATGTGTAGAGGACCCGTGTCACCGCTGACGAATAGGTCGGATGTGGAAATAAGTGCTGCGAGTTGATGCAAGCTCGTGTCGGGCGCTAGGACCGCTGCTCCATTGGAGTGCCGGACGATCCACTCTGCCATGCAACGCTCCTTGGAGCCACCCCATATCGCAACGCTTCGGTAGCCGTAGCGTTTGCGAATGATTTCTGCGGTCTGTCCAAAGCGATCTGGCTCCCACATCTTTGAATCCGCGGTCGCTCCTGGGTTGAGAATTGCTAACCGCTTATCTGAGATTTTTTGACGCCACCGATTTGCCCACTCAGTCGCCTCTTCAGGGATGGGCATCTGCCAATCTACGCTTGGGGCATCAATACCCAACGGTTTGAGCAGCTCCAAACTCCTGTCAACAATGTGCGTTGCGGTAGGTTCAACCAGTTCGTTATTCAGCCACTGTGTTAACTCGCCACCGTGGCGACCGGCGTATCCAATCCGCCGTTTAGCACCCGATAACCAGCCCGCTAAGGCAGATTTGGTGAGCCCTTGGCAGTCAATCGCTATCTCCGGTTCAAAAGATCGAAGGCGATCACGAGTCTGTTTGATTCCTCGAATCGAGGTGAACCATCCCCGCTCAAGTTCCACAATTTCGTCAACCACTGGATGGTTGCGAATCATCGGTGCCGCTTTCCTCTCGACTACCCAAAAAAGCTTTGCCTCTGGATATTCGCGTCTCAGAGCACAGGCAACCGGCATCGTCAGGATCGTGTCTCCGATCGCACTCATTCTAGAAATTAGAATTCGCGGGGCTCGGTGGTTAAGCGTCGCCTCTGGCATCGGTTCGTCCTTGGTGGGGTCATACATTGGCCGCTAAAAATCCCTTGCGGCTTCCCTGTGCCTGATCAGTAAATGATCGGATCGCTCGACACGTTACCTGCGTTCGATCAGTTAAGGAGTCACGTTTTTGACCCTCTCTCGGATCGGCTCATGGAGTCAAGAGTCTAGGCAAAGGTTATCAATCCAACCAGACCACTCAGGGTGCGTTGCTAGCTTCTGATTGCTTTCAATGTCTGAGAGGTAAAGGTCGGGAGTCTCGGAAGCCAGAAATTGTTTGAACGTGATACCACCGAGATATCCTGATGGGATAGACTGCGGCATCTCAGACCTGACCGGATAGCGGTTCGTCCTTGCTCCTTTTTTGAAATCAAAATAAACCGATGAAACGTTTCTTGGCTTGCTTAATCATGTTGAACTTATCTCTGGTACCAGATGCCTCTTTGACTCACGGTGATGAGGGGATGTACCTGTTTAATGACCTACCGGTTGATTTGCTAAAGGCTCGACATGGCTTCGATGCGGATGAGGCATGGGCAGATCACCTGCGCCTTAGTTCGGTGCGTTTCAACAGTGGTGGATCTGGTTCATTCATCTCAAGCAATGGACTCGTGCTGACCAATCATCATGTGGCAAGCGACACGCTTCATAAATTGAGCACACCGGAACGCAATCTGATCGACGACGGATTTCTCGCTAGTCGTTTCGATGATGAGTTGAGGGCTCCGGACCTCGAGTTGAACCAGTTGGTTTCCATTGAGAATGTCACCGGCCGCGTCAATCAAGGGGTGGAGTCGACAGCCAGTCCCGAAGAGGCGGCCAAGCAGCGACGAGGTGTGATCGCCAAAATCGAGGAAGAGTCACTCAAGGAGACTGGACTACGGAGTGATGTCATCACCTTGTTCGGTGGAGCGCAGTACCATCTGTACCGATATAAAAAATATACCGATGTTCGCTTGGTGTGGGCACCAGAAACGGCAGCGGCATTCTTTGGTGGTGATGCGGATAACTTCGAGTATCCACGGTACAATCTTGATGCCACCATCATGCGAGTTTACGAGGATGGGAAACCTGCGAAGCTCGAACATTATCTCAAGTGGAACCTGAAGCCACTTGAGCAGGGGGAATTGGTCTTTGTCAGTGGTAATCCGGGTAGAACCCAGCGAATCTTCACCGTTGACGCGTTGAAATACCTCCGCGATGACCGCATTCCATACGTCTTGGATTTTCTACGACGCAAAGAAATCTTGATGCAGCAATTTGGTCTTCGAGGCACCGAGGAGCAACGCAGGGCAAGAGATGAATTGTTCGGAATCCAAAACGCTCGTAAGGCTTACACAGGCATGCTTGGTGGATTGCAGAATCCTGAAACCTTTGTCACCAAAGTCAAGCAAGAGAATGCAATTGTTAAGTCACTCGAAGGTAGCGAGCAGGGGCGTGAACTGGTTGCGGCTTGGGGGCGTGTTCGGGAGGCTCAGGTTGAAAAACGTAAGTTGCTCGGGCAGTCTGTCAGTTTTCGCAGCAGTCTCTTTCAGATCGCCATGGATCTGGTGCTGATTGCGGCGGAGGATCAAAAGCCGATCGAGGATCGTCTGAGTGGGTTTACCGAAGCGTCACGCGACTCCCTTCTTCGATCGCTTCTAAGTACAGCACCGATCTACGAGGATCTCGAGCAAGTGAAGCTTGCAGATGAAATTTCGTTATGGGTAGAAAAGAGAGGTGCCGACGACGAATTGGTCCAGCGAGTCCTTGATGGAAAAAGTCCTCGACAGCTGGCCGCATTCCTCGTCAACCAAACCGAATTGCTGCCAGTTGAAAATCGCCAGAAAGTGCTTGATGGCGGGCAGCAAGCAATCAGCGAAAGCGCGGATCCAATGATTCGCTTGGCTTTGCAGTTGGAGGACGAATACCGGCGTCTACGAGCTGCTAACGAAGAGGTCGCAGAGACTGAACGGCAAGCTTACGCATTGGTGACCAAGGGAACGAATCAAGTTCGTGGCACCGGCGGTTACCCCGATGCAACGTTCACTCTCAGACTCGCTTTTGGTGTGGTGAGTGGTTATGTGGAAGACGGCAAGCAGATTCAGCCTACAACTGATTTTTCAGGAGCCTACCGGCACAGTGATGCTCATCAAGGTCAAGACGATTTCGATTTGCCAAAGTCTTGGATGGATGCTCAGGAGAAAGTGAACCTTTCGACTCAGTTGAACTTTGTATGTACGGCTGACATTATCGGCGGTAACAGCGGTTCCCCCGTGGTTGATCGAAACGGCGAGCTAGTTGGTTTGATCTTTGACGGTAACATCCAAAGTCTGACCAGTGATTACCTTTATACCGATCAACAGGCTAGAGCTGTCAGCGTTTCCGGCGTAGGGATCATTGAGTCGCTTCGTTCGATCTACGGTGCAGATGACCTTGCCGACCAAATCGGGCGGTGAGGCTGAAGTGATCGGGTCTTGGTGGCTAGATGCTGAAGTGTGAAGTGATGCTTTAAAGGCTAAAAGTCACTGATCGAGAAATGTGAATAGGTCGAAATCGGAAGTCCATGATTGGGAGATCTTTGTGAACTCAGAAAACGCTGACAGCACCACGGAAATACTGCGAACCAAGAAGTGCCTTCCTTGTGAGGGCGGTGTTGAACCTCTGACTGCTGAGCAGGCTAGCGGTTTACTATCCGGTTTATCGGGGTGGTCGCTCAGCGGTGATGGAAAGTCGATCGCACGCTCAGTAAATTGCAGGCATTTCCCTGCTGCGATTGAGCTTGTAAATCAAATTGCGGAGCTTGCGGAGCAGGAGCAGCATCACCCGGATTTACATTTGACGGGCTATCGTCACCTGGCGGTCGTCCTAACGACGCACGCCATTGGCGGGCTTAGCGAAAACGACTTCATTGTCGCGGCCAAGATTGATCCTTTAATTGATGTTTGAGAAAGCGCTGCGATGCCCAGCGAGATAGGGCATAATAGGGATCGGAGCGTTTCGGTGACGCTCAGAGAGATTGATTTTGGTAATGAGTTGCGCGTCGCGAATCGTGGATGAGCTTCGCGGCTTTCAACCCGGACGCAAGGATGGTCCGCATGGGCGTTATGATTCGAGATTCACCTGAGCTTTGCTTTGGGACGAATCCGTTCAATCCGCACGCAGCACGCCCGACTGATCTGATTGGTGCGAATTCGAAAAAGCAACTTCGTCAGCGAGTGTCGCAATCTTGCCCACGCGTTCCTGGCGTTTATGGAATGCTGGATCGGCACGGGAGGCTGATTTATGTGGGAAAAAGTAAATCGCTTCGTTCCCGGCTCGGCAGCTACTTTGCGGATTCGAATGCAGACGAAAAAGGTGGACGGATCATTGAGAATACGCGTGCGATCATTTGGGAGACGCAGCCCAGTGATTTTGCCGCTTTGGTTCGAGAGCAGCAGCTGATTCGGCGTTTCAGCCCGCGATGGAACGTGCAGGGTGTCCCAAAACGCCAACGACCGGTTTACCTCTGTTTGGGGCGTACACCGTCAACCTTCTTTTTATCTGCTGAGCCACCGGCAGACTGTGTGGCGGTTGAGGGCCCGTTTCACGGTGCTGGGCGGATGAAGCGAGCCGTGGATTCTCTCAATAAAGTATTCCAATTGCGAGACTGCGGGCAAAAGCAGGTCTTTCATTTTGCTGAACAACTGGAATTGTTTTCCATGGAGCATCGACCGGGATGCCTACGGTTTGAAGTAGGGACTTGCTCTGGCCCTTGCGCGGCCGGATGCACACGCGCTGAATATGATGCTCAGGTGAGTGCGGCAGAGAGTTTCCTTGATGGCTTTAATGATGAACCGTTGGCGATGATGCGTGAACAGTTCAGCCGTGCAATGGAAAACCACCAATATGAATTGGCGGGACGAGCGCATCAAACCGTGAAAAGCCTTGAGTACGTCGAGCGGAAACTCAAACTGCTCTCCAGTGCGCGGCGAAGGTTTACCTTCATTTATGCTGTGCCCGGTTACGATGGATGCGGGATTTGGTATTTGATTCATAGCGGAGAGATCGCTGATGCGGTTGCTGCTCCGCGCTCAAACGAAGTCAGTGCCGAATTGGAAGCAAAGCTTAGAGAATGGAGGGCGATGACCGAAAAGCAGCTAGAGCGTGGTCACGGTCTCTACCCATACACTTTGTCCCTTGTCGCTTCGTGGTTCCGTAAGCATCGCACTGAGTTGGAACACGCGTTTCCCATCACTGATGCTTCAAAAGCTTTGCGGCGGAGGCGGCAACCGGCTTAGTGGGATCGGCTGAAGGCCATTTCCGTGCCAATAGTTGGGGCTTGTCACTGGTCTAACGTAGCAGTGTACAAATCTATTCACGGAGCACACTATGAAGCGTTCAGCAGCGGTCAAATCATCTCTTTACCTGGCTTTTTTACTAAGTTTTACGGTCGCTGCTCCGGGTGTTGATGGGGCAGACTGGAATCAGTGGAGAGGGCCGATGCGAGACGGAATCGTCTCGAGTGGTACTTGGCCACAGCAGCTTGCAGGGAAGCTTAATCTGACTTGGGAGAAGCCACTGTCACCCAGCTACAGCGGTCCAGTCATCCATGATGGTCTCGTCTTCACCACCGAGACGATCGACAAGAAATACGAGCGAGTCACCGCGTATGATCTTTCAAGCGGTGAGCAGGCTTGGTCCGTTCAGTGGGAAGGTTCGATGTCCGTGCCCTTCTTTGCGGCATCAAACGGCGATTGGATTCGCTCGACGCCCGTGTGTGCCGAAGGCAAGCTTCTCGTTTTGGGGATGCGAGACCATTTGGTTTGTTTGAACCCAGCCGATGGCACCGAGCTTTGGAAGGTTGATTTTTCAAAAGATCATGGGACTCCGCTTCCC
Organism: Rubripirellula sp.; assembly: GCA_049889895.1. Lineage (GTDB taxonomy): Bacteria > Planctomycetota > Planctomycetia > Pirellulales > Pirellulaceae > Rubripirellula. The sequence goes on from JBMHCO010000194.1 coordinate 6,601, forward strand.
GCATTCGGAGCAGTTTGTTCCCCGTTGGTTGACGATGGTGCGGTTTACATTCAAAACGGTGGTGCGGTGTGCAAACTGTCGCTAGAGGATGGAAGTCAAATATGGAAGACGCTGGAGAACGCGGCAGGAATGATGAGCAGTGGAGCGTTTTCAAGTCCTGTGATTGCTGAACTTGCAGGAGTGAAGCAGATGGTGGTTGCCACTCGGATGGAACTATGCGGTGTGGATCTCGAAACCGGCAGTGTGTTGTGGAAAGAGCCGATTGAGTCATTCCGAGGCATGAATATTCTGACGCCGTTGGTAATGGGAGATAAGGTTTTCACTTCTGCCCACAGCGGTCGCGCTCAACTATTCGAGATTGGACGAGATGATTCGGGTACTTGGAGCGTCAAAGAATTGTGGAACCAGAAGACGCAAGCATACATGTCTTCACCCATCGTGGTGGATGGTCAAATCTATATGCATTTGAAAAACAAGCGTTTCACAAGTCTGAACCCCGAGACAGGGGAGGCGAATTGGACGACTTCGCCGGTGGGTGACTATTGGAGCATGGCCTCCAATGGAAAAGACATCCTCGCTTTAAGTGACAAGGGTGACTTGAGGCTCATCGCTCCGAATTCAGCAGAATATGAACTGAAGGACGAAGCGAAAGTCGCTGACAACTCGTGGGCTCACTTGGCGATTCAGGGTGATAAGATCATCGTCAGGGACTTGAACGCGCTCAAAGTTTACACTTGGAAATAGTTCGTCCACTTTACGTTGAGCCGGCTGAGACGATTTAGTCCCTCTCTTTTTCTAGACGCTCAATGACGGACCAGATTTCGCCTCGGTGTAATCTGGTCCGGATTGCTTGTCCGGGTTGCACCTGGGAAACGTCTTGGATCGCTTTGCCGGCGTCGGTCAGAGTGACGCTGTAGCCGCGAGTAAGCACTTGGAGCGGCGATAGGGCTGACAGGGCTGCCGCCGAGGAGGCAAGTTGAGCCCGTCCCAATTTGATCTTCGCAAATATAGCCCTCCTCGCTCTGGCATCTAAGTCGTCCAAGACCCGCGACCTATCGTGAACAATATCGTGTGGTCGTTTGAGGACGGTGCGGGTTGCAATCGACTCAAGTCGAATCCGTCGGCTCTCAAGCATTTGGGTGGCTTGGCGGCGCATCCGTTGTCCGAGATTTTGGACATTCCTTCTGAGCGAGTCGCCGTTGGGTAGCACCTTAGTGGCACCATCAGTGGGAGTCAGTGCACGAACGTCAGCGGCCAGATCACAGAGAGTGACATCGATTTCATGACCGATCGCTGAGACGGTAGGGATCGTGCATGCGGCAACCGCACGGACGACCGCCTCATCGTTGAAGCACCAGAGATCTTCAAGACTTCCGCCGCCTCTTGCAAGCACAAGTGCGTCGAGTTTTGGGCGGTAGTTGTGTGCTGATTGGATTGCACGAACAATTCGTTCAACGGCTTCGTTGCCTTGTACCAACGACGGAATAATGACGATTTCGGTACCGCGCCACCGGTGTGAAGCTGCCTTGAGAAAGTCTTGGATCGCCGCACCGCTGGGGCTGGTGATGACACCGATGCGTCGAGGAAAGGAGGGAAGAGGCTTTTTTCTTTCAGCGTCAAACAAACCCTCTTCGTTGAGTTTGGCTTGCAGCCTTTGGAAGGCAGCTTGTAGTCCACCGACTCCTTGAGTTTGAACTTTTCGGACAACCAGTTGGTAGGTTCCACGGGGTGCATAGACCTCTACATCACCAAAACATTGCACGCTCTGTCCATCCTTGAGCGGCTCTTTGAGGCGAGCAGCCGCGCTCCGCCACATGACTCCGCGGATCTGCGACTGTGCGTCTTTTAGGGTGAAGTAGACATGACCACTTCTTGGCCTGACGACATCCGAGATCTCTCCCGAAACCCAGATGGAGGGAAAGGTACCTTCCAGAATTGCTTTGATGTGTCCAGTTAACTCACTGACCGATATTGAGTTGCCTTCCGTCTCGCTCATCGTTTCGTTCGGCTCGCTGTTGATGGGGACGCTATTCGCGGGTCCGCTAGTTAGAGTGTTCTTTCTAAAGGGCACTCGTGTTAGCAGTCTGTATCGAGCGGCCAATCACCCTGAAAGACTTCGACAGCACCGCCGGTCATCATGACGTGATCAGTCGTCTCATCCCAGTGGAGCACAAGGTCGCCACCAAGCAGGTGATTGCGGATTTTACGCTCGGTACGCCCCGTTAAAACACCCGCAACGCAAACGGCCGAAGCACCGGTCCCGCAGGCCCATGTCTCTCCCGAACCTCGTTCCCAAGTTCTCTGTCGAACTTCGGTTCCTGAGATCACTTCAACAAATTCAACATTGATGCGATTCGGGAATCTTGGATCTGATTCAATGATTGGGCCAACGCCAAGGACGAGGTCGTCTGTTGCTTTTGGGACAAAAATCACACAGTGCGGATTGCCCATGGAGACGCAGGTCGCTTCAAATTTGTGACCCGCGAATTCCACTGCATGATTAATCACGGAACCCGTTTCCAGCAATGTCGTCGGAACCTTTGATGCCTCAAGGATAGGTCGACCCATGTCGACGGTGACCTCTTCGACGAGATCGAGTTGGTTGACATGGAGGCTAAGACTCAGGACACCCGCTCCAGTCTCGACCCTCATCTCCTTTTTCTTTGCCAGACCGTGGTCATAGGCATACTTGGCGAGGCAGCGGATGCCGTTGCCGCACATCTCAGCCTGACTGCCATCTGCGTTGTGCATCTGCATTCGCACATCCGCAATCTCACTGCGGCAGATGAAAATAATGCCGTCACCACCGACACCGAAGTGACGATGGGACACTTGCTGAGCGATTTCAGCCGCATTGGAGGGGATTTCTTGCGAGAAACAATCAACGTAAAGGTAATCGTTTCCGGCACCGTGCATTTTTGTGAATTTCATGGCGGTCATCGTACCGTCATTACTTCGAGTTGAAAAGAAACCATGCCCTTTTCTGGTTTTAGTCTTCCCTAAACTCGTCCGCTGTTTAGTGGGGGCTGTGTAGGTTTACAATATCGGGTGAATGATGACTTAGGATTGATAGGGCTGATTGCCCGTCCAGTTTCTTCCTCTTCCCTTTCTTCTCCAATTGGTGGTGATCGATGGTTCAGCTCAGTCAATGCATTCGCGACATACCTGATTACCCCAAGCCCGGGATTCTTTTTCGCGATATCACTCCACTTTTGGCTGATCACGCCGCTTTCGAAGCTGCAGTTGACGCGATGGCGGAACCTTTCCTGAATGAAAAGATTGACGTGGTGGCAGCAGCTGAGGCTAGAGGATTTATTTTTGGGACGCCGCTCGCTTTGAGACTCGGGGCTGGTTTTGCACCGGTTCGTAAGCCGGGGAAATTACCTTATCAGGTTCATTCACATAGCTACGACTTGGAGTACGGACAGGATGAGCTGCAGATTCATACCGATGCGTTTAAACCAGGTCAGCGAGTTCTCATTGTTGATGACCTTCTTGCCACCGGAGGCACGGTGCAAGCGTGCTGTAAGTTGATTGAGATGTGTGGCGCGGAAGTGGTTGGCTGCGTCTTCTTAATTCACCTCAAAGCATTGGGAGGCGATGCTAAGCTCGAAGGTTATCGCATTGAATCGGTTCTCGACTACGACTGAGCCTAGGCCCGATTTGCGGTTTTGAATTAGGCAAGCACGAACGTTTTAGATACCGTGAGTTTCGGATCTTTCCTAGCTTACACATTGCGTGAGCCACCATCCAAACGCGTTCCACATCGGTAGCAGTACGTTGCATCGGCTTGATGTTCTTCTGCATCACATTGGTGACATCTTGCACTGTCGGGTTCACGCCGTCGGTGCATGATCTCTGCACTAACAAAAGTGGAAGGAACAATGATGAGACTATAGCCGAGCAGGATTAGGATTGCCGAAATGACTTTACCCGCCGAAGAGAGCGGCACAACATCTCCGTAGCCGACGGTCGTCATGGTCACAATCGCCCAGTACATCGCTTGGGGAATTGAGGTGAAATCACTCTGCTGTCCGTGACTGTTGGCCATCATGTTTTCGATGTGGAACATGAGTGTTCCGCTGATGGTGACCGCAACGAGAACAACGGCTAAAAATACGATGATCTTGTTTCTTGCTGCCCAGACAGCCGCCGATAGTTCGTCGGCCTCATTCATCATCCGCCATAGTTTCAGCACTCGAAACACACGCAGCAATCGAACGCTTCGTAGGATGACAAAGGATCTTGTTGAAGTGCCAATCATCAAAGTGAGATAGTTCGGCAGCACGCTCAATAGATCGATGATTCCCCAGAAGCTAAATGCATATTTAATCGGATGCCGGACGCATGATAGACGCAGGAAGTATTCGACCGTGAACAGCAGGGTAAGGATCCATTCGGCGATGTCGAAAAAAGACATCAGTCGGCCCATTTGTTGATAAGCCGGTACGGTTTCGAGTGAAACCACGCTGATGCTTGCCAGAATAGCGATTAGCAAGCCAATATCAAACCAACGGCCTGCACCCGTATCGGCTTCGAAAATAATGTCGTAAAGCGACGCTCTGACCCCTTCGTTGTCGGGGCGCTGGGTTAATCGCCGTTTGACTTTGGAATCCAATTTGACTTGTGTCATGGAATCTACTCAGGGCGTTGTAGCGGTCGGTTAAGGTTGAGTCTCGATGACAACTCGTTGTACTCAATGTTATGGGTTGGTTCGATGCCAAACTCGATTTCCGTATAGGGACTGCAAGGATTTCCGGTTTGGCGACTGTGTCATCGCAGCGGTCATTCGAGATTGTTGGCTGTCTTTGCGAGGTGTCAGATCCGCCATAATCATTACGCCCACACAGGTATGTAATCGGATTGATCATTTTCTTTCCGAAGGCCGGCGACCTGCTAACGGCGACGTAAACGATAATTGGGTGTTGTCATTCCTGCTAATGGATTCGCCATGAGTGTTCCTTCAACCGTACCGACCAGCCAATCAGAAGGAACAGGTTTTTACCGGTTCCCAGTGGCGGCTTCGGAAAGTGCGGGGCGGATAACCTGGAGTCGATGGAAAACGACGGCGGTGATCGTTTCGGAGGTAGCGATCAACGGATTCTCGGTCACTTTATCCGCAGAGTGGGAAGATCGCCTGATTGCACGCAAGTTGTTGGTGCTAGAGTATCAGGGAGCTTCATTCGAGGTGAAGCCTGAGCAGGTGACATACCTCGGTGATGGCAGATTACGAGTGCGGCTCGCGATGGAGCGGGATGTGACGAAGCCAACTCGTATCCGAAGTGCTCGTCGACTTTCCAAGCAGCTCTTGAACCCGTTGGACTCAATCATGGCCTTGCCGCTGTTTGCGACCTTGCTCATCGCATCGTTGATGATGCTTGCGCTTCCAGAATATTGGGATGCGATTGGTACCGGCAGCTTGTTTGAATCAATATTGAATTGGGCTCTACAGAGCGTCAGTCAATTTTCTGAATCACTCTTTTGAGTTTCTCGAACCACACAAAGTACTTTTTCCAGCACCTCTTCGGTGGTCATGCCATCGCTATCGATCACGGTCGCATCTTCGGCGGGTCGGAGTGCTCCCATCGGCCGAAGTCGATCTTCCTCGTCCCTTTGGTTTTGTGCCTTCAGGATGTCCTCTAATGGCAGTGGACGACCCATCTCGGAGAGTTGTTGGTGGCGACGCTTTGCTCGTTCCTCTGGTGAGGCGGTGAGGAAGATTTTGCATGCGGCATCCGAGAATACTTCGGTGCCTTGGTCTCGGCCTTCTGTGACCATGTTACGGCCGATCGCAATACCACGCTGTATTTCCGACAGCCTTATTCGTATTTCGGGTAGGTCCGCTAAAAAGCGGATTGCGTCAGTGACCGGCGGGGTGCGGATCTGTTCGCTA